>NZ_JAATJG010000001.1:0-34692 GCF_011927765.1 Wenyingzhuangia aestuarii
TATCCAAAAAAATATAATTCTATTGAGCAATTAGAAAGTGAGATTAAAAACTATATTAGCTATTATAATAATGATAGAATATCAGGGAGACTAAAAGGAATGAGCCCGATAAAATATCGAGCTCATTATTCTAATTAGTTTATTATTAACCGTCCAACTTTTGGGGTGCTGTCCAATTCAGGAGCTTTTTATTATATAAAGACATTTTATTTATGCTCTTAAAGCAGCAATTCCAGGTAATTCTTTTCCTTCCATGTACTCTAACAATGCTCCACCACCTGTAGATACATAAGATACATCGTCTCCAAAACCTAAATTGTTAATTGCAGCAGCAGAATCTCCACCTCCAATTAAAGAGAAAGCTCCACCTTCTGTAGCTTCTTTTACCGCTTTAGCAACTTCTATAGTTCCTGTAGCGTATAAAGGAATTTCTGATACACCCATTGGTCCATTCCAAATTACAGTCTTAGATTCTTTAATAATCTTAGAGAATAATTCAATAGTTTGTGGTCCAATATCAAATCCTTCCCATCCATCAGGAATTTGTCCTCTTAATACTACTTGTGTGTTTGCATCATTAGAAAAAGCATCTCCTAATAAGTTATCAATAGGGAAAATTAATTTTACTCCTTTTGCTTTTGCTTTTGCTTCTAACTCTAAAACGTAGTCTAATAAATCATTTTGACATAAAGAGTTTCCAATGCTACCACCTTCTGCTTTTGCAAAAGTGTAAGACATACCTCCACCAATAATAATGTTATCAGCAACGTCTAATAATTTCTCGATAATTAAAATTTTATCAGAAACTTTAGCTCCTCCCATAATAGCAGTTACAGGTTTAACTCCTCCTTTTAATACTTTATCAGCATTTACTAACTCAGCTTCTATTACAAAACCGGCTAATTTATCTTGGAAAAATTGTGCTACAATAGTTGTAGATGCGTGTGCACGGTGTGCTGTACCAAAAGCATCGTTTACATAAACATCTCCTAACTTAGATAATTGCTCAGAGAATGCTAAATCACCTTTAGTTTCTTCTGCAAAGAAACGTAAGTTTTCTAATAACAATACTTCTCCTGGCTCTAAGGCAGCAACAGCAGCTTCAGCTTCGGCACCAACAGTAGCTGGTACAAACTTAACTTCTACTCCTAAAATTTCAGAAGCTGTTTTAACAATGTGCTTTAAAGAAAATTGAGCATCTACTCCTTTTGGACGTCCTAAGTGAGACATTAAAACTGCAGAACCACCGTCCTCTAATATTTTAATAATTGTTGGCTTAGCAGCCTTTAATCTTGTTGTATCTGTTACGTTAAAATCCGCATCCAACGGAACGTTAAAGTCTACTCTTACTAAGGCCTTTTTACCTTGAAAATTAAAATCTTTAATTGTTTTCATATTGTCAAATCTAAGTTGATTGATTACAAATATAACACTTGTAAGTTTTTATAAAATTACTTAGCTGGTAAATTAACTAAAACGTTATAATAATTATAAAAAAGGGACTATAAATGTTAAAAAACAGAGCTTATTTAATGTTTTTTAAACCTAGAAATATAGATTACACTACTGTTTTACTTTTTCTAATATTATTGGATCATTTTTAATCCTTAAAAAATAAAAAGTATTAGTTATTAAGTTAGAATATTAATTGTTTTAAAGCAGCTACATCTTTACTAAAAGAAATTAGAATCTAGTATATTTGCTTATGCTTTTTAACAAAATTATAGGTCAGAAACATCTTATCAATCATTTAAAAACTACGGTTGATAATGGTAGAATTGCACATGCTCAACTTTTTGTGGGTAAAGAAGGTGTTGGAACTTTAGCTATGGCTATTGCCTATGCACAATATATTCTTTGCAACAACAACGAAACGTGTAATCTTAAAATAGAAAAATTACAACATCCGGATTTACATTTTTCTTTTCCTACTGCTGTAAATGATAAAGTTAAAAAACATCCGGTAAGTAATTTGTTTTTAGAAGATTGGAGATCTTTTGTAAAAGAACAACCTTATGGTAGTTTGTTTCAATGGTACCAGCATTTAGGTATAGAGAACAAACAAGGACAAATTGGAGTTGATGAGGCCGAAGAAATTGTAAAATCTTTAAAGTTAAAAGCTTACGAGGGTGGTTACAAAATTATGATTATTTGGATGGCCGAAAAAATGAACAATGCTGCTGCCAATAAATTGTTAAAGTTAATAGAAGAACCGCCTGCTAAAACCATTTTTATATTGGTGGTGGAACAAAAAGAATTGTTAATTAACACCATTCTTTCTCGTTGTCAGCTACTAGAATTTCCTTTGCTTAGTGAAGAAAATATTGCGGAGGCTTTAATAGAAAATCAAAATTCTTTTCCGGCAGAAGCACAAAAAATAGCGCACAGGGCTGAAGGGAGTTATAAAAAAGCTTTAGAACTTCTTAAAAAAGAAGGAAACGACTTAGAGTTTGAACAATTATTTATTATTTGGGTTAGAGCTGCTTTTAAGGCAAGAGGAAATGCAAGTGTAATTCAAGATTTAATTCAGTGGTCTGACACTATTGCAGCCATGGGACGTGAAAAACAAAAACAGTTCTTAACTTTTTGTTTGCAATTTTTTAGACAAGCTTTGTTATTTAATTATGGTGCCAAAGATTTGGTATTTATGCAACCTGAAACTAGTGGTTTTACCATTGATAAATTTGCTCCTTTTATTCATGGAGGAAACATAGAATCTATAAATAATGAATTAAACGATGCTATTTACCATATTGAACGAAATGGAAATGCAAAACTAGTATTATTAGACACTTCTATAAAACTTACTAGGCTGTTACACACTAAAGAAGAAAATATTTAATTTTCAATAAGTTAACATTTATTAGCTTTTTAATTATTATTTTTGTTTGTGCTATGGATACGACAATATTAAATTTTACGTAAATTATTGTATGAGGCTTCCTAAAAAAAAATGTCCGAGTTGCGGATCTAGAAGAAGATATAAAAGTAGAAAGAGAAAAGCGTATCATTCTATTTTACTTATTACTGCATACAAATGTGCAAACTGTAATAAAAAATATTTATACTCTATACTAACAAATAGATCTTTTAAATAAGCTATTTATTTAATGGATGCTTTCCAAATCTTTTTTCATATTTAGTCACAAAATAAGATGTGTGTAAATAACCTACCTTATAGGCTAGTTCTTTTAATGTTATTTGATGATTACTTTCTACTATATTTCTAGCTTCTTGTAATTTTATTTCTGTAATGTATCCGTTAGGTGTTAAACCTGTTTCCATTTTTACTTTTCTATAAAAAGAGCTTTTAGATAAATTAAAATTTTCTGCTATTTCTTCTTGATTTAGTTTTGGATTAGAACAATGTTCTTTAATATAAGTTTTTAATTTTTCTATCCAAGCACTGTTGGCTTTTACTTCGGATTCTGGAATTTCTTCTTTTAGTAAAAACTTGACTTTTTTACTTTCTTGTTTTAAAATATTTTTAACCCTAATTAACAATTCCTCTTTTTCAAAAGGCTTGTGCAAATAATCGGTTACACCTAGTTTTAAAACTTCTAACTTACTTTTATAGTCTGTTCTTGCTGTTAACATTAAAACCGGACAATTTTGTGGTAGTAGTTTTATATTTTTTAACAATTCTAGCCCATTCATTTTAGGCATCATATAGTCACTTATTACAAGATCTATAGTATTCGGCTTTTTTAATAGAGATAATGCCTCCAAACCATCTACAGCCTCTATACATGTGTACTCAAAAAGTATTTCTTTTAAATATTTTCTCATCTCATATGAGTCATCTACAATCAACACTTTTTTTGTGCTACTTTTTACTTTTGATAGTTGTCTATTTTTTTGTTCTTCAGGATTGGTTTCAGTTATAAAATTATCTTTTACATATCCATTTGCAAACGGAAAAAACAACTGAATAGTAGTTCCTATATTTGGTTGACTATTTACTTCTATTTTTGCTTTGTGTAATTCTATAATTTCTTTACTAAAGCTAAGTCCTACACCACTTCCTCCAGATTTGTTAATATCATTATCTACCTGATAAAATCTATCAAAAATTTTATTTATTTCTTGTTTAGGAATTCCAATTCCAGAATCGGTAATTATAAATAATACTTGATTGTTTTCTATGGCTATTTTTAAACTAACAACTCCGTTAATCTCGGTATATTTGTAGGCATTTAAAACCAGATTATTAATGGCTCTTTCTAAATAAACTTCATCAGCAGTAATAAAATAGTTTTCTGAAGAATGTATACACTTAAACGTAATGTTTTTTTGATAAAATAAAGGCTGAAAAGACACAAATACTTTAGAAACCAACTCTTTTAAATCAATCGTTTTTAAGTTTAGTTTAAACGATGTATTATCCATTTTAGAAAGATCTATAACATCATCAACAATGTTTTTAATTCTGTCTATTTGATTGTTTAATTTTTGCTCTATTCTATTGGCTGATGGAATTTCTTTTAACTTATCTACTTCTCCTTTTATTAAAGTTAAAGGTGTTCTTATTTCGTGAGAAATATTAATAAAAAATTGAGATTGAAAATTATTTAAAGCTTCTAATTCATGTTGTTTTTCTTCTAATAGTTTTTCGTTTTTAAGATTGTTTACTTTAAAAAAATAGACCAATAAAAAAGTAACTAAAAAGAAAATAAAACTAGAAAAAGGATCTGCAAAATAAGTTTCTGGATAAATTCCTAAAATTTTATTTGGGAGAGCAAAACCTATATAAGAAATAATAAAACTACTATAAATAAGTATTTTATTATCTGTTAACACAAGCATTAATAAAGAAATATGTAAATAATGATATTCTCCGTAAGCCCTTGGTGCTATAAAATTGGTAAACAATAATACTGTTAACACTACTAAAAGCATAAATAAAACAGATGCTATTTCATACTTTTTTTTATACAGTAAAAATAAAATAGCCGAGACTGATACAATATTAAAAATATGCCCCTTAATCATTAATTCAGAATCATTACCCAAAACGGCAAAAAAAACAGAAATAATAGCTTGAAGAATCCACACTAACGAAAACAACAGCAATAAATTAATTCTTTTAAGCTTTGTTTTAGACATTTCTTTAGTGGTAAAGAACCTTCTTAAGCTTAGTAGTTTTTTATACATCATACCTTATATATTCTTGGTTCAAAGATATATGTATTAAAACAATATGACTGATTTATGTTTTAATTTTGATTGATTAATGATTAATCTTGATCTATTAGTGAATCTAAAATATGGTTTATTTGTAATTAATAATTCTAGGTTATTTAAGTAAAATCTAAACTTATTACTATAAAATAAAAGGGTTATGAAAGGGTGATACCATTTTAGCTCTACGCAAAATATAGGGGTATATTTAACGCGTAGGGCTTTTTTTTAAAAGTTAATTCTAAAAACAGCATTAGGAACAAAGCCCATAGATAATCTGTCTGTTTCTACTAAAACTTCTTTTTCTTCTCTACTAGATCCTTTTCCTATAATTACAGTTTCTATTTCGTAATCTCGGTTTAAAATATTTTTCTTGTTTATAAGATTCTGGAATGTAATTCCAAAAACTCCTTTTATTTTAGGAGTCCTGTTTACATAAAATTTATAGGATGTAGAAAAATCTAACCTTTGATAATTAGGTAATCTTTCTGTATTTAAATTTTCAAAATCTACTCTAAGTCCTTCTTGATTGTTTTTTTCAACAGCTGTTTTAATAGTATAAGGTATTCCAGATCTAAATCTCCATCCTAAAGAAAATTCCAACTGTTTGTAACTATAATTATGAGACCAAATAAGATTGTGTGGTGCATCATAAGAACCATCAAACTTTTTAGAGTTGTTGAGTTTATTAAATAAGTATTGACTTTTAGACAAAGAATAACTAACCCAAGTATTGTAATTATTCCATGTTCTTTTTACCAAAACATCCATTCCTAATACAGTATTGCTTCCACTAAAATATTTTCTAGATTTTATATTTTCATCAATCAATAACAAAACTCCATTTACCTTTTTTTTATAAAAATCTAAATCTATAGTCCAATTATTTTTTTGATAATCTGTTCCAATACTTGTTTGAATACTTTGTAATACTGGAAATTCTCCTCCATCAGAAAGAGCCCAAAAACGATCGAATAATCCACCTAAACCATCACTTCTAAAATCTACAACCTGACTCATAGATTGATGCTTTAACTCAGTAGAAAATTTAAAACTTAAGGCTTTATTTACTTTGTAGTTTATATTTAGCCTAGGCTCCAAATAATGATCATCAATTTTATCAAAACTTTGAAATCTTAAACCTAGATTAACTAACCATTGTTTGCTATTTCTGAATTGATATTCTGTAAAAAGTGCATAGTTTTTAGTTTGTCCCTGAATAATATCATTTATTCCATTAGTAATATCAGGAGTATTTCTGTAAAAATTATACCCCACATTGTAATTACTAAACTGATAGCCTAATTGCCATTTATTATGTTTTTTGGTTTCTTTTTCAAAAATATACTCTAAACTGTTTTCTATAACTTGATTATCTTTTCCAAAAGAAGCTACTTCTTCATTTCCATTTCTTAAAGTTGTAGTTCTAGATCCTTGATAATTTTTATTAAAATTGGTTGAACTGTAAGCTATTTGATGACTTCCATTTTTTGACAAACCGTATTTCCAATCGGCTCTAAAACCTGTGTTTTTTACACGAATATCATCTTGAAAACCTTCTCTAATTAAAGTAGTAGTTCCCGTAAAATTTAAATCGTTTACATTGTATAAATAACTAAAAGACAATTTGTTTTTTGCATTTGGCTGAACAATTATTTTAGTATGATAGTCTTCATAATAAAAATCGTTTTTAGCATTTATAACTTTTAAATTATTGTCTTCTAATCCATCAGATATTCTGCTGTTTTGAAAAACAACCTCTGAATATTTTTGAAAAGTGATACTATTTACTAAATCTGTAATAGATCTTCTGGCAGAAAAAACCAATCCTACTTTATTTGTAAACAATGGTGTTTTTATATAAAAATCTGCATGGGTAAAAGTACTTCCAAAACCTATGTTTGTTTTTTTAGGAACCGTAGTATCTATACTAATATCTAACACGCCACCAACGTTGTTTCCGTATTTTGCATGAGTTCCCGATCTGTATAGTTTTACATTGTTAGTGATGTAGGGATTAAAAGCAGATATCAATCCAAAAAAGTGAGAGAAATGATACATTTTCATTCCATCAAAAACCACTAAATTTTGATCAGGAGTACTTCCTCTAATATGAATTCCCGAAGCTGTTTCGTCAGGACTTTGTACTCCTGGAATTAATTGTAAAGTTTGTAAAACATCTGGTTCTATCACCCCGGGTAAAATCCCTAACTTTTTAGGATCTAAAACAATACTTCCATCCTTTTTTTTAGAAAATCCTCTGGTTAAATAATCGGTAATTACTATTTCGTTTAAATAATTAACTTCATCATTTAAAGAAATAGCAATGCAATCTTTACCAAAAGAAGCTATAGCAACTGTTTTAGATTGATATTCTAAAGAACTTATGGTAATAAAACCATCAGACAAAACGTCTTTTAACTCAAAATAGCCTTGTGAATTTGTATACACCGTTTTGCCATTACAAGAAACGGTTACAAACGATAATTTTTGATTGTTTTTTGCACTAACAATAGTTCCACAAACAGAAGTTTTAGAGCTTGTTGGTAATCTAAGAATGTAATTTTTAGCATCAATTTTCTCAAAAATCAATTGCGTTTGATTAGAAATAGAAACCAATTGATATTCTAGAATTTCAGATTCATCAACTAAAATAGATGTGAATTTTTGTATTTGATTTTCATCATAAGAAAACGCTATTTGGTATTTATTAGACAGCGTGTTTAAAACCTTTTTTAAACTTGTTTTTTCTTGAGAAAAAACAATAGCTGTTACTAAGTAAAAGAACCAAAAGAGTTTATTCATTTTATTGGCTAATAGTTACTACTTTATCTTTAGTTGTGTAGGTAATATTCATAGACTTACAAATTACCTTTAAAGCTTTATCTAAGTTATTTTTTACAAGTACTCCTGAATATTTTTGTACTAAATCTACATCTTTATTTATAATACGAACCTTATAAACATTTTCTAAATCTTTAAAAACAACACGTAAAGGCACTCCGTTGTATTGATAATTATGTAACAACCAATTAGGTTCTGACACCGAAATATTATAAGATTTTTTTTGATTTTTTAAAAACTGAACTCCTTTTCCGGGAGTTAAAATAAATTCAAACTTATTGTTTTTAACGTTTACTTTTCCTTCGTAACATTCTACAGCCAAATAATTATCTACTGTTTGAACATTAAATTGCGTACCTAAAACAGTAACCGTTCCCTCTTCTGTAGCCACAGAAAAAGTAGATCCTTTTTTAACTTTAAAATATCCTTCTCCCTCTAAGTCTAAAGTTCTATTCCCTTTATCCCATTGTTTTTTATTAAACGACACAGAAGAATTTCCGTTTAATTGCACTTCAGATCCATCAGGTAAAACATAAGCTAATTGTTGTCCTACAGAAGATGTAAAACTAGTCTCTTGATTAAAGAAAAATGTTAATCCTACCAAAACTAAAACAGCAGCTGCAGTAGCATATACCCAAGTAGGAATAAACTTACGAACCTTTGTTTTACGGTCTTTTAGTTTGCTTTGTATTTGCTCTAAAACTTTTTCTTGATTAAAAGATGGAATTGTAAACTCCGTACTTTTATCGGCTATTTTTTGATACAATGCATACTCTTCAGACTTTTTAAAATCTGCCAACTCAGCATCAGACAACTCATTATTAAGCCATCTTGCTAAGTAAGTATCATCGTTTTTATAATCTTGTTTCATTAGTTTGGTCTATTTCTATCTATAACCATTAACTATTTAAATACCCTACCTTAAATAGCTTGTAAATTTTTGATTTGTAGAATTTTATATTTTTTTATCTATACTTTGTCTTAGCTTTAACAAAGCACCATGCATTCTTTTTTCTACAGCTTTTACAGATATCTCTAACATCTCAGCAATTTCTCTATATTTTTTTCCTTCTATTCTATTCAATAAAAACACTTCTCTTTCTCCAGCTGTTAAATCATCTAACGCTTTTTGAAGCTTTACCATAAATTCTTTTTCTTCTAAAATAAAATCAGGAGATTCAATATTACTATCTTCTTTTCCAGAATGTTGCTGGTATTTTAACTTTACTCTAAAGTGTGCAACTTCATTTAAAAATTGATTATTAGCAATGGTATATAAATAAGACTTAGCTTTTTCAAAAATAACTTTGGCACAATTATCCCAAAGTTTAATAAAGGCTTCTTGAACTAAATCTTCTGCTCTATCTTGATCTCCACATTTATAATACATAAAGCTATAAAGAGATTTGCTATATTTTTTATAGAGAGCTTCATATATTTTAGCTTCACAAACGGAAGGTTCTTTTAACATATTTTCTATTTAATATTTTAAATATAAATTATTTAAACCTATCTAAACTCCAAAAACAATTACAATTATTTAATTTTTTCTTAAATTATGGTAGGGTATTTTAATAAACAGCTGTTTAAGTAGTATAAATCTAAAAAACTATATCATGAAATACACAAAATCTATTTTAGGAATTGTAGCAGCATCATTTTTATTTATTAGCTGCCAAAACAGTAGTTCTAAGATTGAAAGTGATGAAATAACAACTTCTCAAGCTACTGATGAACTTACTCAAGACGATTTAACATCTATTATAGAAACATTAAGTATTAGCTATCCTATTACAACCGTAAATAGTGATGATACTAATGAAACTATTAGCTCTGATGAAGAATTGGAAGATTACAACAAACAGTCTAACAGACCAAAAATTGAATTTCCAATTGAAATTACAGTAGATGGAGAAACCGTAATTATAAACTCTATTAAAGAGTTAAAAGCATTAATTGGTAAACGAACACACAGAAAAGCTCACTTAGGAATTTTATATCCCGTAACAGTAATTAATACTGATGAAACTACCACCGAAATTACAGATAAAGAAGCTATGAAAGCTTATATAGAAACTTTGGAAGAAGGTACTAAACCTACTTTTCAATTTCCTATATCTGTAAAAGATAAAGAAGGAACTATAACAGAAGTTAGTGATGAAGAAGCTCTTGAAGCTTACCTTCAAGAAAAAAAAGGTAGAAACAATAACAAACCCTCTGTAAAAAGAGCTCCTTTTAAATTAGTATATCCTGTTACATTAATAAACACAGATGAAACTACTACCGAAATTACAGACAAAGATGCTATGAAATTATACATGGATTCTTTAGAAGAAAACACTAGACCTGTATTTGAATTTCCTATATCTGTAGAAGATAAAAAAGGAACTGTTACCGAATTATCTAGTGAAGATGAACTTGAGGCATATTTAAAAGAAACAAAAAAGAGAAAAAAATAATTCTCTTTCTAAAATATTCTAAATTATGAGTGAAGAAAATATTCCAGAATCATTTCAATACCCATTTATATTAGAAGACAACAATGGTATTCCTAAAACAATAAAAAGTGATCAAGATTTACGTCAGTTTTTAAAAGAAAACAACAGTAACTAATCAAAAACCCCTTACAATCTAAAAGTTTGCAAGGGGTTTAATTTTTAAGCAACTTTGCCTAAAATTAAAATATAATGATTTTAGCTATTCTATCTTTTTTGTTCATTTCGTTTTCATATTCTCTTTTTGAAAAATTAAAAGATAAAAAAGGATATTCAGAGTTTTTAGGTCATCATTTAAAAAACAACAAACTTGGAAACTTATTTTGGTGGTTTTTAGTTTTTACAAATAGCATTACTACTCTATTTTTGTTAATTGCTATTAGTAGTATCTTTTTTGATTTTATTCTGATTTCTGAAATTCTAGTATATCAAATATGTACCATTAACATTTTAATTCTTTTAGTTGGACAAAGAATTGCTGGAGATTTTCAAGGAGCAGCCAATTTAGGAATCTATTTAATTGTAACCATTTTAGGATGGTATCTACAAATTCAATAAAAAATTAATCACTATAAATATTATTTATTGATTTTTATATAACAATAAATAATACAACTAAAAACAAAGCCTCTTAAAGTTAATTTAAGAGGCTTTGTTTATTTAATAATACATTTATATAGCAAACGCACTTAACACAGCTTAAAACGATTAATTATTCATTTTTCATGTTTTTTAGTAGATATATTAAAGAAGAATACTCTCCTGTTTGTTTTGCTTTTTTATTTGACCTATATCCGTTAATAATTGCTTTGATAAAATTCTTTTTACCTGTTTTGTATTGTTCACTTAATAAAGAAACATAAAAAGCATCAAACTTCATCGGAAGTGTTTTTATTACTTTTATTAATTCTGTTGCAAACAATCTATTCATTGCAGTTTGAGAAAAATGCCACAAATGTCTTGGGGTATCATAAGCAGCCCAATATTCTTTATAAAGCTCTGCATCGTAACTTTTATAATTTGGAACCGCAATTACCAAAACTCCATCTGGTTTTAACAATTGTTTTAATCTATAAATATACATATCCAAATCGTGAACATGCTCTAAAGAATGCCACATGGTAATTACATCAAATAAATATGGATTGCTTTCTTTCTCTACATTTTCATCTTCAAATTTTAAAACTTCTTTTTCTACATTTTTAGTTTCGTGATCTGAATGATGATATAACTTTGTTTGTCTATAACTTTGTTTGTAATCTAAATCTTTTTCAGTTGCTGCAAAATCATCATCAAAAAAAGCATGAATATTTGAATAGATATAAGTACGATCTTCTAATTTTTCAAAAGCTTTTTCCCTTGCTTTTTCACTAGGTTCTATTCCAGTTACCTTCCATCCTGCTTGCTGACATATTTTTAAAAAATCTCCAGTTCCACAACCAATATCTAAAACCTTTTTTTCTTCTACAGAAAAAGAATTTAAAAGCTCTAACTTTTTTTGCAAAGCATATTTCTTAACCTTATTGTATACAATTTCCGTAATTGTTTTATTACTATCGGTATGAGAAATATAATTTTCTGTTTCGTAATACTTTCCTAAATTTTCTTTTTTAGGTCTAGGATTAGTAATTAGTAAATCGATACGATCATCTAATAACAATTCAAAATTTTCTTTTGAAACTGAAAAATCTTTGGTTTTTATATATGTTTTTAAAGCCATTTTCTAGGTAAAAATTTTAAAACTAAATTCTATTTTACAAAACCATCTTAATAAAATAACAATATCAAATATAGACAGCCACACAAAGATACTTTAATCCATTTTTCAACGGAAAGAAATCATCATTAAAACTAAAATTTATATTTATTTTGTAATTATGTAAAACAAAAAAAGAGGATGTTAATTCACATCCTCTTTTTTAAATTCTCTATTTGTTCCACGTGGAACGCTATTTTTTATCTTCCCATATAAACCAACAAAACAGAAACATCTGATGGTGAAACACCACTAATTCTACTCGCTTGTGATATTGTTACAGGCTGAATTTTAGTTAATTTTTGCTGCGCTTCTGTAGACAAAGATTTTACTTTATAATAATCAAAACTCTTAGGAATAGATATATTTTCTAAACGTTGTAGTTTATCTGCATTATTCTTTTCTTTCTCTATATAACCCGCATATTTTACTTTAACCTCTGCTTGTTCTAAAACTTCAGAATCCATATCGTGCTCTTTAATAAAATCAGCAACTCCAGGGAACCTTACAACATCATTAAAATCTATTTGAGGTCTAGATGCTACCTTATACATTTTAACAGATTGGTTAATTACGGCAGATCCTTTTTCTTCAAGAATAGGATTTACATCTCCTGGTTTAATACTTGTTTGTTCTAAAAACTCAACCAACAAATCAGATTTCCTAACCTTTTCTTTTACTCTTTCTAAACGTTCATCAGAAGCTAAACCAATTGCATTAGATAATGGAGTTAATCTAATATCTGCATTATCTTGACGCAATAGAGTTCTATATTCAGCTCTAGAAGTAAACATTCTATAAGGTTCTTCTGTTCCTTTTGTAATTAAATCATCTATTAAAACTCCAATATAAGCTTCGTCTCTTTTTAAAATAAAAGGAGGTCTTTTTTGAACTTTTAAAGCTGCATTTATACCAGCCATTAATCCTTGTGCACCAGCTTCTTCATAACCTGTAGTACCATTAATTTGTCCAGCAAAAAACAAATTCTTAACCAATTTAGTTTCTAAAGAATGTGTTAATTGTGTTGGTGGAAAATAATCATACTCAATTGCATATCCATAACGCAAGAATTTTACATTTTCAAACCCAGCAACTTTACGCAAAGCTTTATCTTGAACATCTTCTGGTAAAGAAGTAGAAAAACCATTTACATAAATTTCTACTGTATTCCAACCTTCCGGTTCTACAAAAATTTGATGTTTATCCTTAGTTGCAAAACGATCAATTTTATCTTCAATAGAAGGACAATAACGTGGACCTGTAGATTGAATTCTACCATTAAACATTGGAGACCTATCAAAACCACTACGCAACAAATCGTGCACTTCCTGAGAAGTGTAACTCATATAACAAGAACGTTGTTCTACTAAAGGTTTTGTAGTAGGCAAATAAGAAAATTTCTCAGGATTCTCATCACCTGGTTGTTCTATCATTTTAGAAAAATCTAAAGATCTAGCATCAACTCTTGGAGGAGTTCCCGTCTTCATTCGTCCTGCTTCAAAACCAACTTTCACTAAATCTTCAGTAATTCCAGTAGAAGCACTTTCACCAGACCTACCTCCACCAAAAGATTTTTCTCCAATATGAATTAACCCATTTAAAAAAGTTCCTGCAGTAATAATTACAGATTCAGCTTTTATAACAAATCCTAATCCTGTTTTTACTCCTTTAATTTCTCTATCTTCAATAACCAAACCTTTAATCATGTCCTGATAAAAATCAAGATTATCGGTATGTTCCAACATCACTCTCCACTCTTCTGCAAAACGCATTCTGTCAGACTGAGCTCTTGGACTCCACATAGCAGGTCCTTTAGATTTATTTAACATTTTAAATTGAATAGCAGTTTTATCTGTAACAATTCCACTATACCCTCCTAATGCATCAATTTCTCTTACTATCTGACCTTTTGCAATTCCTCCCATAGCAGGATTACAACTCATTTGAGCAATGTTTTGTAAACTCATGGTTACTAATAAAGTTTTAGCACCCATATTTGCAGCAGCAGCAGCAGCTTCAGAACCTGCATGACCCCCTCCTACAACAATTACATCATATGTATCTGTAAATAAACTCATATATTTATTTTCAATTTAAAAGTTAAATTAAAATTCAACCTTATTTTATCGTTTGTTCCACGTGGAACTATTTAGCAATTTTTGCTATATAATAATCTTCTTTGCTTCGCATTACTCTTACATCATCTGGTTGTTTGTCTTTGTAACCACAATAATGTAAAATACCATGAATCATAACACGATTCATTTCATCTCTAAAATCAATATTCAAATCTTTAGCATTATCAAACACACGTTCTACCGATATAAAAATATCACCAGAAATTAATTTTCCCATCGTATAATCAAAGCTAATAATATCTGTTAAAGTATCATGATCTAAAAATTCTACATTTAATTTATGTAGATATTCATCATCACAAAAGATATAATTGATATCTCCTTCTTCAAAACCCTCTTCTTGTAAAGCATTCTGAATCCATTCCACATGATGATTTGGATTAATTAATTCAAAATCAGCTTCATAAGTAAAATCTATCATAGTAAAAATTTGATTTGCAAAGGTAATAAATAACTTGGTAGATTGAAAGACAATAAAATAAAGTATATCAATCATATTAATGCGTAGATAAAGTATATTTGCAAGCAATAAAAACGAATATAAAATTCTAAAAAAGTAACCATGGAAAATGTACGTGTAAGATTTGCACCAAGCCCTACAGGTCCTTTACATATTGGAGGAGTAAGAACAGCATTGTTTAACTACTTATTTGCTAAAAAGCACAACGGAACCTTTGTATTAAGAATTGAAGACACAGACCAAACTAGGTATGTTGCCAATGCAGAAAGCTATATTACTGAATCTTTAGAATGGTGTGGAATTCCTTTTGATGAGGGTCCAGGAAAAAACGAAAAATTTGGTCCTTACCGTCAATCAGAAAGAAAGGAAATATATAAAAAATATGCTGATGCCTTGGTTGCAAGTAATCAGGCTTATTATGCTTTTGATACTTCTGAAGAGTTAGATATATTACGTAACCAAGCAGAAGCTAACAAAACAGTATTTGTTTACAACAATGTTTCACGTGAAACCTTAAACAATTCCATCAACTTAACAAAACAAGAAGTTGAGGCTAAATTGGCTGCTGGAGAAAAATATGTGATTCGTTTTAAAACTCCAAAAGATCAAAAATTAATTTTAGACGATATGATTCGTGGTGAAATTATTATTGATACGAATACCTTAGATGATAAAATTTTATTTAAATCTGACGGTATGCCAACTTATCATTTAGCAAATATTGTAGATGATCATTTGATGGAAATTAGTCATGTAATACGTGGAGAAGAATGGTTACCTTCTTTACCATTACACAGTTTATTATACGAAGCTTTTGGATGGATTGCACCAAAATTTGCACACTTACCGTTAATTTTAAAACCCGTAGGTAAAGGAAAACTAAGCAAACGTGATGGTGATAAATTAGGATTTCCTGTATTTCCATTAAATTATACAAATCAAGAAACTAGTGAAGTTTCTAAAGGATATAAAGAAGAAGGGTATTTTAACGATGCCTTTATAAACATGCTTGCTTTGTTAGGATGGAACCCTGGAACAGAACAAGAAATATTTTCTTTAGAAGAATTATGTAAAGAATTTAGTATTGAACGTGTTTCTAAATCGGGAGCTAAATTTAGCCCAGATAAAACAAAATGGTTCAATCAACAATACATGATGTCTACGGATATCTCTAAAATTGTGGCAGAATTTAAAGCTTTAAATAGTGAAGCTGTTACAGGTTTTGATGATGTTTATATTACTAAGGTGATTGAAGCAGTTAGAGAACGTGCAATTTTTTCTAAAGATTTATGGGAATTGTCAGATTACTATTTTGCCAACCCTACTTCTTATGATCAAAAAGCAGCTAAAAAACAATGGAAAGAAACCACTAGTCCATTAATAAAAGAAGTTGCCAATGTAATTAAAAATATAGAAGATTTTAATAGTGCAACCATAGAAGAAAAAGTAAAGGAATACATTACTAGTAACGAATTAGGTTTTGGAAAAGTAATGCAACCATTAAGATTAAGTATTGTGGGTGCCATGAAAGGTCCTCACCTATTTGATATTATTGAAATGATTGGTAAAGAAAATACATTAGAAAGAATAGAAAATTCAATTAAAAAATTAGGTTAATTTTTTAATTGAACTTATCAAAATATAAAAAGCTCTGAGTATAAACTCAGGGCTTTTTTAGTTTTAAAAACAGTATCTTTAAAAGAAAAAACAATGTTAGATTACTTACCTATTTTAATTCCTACAATCATTATATTGGTTTTAGGAATCTTTACTGTACAACAACAAACTACCGCTATTGTAGAAAGATTCGGAAAATTTGTAGGGACAAGACAAGCAGGATTAAATTTTAAAATTCCATTAATTGATAAAATTGCCGGAAGAGTTAGTTTAAAAATTCAACAATTAGATGTGTTGGTAGAAACCAAAACTAAAGATGATGTTTTTGTACAAATGAAAATATCTGTACAATTTCAAATTTTAAGAGAAAAGGTAGAAGATGCTTTTTACAAATTACAAAATCCACACGATCAAATTACTGCTTATATTTTTGATGTAGTAAGAGCAGAAGTTCCAAAGATGAAATTAGACGACGTTTTTGAGAAAAAAGATGATATAGCCTTAGCTATACAAAGAGAATTAAAAGAAGCTATGTTAAACTACGGATACGACATAGTAAAGGCTTTGGTAACAGATATAGATCCAGATGCGCAAGTAAAAGCAGCTATGAACAGAATTAACGCTGCGGAACGTGAAAAAATTGCCGCACAGTTTGAAGGAGATGCACAGCGTATTGCTATTGTAGAAAGAGCACGTGGTGAAGCAGAAAGTAAACGTTTACAAGGAAAAGGAATTGCAGACCAACGTAGAGAAATTGCTCGTGGTTTAGAAGAGTCTGTAGATGTATTAAGTAAAGCAGGAATTAATAGTAGCGAGGCTTCAGCTTTAATAGTTATTACACAACATTATGATACGTTGCAATCTATAGGATCAGAAAGTAATAGTAATTTAATTTTACTACCTAACAATCCTAATGCAGCAAATAGTATGTTAAATGATATGGTTACTAGTTTAGCAGCAGCAAATACAATTCAAGACAGTTCTAAAAAATAGCATTCAATTATAATAAAAAAAAGGAGACACTAGTAATTAGTGTCTCCTTTTTTTATTTAAGTTACCCCTACCATTATCAAGTGTATATTTTCTAATACTTCTTTTGTATTCTTTGATCACTTTAGAATTATAAATCGGAATTTTAACTCCTACAAAAAAATCAAATTCTTTAGACTCATCAAAGAAATTAGAAATTATAGAAGAACTTCCAACAAATAAAAAACCTGTTCTTAAACCTACACCCGATTTTAAAATTCCAAATTTATTAATACTAACAGGTAAAAATGCAGAAATATGTTGAGACTCATACCTAGGTGTAATACTAAAATTAGAAACCGTTTTCATCGCATATTTTCTTGTATCAGAAAATAAATAATAATCTATATTGGTATTAATAAACCAATGATTATTTATATTAAAATCAACATTTAAATGAGCTGTTGTAGGTAATAAATAAGTTTGTTTTTTAGTGTCTTGAAAACCTACTCCTAGATAGTTAGAAATATTAAAATTAGAGTTTTGCAAGTTTACATTCACATTATTAGTTTGCTGTTTAACATTGTTAAAAAACAAAAAACCTAAGTCTGTAACAGAAGCAGATACTTTGTAGGAATAAGGTGCTTTGTTAAAATAAATATTCCCTTTTTTATCTCTAGAATTAATAGGCAATGTTTTGTTGCGTTTTTCATAAACAAAACCAATATCAATTCCTTGACCATAATTAGCACCTTCGTAAGAAGAAGCTACAGAAATGGATCCATTTAAATCTAAGGAACTATTCTCGAGATCATCAATATTTAAAGTAAAGTTTGATGTTAAATTATTTAACAAAAAAGAATATGATTTTATTCCTCTTAAAAATTTTAAACTTACTCCAACTTTTAACAATTCACTAGAATTATGTAATGGTACGGCAGCATAAGAAAAGCCAACTTCGTACCAACTAAAAGATTGACCAGATCCTGTTAAAGTTCCAAAATCATTTTTTAACAATAACTCAGGAGTGTCTAAATAAGTTTTTTCTAGAAATTGATTGTATAAATCTGTATTTAAATTAGACACATTTCCATTAAAACGGATAGCAGTAGTAAAACCAACAGCATTATATTTATTAATAGACCATAAAAATGAAGGACCTAATACAGTTGAATTTCCATAAAAATTAGAATGGCTAGAATAGTCGTTTCTTAAAACATAACTATCTACACTTTTTAAACCTGAAGCATCTTTTAAAGCTCCTAAATTACCATTAGAATTAGTAATATTATTAAGGGTATTAAAATCATTAATTCCAAATTCAATATCCTTAAGGATATCATACGGTTTTACAACAGAATAGGAATTTCCTAAATTGCTTGTAGATGAAATTATATTTACATCAACCTTATAATAAGAATCTATAATATTTGCAGGATTGAATAATACACTTTCAATTCCAGAAAAATTATCTGTAAATAATACAGAATTTTGAGAATAACTAATAAGGGATATGAATAAAAAAAAGGGGTATATTTTTTTTATCAAACAGGTATAACTTATGGGGTATCGTCAAAGTTATAATAAAAAATCTATTTATTTTTTTAAGTAGTTATAAAAATTACTTAAAGTAACATATTGAATAGGAACTATTAACAAACTAACTAAGGTTAATTTACTTAATATTAACAATAATGAAATTGAAGTAAAAAAAAGCATAATTAAAAAAAGTTGTAGTTCGCTTCCTTTTATTAATTCCTTACTTTTTTTAAACACATCCATAGGTTCTAAAGTTGGATTTTCTGCAAGTACAAAATATGATTGTGACAACCAAATAGCAACAATTATTCCTGGAATAATTAACAAAAATAATCCTCCTATTATAAAAACAAGAGATAATAAAAATACTCCTAGAGAGTTTTTAAAATAAGTAAACCCTTCTAAAAAAAAAGATAATTTTAAAGGTTGCTTATCTACAATAGCTAAAGATAATTTTGACAAACCAGCTTTTAAGGGGCCAGACAAAACTAATAATAATAACATACCTATAATTTTATTTTCCTGAATTACTAAGGGTAAAAAACTTAAAGGTAAAGAGGCTAATAAAAGTATACTAAAATAGCCACGTAAATCTAGTACAGATTTTTTAATGAGATGTAAAATGTTCATGTAGTAGTAAAAAAAAACCTACTCTTTTCAGAATAGGTAAATTATTATAGAGATGATAAATTATTTTTTATCATCGTCAATTTTTTTCTTAGGCTCGTCTTCGTCTTCTTGAGTTGCTTTTTTAAACTCTTTGATTCCTCCTCCAAGTCCTCGCATTAATTCAGGAATTTTACGACCTCCAAATAACAACAATACAATAACTGCTATAATTACCCATTGTCCTGGTCCTACAAATCCTAAAGATATATTTAAAGTGTTCATTTCTTGTGTATTTTAAGAATTACAAATATACATTTTTTAATAATAAATAGTGGGTGCAATTTTACTCCTCTTTTTTATGAATTACTTTTCCTAAAAAAGTTTTTTCGTTTACAGAATATGGAGTTCCCATATACGTAATTTCTCCTTTAAGTTTGGCAACAGCATCTAAAAATTCTGATACGTAAACACCTGCTTGAGCAGCCCTTACTTCTACATAAGCTTTTTTACTTTTAAAATTAAAAGCATCATACAAACTTTTACTTTTTACCTTAATTTTTTGACTTTTTGTAAAGCCTTTTAAAAGCAAATTACTACCTAAGTCTAGGTTAGCTATAAAATCATCAGTTTGAACCGTTAAATTAGCTCTAACGTTATTAACAGCTTCTATTTCTAAAAATTTCTCTATTATAGGCTCTTTAGAAGTAAACACAACTTGATTGGCTAATTTTATATGTCGCAATCCATTGTTATAATAAATTTTTACTTTTAAATCGCTCTTAAATTTCTTTTTTAAAGAAGTAGATAATTTTAATTCTTTATTACGATCACTTACAGATAATTTATCTACATCCTTACCATAAACTTCAATTTTAAAACCATCAGCTAAAATTAATTCTACCTCCATGGCACTATTAATTGTAATCGCTTTAAAAGGTTTTAAATCTTTAACTAAATCTTGAGCAAAAGAAAATTGCCCAATTAATAAAATTGCTAAAAATATTTTTTTCATTTTTTATAAAAATTCAATTTCGTAAGCATGCATCAAAATTAATACCTAACTACTCTTCTATTAAATAAAAGTCTAAATGTTTACGTTCTAAATCTGCATTTTTAACTTTAATCCAAACTTCATCACCTAAGCGATAAATATCTCCATGCTTACGTCCTACCAAAGCATATTCTTCCTGATCAAAAACAAAATGATCGCTAGTAATATCTCTAGTTCTAACCATTCCTTCACATTTGTTTTCTAACACTTCTACATAAATACCCCATTCTGTTACTCCAGAAATAACTCCTTTAAAAGCTTTTCCAGTAAAGTTTTGCATGTATTTAATTTGCATGTATTTAATAGATTCTCGTTCTGCTTTAGAAGCTAACATTTCCATTTCTGAAGAATGTTTACATTTTTCTTCAAAATCTTCTGCAGAAACAGGCTTTCCTTTATCTAAATAGTGTTGCAATAAACGGTGAGCCATAACATCTGGATATCTACGAATTGGAGAAGTAAAATGTCCATAATAATCAAAAGCCAATCCGTAATGACCTATATTTTCTGTAGTATATTCTGCCTTACTCATAGATCTAATAGTTAAGGTTTCAATCATGTTAGATTCTGCCTTTCCATGTACATCACTCAATAATTTATTTAAAGATTTAGAGGTAGACATTCTAGATTTTGTATCTATTCCATATCCAAATTTTTGAACCAAAGTTCCTAAAGCTTCTAACTTGTCGGTATTAGGTTCATCGTGAACACGATAAATAAATGTTTTTTTAGCTTGACCTGCTTTTGTTTTTCCAACAAATTCTGCCACTTTTCTGTTAGCCAACAACATAAATTCTTCAATTAATTTGTTAGCATCTTTAGATTCTTTAAAAAACACTCCTATTGGGTTTGCTTCTTCATCTAAGTTAAATTTGGTTTCTACTTTATCAAAAGCCAAAGCACCAGATTTCATACGTTTACCACGCATAATTTTTGCCAACACATCCATTTTTAAAATGGCTTCAGATATTTTAGGATCTACATTATAAGCTTCTCCTGTAATAGAAATTTCATCAGGAATAATATGATTTGTTTCTTCGGGTTCTTCTATAATTACCTGAGCTTCTTCATAAGCAAAACGCTTATCAGAATAGGTAACTGTTCTACCGTACCATTCTTTTTTAATTTCTGCTTTGTCATTCAATTCAAACACGGCAGAAAATGTTAATTTTTCTTCGTTGGGACGTAAAGAACAAACTCCGTTAGATAACATTTCTGGCAACATAGGTACTACCCTATCTACCAAATAAACAGAAGTGGCTCTGTTGTATGCTTCTTCATCTAAAATGGAACCTTCGGCCACGTAGTGTGATACATCGGCAATATGAATTCCTATTTCGTAATTTCCATTTTCTAAAACTTGAAAAGACAAAGCATCATCAAAATCTTTGGCATCACGTGGATCTATGGTAAATGTTAATACATCACGCATATCTCTACGTTTGGCAATTTCTTCATCTGTAATACTAATATCTACTTTTTCGGCTGCTGCTTCTACTTCTGGTGGAAATTCGTAAGGCAAATTATATTCAGCAAGAATAGAATGAATTTCTGTATTGTGTTCCCCTGCTTTTCCTAAAACTCTTGTAATTATTCCATAAGGATTTTTAGAGTCCGATGGCCAATCTGTAATACTAGCCACAACTTTGTCTCCATCTACAGCTTCACCAATTTTATCTTTAGGAATAAAAATATCATTGTTCATAGATCTATCATCGGCAACTACAAATCCAAAACGAGCACTTAATTGTAATGTTCCTACAAAATCTGTTTTTTTGCGTTCTAATACTTCTACAATTTCCCCTTCTAACTTGTTACGTTGTTTGCGTTTATATACATAAGCTTTAACAGTATCTCCATTTAAACCTCCGTTTACACTGTTTTTGTTGATAAATGTATCGGTTTCAAAATCATCACAAATAAAATAGGCATTACCTGTACTAGTAACATCTAAGGTTCCAATGTGATAATTTTTATCTGCATCTAAAACAAACTTACCTCTATCTTCTTCTTTTATTTTTTTTTGAGCCTTTAACTCTTCTAACTTTAATAACAACTGTTGTTTGCTACCATGATCGTCAAATCCTAATTTGGCAGCAATTTGTTTGTAATTTAAAGGATTTCCACTATTCTCATTCAACACTTTAAAAACCTTACGTGTAAGATCTTTTATAACTCCTCCTTTTTTCTTAAAAATACCTTTCTTATTACCTCTTGGCATATACTTCTCTCTTTATTTAATGGTGATAAAGATAATTGTATTTAAAGAAACACCTTGACATTAGCTATATAAATTATTGTAAAGCTTTTGTTACAAGTATTAAAACAAAAAATCCTACTAAATTTAGTAGGATTTTTTTGTTTCTATTTTTGATGATAAATGTTTATTTAACAAAAATTTTAAATAATTGAGTAGCACCAAAATTATCTTGTGCTAGTACTAAATAAACCCCAGTTGAAATTGATTTATTAGAAATATTTTGTCCTAAAATATTTCTAATTTCTAATTTAATATTAGGTAAATTACTACTAAAACTACCGTTTGAGAAATTAATAACCAATCCATCAATAGTTGTAGATTTATTAGTTAAAACAATTTCTTCATATTCAAAAATTCTAGCATGTCCAGCATCTACCTTAGCTCCATCGTTTAAAGCAGCACCTATAGAAACTATAAAACCTGTACTATTTAAATCTACAGAAATCCCAGATTCGTCATAATTAGCTTCTCCATTAATATCATCACCTAATTGTGTCCAAGTTCCAGATTCGTTTCTAAAAATTCTTACATGTCCGTGTTTAGTAGCATTGTCTCCATTTCTTTTTGATCCAATAGCAATAATAAAACCATCAGTATTTATGCTAACAGCATTTCCAAACTCATCTTTAGATCCTTCTCCCTCTATATTACTACCTATTTGAGACCATGATGAAGAGGTATATTCATAAACACTTACATGTCCTGTATCTATTCCAACTGCTCCATCGCTTTTAACAGCACCAACAATAATTGTATTTCCGTTACCGTTTAACTCTAATGTTGTACCAAAATAATCTTCAGAAGTTTCTCCATACAATTCAGAATGCAAAGACCAAGTACTAGAACTATATTCGTAAATTTTAACCAAACCTGTATTTGTAGCATTTCCTGGAGCTCCCACAGCTAATTTAGTTCCTAGTTGATTGATGCTTATTGCTGTTCCAAAATTATCTCCTGCTACACCACTTAAATCTAAACCTTGTTGTACCCAATTACCTCCAGTATATTCATAAACTCTAACCAAACCTGTATTAGCAGCATTTCCTGGAGCTCCCACAGCTAACAAAGTTCCTGATTGATTTAAACTTACAGAAGATCCAAAATAATCTCCTGCCACACCATCTAAATCGGTTCCTATTTTAGTCCAAGTTCCTGCATTGTATTCGTAAACTCTAACATGTCCAGCATTAAGACCTCCATCGTTATTTACAATACTTCCTATAGCAACAATAGTTCCGGCAGCATTCATACTTAAAGAATAACCAGATTGATCATCTGCAGCTTCTCCAATTATTTCGTTTCCATATTGCACCCATTCGTTTGCTTCGTTTTTTTTGTAAACAGTAACTACACCGTTATTAAAAATAGTTGAAGATTCATCATCATCTGGAGCTCCTACAGCAACAATATCACCTAAATCGTTAATAGCTATAGAGGTTCCAAAAAAGTTTTTCTGTCTATCACTATCAATATCAGATCCTACTTGAGACCATTGTGCAAAAAAAGATTGCGTTGCTAATACGAATACTAAGAGTAGTTTTTGTTTCATTAATTTAATTTTTTGCAAACATACATCATAACTTATGTTAGTTGTAATAATATCAAAATTAATTCCTGAGCTTTATACTAATGTTACTCTTTTCTATAATTTCATTTTTTAAATAGGTTATTGTTATCAACACTTATATAATATCTAATTTCTTCTTTTTTAAAATTTATAAAACAAATTATAGGGTATTATTAGGTGTTCATTTATACAATAACTCTACTTAATTTAATTTTGAGGTAACATTAAGTTTACTTTATTAACAAGTTATTAGATTTATAAACTCTTTGTTTTAAATAGATTAATAGTAGTTATTCACAGTTGTTAATAACCGTTTTTTTACTTTTTCTAAGTATAAAAAAATGATTGTTGATTATTCATAAACCGTGAATAAATTGTTAATAACCGTTCAAAACTTTTTAGTAAATAAATTTGCTTTGTATTAGGTGTGTCGCGTATTGTTTTTTAAGCTTAGAATACAAAATTTACTTTCGTTTTTTTAACCACAGTTTATCAACAATTTGCTGTTTTTTGTAATCTGTTGATTTTAAAGGTTTTTAGCAATAGTTATTATTTATGGTGTTAATAACTGTTAATAATGTGAATTTGTTAAAAAGTTATTCACTTTATTGATGATATTGTATTTTTATAAAACTTAACTATTTGAGCATCAGTATCTTATTTTTTTAGAATAAAACAGTTTTTTTTAAACTGCTTTTTTGATGCTATTCCTTTGTTAAAAGTAGTTTTATTGATAAAATATAAATGAACTAATCTTATTTATATTAAGGTATATAAGTAGAAAAAACATTAATATACTTAATAGTAAAAAAGACAATATAAAAGTAATCTTCTTTTTAGTTGAACCACTAAAAACATATGAAAAGAAGCTAACAGCTAACAAGTAGATTGTTAGTTATTATATATTAAAGTAAAAGAAGTTTAATATTTAAACACAATCTGTTTTCTTTTCTAGCAAAACTTAATGCACTATACCCTAGGTTTTTTGTAAATTTGTGGCAAATTATAAAACCACCATTATGAAAATAGCAATCGGAAACGATCACGCTGGTCCAGCTTATAAATTAGCTATCGTAAAGTTATTAGAAGAAAAAGGAATTGAGGTAGTGAATTATGGAACGGATACTTTTGATAGTGTAGATTATCCAGATCACGCTCATAAAGTAGCTAGCGATGTAGGTACTAAAGTTGTAGATTTTGGAATTTTAATTTGTGGTAGTGCCAATGGTGTTGCTATGACTGCTAATAAATATCAAAACGTAAGAGCTGGTTTATGTTGGACAAAAGAAATTGTTTCTTTAGTAAGACAACATAACAACGCAAATATTTTATGTATTCCTGCTCGTTTTACTGCTGTAGAACAAGCTATAGAAATGGTAGAAACTTTTTTAAACACTGAGTTTGAAGGAGGTCGTCATCAAAATAGAGTTAGTAAAATTGCTTGCTCTTAAATAAAGAACTTACATAGTTAAAAAACTGTATTGAAATTTCAATGCAGTTTTTTTTATTGATTCGTATATATAACAGTTTTTAGTTTCGTCTTAAATAACACAAAATGAATATACCTAAAGTTGATTTACCAAGAGTTGTAGTAATTGGAGGAGGATTTGCAGGTTTAAACTTAGTTAAAAAATTAAGAAAATTACCCATTCAATTAGTAATGGTTAACAAGCATAATTACCATGCTTTTCAACCATTATTGTACCAAATATCTACAAGTGGATTGGAGTCAGATTCTATTGCTTATCCGTTAAGGATGTTTATTAAAAAGCAACAGAATTTTTATTTTAGAATGGCTGATGTAAAAGAAGTTGATACCCAAAATAAAATTATAAAATCAGATATTGGTGATTTGTTTTATGATTATTTAATCATTAACACAGGAACTAAAACCAATTATTTTGGGAATAAAGAAATCAAAAAACACGCAATGCCAATGAAAACAATTCCTCAGGCATTGAATTTACGTAGTTTGATTTTACAAAATTTTGAAAGAGCTAGTGTAGAAACCGATGAGGAAACTATAAAGTTTTTATTAAACTTTGTAATTGTGGGTGCAGGTCCTACCGGAGTTGAATTGGCAGGAGCTATTGCAGAATTTAAAAAGAGTGTATTACCTTTAGATTATCCGGATTTAGATGCAAGTTTAATGCAAATTAATATTTTAGAAGGTGCTCCTAGAGTTTTACCTCCTATGAGTGAAAATGCCTCTAAAAAATCTACACAATTTTTAGAAGAATTAGGAGTAAAAGTACATACTAGTACCATTGTAACAGAATATGATGGAAAATTAGCTAAAACTGCAGATGGAAAAGAGTTTCCTACACGTACTTTAATTTGGTCTGCAGGGGTTATTGCAAACAGAATTAATGGTTTTCCTGAAGAATCTTCAGAACCAAGAAGCCGAAGATATTTTGTAAATGAATTTAATCAAATAAAAGGTTTTAAAGATGTTTTTGCTTTAGGAGATGTAGCTTTAATGATTTCGGAAGATTATCCAAGAGGACATCCACAAGTAGCACAACCGGCTATACAGCAAGCAAATAATTTAGCTAAAAACTTTCCTAAAATTTTAAAAGGAAATACGCAGTTAAAACCTTTTGTATATAATGATAAAGGTTCTATGGCAACTATTGGTAGAAACAAAGCTGTTGTAGATTTAAAAAACTTAAAATTTGGAGGATTTTTTGCTTGGTTAATTTGGATGTTTATCCACTTAATTTCTTTAGTAGGTTTTAAAAATAGAATTGTTATTTTATTAAGTTGGGTATTTAATTATACTAACTATAACAAAGGATCTCGTTTAATTGTAAGACGTTTTAGCGTGAGTAAACGTAGGGTAAGAACCAATGCAGAATTGTAAAAAACATTAAGTTATTATAAAAAAAAACTCAACTGATAAAGTTGAGTTTTTTTATGCTTTTTAATTAGATCAACGCTTGATAAAATTGCTGATACTGTTGATTGTTAGGATCCAATTGTAATAATTTTTCAACCTGATCTTTAGCTAATTTTATTTGCTTATTTTGATGGTAGATATAAGCTAACAAATAAATTAAATCAGTATTGTTAGCACTTCTTTTTAATTGAGTTTTTAATACAGAAATAGCATTGCTAGTTTGATTGTTTTTAAAATGTAACAAAGCCAAATTATAAACAATTCTATCATTGTCTGGCATAAATTCAAGAGCCTTTTTTAATTGCTCAATAGCTTCTTTAGGTCTTCCTAATTCGTTTAATAACAAACCATAATCAAAATTGGTTAATCCAAAACCAGGTTCTTGTTTTATAATGGTTTTATATGCTTTTTCTGCTTCTATATACTGTTTGTTCTGATAGTATAAATTAGCCAATGTAGTACGGACTATATTGTTTATAGGGTCTAACACCAAAGCTTCTTCTAAAGTTTTAATAGCACTTGGAATTTTACCAACACTCATGTAGTATTGGGCACGTTTCATTCTACCTCCAGAAAACTCTGCTCCTACTTTTAAAACGTTAGCAAATTCAATTTTTACTTTGTTGTAAAAGGGTTTATATTCTTCTGGTATTTTAGATGCTGGTACAGCACTTAAAGCAAAAAAGGCTTTAGTTCTTACAGCTCTTTTTTTGTCTTTTAACAAAGGCAATAAAGCTTTGTAATTTTCGGTTCCCGCTTTTAATTCAAACATTAAATCTGCAGCAGCCCCTTTTACCAAAGGAGAATCGTCTTTTAAAAATTTAAGAACATCATTAATATTAATTTCAGAAACGTAATTGTTTAAATTAGAAACTGCCGATGCTCTAGCAATATTTGGATAAACAGTATCATTGGCCAAAGCCATTAAACTGTCTTTACCTCCTTCTGCTCTTGTAATTCCAGGAGCTAATTTATCAGAAAAATGATCTTTTTTAGGTTCACCGTATAGTTTTACAAAATTATCATAAGCCCATTGATCGTCTTTATCTTTATGACAACCAGCACAAGCATTTGGTGAGTTGTATTTTAAACTTAAATCGGGTCTAGGAATTCTAAAACTATGGTCACGTCTAAAATCATTTCCCATATAATGTTTACCGGTCATATGACAGTTAATACACAAAGCACTTTCTGTTCCCATAGGGTGTTTATGATGACTTTCTGTGTCGTATTTAGGTCCTTCATGACATTGTAAACACAATCTATTGTCATTAAATTTTCTTTTGGTAGAATGTACGTTATGACAATCTTTACAACTTACTCCATTGTGATACATTTTACTTTGTACAAAAGATCCATACACATAATCTTCATCTAAAATTTGACCATCTGCATGGTATAAATTTTCACGAATTAATTGTGGAAAATAATGGTCTAAAAACGTTCCTTCTGGAGTGTGAAATAAACTAACATTTTCACGTCTTGCATGGCATCTTGCACAAGCATCTACCAATTCTTTAGAACCTAAATTGGTCATTTGCATGGTACCATCTGTTTTGTAATGGTCTCCTTTAATTATAGCATTAGAAACATGCTCTTTTCCAGGTCCATGACAAGCTTCACAACTTACATTTATAATAGCATAATTAGTATCGTAACTATGGTCTTTTTCGTTGTAATTCTTTTTAACATTGGTACTGTGGCAATCAGAACACATGGTATTCCAATTTAGTCCTCCTCTACTCCAATGCAACCATTCGCTATGTACTACTTTAAAATCCGGATACAAATCAAACCACTTTCCTTTTACGGTGTCATAAGCAGTTCTTAAACATTGATAATGTCCATCAGGAAACAACACAATATATTGTTGTAAAGGAGTTAATCCAAAAGTATAAATAATCTGAAAATCATGATTTTTACCATCTCTCCCTTCTGTATTTGCATAGAATTTTCCATCTTTTTGAAAAAAGGTAGAAGTTACTCCTTGACTTTTAAAGACTTCTCCCTTAAATGGAGCAATTATACTTTCTCTAGATGCTTTTTGCATAGATTTATCATGATGAGATCCTTCCCATTCTTGAAATTGATCTGCATGACATTCTTTACATTTTTGACTACCTACATAATGTTTGTTTGGAATACTATCTGTATTGGTAAAAATAGACATAGGATCTACTTTTTGATAGCCCTCATCTTTTGTGTTTTTACAAGCAATAAATAACAAAGTTGTTAGTAGTAGTAAATAAATTTTTTTCAAAAGATGATGGTTTTAAATAGTATTCAAATATAATAATAAAAGATTAAATAGTCTTTTATTTAATTAACAGATTTTGCACATCTAAATCCTGTATTAAATAAAGAAGAATCTATAGTATTTTGAGCTCTAAATGTAGTTGTAAAACTTAATTCTAAAGCTTGGTCATACATAAAAGAACCTCCTCTTGTAACTACAGCATTTGGATTTTTTTGAAAAGGAGCATTTTTGTCATAAGGTTCAAAAACAGAACTTGTCCATTGCCAAACGTTTCCTACCATATCGTAAATTCCACTGTTACTTTTAGGAAAAGCATTAACAGGAGAAGTAAACAAATATCCATCCACTGCGTTTTGATCTTGAATTGTTTTTCCATCCCAAGTATTGGCCATAATTTTATTGTTCTTTCTAACGGTGTTTCCCCAAGGATATTTTAAATTATTTCCATTTTTTGCAGCAAACTCCCACTCTATTTCTGTAGGTAATCTTTTTCTAGCCCATTTAGCATAAGCAACCGCATCGTTCCAACTTACATGTGTTACAGGATGATTGTCTTTGGCTTTTTCTCCATCAATTCCAAAAGGAAATTCCCAAGTAACTCCTTTTACCAAGTTCCAAGTAATGTTTGCAAAATCAAACACTCCAGAATCTCCGTAATTTTCAGCCTCTGTAGTATAATTAGTAGCTTCTACAAATTTTCTAAAATCAGCAACAGTAACTAAATTTACATCTAAGTAAAACGGAGCTACGGTAGCTTCAAAAGCAGGAGCTTCAATAGGAGTTCTATCATTTGCACCTACTGTAATTTTTCCCCCGTTAAACAATACCATATTACTAGTATCGGCTACTTTAGAAATTGGAGCTGTTTTTGTTTCTTTTACTTCAGTTTTAGTAGCTGTAGTTGTAGTATTTTGTTTGTCATTTTTACAAGAAGGTAAAAATAAGGCTGTCAATAGAAGGGCAAAAAAGTATTTCATTTGGATTTTTAATTTATTATAAGTGCAATATTATCTATTTATATCTATATTTTTAGTACGAAGTAACAATAAGATACTATTTTTGTTCAATAGTTTAAATAAAAAGAATTGAAATGACAGCAATGCTGGATGAAAAACAACTAAAGTACGATACGGCTTATTTAAGAATGGCTTTTGAGTGGGCAAAATTGTCGCATTGTGAAAGAAAACAAGTAGGTGCTTTAATTGTAAAAGATAGAATGATTATTTCTGACGGTTACAACGGTACTCCTTCTGGATTTGACAACTGTTGTGAAGATAGTAATTACGATACCAAATGGATGGTATTACATGCAGAGGCCAACGCAATTTTAAAAGTAGCTGCCTCTACCCAATCTACCAACGGAGCTACGTTATATATTACATTATCACCTTGTAAAGATTGTAGTAAATTAATTCACCAATCGGGAATTAAAAGAGTGGTATATGCACAAGAATACAAAGACACCACAGGAATAGATTTTTTAAGAAAAGCAGGTGTTGAATTATTGAAATTAGATATACATGAAGCAAAATAATAACATTCCAATTTTTATTGGATTATCAATCGCTTTCGGAATTATTTTAGGAAGTTTTTTTAATATTAGTAATGTTGGAAAAATTTACAATCCTACCAATTTAAGAGATGGTGGTAAATTAAGTTCTGTACTTAAATACATAGAAAGTGAATATGTAGATGAGGTTGATGCCGATAAAATTACCGAAGAATTAATCACTGATTTATTAGACAAATTAGATCCTCATTCTAGTTATTTATCTAAAGATGCTCAACAATATGCAAAAGAAACCATGGAAGGTAATTTTGTAGGTATTGGAGTACAATTTGTAGTTAAAAAAGATACAGTTGTAGTGGTAAAAGTATTGCCAGATGGACCTAGTAAAAAAGCTGGAATTAGAGCGGGTGATAGATTATTAACGGCAGATAAAGACACTATTTTTGGTAAAGGCTTAAACTCTAACGACATAGTTAGTAAGTTAAAAGGAATAGAAGATAGTCAGGTATTGGTAAAAGTACACAGACCTGGAGAACAAAATTTAATAGACTTTAACATTACTAGAGGTAAAGTTGCTATTAAAAGTGTACCCGTTGCTTTTAAATTAACAGATGATTTAGGGTATATTAAAGTTGATAGATTTGCCATGACTACTTATGATGAATTTAAAACAGCTTTAGATACTTTACAAAAAAATGGAATTCAAGATTTAGTATTAGATCTTAGAGGAAATCCAGGAGGTTATATGCATATTGCTGATCAAATAGCTGATGAGTTTTTAGCAGATGGAAAGTTAATTGTGTACACAAAAAACAAAAAAGGTCGTCAAAAAAACTCAGTAGCTACAAGTAAAGGTTCTTTTGAAAAAGGACATATTTATGTATTGGTTGATGAAAATTCAGCATCGGCAAGTGAAATTGTTTCGGGTGCTTTACAAGATAATGATAGAGGAACTATTATTGGACGTAGAACTTTTGGAAAAGGATTGGTACAGCAAGAAATAGATTTTAACGATGGTTCTGCCATGCGATTAACCATTGCTAGATACTACACTCCTACGGGTCGTTCTATTCAAAAACCTTATGGAAATAATAATTACGATGATGAAGTTTCTAGTCGTTACAAAAGCGGAGAATTGTTTTATAGAGACAGTATTAAGGTAGTAGACTCATTAAAATACACCACTCCAAAAGGAAAAGTAGTGTATGGTGGTGGCGGAATTACTCCAGATGTATTTATTCCTTTAGATACTACAAGTAGCTCTAATTACTACGAATTAAACTTAATTAATAATTTTGTATACAACTATGTAGACAAAAACAGAAAGGAATTGTTAAAATACAACGAAGCTAATTTTTTAGAAGAATTTAAAGTAACTCCAAGTATTTTAAAAGAATTTAACAAGTACATTGCACCTTATAAATTTTCTGATAACGAAACATTAAAAGCGTTTATGAAAGAAAATTTTGCAACCACACTTACCACCGATGAGGTGTATTTTAAGTTGATGCAACAAAGAGATTCTTATATTAAAAAAGTAATATCCTTACACCAAAATCAATAAAATATTGAAAGCTAAAAAAATATACTTTGCTTCCGATCAACATTTTGGAGCTCCTAATGCAGAAAAAAGTTTACAACGCGAAAAGTTGTTTGTAAACTGGTTAGATCTTGTTAAAAAAGATGCAGAGGCTATATTTTTATTGGGTGATTTATTTGATTTTTGGTTTGAATACAAGCATGTGGTTCCTAAAGGATTTGTAAGAGTTTTAGGAAAAATAGCAGAAATTAGAGATTCAGGAATTCCTATTTATTTTTTTGTAGGTAATCACGATTTATGGATGACAGATTACTTTGAAAAAGAATTAAACATTCCAGTATATAGAAAACCTACCGAATTTAGGTTGCACGATAAATCTTTTTTAATTGGCCATGGCGATGGTTTAGGACCAGGAGATAAAGGCTATAAATTTTTAAAAAAAATATTTGTAAACCCTTTGTGTAATTGGTTGTTTAAGTGGTTTCATCCCGATTTAGGAATGGGATTGGCCAAATATCTTTCTATAGAAAATAAAACTATTTCTGGAGAAGTAGATGTAAAATTTTTAGGAGAATACAACGAACATTTAATCTTGTTTTGTAAAGAAGTATTGCAAGAAAAACACTACGATTATTTTGTATTTGGTCATCGTCATTTACCTATGATTTTTGATTTACCTCACAATTCTAAATACATCAATACCGGAGATTGGATTACCTATTTTACCTATGGTGTTTTAGAAAATGGTGTGTTTGATATTAAGGAACACCTTCAAAATTCTTAAAATATAGAGTGTTAAAAATAATTTAATTTTCTCTCTTTTTTTCATTTTTAATTATTATTAAAAATGTCCGATTGGGCTATTGTATTGTCTTATTGGGCTGTTCTAGTGGTTTTTTAGAAGTTATTTTTGTTTAAAACAACTAAAACTAGAACACCAAGGTATTGGTGTTTGATAAAACTACATAAAATGAAAAAAAAAATACTCTTAAGCCTTTTACTCTTTTTTGCTTTGGTAAATGTAAATGCGCAAACATTTACTGTTGATGGTCTTAACTACAATATTACAGATGCAACTAACAAAACAGCAGAAGTAGGAGATAATATTACTTATAGAGGAACAACGGATAATACTAACTATGGGGGTGTTAGTTCCTATAGAGGATATAGTGTAAATATACCTAGTACTGTTACAAATAATGGAGTTACTTTTACAGTAACAAGTATTGGAAATGGAGCTTTTAAAGGATGTAGTGAACTAACAAGTTTAACGATTCCAAACACAATAGTTACAATTAAAGAGTATGCTTTTTATGGACAATCAGAATTAAAAAGTCTAACCATTCCAAATTCTGTAATAAGTATTGGAGATTTTGCTTTTGAAGGTGGATATTCTTCTTTCATAGGTGCTCATAGAAACTATTCAAGGTTAGAAACCATAACATTAGGGAATTCATTAAAGACAATAGGTGTTTCTGCTTTTAAAAATTGTAATAGCTTAGTAAGTTTAACCATTCCAGATAGTGTAATTAGTATTGGAGACTCCGCTTTTGCTATTAATGAAAATAGAATTTTTAATAAAGAAAGTAATTTAACCAGTTTAACTTTGGGTAGTTCATTAATTACTATTGGAGCATCTGCTTTTAAAGGTTGTGTAAATTTAACCAGTTTAACCATTCCAGATAGTGTAATAAGTATTGGAGATTCCGCTTTTGAAACTTATAATAATCATGATTTATTGGGTTATGAACCACCTTTAAAATTAACCAGTTTAACCTTAGGTAATTCATTAACTACTATTGGAGCCTCTGCTTTTAGAGGCTGTGAAAATTTAACCAGTTTAACCATTCCAGATAGTGTAATTAGTATTGGTTCTTCTGCTTTTTCAACAACAGATACATCTGGTTTAGGAGGTAACCAACCATCTTTAAAATTAACCAGTTTAACTTTAGGAAGTTCACTTTCAAGTATTGGTTCTTCTGCTTTTAAAGGTTGTGTAA
>NZ_JAATJG010000001.1:34791-461903 GCF_011927765.1 Wenyingzhuangia aestuarii
AATTTAACCAGTTTAACCATTCCAGATAGTGTAATTAGTATTGGTTCTTCTGCTTTTTCAACAACAGATGCATCTAGTTTAGGATATAACCAACCATCTTTAAAATTAACCAGTTTAACTTTAGGAAGTTCACTTTCAAGTATTGGTTCTTCTGCTTTTAAAGGTTGTGTAAATTTAACCAGTTTAACCATTCCAGATAGTGTAATTAGTATTGGTTCTTCTGCTTTTTCAACAACAGATGCATCTAGTTTAGGATATAACCAACCACCTTTAAACTTAACCAGTTTAACTTTGGGTAGTTCATTAACTACCATTGGAGCATCTGCTTTTAAAGGCTGTGTAAATTTAACAAATCTAATCATTCCTGATGCTGTTACAAGTATTGGAAATCAGTCTTTTGGTGGTGTAAATAGTTCTTTATTTGGTGAAACAATAACTTCAAAATTAACCAATGTAATTGTAAAACTTAGAACTCCTTTAAGTGTCAATGCTAATATTTTTAATAATGGTAATATTGGTAATATAGATTTAAGAGTACCAGTTGGAACTCAATCTTTGTACCAGTCAGCAGAGGTGTGGAAAAATTTTAAAACTATTACAGAAAAAGATGGTTTAAGTAAAATATTTACAGCTAATGGGATTAATTATGCTGTTAATAACTCCTCAAAAAAAACAGTAGAAGTATATGTTAATACTTCTTATAATGGTTCAAATTTATCAGTACCTAATACTGTTATAGATACAGATACAGCTATTCAATACACTGTAACAAGTATTGGTAGTTCTGCTTTTGAAGGGTGTACCAGTATAACAACTTTAACAATCCCCAATTCTTTAACTAATATAGCAGAAAATGCTTTTTCTAACTGTATATTTTTAACTACAATAAACTCTAAACCGGCTGTTCCTATTAGTATTAATGCTAATGTTTTTAATAATATTACCATAGAAAATATTGATTTAAATGTTCCTGTTGGGACTCAATCTTTATACGAGGCAGCAGAGGTATGGAAAGATTTTAAAACAATTACAGAAGATGAAAGTTTAAGCGTTCAGTTTATTACTAATGGAATTAATTATATTGTTACCAATACGGTTAATAAAACAGTTGCAGTAGCAAAAAACAACTCTTATGTAGGAGCAGCAGTTATTCCAAATTCTGTTGTAGATGCTAGTTCTGGTATTGAATATACAGTTAATAGCATATCAAATTCTGCATTTTTAGGTAATAATAATTTAACAGAAATAACTTTGCCTGTTTCTGTAACAACAATAGGAGAAAATGCTTTTTCAGGATGTGTTGGATTGGCAAGTATAATTTTACCAGAAACAATCACATCTATTGGGAATAATGCTTTTGTATCTTGTACCAATTTATCTAGCATCAGTGTAAAAATGTTAAGCCCTGTAATTATTGAAGCAAATGTTTTTACAGGAGTTAATATTGAAAATATTAATTTAAATGTTCCAGTTGGAACCAAATCTTTATACGAGGCAGCAGAGGTATGGAAAAATTTTAAAAGTATAAAAGAAGATGATAGTATTAGCCCACAATTTATAGTTGATGGAATAAAATATATTATTACAGATTCTGTTAACCACAATGTAAAAGTAGGTAGTAATACTTCTTTTGTTGGAGCTGCTATAATTCCTAGCAAAGTTACCAATTCAGATACTTTTTTAGAATATTCAATAACAAGTATTGGAGAAAATGCTTTTATGGGATCTAATGGATTAAAAAGTATAACTATAGGAAGCTTAATCACAACTATTGGAAAAAATGCCTTTAAAAATTCGGGATTAATAGGAGAAATTATAATTCCAAATATAATAACAAGTATTGGAGAGGCTGCTTTTTCAGGATGTGTTGATTTAACAAGTATAAAAATTCCTGAGTCTATAACTAATATTGAACCTTATACTTTTGAAGGTTGTACAGGATTAACAAATATTGTGCTCCCTAAGGCTTTAGTCACTCTTAAAGATTTTTCTTTTAGTTCTTGTACTGGGTTAACTAGTGTAAGTGTAAAAATGGAAGCCCCAATAAGCATCAATGCAGCGGTTTTTAGCAATCTTAATATTGCTGAAATAGAGTTAAAAATACCTTTTGCTACAAAAACATTATATGAAACGGCTCCTGTTTGGAAAGACTTTAAAAGTATAACAGAAGATTTAGAATTAAGTGAGTCTTTTACGGTAGATAATATTAATTATGTTGTTATAAATTCAAGTAACAAAACAGTAACAGTAGGTAATAACACTTCATATATTGGGGCTGTTGTAATCCCTAATAAGGTTATCAATCCAGATAATGAAATTGAATATACAGTAACAACTATTGGTGATTTTGCTTTTGTTGGAAATAATGGTTTAACAGCTTTAACAATAGGAAGTTCTATAACTAGTATCGGAATAGGAGCTTTTTATTTATCAGGATTAAGTGGAGAATTAACCCTTCCAAATACTGTAACAAGTATTGGAGAAGCTGCTTTTTCAGAATGTAGTGGTTTAACAAGTATTAATATACCAGATGCTATTACAAGTATTGAACCTTATACTTTTTATGGATGTTCAAGCATAAAAAGTTTGGAAATCCCCAATTCGGTAACAAGTATAGGAAGTTATGCCTTTGTTGAAACAACTGATTTGATAACTTTGACATTAGGAAATTCTTTAATAAGTATTGGAGACGGAGCTTTCTATAAATCGGGTGTGAGTGGAGAATTAAGTCTTCCAAATACTGTAACAAGTATTGGAGAGGCTGCTTTTTCAGAATGTAGTAGTTTAACAAGTATTGATATTCCAGATGGTGTAAAAGATATTAGAGCTTATACTTTTTACAACTGTAATAGTTTAACAAGTATTAATATTCCAGACAGTGTAATAAGTATTGGAAAGTCTGCCTTTGTACATACAGTCAATTTACAATCTCTATCAATAGGAAATTCTCTAACAAGTATTGGGTATGGAGCTTTTTATTTATCAGGATTAAGTGGAGAATTAATTCTTCCAAATACTGTAACAAGTATTGGAGAAGCTGCTTTTTCAGAGTGTAGTGGTTTAACAAGTATTAATATACCAGATGCGGTAACAAGTATTGGTGCATATACTTTTTATAATTGCAATAGCTTAACAACGATTGCAATTCCAAATTTAACAACTAGCATTGGAACAAATGCTTTTACACTTTGTACTAGCTTAACTAGTGTAAGTGTGAAAAACACAACACCAGTAATTATAAATCCTACTGTTTTTAGTAATATTTCTTTAGAAAATATAATTTTAAAAGTACCATTAGGATCTAAAGTATTGTATGATGAAGCAACAGTTTGGAAAGATTTTAAAAGTGTAGAAGAAGACGAAAATTTAAGTATAAAATTTACTGTTGATGGAATTAATTATATAATTATTAACACGGCTACTAATTTAGTTTCTGTAGGAGATAACACTACTTATGAGGGAGTAACGGTTTCTATTCCAGAGACTGTAACAGACCCAAGTACAGATATTTCTTACAAGGTAATAGGAATTTCAAAGAACGCTTTTAAAGACAATACCCATATTGCTTATTTAAAAATCGCAGCAACTGTTGTTTTAGAAAGCATTGGTGAGTCCGCTTTTTCAGGCTGTACTGCATTTTCAGGAGCTTTAAGTTTACCAGCTTCTGTAACAAGTATTGGAGCACATGCATTTTCAGGTTGTGTAGGTATCACTAGTGTTTCTGTAAGAAATTCAATACCTGTAAGTATCCAAGCCAATGTTTTTGAAGGTCTTAGTTTGAGTACGATTCCTTTAAATGTTCCAAATGCAGCTGCCAAAACAGCTTATGAAGGAACTTCAGTTTGGTCAGATTTTAAAACGATTTCAGTGCCAGGTTTTACCGTTGGAGGTCTTGTTTATACAATTGTAGATCCAATCAATTATACGGTTGAAGTAGGAGACAATAGTTCTTTTGCAGATTCATTTCTTAGTATTCTAGACTCTGTTACCGACCCTAATACAGGTACAGATCAAGGAGACGGCATTGATGACGGAGGTCTTGGAGGAGATGATGGCTTCGGTGGAGGCTTTGGAGACGGAGGTTATGACGATGGCCTTGGAGATGGTGGAGATCTTGTTGATGAAGGAGGTAGCGGTATTACTTATAATGTCATAGGTATTTCAAAGAATGCTTTTAAAAACAATACAAATATTACTTATTTAGATATAACAACAGCTGCAAGTTTAGTAAGCATTGGAGAAGGAGCCTTTTCAGGTTGTAGTGAGATGACAGGAACTTTAAGTTTGCCTAGTCTGGTAACAAATATTGGAGCTTTTGCATTTGATGGTTGTACTAAGCTTTCAGGAGACTTATTACTTCCGTCTAAGGTAACCAGTATTGACGAATCAGCCTTTAAAAACTGTACAGGTGTTACAAGTGTAACGGTAAAAAACCCAATACCTGTAAGTATCCAAGCCAATGTTTTTGAAGGACTTACTTTAAGTAATATACCTTTAAATGTATTCAATGGAACGGCAATAGCAGCCTATGCAACAGCAGCAGTTTGGAAAGATTTTAGCCCTATAATAGCACCAAAATTTACTTTTGAAGGAATTGCTTATAATGTTACCGATTTGACAAATAAAACGGTAGAACTAGGCGATAATATTTCGTATACAGGTACTACATTTAGCCTTCCAGCTACAGTTAGCGATGGTCAAACTACGTATAATGTAACCAGTATTGCCAAAGATGCTTTTAAACAAAATAGTACTATTACAACTGTTGATTTGTCAGGAGCTACCAATTTAACAATAATTGGTCAAGAGTCTTTTACAGGTTGTACTAATTTAACAACAGTTACCCTTCCAGAAGGTTTAACTCATATAGAAGATTTTGCATTTGGAGGAGCTAGTGCTTTAACAAGTATTGTTATTCCAAATTCTGTAACCAGTTTAGGAAATGCTGTTTTTACTAGCTGTAGTAGCTTAACCAGTGCTGTTGTAGGTAATTTAGTAACAGAACTTAAATCATCGGTATTTAACAACTGTAGTAGTTTGGTAACAGTTACTCTAGGTAGTTCTGTAACTAGTATTGGGACTTATTCTTTTTCAGGCTGTACTAGTTTAAAAAATGTAATTGTAAAAAATACAACACCAATAGCAGATCTTGCTGCCTCTGTTTTTAATGCTTTAACATTAGATGCGATTACATTAAAAGTACCTAATATAGCTTCTAAAGAATTATATGAGTTAACAAGTGTTTGGGAAGATTTTAGAATTTGTGTTTCCTTTACTGCAAATAGTCTTGATTTTAATATCACAGATGAAACCAATAATACAGTTGAATTAGGTTATAATAGTTTACATAACGGATCTGTTGTAATTCCAGCAACGGTTATTTTTGATGGAATTGTTTATAAAGTAACTGCTATTGCAAATGATGCTTTTAAAGACAATACAGATATTACGAGTATTGATTTATCAGGAGCTACTAATCTAAGATCAATAGGAAACTCTGCTTTTAGAAATTCTACAAATTTACAAACGGTAGTTATTCCAAGTACAGTTACTAGTATTGGTGATTATGCTTTTGCCGATACTACAAATTTAGAAGTTGTTGTTTTTAGTGAACAGACTAGTGATAATTCATCAGCTAAAATAAGTTATCAAAACCAAGCAAATAAAATAGTTGTTGCAAATTCGTTAACAAGTATTGGAGCATTTGCTTTTTCTTCTAGTGGGTTAACTAGTATAACAATTCCTGGAACAGTCACAAGTATTGGAGAAAGAGCTTTTAAAAACTGTAACGAATTAGAAACAGTTATTGTAGAAAATTCAAATCCAATAGATATAAGTGATAATAATGTTTTTGAAGGTGTTATATTAAATAATGTAAGTTTAATAGTGCCTAATGATATAGCTATAGCGACATATCAAAATACAGCTGTTTGGCAAGACTTTAAAAGTATTAGAGAAGAGTCTACATTAGATATAGAAGAAAATGTGTTTCATAAAGAAATAAGCTTAAAAATCACAGAGAACCAAGTAGAGATCGTACATAGCGCTACTATCAAAGTAAATAGAATCACGGTAATAACAACTTTAGGAAGTTTGTTTATAACAATTGATGATAGTGATAAAATTAATACAGTTTCTTTATTAAGAGGTGTTTATTTAATTAAGATAGATACTAGTAATGGAAGTTTGGTTAAGAAATTTATAAAATTATAAATCATTTAATCAAATACTAAATACTTTGTGTTTTTAGTAGCAATATTAGCTATCTTAAAAAGAGTCAAGATTTTCTTGGCTCTTTTTGTTTTTAAAATCTGTCAAAATTACTTAATTGGTATCAATATTGTATTTTGGTACACAAATTGATTGCAAACAACTGTATTAAGAATAAAACCTTATAAATAATGGAAGTAGACGTAAGAGCTATCAGCGAAAAAATCGAAAGAGAAAGTGCATTTGTGGATTTATTGTCCTTAGAAATGAACAAAGTTATTGTAGGTCAAAAACACATGATTGACCGTTTGTTGATTGGTTTGCTTGGGAATGGACATATTTTATTAGAAGGAGTTCCAGGATTGGCAAAAACTTTGGCAATTAATACATTAGCAAAAGCTGTAGACGGTGCTTTTAGCCGTATTCAGTTTACACCAGATTTATTACCTGCCGATGTGGTAGGAACCATGATATACAACATGAAGGAAAATGATTTTTCTATTAAGAAAGGTCCTATTTTTGCAAACTTTGTGTTGGCAGATGAAATTAACCGTGCTCCAGCAAAAGTGCAGTCAGCATTGTTAGAAGCCATGCAAGAACGTCAAATTACCATTGGTGATGAAACTTTTAAGTTAGACGAACCTTTCTTAGTAATGGCAACTCAAAACCCTGTAGATCAAGAAGGAACTTATACCTTACCAGAAGCACAGGTAGACCGTTTTATGTTAAAAGTAGTAATTGATTATCCTAAATTAGAAGAGGAGCAATTAATTATGAGAGCTAACTTATCCGGAACTTACGAAAAAGTAAACCCTGTAGTTTCTTTAGAGCAAATTATCAAAGCTCGTGAAGTAGTTCAGGAAGTATACATGGACGAAAAAATTGAGAAATACATTTTAGATTTAATTTTTGCCACTCGTTATCCGGAAAAATACGGATTGGTAAACTTAAAACCGTTAATTTCTTTTGGAGCTTCTCCTCGTGGTAGTATTTCTTTAGCTAAAGCCGCTAAATGTCATGCTTTTATCAAACGTAGAGGATATGTAATTCCAGAAGATGTAAGGGCAGTTGTTTTAGATATTTTACGTCACCGTATTGGAATTACGTACGAAGCAGAAGCAGAAAATGTAACTGCAGAAGATATTGTAAACCAAATTGTAAACGTAGTAGAAGTACCATAGCAGTATCAAGTAGTTAGTATCAAGTATCAGGATTACAAACAGTAATTAAAAAGTACTTGCTACCTGCTACCTGTTACTAGATACCCTAAAAAAATGGACACCAAAGAAATCTTAAAAAAAGTACGTAAGATAGAGATCAAGACACGTCGTTTGTCCGATCATATCTTTTCAGGAGAATATCACAGTTCTTTTAAAGGACGTGGTATGACTTTTAGTGAGGTAAAACAATATCAATTTGGTGATGATATCCGTAGTATAGACTGGAATGTAACCGCTCGTTATAACGAACCTTATGTAAAAGTTTTTGAAGAGGAACGAGAACTAACTATGATGTTGATGGTAGACATTAGTGGTTCTGGAAATTTTGGAACACAGGAGCAATTTAAAAGAGCAACGCTTACAGAAATTGCTGCAACATTAGCGTTTTCGGCCATTCAAAATAATGATAAAGTAGGATTGTTGTTATTTTCTGATGGAGTTGAATTGTACATTCCACCCAAAAAAGGAAAAAGTCACGTATTACGAATCATTAGAGAAATGATTGAATTTGAACCTAAAAGTCAAAAAACAAACATTAACGAAGCTTTAAAATACATGTCTAACGTCATGAGAAAAAAAGCCATTGTTTTTGTCTTGTCCGATTTTATGGATGATGGTTACGAACACACCTTAAAAATTCTAGGAAATAAACACGATGTTACAGGAGTTAGAGTTTACGATCAGTTTGATGAAACCTTGCCAAAGATAGGATTAGTTCCTATGGTAGATGCCGAAAGTGGAGCTACCGTTTTGGTAAATACATCGTCTAAAAAAGTTCGTACCAATTACGAAAAACAGTTTTACAATTGGAAACAAAACTTTGAAACTGCTTTTAAAAAGAGTGGTGCAGGTGTGTTAAGTTGTAGAACGGAAGAGAATTACGCAAAAAAATTATTGACATACTTTAAACAACGTGGGTAATATGAAGTATTTCATCACAAGTATTTGTTGCTTATTTAGTGTATTTATGATGGCTCAAATAGAACCATCCATCACCATAAAAGCAGATACAACTAATATTAAAATAGGAGAACAGTTAACGTATACCATTCAGGTTTCCAAAGGTAAACAAGTAACGTTTACCAAATTGGAATTAGACGGTTTAGAGTTAGCAGAAGAATTGCCAACCGATACGGTAAACAATCAAATTTTAAAAAAGTATTTAATTACAGGATTTGATAGTGGTTCTTTTTACATTAAAAAACAACAAGTATTTTTAGATGCCAAGGCTTATTTTACAGACTCTTTATTGGTAAATGTAGCTACAGTTGCTGTAGATACTACCAAATTAGCACCTTATTATAAAACCAAAGGACAAGAAACAGAAGCTTATACCTTTGCAGAAGTTTGGTATCGTTATCAAAACTATTCGTACATCACTTTAGGAGTTATTGCTTTTATAGTGGCTCTATACTTTTTATTCCGTAAAAAAGAAGAAAAGCAAGAAGTTGTTATTCCTAAAATACCACCTTATATAGCGGCAACCAAAGAATTAAAAAACTTAGAGTCTAAAGAATTGTGGCAAAACAATCAGGTAAAAGAATATTATTCTGAATTGACAGACATTGTTAGAAAATATATAGGAGATGAATTGTTTGTACAAGCTTTAGAAACCACTACAGATGAGTTGATGGAGTTATTAAAAGGAGAAAACAAACAACAACAATTAGGTTTAGATAAAGATATTTTAGAAAGATTAGAAGGTCTTTTATCACAAGCAGATTTTGTAAAATTTGCCAAACAAAAACCTATAGAAAATGACATCAAAGGACATAAATACGATGCAGAGGCTGTGATAGAAACCATCCATAAAATTGTAGAATCAAAAAAGACGGTAGAAAAAAATGAAGTACAGTAATTTTGAATTTACAGACCCATTATTTTTATGGGGTTTAGTCATCATTCCGTTAGTAGCGGTTTGGTTGTACATCAGCAGAAATAGAAATCAAGCTAAGTTGGCTATTTCATCTGTTAAGTCTGTACAACAACCAGGATTTTACACTTATTTATATCGTGGTTTATGGGCATTTAGATTGTTAGCGCTTGCGTTGTTAATTATAGCTTTGGCAAGACCTAGAAATGTAGCGGTTACTACTAAAAACAAAAAAAATAAAGGAATAGACATTGTAATGGCAACCGATGTTTCGGGATCTATGTTGGCTAGAGACTTAAAGCCAAACAGATTAGAAGCTTTAAAAGAAGTTGCAGGAAAGTTTGTAGACAAACGTCCTAACGATAGAATTGGAGTAGTATTGTATGCTGGAGAAAGTTATACTAAAACTCCTATTACAAGTGATAAATCTATTGTAAAAAGAACTATTGCTACCATAGAATATGGAGGAATAGAAGATGGTACTGCCATAGGTATGGGATTGGGTTCTGCCGTAAACCGATTAAAAGATAGCAAAGCCAAAAGCAAAGTAATTATTCTGTTAACAGATGGAGTAAATACGGCAGGTTCTGTAGATCCTAAATTAGCTACTGAGTTGGCAAAAGGTAGCGGAATTAAAGTATATACCATTGGTATTGGTACTAACGGAATGGCAGAAATGCCTTACGCTAAAGACTATCAGGGTAGATTGTTGTACAAACCTATGCAAGTAGAAATTGACGAAAAACTATTAACATACATAGCAGAAGAAACAGGTGGTAAGTATTTTAGAGCAACTTCTAACACCAAGTTAAAAACTATTTATGATGAAATAGATAAATTAGAAAAAACAGAAATAGAAGAGTTTAAATATTACAACTACCAAGAGCTATATAGAAATTTAATTCTAGCGGCTTTAGGATTGTTGGTTTTAGAGTATTTGTTAAAGAACACTTTATTTAAAAGTTTTATATAGTTATGCAAAGATTAGAAGAACCTATATATTTTTATGCCCTTGCATTACTTCCCTTTTTATTGGTGGTTTTGTTATATAAATTTTGGTGGCAAAAACGCAAACAAAAAGCCTTTGCAACAGCTGGTTTGTTACAAAAATTAGCTCCAGATTTTTCGGTGTACAAATCAACATTAAAGTATGTGTTTTTAGCTTTGGCAATAGCCAGTTTGGTAATTGCATTAGTCAATCCAAAAATTGGAACAAAATTAGAAACTGTTAAAAGAGAAGGAGTAGATATTGTATTTGCTTTAGATGTTTCTAAAAGTATGTTGTCAGAAGACATTGCACCTAACCGATTAGAAAAAGCAAAACAAATTATTCTTAAAACGATAGATCAATTAGGAAGTGATAGAATTGGAATTATTATTTATGCAGGTAATTCTTATCCTTTATTACCCATTACTACAGATCATGCTGCGGCCAAATTATTTTTAAAAAATGCTTCACCAGACATGGTTTCTAGTCAAGGAACTGCCATTAACGAAGCTTTAAGTTCTGCTAAAAATTATTACAATAACGAAGAGCAAACCAATAAGTATTTGGTCATTTTATCTGATGGAGAAGATCATGAAGAAAATACTGTTGAGCAAGCTAAAGAATTAGCCAAAGAAGGAATTAAAGTCATTACCATTGGAGTGGGTACCGAAAAAGGAGGAGTAATTCCAGATATGATTAACGGTTATAAAAAAGGCTTAAAAAAAGACAAAAACGGAGAAGTAGTTATTACCCAAAGACATGCTCAAGTATTGCAAGAGGTAGCTGCTAGTGCCAATGGTTTTTATGTAGATGGAAACAGAACAGCAACATCGGTTAATAAAATTATTGATGTACTGTCTAAAGCCAAAAAAACAGAGTTTGAAACCAAACAATTTTCAGATTATAAAAGTCAGTTCCAATGGTTTATTGGTTTAGGAATTTTATGGTTACTATTAGATTTGTTTGTTTTTGAAAAGAAAACAAAATGGGTAAAGAGTGTGAATTTGTTTAATGAAAATGAAGAATAGAATGAAGCAAATACTATCCTTATTTATAGTTTTTACTACGTTGGTAACTTTTGGTCAAGAGTTGCCAAAAGAAAAGCTGTACGAAGCTAAAAAGCAATTAAGAAGTGGAAACAAAGCATACGATAAAAAGAATTATGCTGATGCTGCCATTGCTTATCAAAAAAGTTTGGCAGAAGATGGAACGTATTACAAAGGAGCTTATAATTTAGCCAATTCTTACTTTAACCAAAAAAAGTATAAAGAGGCTATTACACAATATCAATTAGCAGATAAATTAGCCAAAACAAAAGAAGAAAAGGCTAAAATTAGTGAGTTGATAGGGGATTCTTTTAAAAAACAAAAGGAATTAGAAAAAGCTTTAGAGTCTTACAAACAAGCTTTGTTAAAAAATCCTAAAGACGATATTTTACGTCAAAAATTTATTGCTGCTAAACAAGAAAAACAAAAACAAGATCAGCAAAATAAAGACAATAAGGATAACAAAGACAACAAGGACGATAAAAATAAGGACAAAAACGACAAAGGAGACAAAGACCAAAATAAAGACGGAAAAGGGGATAAGGATAGCGATAAAAAAGAAGACAAGGACGGAGACAAGAAGGACGATAAAGAAAACGAAGACAAAAAAGATCAAGATTCTGATAAAAAGGATGGTGATAAAGGAGATGATAAAAAAGAGGAGGAACAACCGGGTCAGCCTAAAGAATCTAAACTTTCTCCACAACAAATGGAGCAGTTGTTAGAGTCTATGAGTAACGAAGAGCAAAAAACACAGAAGAAAGTAAATGCTCAAAAAGTAAAAGCAAAAACGAACAAAAATGAAAAAGACTGGTAACACATTTTTATTCAAAACAATTGCCTTGTTTTTGTTTTTCATCAGTACTACATTAGTAGCACAGGTAAATTTAACAGCAAGAGCAAGCAAAAAAACATTAGGAGAAAATCAGCGATTTAGGTTAGAATATACCATAAACAACCAAGAAGCAGATGATTTTAAACTCCCTAATTTTAAAGATTTTAAGGTAGTTGGAGGTCCTAGCCAATCGGTTAGTAATTCTTATACATTCATCAACGGAAAGGCACAAAGTAACTTTACCAAAACCTTTACCTACATGGTAGAGCCTAAAAGAAAAGGTACGTTTACATTGCCACCTGCTACCATACAATACAAAGGAAAAACAATAGAATCTAACGCAATTACTATTCAGGTAGTAGATCCTGTTGATTTGCCTAAAGACCCTAACGATCCAAATTATATTGCAAGTCAGAATGTAAAAATGGTTACGACTATCTCTAACGAAAATCCATACGTTGGAGAACCTATTTATGTGGAATACAGATTGTATGTAAATCAAATGGGGATTAATGGTTTTGATGTAGATACACCTCCTAATTACGAAGGTTTTTGGAGTCAAACTCTAGAGAATGAAAGACCACAGTTTAAAGATGGAACTTACAAAGGAGAACCTTGGCAATATGCAACATTACACAAAGTATTGTTAATTCCACAAAGTTCAGGAGAATTATCTGTAAACCCAATGTCTGCAGATTTAACCATTGGTGTTCCTACAGGAAGAGGAGATTTTTTTGGAAATATGATTACACGTAATGTAAATCAAAAATTAACTTCTGCTAAAAGAACTATTCATGTAAAAGCGTTACCATCAAAAGGAAAACCTTTAAATTTTTCTGGAGCTGTAGGAGATTTTAGTTATAGTGTAAATACAAGTAGAGCTGTTTTTAAAGCCAATGAATCCGCACAAATAAAAGTAAAAGTATCTGGAAAAGGGAATTTAAAATTGTTTGAAATCCCAAGCATTAAAACTCCTAAAGAATTAGAAGTTTACGATCCGGAAAGAAAAGAAAATGTAGAGGTTACTACATCGGGTTTAAAAGGAAGTATAGAAAATGCTTATACGGTAGTTCCTCAATACAAAGGAAAGTTTATCATTCCAGCAACTTCATTTACATTCTTTAATCCTAAAGAAGAAAAATATCAAACCATTACTTCTGATGAAATTGTGTTAGATGTTACAGAAGGAAAAGAATTAGTAACGGCTGCATCTTCAGATTATACTAACGGAACCATAAAACAAGTGGTAGGCAAAAGCGATCAGAATTTTAGATATGTACAAACCAGTACTGAACTGGAATCTATAGAAAAGGAAGATTTTTACCTGTCTAAATGGTTCTATATTTTGTTGTTGTTGCCTTTAGTTATTTTACCATTAGGAGTTTTTGCTTCTAAAAAACAAAGAGAATTAAGTAAAGACATTGCAAGAAACAAATTAAAACAGGCAGATAAATTAACTAAGAAATATTTAGCAAGTGCTAAAAAGGAATTAGGAAATAAAGAAACTTTTTACAGCTCGTTAGAAAAAGCGTTACACAACTATTTAAAAGCAAAATTAAGAGTTGAAACTACAGATATTTCTAAAGATAAAATTGCAGAAATATTAAAAGGAAAAGGAGTTTCTGATGAAATTATAGGTCAGTTTACAGCAGTGTTTGCTGCTTGTGAATATGCTAGATATGCAGCCTCTTCTGAAGCTAAAATGCAAGAAGATTTTGAAAAAGCAAAACAAGCCATCACTTTAATTGATAAAAACTTATAAAACGGAAAAGATGAAAAATTTTGTATTTGGAGTTTTAGTAATGTTCATCAGTTTTGTGAGTGCTCAAGAATCACAAAACGTGTTTAAAGAAGCAAATAGCCAGTATCAAGCAGAAGCTTATACTAAGGCTATCAAATCCTATCATAGTATTTTAGAACAAGGCTTAGAGTCTTCTGAAGTCTATTTTAATTTAGGAAATGCCTATTACAAAACCAATCAAATGGCAGAGGCTATTTATTATTTTGAAAAAGCATTGGTGTTAAATCCATCTAATCAAGATGCAAAAATCAATTTGACATATGCTAACCGTAGTATTATTGATAGCATCAAAGTAATTCCAAAATCAACTTTTGAAAAATTTAATGATACTGTATTAGCAGTGTTTTCTTACAACACTTGGGCAAAAATAGCTGTAGCTTGTTCTTTATTAGCAGGATTGGTTTGGATGCTCTTTTTCTTTAGTACACAACCCGGTGTAAAAAAGTTGTTTTTTACCTTAGGTATTGTAATTAGTGTGTGTTGTTTTGTAGGCTTAGGGGTAGCATCTCAACAGTATTTAAAAGCTAAAAACACAGTGTATGCTATTGTTTTTAATGAAGAAGTATCGGTTAAAAATGCTCCAAGAAGTACAGCTTTAGAAATTTTTTCTTTACACGAAGGAACCAAACTAAAAGTACTTGATAGAGTAGGAAATTGGCATAAAATTAAAATAGCCGATGGGCAAGTAGGTTGGTTACCAAAAGAAGCCATTAAGGTTTTTTAAAAACAATTTACTATATTTGAGTAACCAATAAGATACTTATTCTGAGTGCTTTTGGAGTTTACCCCCAAATAATCAATGCTATGATTAGGATTTAACAAATTTGTAGATAAAATATCTACGAGGTTAAGTAACACGTTTAAATTTTAATTTATGATACACGGATTTAGAAATGAAGAATGGAAAGAAATTAAGTTTGATGACAAAATAGCCCCAACCGAAAAATGGAAAATCTCTAATTTTGGAAGAGCTTTAAATTGCAAAGGTGATGAAGAAAAATTATTAGGAAAAAACTTAATTAACGGATACCCTGCAATACCTGCTAAGCAAAAGAAAAATGGAAAGAAAACAAGCAGGTTTATACACAAATTAGTAGCTGAACACTTTTTAGAAAAAAAGGAAGATGACATTCATGTAATCCATTTAGATTACGATAAGTTAAACAATCATGTTTCTAATTTAAAATGGGCTACTAAAAGGGAAAAAGAATTACATCAATTTAAAAACCCTGTGTTTATAGAGGCTGTAAAGAATAAGGTTGTTAATTATAAGTTAGATGAGGGAAAAGTAAGAATCATCAAAAGAAAATTAGCAAGTACAAAAAGCAAAACAAGGTTAAAAATGATTGCCAAGCAATTTGGTGTGTCGGATATGCAAATTCACAGAATTAAAACAGGTGAAAATTGGGGACACGTAAAAATAGATGAATAAAAAAACGCTCTACATTGTAGAGCGTTTTTTAGGTTATAAAGTACTTAATTAATTATGATGCTTTGTGTACATGTACATCCATTTGTGGAAAAGGAATGTTCAATCCAACTTTATTAAATTCGTTGTATACTTTTGCATTCGTGTCAAAATAAACTCCCCAGTAATCTGCAGCGTTTACCCATACTCTAACAGCAAAGTTTACAGAACTATCTGCCAAAGCTACTACTTCTACAAATGGTGCAGCAGGATCGTTAATAATTCTTGAGTCAGCCTTTAAAATAGCTAATAAAACCTCTTTTCCTTGCTCTATACTATCTCCATATCCAATTCCAAAAGTAAAGTCAACTCTACGTTTAGGTTCTGTAGAATAGTTAACCATAGATGAGTTAGATAATCCTCCGTTAGGAATAATAATAGTTTTGTTATCTGGAGTTTTTAAAATAGTATTAAAAATCTGAATTTCTTTAACTCCTCCTGTGTGTCCTTGTGCTTCAATTACATCACCTACTTTAAAAGGCTTAAAAATTAAAATCATAACCCCACCAGCAAAGTTTTGTAAAGTACCTGATAAAGCCATACCTACAGCCAAACCAGCAGCTCCTAAAATAGCAATAAAAGAAGTCATTTCTATTCCTAAAGTAGACAATACTGTAATTACTAAAATTACTTTTAATAGTACACTTACAATACTTTGTAAGAAAGGTTTTAAAGAAGCATCAGTTTTGCTTTTGTCTAGCATTTTGCTAAATCCTTTTACAAGAGCACCAATAATAAATCCTCCAATAATCCATACTGCAATAGCAGATACTAGCTTTAATCCGTATAAAGTAAGGTATTCTGAACCTTTCTCTGTTACATTTTCGATAATGTTGTTTACATCCATAGTTTTTTGTTTAGTTTAAAAAAATCAAATATAATTATTTTAAATAGCAATAACCTATGTTAACTAGGCTTATTAAAGCGTTTGCTTTTCGTATTTTAGATTTCTAAACAAATGTATACATGAAAGTTATCATTACAGGAGGAACCGGTTTGGTAGGAAATTACTTACAAGAACAATTATTAAAGTTAGGCTATAAAGTAGTTGTTTTGTCTAGATCTAAACGAACATCTACTAAAAAAGGACTTTCCTATGCGGTGTGGAATATAGCGGAGAATAGTATTGATGTAGAGGCTGTTTGTAGTGCCAATTGTATTATTCACTTAGCTGGAGCTAATATTGCTGATGGTAGATGGACAAAGAAACAAAAACAGCTAATTGTTGATAGCAGGGTAGCATCTGCAAATTTAATTTTTAAAACTTTAAAAGAAAATAAGCATCAGGTAACATCTTTTATTTCTGCTTCAGGATCTGATTGCTACGGGTTACAAACTACCAATAAAATTTTTAAAGAGTCAGATACGTATGGAACTGATTTTTTAGCAAATGTTTGTAAACAATGGGAAAAAGCAGCATATCAATTTAAAGAATTAGGAATAAGAACAGTTTGCTTACGCACAGGAGTTGTATTTGCCAAACAAGATTCTGCTTTGCAAAAAATAGTACAACCCATCCGTTTTGGATTAGGCTCTCCAATAGGATCTGGACAGCAAATAATGTCTTTTCTTCATTTAGAAGACTTGTGCAGTATGTATATAAAAGCAGTACAAAATCCTGAAATAGAAGGAGCTTACAATGCGGTAGCAGCTAATAAAACTAATAAAGAAGTAACCCAAGCTATAGCAAAGCAATTAAAGAAACCCTTATTTTTTCCTAATGTACCAGGTTTTGTGCTAAGGTTAATTTTTGGAAAAATGGCTTCTATTTTATTAGAAGGTAGTGCGGTGGACAATTCAAAAATAAAAGCAACAGGTTTTCAATTTAACTATCCAACAATGGAAGAAATTTTAGAAGATGTTTTATAATTATAAAAAAGGCTTTGCAATTGCAAAGCCTTTTTTGGGTGGTTTTATCTTAAAATAAAAGAACTGTTTTTCCTATAGATTTTCCTGACTCTTGTATTTTGTGAGCTTTTTTTAAGTTATCTGCCGTAAATCCATTTAAAGTAGTACTTAAAGTAGTTTTTAAAGTTCCGTTGTCTAACAATTCAGAAATATGATTTAAAATTTCGTGTTGTCTTTCTATATCATCCGTAGTAAATAAAGAACGAGTATACATTAATTCCCAAGAAAAAGTAACACTCTTAAGTTTTAAAATATCTAAGTTTAAAGGTTTGCTACTTTCTGTAATAGATACAATATGTCCTTGGGGTTTGATGATTTCTGCAGCAACATCCCAATAACCTTCTAAGTCCACAAAATCTAAAATATAGTTTACTTGACTATGTCCTATTTTGTCTAATTCTTCTTTTAAATGATGGTGATTTACTACAAAATCTGCTCCCATATCTTTACACCATTGTATAGAGTCGGGTCTAGATGCAGTTGCAATTACGGTTAAGTTTCCAATTTTTTTAGCTAACTGAATGGCTATAGAACCTACACCACCAGCTCCAGCTAACACTAATACGGTTTTTCCTTGATCTTTATCAGGGTTTACCTTAATACGATCAAACAAAGCTTCGTAAGCTGTTAAACCAGTTAATGGCATGGCAGCAGCTTCAGCAATGCTTAAGTTTTTAGGTTTAATTCCTACAATTCGCTCATCAATTAATTGATATTCAGAATTACTTCCACTTTTACTAATGTCTCCTGCATAGTAAACTGCATCACCTATTTTAAATTTAGAAGTTTGTTCTCCTACAGCTTCTACAATTCCCACAGCATCCCATCCAATAACTTTTGGAGTTTCTAAAACGGTGTCTAAAGCGGCTGTTTGTCTTATTTTAAAATCTACAGGGTTTACAGAATTTGCATGTACTTTTACTAATAAATCGTATCCTGATGCTTTTGGTTTTTCAGTTTCAAATTCAATAAAACTGTTTGCATCTGTAATAGGTAACGATTGTTTAAATCCGATTGCTTTCATAATTAAATATTTTTTTTAACCTAAAAAGGTCATTTTGTTTACGGTAAATTCTTGAATAGCTTCTTTTGTTTTGTCTAAAAAAGAAAGCATGTGTTTACTTTTAGAATGTTGTTCTAAAGCTTCTGTACTTTCCCAAATTTCATAGACCAAAAAGAAATTGTCGTTGTTGTTATCTTGATGTAATCTGTAAGTAATACATCCTTTTTCTGTTTTAGTAATAGCTACTAATTTTAATAGCTCCGCCTTTACAAGTTCTTGATTTTCTTCTTTTGCTAAAATATTGGCAACAATGGCTAACTGACTCATAGTGTATTTATTTTAATACAAATGTAGAGGAGTTGTAAAGCTCTTTTTAGGTATTTAAAAAGGATAATTATGTACAATTAAAGGTTTTTTGTCGGTTTATAGTACAATTTAAATATATTTACAGAATAAAATAGAGATATATGCAAGTTTTAGATACTTATAAACCTTTTGAAGTACAAGAAGTTGAATTGTCTGAGTGGAAAAATCGTCCGGTAAAGAATAATTTTTTTGAATTGGTATTGATTAAAGATGGAGAAGGTACACAGTGTATTAATTACAATCATTACTCATACAGTAAAGGAAGTATTTTTTTATTGCCACCTTTAAAGTGTCATTCTTTTCAAATTACAAAACCGTCAAAGTTTGTGTTTTTAAAGTTTACCGATTCTTTTTTTAAAACCATTCACAAAATATCTATTGATAGGAATGAGTGGTTTAAAGATGCTTCTTATATTTTATCAAATTACAATCAATTACCCGGAGATATTGTTAAAAATGATTTAGATAGACAGCATTTAAATATGTTGATTTCTATGATTTTACAAGAATCTAGAAACTACGGAGAAGATTCTGTAACATTAATAAAAAGTTTAATGACTAGTGTTTTAGAAATTCTGATTAGAAATATTAAAAAGAGTTCGTTTTCTGAATTGTCATTGGCAAAAACAGATGATAGAATTACTAAAATGTTAACCTATATAAACGAACATATAGAAAAACCAGAACATTTAAAAGTAGAACATTTGGCAGATGTTTTTATGATGTCTCCAACTTATGTTAGCGAGTTTTTTAGAAAACAGGTTAAAGTACCTTTAAGAGAATATATCATCAAAGCAAAATTAAAGTTGGTAGAAATCCGTTTGTTAAATTCGGACTACACACTTACAGAAATTGCGGATGAATTGGCTTTTACAGATGTAAGTCATTTATCTAAAACCTTTAAAAAATACACTGGAACTTCTATTCGTGATTTTAAGAAAAACGGAGATTATGTATTGTTAAAAAGAACAGTATGTCGCTAGTCTTCTTTAAAAACCGATAGTCCTTCTAACAAATCAGGATAGATAAATTGGTAATTTAAATCGTCTATAATTTTTTGATTAGAGATAATTTTAAAACTATCTAATTCTTCTATAAACGTAGCAGGATTTTTTCCCATTTGTATAGTTGCCTGTTTGTAATAGTTAGCTTTAGTAGGGTGTGTACTTGCAGCAGCATTGTAGGTAACATTCCATTTTTGTTGTTCTACAATAGCTTTAACAATTCCTATACAGTCTTCTAGGTGAATTAAATTTACAGGAGCTAAAGCGTTTTTTACTTTTCTGTCTTCTTTAAAAAAGTTTCCAGGATTACGGGTACCTCCAATTAATCCTGCAAAACGGATAATGGTTGTATCAAAATTTTTGTTGTTTGTAAAAAGCTCTTCAAAAACTAATAATTCCTTTTTAGCAGGATTTACATCAAATACTAAATTTTCTGTAACTTCTCCATTAATATCAGGATATACAGCTGTAGAACTAATAAAAATTACATGTTTAATAGTTGATTTTTCTATGGCTTTTACTAGCTTTTTATAACCGTTTAAAAACGGCTTTTGTTTTCTAAAAGGAACGTTGATAAATAGAATATCACTTTGTAAAAAATGATCTAAATTTCCATCAATATCTTCTTCTATACTAAGTACATAAGGCTGAATTCCATTTTCTAACAAGATTTCACATTTAGAAACAGAAGTAGTACTTCCTTTTACTATAAAATCGTCTTCTACAAATGTTGTTGCTAAAGGAAGTCCTAACCATCCACAACCTAAAACACTAAATGATTTTTGTTCCATTTTCTTTTTCTATGTTGCTGTCTAATTGATCTAATAAAGTTGGAAAAATTGAGGGAGCTAAGTTTTTAACAGGTGTAAATAAAATTGATTTTTCTATTTGTTCTTTTTCCAAAAAAGGAATAACTCCATTTATTTTTTCTAACCATCCTAAAATAACGCTTAAAATTAAGCCTACTTTAATGACTCCAAAAATAGCTCCTAATATTTTATTAATCCATCCTAAAGCAATTAACGATGCTAGTTTTGTTAACAATTTTCCAGCTAAAGATATGCTAATTACAATTACTAAAAAGGTAATAGCAAAAGCGGTTAAAGCAATGTATTTGGGTTCTAAATCTACATGTTTAATTAAGATGTCTTTGGCATAAAAAGAAAAATGCATCGCTCCGTAAATTCCCGCAATTAAGGCTACTAACGATGCTACTTCGGCTAATAAGCCTTTCATAATTCCCTTTACCAATCCGTATAAAAGAATAACCCCAATAACAATATCTAAAATCTCCATAAATAAATTTAATTCAAAGATACAGTTTTATCATTTTAGACTTTAAGACTTCTTATATTTGTTAAAAAAAGAGACGATGGTTAATGATGAGCAATTAAAATTGCGTTGGAATGAAGTTGTAAAAGATTTATCTGATAAGTTTGCGGATGGTGATACACTAGATGTAGATGCTATTTTATATTTAATTGGAGTACAAGAATTAGGGCAAGGGTATAAAATTTTTAAGAAAGATGAAAAATTAAACCTAATGCACATTGCTATTTGTAGATTGTTAGAGCCTTATGGTTATTACGAATTTGAATATTATGATGACGATAGTTGGCCACACTACAAAGCTTTGGATACATTGCCCAATTTAAAGCCAGGAGAACAAACTTTATTAATGAAAGAGGCTATTGTTCGTTATTTTGATGAGTAACTTTGGAACATTATTTGTTTGATTTGTTTTTATGAAATACATAAGCCTTTTATTTTTAGTTGTTGTTCAGTTAGTAAGTGCTCAAAACACAGTTACCGGAACTTTTATAGATTCTTTGCCTCAAATAAAAAATGTGGCATTGTATCAGTTTAAAAACGGAACGCCAGAATATGTAAATTTTACCGATGTAGAAAAAAACAGTTTTACTTTTTCTATGGATAGTTTGCCTAGTGGTTATTACAGAGCTTTGTATAAAAATGTAGCTTCGGGCTATGTAGATTTTATTTACAACAAAGAAAATATAAAGTTTGAGGTAAATAGTAAAGTAGGGCAAGTTTCTGTAGGCTATGCAGCTTCTAGAGAGAATCAATTACTACAAGCCTATAATTACAACATGTTGCAGTTGCAAACAGAGTTAGATTCTTTGCAAATGGTCTTTTTTAGAAAACCAAGTGCCGATGTTGCTCTGTACAAAGACATAAAATCTAAAATTGATGGAGCTCAAAATTATTATGAAAATTTAGCAAAGAATGATTACTGTTTAAGCATTATTAAAGCTTCTAAAAGATACAACGCTCCTATACCTTTTACGTTACCAGGAAATTACATTAGCTCTATTCAGAAACACTATTTTGATCCTATAGATTTTAAAGACCAAGGATTAAAAAACTCACTGTTTTTAAAAAATAGGGTAACAGATTATGTGTTTTATTTACATCAATCCGAAAGTAAAGAAACAGAAAATAGATTATTTATAGGAGCTATAAAAAAAGTGACTGCTTTGGTAGATGATTCTGAATTAAAAGAAGCACTATTAGCCGATTTAATTCAAAAATTAATAGCAAAAGAAAATAGCGTGGTTTTAGCAGAAACGGTAGCTATTTATAAAGAATTACCCGTTGCTGTTCAAAAATATGCCTTGTTAAAAGAAACCCAACAATTGTCTAAAACATTGTTAGGTGTTGTGGCTCCAAATATTAAAATTTCGGAAACAGAAACATTACATAGTTTATCGGGTTCTAAGGCTTACTTAGTAGTGTTTTGGAGTAGCACCTGTTCACATTGTTCTTTAGAGTTACCAAAAGTAGCTACACTGTTAAAAGATAAACAAGAGGTAACGGTAGTTTCTGTAGGCTTAGAAAAAAAGACGGATGCTGTTAATTGGACAACTAAAGTTAAAGATTTTCCTACATGGAAAAATGTAATTTCTATTGGAAAATGGAATAGTGTAGAGTCTGTAAGTTATAGTGTAAACACTACTCCATCTTACTTTTTATTAAACAAGAACAAGCAAATTATTGCCAAACCTAAAGATTTAGAAACGTTAATAAAAGTAGTTGATGAACTACTGATCCAGTAATTCATCAATCTTATTTGTCATCATACTTTTAATGCTAGATTTATAACCAATTTCAAAAAATTGAATGGTTCCTGTTTTGTCTATAATAATATTGGTTGGGTAGGAGGTAATGTCAAACTTAGAAGCTAGCCATCTACCTTCGTCAACAATATCATACGTTAACGGATGAGTTTCTAAAAACTTTTCTATTGTGTTTTTGTCATCTAAACCAATGGCAACAAACTGTACGTTTTCAGAATCTTTGTATTGTTCTTTTAAAGCATTTAATTTTGGAATTTCGGCTTTGCATGGAGGACAAGTAGAAAACCAAAAGTTTAGTACCAAAATATCTTTATCTAACAATTTTTTTGTCGATATTTTTTTGTTGTCTATGGTTCTAGCATAAAAACTAGGACTTTTTTTACCTAAACTTTTTTCTAGCAGTTCTTTTTTTCTTTGTTTTGACTCTTTAATACTTTTTAGATAATCTTTGTGACTTACAATACTATATTCATCTAAAGAATAGGTGTTTTTAGGAAGGTTTAAAAATTGAACCTTAGTAGCTTTTACAGTGTAGCTACCTAAATACTTACTATAGGCTTTGTATTGCATTACAAAACCAGGAACATTGTAGTTTTTAATATATCTAAGACCTATTTTTTTGGTGGTGTAAACATCTACAGGTTTTCCTTTTAACAAGCTTATGTATTTTTCACAAGGAATACCTGCTATATTTTTTTCTTCTCCTTTTTGTAAAACTCCATCAATTAAAGGTTCTTTAAAATCGTAAGAAATACCTTTTTTGTAACCACTAGATTCATAACATCTATAGATTTTTTCTTGATCGTAATTTAAAAGGCTAAAATTACCTAAAGACCGACCGTTACCCATAGATCTTTCTAACACATGTTTTTGGTCTAGAATTACAACAATTTCTCGTAGGTAACTAGAAGATGCTTTTTGTTTGTCTGTTAATTTTTGGTCATACGTAACACTGTAGTTAATTACAACGTCTTGTTTTAAGTTTTTAATGTTTTCATATGTCCATTGAGAAAAAGCAGTATTGGCTAAAAGAAGAAATAGGTAAAAAGGGATAAGTTGTTTTTTCATTTTGCAATTTTTCTCTAAATATATTCTTTTTAGTTAGTTTATAAAAAATCATTATTCAAAAGCTAAAAACGCTTCGGGAATATGTTTAATATCTGTTTGTTTAGCATTCTTAACTATGGCAATTACATCAAAACGAACCTCTAAATCTAAGTTGTGTTTTTGTACATAATAATCGGCAGCAGTAATTAGAAGTTTTATTTTAGCTTTGGTAATAAACTCTTCGGGGTTTCCAAAAAAAGCTGAGGTTCTTGTTTTTACTTCTACAATAGCAAGAAAGTTTCCTTTTTGAGCAATAATATCAATTTCTGCTTTTAAATATCTCCAATTAGTTTCTAAAATAGAGTAACCCTTTTCTAGCAAATAGTCTTTGGCTAATTGCTCTCCTAAATTTCCTAAATCGTTGTGCTGTGCCATATAAATTTCTAAGATACTTTTTTATTTAAAATTTTAGATAAATGTTTGTTTATCAGATAAAAAATACTGAATTTTGCTGAACAAATGAAACAGTACAATTCACATATCACCTCATTAGCCACTTTATCAAAGTGTTCAGCTCATATGGCCATGGTCAAGAACCATGTCTCTTGGATGTTATTGTGTATTTCTATTTTTTAAATAAGATAGAGTCTATATATACAAAAAGCATCCATTTGGATGCTTTTTTTTATTTACAGCAATTTTAATTTTTTTATTATGAACAAACATTTTTACACCAACGTTACAACCTTAAAATTATCCTTATTGGCCAAGCAGTCTAAACAGTCTGTGTTGTTAACAATGCATGTCTGTATTTTAATGTTTTTAGTCCTTTATAGCTACTGATAATATGTTACTTAATTCTCACATATCTCAATAATATAAAGGCACTTTTTAAAGTGTCTTTTTTATTGACCAAAATTTAAATAAAATGAAAAATAATATCAAAAGAATCAATCAAATATTTCAAAATAACTTTACAAACAATCTTAGTCAAATCAATAGAAAACTCTATCCAAAACCTTATTTTTTGGAAGAAGAAACTACTGAAGATGGAGAGCCTATTTTGTTTATTTAGCAGCAGTACTATTACGGCTTTTTAAAAGTTAAGAAGTCGTAATAGTTAATGATAGAATTTTACAGAAGAGTTGTTTTTACCAACGCTTAGTTGTATTTCTTTTCCAAAAATTAACGGAACGTTTTTGTCTTCGTGACCTGCAGGAAAATCAAACAAAACAGGAATGTTGTATTTGCTTACAATGGTTAGCACAATTTCTTCTATGCTTTGTCCAAATTCTGGATAGTTTTTTTTGGTATCGGTAAAATCACCTAAAATTAAACCGGTACACTCTTTAAAGTATCCTTTTCTGTCTATAGCTCTTAAGAGTCTATCTATATGATATTTGTATTCACCTATTTCTTCTATAAACAAAATTTTGTGTTTGGCAGAAAAACAAGTTTCTGTACCAATCATGTTTTCTAGAATGGTTAAGTTTCCACCTATTAAAACTCCAGAACAAGTTCCTGTTTGGTTATAGGCATTACCTGAAATGTGGTAGGTTGGAATGTTATTAGTTAAGGTTTCTTTTAATAAGTTAATACTCTCTTCTATAGCAGGCCAAGGTTGTTTAAAGTTGATAGGCATAGGAGCGTGCAAACTCTGAAAACCTAAATTGTGTAATTTGTTGTGAAATACAGTAATATCAGAATAACCAATCATCCATTTAGGATGTCTGGCAAATTTGGTAAAATCCAAATCATCAATAATTCTTACAGATCCATAACCACCTCTAGCACACCATATGGCTTTTGCTGTTGGATGATCTAATGCCCATTGCATGTCTTGTAAGCGTTCTTTATCGGAACCAGCAAAGTGATGACACTCATTAAAAACATGTGCTCCAAGTTCTACTTTGTAACCTAATTCTATAAATAACTCTTTAGCAGCTAGAATAGCTTCTGGTTGTTTTATAATTCCGGCAGGAGCTACAATTAGTATGGTATCTCCTGTTTGTAAAAAAGCGGGTTGTGTAAAAGTGATGTTTTGACTGTTCATAGAAGTAATCACAAAGAAAAAAATGAGCCTAAAAAAGGTTTTCATAGGTTGTGTTTGTTGTTCGAAAATAAAATACAAAGAACAAACTATTATTTTAGTTTGTCAGGGTTTTTTATATTCTTCTTTTCGTCACTTTTTAATCTACGACTTACTTTGCTAATATCTTCTTCAGGAGATAAGTTTTCAGGTCTAATTCCACGTGAAATTAATGTTTGTCTAATGGTAGAATTATTAGTAATATGCTCTTTAGATATTTGATTCTCAGTTTTCATATTATTTTGTTTAGCGTTGTGTATCGTGATTTCTGTAGCAAAATCTTTAGCTTTTAACAAAAGAGTCGGCATAAAATCTGCAAGAGGTTTATTTTTATTAATTCCCCATTTCTCTTTCATTTGTTGTGTGGTTTTCCCAAATAAGGAAGAATCTCCTTTACTTCTGATTAGTGCAAAATTTTCATTACCTCCAGTTTGTTCAAATATTACTTGTGATAATTCTTTTTCAGTAGTTTTTAGTTTTTCTTTTGCTTGAACTCTTTCATGTTCTAGTATTTTTTGTTCAATTAATTCAGCTTTTCTAGTTTGAATAGCAAAGTAACGCTGGGCAAAAGCAATACTTTCTTTTCTTGGATCTCCATTTTGAGTAATTAAATAACAAGCATATCTGGTTAGCATGATATCTGGTATACTCTTTTCTGCTCCGGAACCAATTTGAACCATTTTGTTGACGTCAACAAAATGGTTTTCTATTTTTTGTAGAGAAACCTCGCAAGAAGTTTTTGCTTTATTAATTACTAAATTAAAATTCCTCCATTCTTTGTATTCCAATAAATGTTGTAAATCCCTAGCCATCCAAAATTCAACCCCTTCAGATGTTTTGTTTACAATGGATTCAAAATTTTCTGTTAAACTTTGTATTAAAGAACTTTCCATATTATTTTTTTATTACAAAATACAAAAAAGTAGAATAAAGAATCTTTCAACTACCTATTTTATAAAGTTTAGTTACATAATTGTATTTTTGCGGTCAAATAAATAGAAAACCTGATGAACAATCCTAAGAGATACACCATTACAACGGCTTTACCCTATACAAACGGACCTATACATATTGGTCATTTAGCGGGTGTTTATGTGCCTGCAGACATTTATGTACGTTACCTACGTAACAAAGGAAAAGATGTTGCTTTTGTTGGTGGTTCAGACGAACATGGAGTGCCAATTACCATTAAGGCTAAAAAAGAAGGAGTAACTCCACAAGATGTGGTAGATAAATATCATGGAATTATTAAAAAATCTTTTGAAGATTTTGGAATTTCTTATGATAATTATTCAAGAACATCGGCACCTATTCACCACCAAACAGCTTCTGAATTTTTTACAAAATTATATGAGGCAGGTGAGTTTATAGAAAAAGTAGATTCTCAATTATATGATGAAGAAGCAAATCAATTTTTAGCAGATAGATTTGTGGTAGGAACTTGTCCTAAATGTGGGGATGAGAATTCTTATGGAGATCAATGTGAAAAATGTGGAACGTCTCATAACGCTACAGATTTAATCAACCCTAAATCTGCCATTACAGGAAATGTACCCACGGTAAAAGAAACCAAGCATTGGTTTTTGCCTTTAGACAAACACGAAGCCTTTTTAAAAGAATGGATTTTAGAAGGTCATAAAGACGATTGGAAACCAAATGTATACGGACAAGTAAAATCTTGGATAGATGATGGATTACGTCCTAGAGCGGTAACTCGTGATTTAGATTGGGGAATTCCAGTTCCTGTAGAAGGAGCCGAAGGAAAAGTTTTATACGTGTGGTTTGATGCTCCTATTGGATACATTTCATCCACTAAAGAATGGGCAGCTGCAAACGGAAAAGATTGGGAACCCTATTGGAAAGATAAAGACACTAAATTGGTGCACTTTATAGGAAAAGATAATATTGTGTTTCACTGTATTATTTTCCCTGCCATGTTAAAAGCACATGGTGATTATATTATGCCAGACAATGTGCCTGCTAATGAGTTTTTAAATTTAGAAGGAAACAAATTGTCTACCTCTAAAAACTGGGCAGTTTGGTTGCATGAATATTTAGAAGATTTTCCAGGAAAACAAGATGTATTGCGTTATGCTTTAACGGCAAATGCACCAGAAACAAAGGATAACGATTTTACTTGGAAAGATTTTCAGGCAAGAAACAACAATGAGTTGGTTGCCATTTTTGGAAACTTTATCAATAGAGTTGTAGTGTTAACTAATAAGTATTACAACGGTGCTATTCCAACTCCTGGTGATTTATCGGAGTTAGATGAAGATGTATTGTCACAAGTAAGAGAGTTCCCAAATATTATTTCTAAATCTATGGAACGTTACCGTTTTAGAGAAGCTTTGTCAGAAATGATGAACTTAGCTCGTTTGGGTAACAAATATTTAGCAGATGAAGAGCCTTGGAAATTGGTGAAAACGGACGAAGAACGTACAAAAACTATTATGTATGTAGCTTTGCAAATAGCTACTGCCTTGTCTGTTTTATCAGAGCCATTTTTACCGTTTAGTTCTGAAAAGTTGAAGAACATCTTAAATTTAGGTTCTTCGAGCGGAGTCGAGAAGCAAATCTCTTGGAACGATGTTGAGGTAAAAGATGAGTTGATTGCTGCAGGACATATTATTGGAAAAGCAGAATTGTTATTTGCCAAAATAGAAGATGCTGAAATTCAAGCACAAATAGACAAGTTAGAAGCAACCAAAGTGGCAAATGCTGCAGAGGCTAAAGTAGTAGAACCTCAAAAAGAATTGATTGGTTTTGAAGATTTTACCAAATTAGATATTAGAACAGGTACTATTATAGAAGCTGAAAAAATGCCAAAAGCTAAAAAGTTATTAGTGTTAAAGGTAGATACAGGTATAGATGTAAGAACTATTGTTTCTGGAATTGCAGAAAGTTACAAACCAGAAGATATTGTAGGTCAAAAAGTATCCGTTTTGGTAAACTTAGCCCCTAGAAAGTTACGTGGTGTAGAAAGTGAAGGAATGATTTTAATGACAGATACCAAAGATGGTAAATTGTCTTTTTTAGCTCCTACAGAAGATAACGTTGCTAACGGAGAATTTATAAGCTAGGCTTTTTAAAGAAAACAAAATATAAAACTCCCATTTATGAATTTTCATAAATGGGAGTTTTCTGTTTAGGTTAACTAAAGGTTTAGTATAAGCTAGTTAGCGTATTCTTTTTTAACAAGAAGTTAATATAATTATCTACGGGTCTTTACAGTAAAATTCTAGTTTCATTTTTTTAATAAATAAACAAAAAAATGAAAATTAGTACAATTAAAGCTTTGTTATTAACTGTGGTAACTACTGCATTTGTTTCGTGTAAAGACGATGTAAATGAGGTTAAAAAGGATTGGAAGTTACCAGAAGTATCTACAAAAGGAATTAAATTACCTTATGCCGTTTTAAAAACCACAACAGATAATGTTGAGGTAAGAAATGGAGGATTTGGTTCTGCTGCTACAGCACATCCTACCAATGCGGGTGAATTTTATGCGTTAACAGATAGAGGAGCAAATATTAAATTTGGTAGCAATAAAATTTTTCCAACACCAGATTATACACCTAGAATAGGGCATTTTAAATTGTTAGAAAATGGAACGGTTGAAATGATTGCCGAGATTTTGTTTAAAGATCCTTCTGGAAACAATATTAGCGGTAGACCAAACCCTGAAGGATATGGAGCTACTGGAGAAAAAGCATATGCCGAAGATCAAACTACTTTGTTGGCCGAAGATAAATTTGGATTGGATAGTGAAGGTTTGGTGGCTTTAAAAGATGGAACTTTTTGGGTTTCTGATGAATATGGTCCTCATATAGCTCATTTTGATGCCAATGGAGTTCAGTTAGAAAGAATTAGTCCTAAAAACATTGGGGATGGTACAAGGAAATTACCAGCCGTTTTTGGAAGAAGATGGGCAAATAGAGGTATGGAAGGTTTGGCGATAACTCCAGATGAAACAACATTGGTAGGAATTATGCAATCTACTTTGTATAATCCATCAAAAGCGGAGGTCGCAGATTTTACCATTACAAGAATTGTAACTTTTGATATTGCTACTGGAGCAACTAAACAATACTTACATAAGCAAGAAAAAGCAAAAAATTCAAATTCAGAAATTGTAGCATTAAGCAATACAGAATTTTTAATTGTAGAGAGAGATGGACTTTTTACAAAGGATACTCCAGATGTACAAAAGCACATTTATAAAATTGACATTAGCAATGCAACGGACATTTCTGATGCTACAGATTCTTTAGATGGAAAATTGGTAAACGGAAAAACCATAGAACAATGTACTTGGACTGAGTTAGAAACAGCAGGAATTAAGCCTGTAACTAAAACTTTAGCTGTTGATTTAAAAGAAGCTTTAGGTGATTACCCTCACGATAAGTTAGAAGGTATTTGGTTGATTAATTCTAACACCATTGGAGTAATTAATGATGATGATTTTGCTGTGTGGACAGGAGATAACAGTGCAACAATTCAGAAATATATTTCTAATACAGAAAGTCAGGAAACTATTGATGCAAACACTTTATACATTGTTAATTTCTAAGCAACACAATTATAAATAAAATGAGAAAAGGTCTGTATAAAAATTATACAGACCTTTTTTATATATAGTTTTAGTTAGTTAGTCACTAATAAATTAGTAACATGGTTGCGAATATAATAATATTTTTGATAAAACAATGAGAAAAACAACAATAGATGCTTTTTTGTTAAAAATTGGTGTTAAAAAAATAGTATTATATAATCATTAGTAGGCATTATCTTTGTTATTAAATATAGGTTGAAAAACAACCTACTAAGCTTTGTATACCTATGTTTAAAACAATTCAACAATTTTTATTAAAAGCATTTCATTTCTTAAAATGGTTGTTTTTAGGGCTGTTGGTTTTATTTATAGCGCTAGTTTTGTTTATTCGTAGTTCTTGGGGACAAAATATACTTAAAGAAAAAGTTACTGAATTTGTTGCTGAAAAAATAGAAACTAAGTTTAGCATAGAAAAACTATACCTCAGTTTCTCGGGAAATTTAATTCTGAAAGAACTGTATTTAGAAGATCAACAAAAAGATACTTTAGTCTATAGTAAAGAATTAGAGGTTTCTGTGGCTTTAATGCCAATTTTTACTAAAAACACCATTCATATAAAAACTGTAGATTGGAAAGGACTAAAAGCTAAAGTATATAAGTCTAAAACTACAAACCAATATAATTTTGATTATATAATTAATGCTTTTGCAACTCCAAATACAGAGAAAGAACCTGTAGAAGCAAGTAATGCATCACCTTTAAATATTAAAGTAGGAACACTTAATTTTTCTGATTTTGATTTGTTGTTTAACGATGAGGTTTTAGGAGTAAATACACATTTAAAACTAGGAGATTTAAGTTTAGAATTTGGAAATCAACTTAACATAAATACCTTTTATTTTCCAATTAAAAAATTAGCATTCACAAATGTTGATGTCAACTATGTACAACTTAAATCGTTTCCAGAAACTAAAGAAAGTCAAGAAGCATCTCCTTTGCCAATTATAAAAATTGATGATTTAGCTTTAGAAAATATCAAGGTTAATTATCAGGATCAAACAACTAATAGTTTAGCCGATGTTAGTCTTGGTCTGTTTGAGCTAAAAAATACGTTGGTCAATTTAAAAGAGCAAAACATTAAAATTCATCAGGTAGGTTTACAAAATACTCTTGCCAATTTTGTTTTTGTAAGTGATGAAAAAATCATTGTGCAAGAGACTACTCAAACCGCCAAAAACACAAAATTTGAATGGCCTAACTGGAAAGTAAATTTGGATGAATTGGCTTTTACAAACAATACCATCGCTTTAAAAACAGGAGAAGGAACTACGGCTAAAAATGTATTCAATCCTCAAAATTTTAAAATCAGCAAAACTAATATTTTGTTAAAGGATGTTCGTTTGCTAAAAGATCAATTAGCTTTAGATCTTAAAGAGATTTCTTTTTTAGAAAAAAGCGGTTTTCAATTAAAAGAATTGGCTTTAAAAGGAAATGTAAACAATCAGCAAATAGAATTATCCAATTTAAAAATAGTTACCAATTATAGTGCTATAAAAACCCAAGGAACTATTGATTATACTACTATAAATGATTTGATCAATCAACCTAAAAACACCAAGTTTAATGTTGCAGTTAATGATTTAAATTTAAATGTAAAAGATGCTTTTTATTTTAATGCAGCGTTACAAGAAAATACATATGTTCAGCAATTATCTAAACATGCTGTAACCGGAAATGTAAAAGTTAAAGGAGCGTTAAACAACGTAGATTTAACGGCTTTAAATTTAAATTGGGGAGAAAAAACATCGGTATATGTATCTGGAAAAATTAAAGATGTATTAACGGAAAATAACTTGAATTTTAACTTGCTAAATATCCGTTTTAAAACGGATAAAAAATCGATCTTAAATTTTGTTGATGAACAAACATTAGGAATTAATATTCCGAATACAATCTCTTTACAATCAACTACTAGTGGAAGTTTATCAGAAATAAAAACAGCTACTTTTTTAAAAGTATCCAAAGGAGAAATTGCCTTAAGTGGAACATTTAAAAACAAACAAAAAACAATTGTAAAAGGAAAGTTAAAAGTTACCGAATTAGACTTGGGTAGCATACTTAAAAATGACAAAATAGGGTTGTTAGATTTTGAAACTGATGTACAGGCAGATTGGAAAGAAATAGCAACTTTAAATGCAACGTTAAGTACCCAATTTAAAAATTTAATTTTTGATGGTTACAATTACAATCCTTTAGAAATTACAGGATCTATTAAAGATGGGAAAGGACAAATAAGTACTGTTTTTAAAGATGAATCTCTAGATTTTAATACCAAAACAAATATAAAATTAGATTCGTTAACGTCTAGTATTTCATCGGCCATAAAAATTAATGGAGTTAACCTTCAAGCTCTAAAGTTAACGGAAGAAAATTTAAGAGCTAGAATTTATTTAAATGTTGATTATAAAACCAATGCAGATGGTTTTAAAGTAAAAGCAGAAACAGAAAATGGTTTGTTGGTGTATAACGAAGAATCTTTTCCGATAGGTAATTTTTTAATGAACACCAATATTGCTAAAGATTCCACAAACGTGAGCGTTGCAAGTAATATGCTAAACTTAAAACTAAGTGCTAATGCCAATCCGGAGCAAGTAACAAGTGCTGTTAACAAACATTTAACTCGTTATTTTTCTAAGAAAAAGTTAGATACCGTTGTGGGTAAAACTCATTTAAAAGCAGAGTTAACCATCAGTCAAGATCCGCTTTTAGATCAGGTGTTTTTAAAAGGATTAAGTGAATTTGAACCTATAAAATTGAATGTTTTATTTAATGAGGCTGATGAAAAATTAAGCTCATCATTTAAAATACCATACATAGAATATCAAGGAAGTAGTGTTACAAATGCACAGTTCTCTTTAAATAGTTTATCAGAAAATTTTGATTTAGATTTTAAAGTCGATAATGTAAAATACGATCCTATTAACATTCAAAACATCAATTTACAAGGAAAGGTGGTTGATGGAACGGTATTGCTAGATTTTTCTACTTCTGATGAAACTGAAAAAATCATCAACATAAATTCTGAAATAGTAGCGAATGATTCTTTAGTCAAATTCCACATCAACCCCCAGAATTTAATTTTAAACAGAAAGCCTTGGCAAATTCCAGTGAGTAATGCCATTTTGATAAATGGAAATATAACTTCTACAGATTTTGAATTGTCTAGAAACAGTCAATTTTTAAGTTTTAAGGCTCAAGTAAAAGAAGAGAATAACAACAATTTAGCTATTGATTTTAAGAATTTTGAGTTGTTAAATTTAGTTGCTTTTTTAAATACAGAAGAACATATAGCCAGTGGAATTGTTGGTGGAAATATAGAGGTCAATCATTTTAATAAAGAACAAAGTTTAGCTTCTAACTTAAAAATTGAAAAGCTACATGTTTTAGAAAATTTGTTAGGAACACTACAGTTAAATGCAGAAACTTCTAACAATCAAAACTACAAGGTAAACCTTTCTTTACAAGAGCAAAACAATATTAATTTGTTAATTGATGGTAGTTACAATGCTACAGAAAATCAATCGCCATTAGATCTTAAGGTAAATTTAAAAAAGCTGAGTTTACAAAAAATAGAAGGTTTTGGAAAAGAATATATTTCAGAAGCATCGGGGAGTATTTCTGCTAATTTTAAGATGAAGGGTAAGGTAAATGACCCTATTTATAATGGAAATTTAAACTTTAACAATGCCCAATTAAAAGTGAATAGTTTTAATACTAGTTTTACTTTGCCAGAGGAATCTATTAAAATAGATAACTCAAGCGTTTTGTTAAACAAATTTACCATTTTAGACAAAGACCAAAATGCTTTTGTGTTGGATGGTAAAGTGGAAACTAATGATTTTGCAAATCCAAAATTTAAACTGGCTTTAAAAACAGAAAACTTACAGGTTTTAAATTCTACAGAAGAAGATAACGATTTGTATTATGGGCAATTATTTATAGATGCCGATGTAAAAATTGGAGGAGATTTAAATGTGCCTAAAATTACGGGAACGCTTAAAGTAGACAAGAATTCTGATTTTACTTATGTAATTCCAGAATCGGAAATAGAAGCTGTAGAAAGAGAAGGTGTGGTTGTTTTTGTAAATAAAAGCACTACCAATAATATTTTAACAACTAGCGAAAATTCTGAAGTAGCCACTGGAATTGTAACAGGTTTAGATATTAAAACCATTTTAAAAGTAGACAAATCAGCTGTTTTAAATGTAATCATCGATAAAAAAACAGGAGACAATTTAAAAGTATCTGGAGTTGCCGATTTAAATTTTGCTTTAACACCAAACGGACGTACAACCTTGTCTGGAAAATATGAGGTAAGTAGCGGACATTACGAAGCCAGTTTGTACAACTTAGTAACTCGTAAATTTGACATTGCCAAAGGAAGTAGCATTCTATGGCAAGGAGATCCTTTAGAAGCCAAAATGGATATTAAAGCTATTTACAAAGTAAAAGCATCGGCAAGTGGATTGATGTCTTCTTTAACATCAGGAATGGATGCAGAAACTTTAAATACGTTTAGAAAAAAAATGCCTTTTTGGGTGTATTTAAATTTAAATGGAGAGTTGTTAAAACCCGAAATCAGTTTTAATTTAGACATTCCAGAAGAATCTAGAGGTGAACTAAGCGGACAAGTCTACACACAGGTACAAGAATTAAATAACAGAGAAGAAGATTTAAACAAGCAGGTGTTTTCTTTATTGGTTTTAAATCAATTTTTTCCATCTAATATTAGTGATGGTAGTAGTGGAGGATCGCTTTCTATAGCTAGAGACAATGTAAACAAAGCCTTGTCTAATCAACTAAATAATTACTCAAACAAATTGGTGGGTAAAACAGGAGTAGAGTTAGGTTTTGAACTGGATAGTTATACAGATTATACTAGTGAGGGAGAAGAAAACAACACACAATTAAACGTAAGTGCACAAAAACGTTTGTTTAATGATAGGTTAACTGTGCAAGTAGGTAGTGGTTTTGAAATAGAAAATACATCAAAAGGACAAAGTGAAAAAACTCCGATTATTGGGAATGTAAATATTGAATATGCGTTAACGGAAGACAGAAGGTTTAGATTAAAAGGATTCCGTAAAAACGAGTATCAAAGTGTTATTGATGGGCAAGTAGTGGTTACAGGAATAGCCTTTTTATTTAACAGAGAGTTTAACAAATTCCGTGAATTGTGGCTTAAAGAAAACGCTAAAAAATCTACAAAGTAATGGAGAGTGTAAAAAAGTTTAGAGTTTGTGGGTTACTAGTATTACTTATGGTAATAAGTTCTTGTAGTGTAAAACGTTTTTTGCCAAAAGACGAAAAACTATACAGTGGTGCTACCATTAAAGTAATCAATAAAAACAAGATAAAACAACTATCAAGTTTAGAAGAAGAGCTGCAAGAATTGTTAAGGCCAGAACCCAATAGTAAAATTTTAGGATCTAGAGTTGGTTTGTATTATTACTACAAATCTAAAGAGGGAAGTAAAAATTTTATCACAAAGTACATCACCAAAAAAATAGGAGAAAAACCTATTTATTACTCCAATGTTTCTCAAAACAAAGTGGTGAATTTAATTAAAAACCGATTAGATAATAGAGGTTTTTTTAACAGCAAAGTAACTGCTACCGCAAAAGAAAATAAGTATACAAAAAGCATTGTTTATACAGTAGAGTTAACCAAACCTTATGTGTTAGAAAGCTATCAGTTAGAGAATGATACTTTGGCTATTTACAAAGAAATTAAAGAGGAGTTAAAAACCACTTTGCTAAAAAAAGGAACCAGATATAATTTAGAATCTTTTAAAGAAGAAAGAATTAAAATTGATGAAAAACTAAAAGGGAAAGGCTATTACAATTTTAATCAAGATTTTATCATTTTTGAAGCAGACACTAATCAATACAATAACAAACGTTTTGATTTGTATCTAAGAATAAAAAAAGAAACTCCTAAAAAAGCATTAAAACCCTATAAAATAGATAAGGTTACGGTGTATTCTAATTACAATTTAGCTCAAAAAAACAGTGCTTTAGACAGTGTTACATACAAAGGAGTTTCCTTTTTGCAAGACACGTTATTTTTTAAACCCAAAAGACTTCGTAATTATTTATTGTTTGGTGAGGGAGATTTATACCATCCAGAAGAATCTAAAATTACTAGTAAAAGATTGTCATCAATAGGAACTTATAAATATGTAAATATTCAGTTTGATGAAAATAAAAAGAAAGAAAACGATAGTATTGGAAGTTTAAATGCAGCTATTTATTTATCACCTTTAAACAAAAGGTCTTTAGGTTTGGAGCTACAGGCTGTAACTAAATCTAACAATTTTGCAGGTCCCGAATTGTCTTTAAATTACAGAAATAGAAATTTATACAATGGAGGAGAACTGTTAAATATTACAGGAACCTTTGCATATGAAACTCAAATAGGAAACAATACAGATAACCTAAACGGTATAAAATTGGGGTTGGGAGCTAGTTTAACCTTTCCAAGATTAATATTTCCGTGGGATTTAACAGGACGTTTTAAATACGGAGTTCCTAAAACTAAAATTTCTTTTGATTCGGAATATTTAAGTCGATCTAATTTGTACGGATTAGCTTCTTTTACGGGTAGTTTTGGATACCAATGGGATGCCAACAAATATTTAAGTCATCAAATAAATCCGGTGAATATTAACTATGTAAAGTTGTTTAACACCACTTCTGATTTTGAAACCATTTTAACCAACAATCCGTTTTTACAAAATAGTTTCGATCAGCAATTTATAGCAGGGCTGACTTATAATTTAACATATAATGAGTTGGGAAGAAGCGCTAAAAAAAATCAAGTATTTTTTTCTACTAGTTTAGATGTTGCTGGAAACGCACTAAACTTAGTTAGCTTAAATTCTGGAGGAAATAAAAATACTTTTTTAGGTTTGGAATATGCACAATATGCCAAAGTTGATGTAGATTTTAGATACTATATGGATTTAGGAAAAGAGCAAACTCTAGTTAGTAGATTGTATGGAGGTTTGGGAATTCCTTATGGAAATTCAGATGTTTTGCCTTTTACCAAACAGTTTTTTTCTGGAGGACCTTACAGTGTTAGAGGTTTTGCTTCTAGATCTATTGGTCCAGGAACATATAGTAGTGGTACGTCTAGCAGTACGTATTTTGATAGCTCTGGAGACATTCGTTTAGAAGCCAATTTAGAGTATCGTTTTCCTATTTATTCTTTGCTAAAAGGAGCCTTTTTTGCCGATGCTGGAAATGTATGGTTGTATAATGAAAATACTGCTTTGGGTGGAGGACAATTTACGTCTAACTTTTTAAATGAAATGGCGGTTAGTGCAGGAGCAGGACTAAGAGTAGATATTCAGAGTTTTGTTATAAGGTTTGATTTTGCAACACCTGTTAAGCAACCAACTTCTACTTCTTTAAGCACCATTAAGTTGAGCAATACCATTTTAAATTTTGCTATAGGGTATCCGTTTTAACATACAAAAGGCACCATATTGTAATAATAAGGTGCCTTTTGAGTTTAGTAGCTTGGTTAGTTAATCTTATTTAATTTCTAAAGCTGCTTTTAAAATATCTTTTCTACTTATTTGACCAATAATTTTATCACCATCAACAACAGGAAAACGGTTTCTTCTAGAAGTACAAAACATATGTGCTGCATCAAAAATGTTGGTATCACCGTTAATAGTTTCCACAATCACTTCCATATATTCGTCTACATACTGATCGTGTAATGGAATATTATAGTATCTACTATTTGCTATTTTTTTCATGCAATCACCTTCAGAAATCATTCCTATTAAATGGTCATCCTCATCAATAACACAGGCTCCTGCAATGTTGTTGGTTACCAAGGTCTGCATAGCTTCACCAATACTAACTTTTGGTAAAAACGTAATCAATCGATCTCTAGGTACCATATAATCAGAAACTAATATTTTTCCAGCTAAAGTCTGTGCTTTAGCATCTGGGGATTTAAAATTTTTTATAGCCATATTTTAATAGTTTTGTCGTTCCCAATTAAGATACAAATAAAAAAAGTAAGAGTCAATAGCTAATTTGCTATTGAATAGGAATTTCTGTTGTGTTTTTAATTTCGGCCATTACAAAAGTACTGTGAGCACTTCCAACATTGGGTACACTTCCTAAGTGATTTAGCACAAAATCTTGATAATCGTCCATATCTCTAACCATTACTTTTAGCAAAAAATCAAAATCTCCAGAAATGTTATAACATTCGGTTACTTGTGGCAAAGAGGTAATGTCTTTTACAAAGTTTTCGCCTATTTCTTTGGTATGTTCTCTTAGTTTAATGTTACAGAATACAATTAGTTTTTTGCCTAATAAACTTCTATCTAACAGAGCCACATGTTTGGTAATGTATCCGTTCTTTTCTAGTTTTTTAATTCGCTCATGTACAGGTGTGTTAGACAAGTTTGTAATGTTGGCTAACTCTTTTATAGTGATTCTAGCGTTTTTTTGAAGCTGTTTTAGCAGTTGTAAGTCTACAGAGTCTGGTTGATACATAGTATATATTTCTTTTTAGCAATCTTTTTTTACAGGAATAAAGATTATTATTCTTTGTAGTAGTCAAATTTAGGTTTATTATCTGTATTTAGGGTGTTTTTTTAGTGTTTTGTATATGTGTTATAGCTTTGTAAAAGAATTTAAATCTATAGGAAAAGTGAAAAATCATACATTAGGTTATCCAAGAATTGGAGCAAAAAGAGAATTAAAAAAAGCAATAGAAAGTTATTGGGCTAAAAATCATGCAGAAGAAGCTTTAGATATAATTGCTAAAAATATTAGAAAACAAAATTGGGAAAAGCAACAACAAGCAGGAGTTGATTTAATTCCCGTGAACGATTTTTCGTATTACGATCAGGTATTAGATCTTTGTGTAACCGTAGGAGCAGTACCTCAAAGATATCAAGAATTGATTGATAGCAATTTTTCTGAATTGGAAGTATATTTTGCCATGGCAAGAGGATTACAAACAGAAAATCACGATATAACGGCAATGGAAATGACCAAGTGGTTTGATACCAACTATCATTACATTGTGCCAGAGTTTGTGCAAAATCAAAAATTTAAATTGTTTTCTAAAAAAGTAATCAACGAATACAAAGAAGCTATTGCTTTAGGAATTGATGCAAAACCCGTATTAATAAGTCCAGCCTCTTTTTTATTATTAGGTAAAGAAAAAGAAAAAGGATTTGATAAGTTAGATTTGTTAGATAATTTATTAGCAGTCTACAAACAAATAATAGGAAAGCTTCAGAATTTAGGAGCTACTTATATTCAGATTGATGAACCTTTCTTGGCTTTAAATTTATCAGAAAATGAAAAATTAGCCATTCATAAAACCCATACTTTTTTAAGAAAAGAGTTTCCTTTAATTAATTTTATTACAGCAACTTATTTTGATGATGTTTTAGAAAACTTAGAATTGATTAATACGTTACCTGGAGCGGTATTGCATATTGATGTAACCAGAGGTGATGAAACGCAATTGGGACAAATTTTACAATCGGAATTTAAAAATCAATCTAAAATATTGTCTTTGGGTTTGGTAGATGGTCGAAATATTTGGAAGAACGATTTTACTAAATCCATTGCAAAAATTAACAAAGCCAAAGAGGTATTGGGAGCAGATAGAGTATGGATTGCAACCTCTAGCTCTTTGTTACACGTACCTGTAGATTTAGAGAACGAACAGAAATTAGATGCAGAATTAAAATCTTGGTTAAGCTTTGCGGCTCAAAAGTTAGATGAAGTGGTGTTGTTAAGTAAATTAACTACACATCCAACGCATAAAGATTTGTTACAATTTGATGAAAACAAACAAGCTATTCAAGAAAGAAGAGAGTCTGAGAGAATTCATAAATTTAAAGTAAAAAACAGAGAAAGCTTTATTAAAGAAACTGATTTTAATAGAGTTAGTGCTTTTAAAACTAGAAAAGAACTTCAGAAAAAAGCCTTAAACTTACCGCTTTATCCAACCACAACTATTGGATCTTTTCCACAAACTCCAGAGGTTAGAAGTTGGAGAGCTCAATACAAAAAAGGAAGTTTATCTATTCAAGAATACAATCAACTTTTAGAAAAAGAAACCAGAGAATCTATTGATTTTCAGGAGCAAGTAGGTTTAGATGTTTTGGTACATGGAGAGTTTGAAAGAAACGACATGGTAGAATATTTTGGTGAACAATTAGAAGGATTTGCGTTTACACAATTTGGATGGGTACAGAGTTATGGAACTAGATGTGTTAAACCACCCATTATTTTTGGAGATGTAGAACGTTTACAACCTATGACGTTGGAATGGACGGTTTTTGCCCAACAATTAACAAACAAATATGTTAAAGGAATGCTTACCGGACCGGTAACTATTTTGCAATGGTCTTTTGTAAGAGACGATCAGCCAAGACAAACTACCTGTAACCAAATTGCTTTAGCCATTAGAGATGAGGTGGTAGATTTAGAAAGAGCTGGAATTAAAATTATTCAGATTGATGAACCTGCTATAAGAGAAGGATTGCCTTTAAAAAGAGCACAATGGAATACCTATTTAAACTGGGCTGTAAATGCGTTTAAATTATCGGCAAGTGGGGTAAAAGATGAAACTCAAATTCATACACACATGTGTTATTCTGAATTTAACGATATTATTGAATCTATTGCCAACATGGATGCCGATGTAATTACCATTGAATGTTCTCGTTCTCAAATGGAATTGTTAGATGCTTTTGCAGCGTTTAAATATCCAAATGAAATTGGTCCTGGAGTGTATGACATTCATTCTCCTAGAGTTCCTTCTGTAGCAGAGGTGGTAGATTTAATTGAAAAGGCAGAAAAGTACATTCCACAAGAAAATATTTGGATCAATCCAGATTGTGGATTAAAAACTAGAAAATGGCCAGAAACTAAAAAAGCTTTAGAGGTTATGGTTAATGCTACACAACAAATTAGAAATAAAGTATTGGCTTAAGTTCTTTTCTTTATAGGTGTTTAAGTGTCTCAAAGCCTCGGGATATTTAAACACCTTATAATGTATTGTTTTTTTATGCCCATCTCTTTTCCTACTTTTAGGCATGCAAAAGCAAGCAGTTCCTAATAAAATTATTATTGCTCCATTAAATTGGGGTTGGGGGCATGCAACACGTTGTATTCCTATTATAAAAGAAGTAGAACAATTAGGACTCGTTCCTGTAATTGCTTCAGATGGTGATGCTTTACAGTTTTTACAAAAAGAATTTCCTAAGGTTGAGGTTTTAAAATTACCTTCTTATAACATTAAGTACGGTAAGTATTTTTTGTGGTCTATGTTTTTAAATAGTCCCTCTATTCTTAACGGAATTTACAAAGAGCATCAAGTTCTTAAAAAATATGTAGCGAGTCATAAAACTTCCATACTTGGTATTGTTTCGGACAATAGGCTAGGAGTTTATGCTAAAAATGTTGACTCTGTTTACCTAACTCATCAATTAAACATTAGAGCAGGATGGTTTTCTTTTTGGGTGATTAAATTTCATCATTATTTTATAAAAAAACATAAAGAATGCTGGATTCCCGATGAACAAGGAAGTTTGCTTTCTGGAGATTTGTCAAAATCTACCAAATTAAAAACTCGTTATATTGGAATCTTATCCAGGTTCAAGCAACAAAATATTCCTATAGTTTATGATGTGATGATATTGCTATCGGGAATAGCTTCTCAAAGAAATGAGTTAGAATTAAAAGTAGCTTCAGAAATAACAAAAATAAAAGGAAGGGTTTTGTTGGTTAGAGGAACTTTTGAACCTAGCAAATACAAGTATTCTAAACAGGTTAAAGTTGTTGATTATTTGTTGTCTAATGAGTTAGAAATAGCTATCAACAGTTCTGATGTTGTAATTACAAGATCGGGTTACAGTTCTGTAATGGATATGGTTGTAATGAAAAAAAAGGTATTGTATATTCCTACTCCAGGACAAACAGAACAAGAATATTTGGCAACTTATTTAGAAGAAAAAAAGAAGGCTAGTTTTTGCCATCAAAAAGAATTTTCTGTGGAGGAATTAGTAAAAACAAAAAATGTTGACCCTGTTGTTTTACAACCAAATCAACATTTAATAAATTCTTGTATTAAAAGAGTTTTTAACCTCTCTCAAGCGTAAAATAAAAGGTAGAACCTTCTCCTAAAGTACTTTCAACATCAATAGTTTGTTCGTGAGCTTCTATAATGTGTTTTACAATAGAAAGTCCCAAACCAGAACCTCCTTGGTCTCTAGATCTACTTTTTTCTACTCTATAAAAACGTTCAAACAAACGTTCTTTATCTTCTTGTTTTACACCTTCTCCATTGTCGGAAACGTGAATGGCAATTTTTTCATCATCAACATATTCTAAAGAAATAATGGTAACTCCACCTACTTTTCCATATTTAATAGAGTTCATAACTAAGTTAATTAGCACTTGTTCTATTTTGGCTTCATCGGCCAATACAAATTCTGGAATGTCGTAAAACTTGTCTAGTCTAAGTTTTATGTTTCTTTTTTTAGCCTGCATTTCTAACAAATCAAATACTTTTTGAATGACTTTGATAATGTTAAAGGTGTCTATTTTTAGTTTAAGATCGTTGGTTTCTAGTTTGGTTATCAAATCTAAATCTCCAACAATTTCACTTAACCTAGTAATGGCCAAATTGGCTCTTTTTAAATATTTGTCTCTAATTTCTACATCTTCTGCAGCTCCTTCTATTAAGGTTAGTAAATAGCCCTGAACGGTAAATAATGGAGTTTTAAGTTCGTGAGCAACATTACCTAAAAAATCTCGTCTGTAGTTTTCTCTAAAATTAAGTTTTTTAATTTCTTGTTTCTTTTTGTAGGAATATTTTAAAATATCTCTGGCTAAAAAGTCAAACTCATCAGCATTAATATTGGCAATTCTCCTTTTTTTAAGCGAGGTTACTTGTTTGTATATTTTATCAATTCTAAAATTAATATAGGTTTCTACACCGTTGTTAATAATAATAATAAGTACTACAAAAAGAACTACGGACAGTATGACAAAAACCTTAGTAGGTAGCACTATGTCTGTAAAATACATACTTATTAAAAGTGTGGCATCTATACAAACAACAAGCGCTAGTACTATGGCAATTGAAAAAAAGAAAAAGTTCTTAATCTTCATTTAATATAAACTTATATCCCACACCTTTAACGGTCTTAAAGTGGTCGTCTCCAATTTTTTCTCGTAGTTTACGTATGTGTACGTCTATAGTTCTATCTCCAACAACAACATCACTACCCCAAACTTTTTTCATAATATTTTCTCTGTTAAATACTTTTCCTGGTTTAGAGGTTAATAAAGAGAATAATTCAAATTCTTTACGAGGTAAAATTATTTTTTTATCGTCTTTAATTACTAAGTATTCATCACGATCAATTACAATTCCACCTAAGTCTGTAGTATTGTTACTTTCTCCTTCTTCTTTTAATCTTCTTAATAAAGATTTAATCTTGCTAGTAAGTACTTTTGGCTTAATAGGTTTGGTAATATAGTCATCAGCACCAGCATCAAACCCAGCAACCTGACTATAATCTTCCCCTCTTGCCGTAAAAAATGAGATGATTACATCTCTTAATTCTGGCACTTCTCTAATCTTTTCACACGCTTCTACACCGTCCATTTCGGGCATCATTACGTCTAATAAAATTAAATGAGGTTGTATCTTTTTAGCTTGACTTACAGCTTCTAAACCATTGTCGGCAGTATAAATATCGTATCCTTCTTTTTTAAGGTTGTAACCTACAATTTCTAAAATATCTGGCTCATCGTCTACCAACAGTATTTTAATCTGATTTTTCTCCATTTTTTTTTCAATTAATCTTACCAAAATTAAGGTTTTCTAATATACAAAAGAGTTTTTAACAATCATTTAACGCTAGAGGCAAGTTAACGTAATATACAGGACTTCTTAACGCTATGTTAACGCAAAGGTAATGGTAGCTTAGGCTGTTTAAGGTATTAATTATAGATTTTTGCACCGCTTTTTAACAAATTATAGCATTGATAATGAGAAATTTATTAGTTACATTTTTTACTTTAATGACTGTGTTTACATATGCACAATCAAAAGGAACCATTTCAGGATTAGTACAAGATAAGGATATGGACCTAGAGCCACTACCTTTTGTAAGTATTTATGTTGAAGGAAACACAAGCTTAGGAACCACTACAGATTTTGATGGTATATACAGCTTGCAATTAAAACCAGGAACGTATACGGTAGTATATGATTTTGTTGGGTACAAATCCGTTAAAAAACAGTTTGTAGTAAAAGCTGGAGCTTCTCAAAAAGCGACTGTGGTTATGGAATCTGTTGCCGATGCTTTAGATGCTGTGGTATTAACTGCGGTAACCAACAAAGAAAGTGAAACTGCTTTAATGCAAGTTCAAAAAGAAGCTACAGTGGTAATAGAAAGTGTTGGGGCAGAACAATTGTCTTCTCAAGGAGTTTCTGATGCTGCTGCTGCAACTACTAAAGTTACGGGGGTGTCAAAACAACAAGGATCTAGTGACGTTTATGTTCGTGGTCTAGGAGATAGATATAATAGTACTACTTTAAATGGATTACCATTACCTTCTAACAATCCATCAAACAAAAATATTAGTTTGGATTTATTTTCTACAGATGTTTTACAAAACGTAGGGATTAGCAAAACTTTTTCATCTGGAGTAACAGGAGATTTAGGGGGAGCAAACATTAATGTAGAAACAAAACAACCATCTACTAAACCTAACTTTGCTATTGGAATTTCTACAGGAACCAATTCTCAAACCACTTTTAAAGATTTTAAAACCATTGATGGTGCTAATTATTTAGGAGTCCAAACAAATACGGATATTCCTATAAGTAACTTGAAACAATATAGTTTTAAGAGTAAAATATCTCCAAACAACACAACTGCTTTACCTAAAATAGGTATTTCATTAAATGGAGGTAAAAAATATAGATTTAAAGATGATTCTTCTTTTTCTTATTTTTTAGTAGGGTCTTTTGGAAACAGTTATAGATATCAAGAAGGATTTAATGTAGGAAATAGAACAGCAACTTCTCAAGGTTCTAATTATTATGATGCTAAACAATATAGTTATTCAGCATCTAAATTGGCAATGGGAAATTTTGAATACGCTTTTAATTCTGATCATAAAATTTTGTTTAACTCTGTTTTTGTTCACTCTAATAGTCAAAAAATACAAGATTATTACGGAGATACAAATGATAACAACGATGTGAATTTGGTGTTACAAACAGAAAGCCAAGATAAATTATTAGTGAATCAATTAATTTCTAAAAATATTTTTGGTGATTATTTAGATTTAGATTTAGGGTTGGCATATAACAATGTTAAAAATGACCAACCAGATAGAAAAAAGAATGTACTTATTTATGATGATCCTTCTGGTAAAGCAAGGTTTTCTACAGGTACTGCAAGAGAAAATAGTAGATATTTCCAAAAATTAAATGAAAATGATTTAGTAGGAAACATTGCTGCTAAAATTTATTTAGGAAAAAGAGGTGGCGAAGAAACAAAAGGATCTATAGGTTTAGGTGCTAGTTACAGAAACACAACTAGAGAATTTAAAGCTTGGTATTTTGATCATAATGCATTGTCTAACTCTAAATTATTTGATGGAAATAATTTATCAGCTGTATTAAATCAACAAGCTTTAGACAATGGCGATTTTGATGTAAGAACAGGTTTTGGTTTTGGTAGAGAAGCTTTAAATCCTTTTACCTATGATGGTGATAAAACAGTAAACACAGCTCACATAAACTTAGATTATAATTTATCTGATAAGTTCTTTTTTAGTATTGGTGGACGTTTAGAAGATATTACAATGAATGTGAATTGGAAAACTAACTTACCAGGAAATAAAGCTGTATTAACTAACACATATATACTACCTTCTTTAAATTTAAAATATAGTTTAAACGATGAAAATCAATTTAGATTTTCTGCAAGTAAAACCTATACATATCCTCAGTTTAAAGAAATTGCAGAATTTGTATACGAAGGAGCTAACTATACTGAACAAGGTAATGGAAACTTACAACCATCGGATAACTACAATTTAGATGTTAAATATGAGTTTTTTCCTGAAAACGGAGGTTTAATTACAGCTTCTGTGTTTGGAAAAATGATTCAGAACTCAATTAACCGTATAGAAATAAACTCTGCATCAGACAATGCCTATTCTTACGAAAATACTGGAGATGCTAAGGTGGTTGGTTTAGAAGTAGAATACAAAAATACACTAGCTACTTTTGGAGATGATACAAGTGAAGATTTTAGTAAAATTAAATTTGGAGCAAATGCTACTTATATGCATACAACTCAAGATTTAAAAACAAGAGGATTGTTTAGACCAACAAATTCAACATCACAATTACAAGGAGCATCACCCGTTATTGTTAACGGAGATATTTCTTATGTACTTACACAAAATGATAAAGAAACTATGGCCACTTTGGTTGTAAATTATCAAGGAGATAAATTATATAGTATAGGTACCAACTCAGGAAGTCTTGGTTTAGAAGATGTGATTCAAAAAGCAATTACTACGTTAGATTTTGTTGCAAAACACAGTTTTAATGATAAATTGAGTTTAAAAGTATCGCTTAAAAATATATTAAACCCATCATTTAAAAGAGTTAGAAATATAAAGAATAATCCATTAACAAACGTTTCTTACAAAAGAGGAATAGATATGGGAATATCTTTAGGATATAAATTCTAAAAAAAATAATATAAACAAAAAGAGGTGTCTGAAAATCAGACACCTCTTTTTGTTTATAGGCAATATATAGAGATAGCTACTGTTTTACTATAATTAAGTGTTTTGTTGTTAACAATAATTTTACAAAATAGAAATAGAGTTAACAAGAAGTTAATAGGTTCTTAACCTAGTTTAATGTACACCTGCCTTTACTTTGTATCAACAAAATTTGAAACAAAACAAATACAAAATTTTATTTAAAATGAAAAAATCAATTTTATCAATTTTAGCAATTGCTGCTTTAACTTTTACTTCTTGTAAAAAAGACGATAACAACGATGGAGCTTCTGATAAAGAAGCTGTTATTTCTTCTAATGCTGATATCGTAGCAGGAGATTTACATGGTACTGTTGAAGGTAACATTACTTTAACTAAAGGTACAGACTATTTATTAACAGGTGCTTTATTAGTAAAAGATGGATACACTTTAACTATTGAAGCAGGTACTACTGTAAAAGTTGATGCGGGTCGTACAGATACTTATGTAGCTGTTGAGCAAGGTGCAAAAATTATGGCTGTAGGAACAAAAGCTGAGCCTATTGTTTTTACTTCTAATTCTGCAACACCTGCTGCTGGAGACTGGGGAGGTATTGTAGTTGCTGGTAAAACTCAAACAAACAAAGGAGATTCAGTTCAATCTGAAGTTGCAGGTTTAAACTATGGAAAATCTGCTGCTGAAGCAGTTTCTGATGACAATTCTGGAAGATTATCTTACGTAATTGCTGAGTACACTGGAGCTAAAATTAACGGAGATGCAGAATTTAACGGATTCTCTTTCTATACTGTTGGTTCTGCTACTAAATTAGACCATTTAGTTGTAAAGTATGGTTTTGATGATGGTGTTGAATTCTTTGGAGGAACTGTTGATTTAGATGGTATCTTATGTGTAAACATTGCAGATGATATGTTTGACTTCACAGGAGGATATACAGGAACTATTACAAATGCATTTGGTGTAAGAGAAGCTGATTTTGATACTGCAAGTAAAGATCCAAGAGGTATTGAAGGTGATTCTAACGAGTCTGATAAAGATGCAACTCCAAGATCTACTCCAACTTTTAATGGAGTAACAATTATCAACTTAAACCCAAATACAGAATTAAAAGCAGGTGCTGAAATCCGTAGAGGAACTGAAGCAACTATTGATAACATTGCTTTTATTGCAGCTAATGGTGCTCAATTTGGTAACTTAATTGATACAGATGATTCTTCAGGAAATGGTTCTGTTACTTTAACTAACGCATACAAAAAAGGTACTGTAGGTGATAATAAAGAAGGAGGTACAATTACAGGTTCTGTAGAAGAAGATGCTAATTTATTTAACGAAGCTACTGGAACTGTTAAAGCAAACGTTGGTGCTGACTTTTCTGAGTTTTCAACTTGGTCAGGTTATACTGTACCTACTGTAGCTGTAGCTGCTAAATAATTTTAAAGAATAGAAGTAAAATTCTAATATATTTAAAAACCCACCTCTTATGAGGTGGGTTTTTTGCGTTTATCATTTTTTGCCTTGCTATAGAATTCTTATTTTTAAAGAAAAAAAATGAGTGCTAAAATTGAAAAAGAAAACATTTTGTTTTTAGATATAGAAACAGTTCCCTTATATGCTACGTTTAACGAAGTTCCAGAAATAGAAAAAGAATTATACGCTCACAAAACAGCCTATAAAAGAGGAGATGCTATTTCTACAGAAGAGTTTTATAACAATGCAGGAATATGGGCAGAGTTTGGAAAAATTGTATGTATTTCGGTAGGTTATTTTGTAAACAAGCAATTAAGAATTACCTCCTTTGCTTCGGATAATGAGAAACAATTGCTATTAGATTTTAAAAACTTATTAGAAGGCTATTTTAACAAGCCATCTCACATATTGTGTGGTCATAATGCTAAAGAGTTCGATTTTCCGTTTATAGCACGTAGAATGGTTATTTTGGGTGTTGCTTTGCCTAATCAGTTAAACCTGGTAGGAAAAAAGCCATGGGAAATACCACATTTAGATACTTTAGAAATGTGGAAGTTTGGAGATTATAAACATTATACCTCTTTAAAGTTATTAACTTATATTTTAGGAATTCCTAGTCCTAAAGGAGATATTGATGGAAGTAGGGTAGGAGAAGTTTATTACAAAGAAAAAGATTTACCTAGAATTGTGCGTTATTGTGAACAAGATGTTTTGGCTTTGGCCAGAGTGTACTTAAAATTCACAAATCAAGAGCTAATTACCGATGATGAGGTTGCGTTTGTTTAATTTTTTTAAGTAGTTGTAAATAACTTAAACTATTTCTCAATACAAATTTTTATCATTTTCTAAATTTACTCGAACTAACTAAATAACTATCAGTTCGAGTTTTTTTGTAACGTATTGGAGCAAAATGTATTGAGAACTACGGGTTCATCAAATTTTCAATTTCCTCAATTTCAATAGGAATGTGTTTCGTTAGGTTGATAGGTTCTGCGTTTTTTTGAACCACAATATCATCTTCTAAACGGATTCCTAACTTTTCTTTAGGAATATAAATTCCAGGCTCTACGGTTAGTACCATATTGGTTTTCATATCGTTCTCAAAATCACCATAATCATGAGTGTCTAAACCTAAATGATGAGAGGTACCATGCATAAAGTATTTTTTATAAGCAGGTTTTTCTTTGGTCTGATTTTGAATGTCTGCTTTGTCTAATAATTTTAAGGATAACAATTCAGCAGTCATCAATTCTCCAACCGCTAGGTTGTACTCTTTCCATTGTAAACCTTCACGAATCATTTGGGTTGCTTGGTTTTTAACGTTTAATACCGATTGATAAACGGCTTTTTGTCTATCGGTAAAACGACCATTTGCAGGAATAGTCCTTGTTAAATCACTAGAATAATTAGCATATTCAGCAGCCACATCCATTAAGATTAAATCACCATTTTTACAAGGTTTGTTATTTTCTATATAATGCAATACACAGGCACTGTAACCCGATGCTACAATAGGTGTATAAGCAAATCCTTTAGATCTGTTTCTGATGAATTCGTGAATTAATTCCGCTTCAATTTCATATTCCCATACATTGGGTTTGGTAAAGCTTAAAACACGCTCAAATCCTTTTTTAGTAATGTTACAAGCTTGTTGAATAAGCTCTATTTCTATAGCGGATTTAATTCCTCTAAGTTCAAACAAAATATCAAAAGAAGATTTGTAAGTATGCTTTGGATATTCTTGTTTTAATTTTTTGATAAATCGATCTTCACGTGTTTCCATATATCTTGGAGCACGTTTGTGATTGTTTTCATTAATGTAAATATTTGTAGCTTCTTTTATAAGAGAAGCAATTACATTTTCTAGTTCTGATAACCAAAATACAGTAGCAATCCCCGATACTTCTGTGGCTTGTTGTTTGCTTAGTTTTTCTCCTTCCCAAATGGCAATATGCTCATTGGTTTCTGTTACAAATAAAATTTCTTTGTATTGAGGATTTTTAGCATCTGGAAATAAAACCAACACACTCTCTTCTTGATCTACTCCACTTAAATAAAACAAGTCACGGTGTTGTTCAAAAGGCAAGGCACTATCGGCACCTGTTATAAAAATATCGTTCGCATTAAAAAAAGCAATGGAATTAGTTTCCATTCTCTCTGTAAAACGTTTTCTGTTTTCTATAAAAAGCTGAGGGTTGATTGTGTTGTATTTCATAAAAGTAAAGGTAAAAAATGTCTAGCTAAAACCTATTTAAATTTTTTTTCAAACTGAGATTAAACGCAGGTTTTAATTTGGAATGTTTTTTACAAAAAACTTAAAATTGCATTGCGGGAGTTATGCTGAAAATCCCTTAAAGAGTAAGCGTTTTAAAACTTTATTATGAAAAAAATAGTAATGCTAATGTTGATTTTAGGAGGATTAACATTAACGAGTTGTTCAATGAGATTGGTTGATTTTACAGTTATCAGTAGTAAAAATGTAAATCTTGCAGGAATTAAAAAATCAGAAGGTGTAAGAGTAAAAGCTGAAAAAGTATACTTTTTAGGGATAGGATGGAATATTAAAGATGGAATTGATAAAGCTTTAGAGCAGGCAGGACCACAATATGATATGTTAATTGATGGTGTTGTTAGATATGGAAGTTATCCTTTTATTGCTACAGTAACTGTTGAAGGTACAGCTGTAAATTCAGAAACAATGGTTGCGCAAATGGGACAAGAAGGTTTTAATCAATGGTTAAGTGGTCATCAAGTTACTACTGCTGATACAGCTAAAGTTATTGTAGAATAAATCTTAGAATATCAAATAAAAAAGGGAGTAGTGAGGACTACTCCCTTTTTTATTTGATATTCTCAAGAATACTCAAAGCTTTCTTTACATTATTCATCCTAATTAATCATGGTTAACAATAAATGGGAAGTCATTTTATCCTTTATATGAATCACACATCTCGACTCCGCTCGATGACCAGTGTAGTGTTCGAGCTGTGTCGAGAACTATTTTTGAATTAAATGTTCCTTAATACTTCCAGAGCTTTCTTTACACTATCAATTCTAATAAAAGTAATTAATAAACGTAGGCCTGCTTTGGTTTGTTTTTCTTTCATTACACACATTTTAGAATTGTTTTGTACATATTTTAAAACGTTGGTAAAAGCCTGTGTTGTGTAATATTCACTTTGTTGATTGGCAATAAAATATCCAATCATTCTTTTTTGTTTTAAGATAATTTTTTCTAATCCTAATTTTTTGGCAAGCCATTTAATTCGTACCGAATCTAATAAATCAACTACCTGAGTTGGCAATTCTCCAAAACGATCGGTTAGGTGTTTTTCAAATTCCTGTAGTTGAATTTCTTCGGTTAATTCTCCTAATTGCTTGTAAAGATTTAATCGTTCTGAAATAGAGTTTACATAATCATCTGGGAATAAAATTTCAAAATCGGTATCTATTTGTATGTCAGAAACAAATTCTTTGTGCTCTTTGTCTTCTTCGTTATACAGTTCTTTAAATTCGTTTTCTTTTAATTCTTTAACGGCTTCTTCTAGTATTTTTTGATACGTATCAAAACCAATATCAGTAATAAATCCACTTTGTTCACCTCCTAATAAATCTCCAGCACCTCTAATTTCTAAATCTTTCATGGCAATGTTAATTCCACTACCCAATTCGCTAAACATTTCTAAAGCCTGAATACGTTTACGAGCATCATCGGTCATCATGTGATAAGGAGGACAAATAAAATAACAGAATGCTTTTTTGTTAGAACGTCCCACACGACCACGCATTTGATGCAAATCAGACAATCCAAAATTATTGGCATGGTTAATAAAAATAGTATTGGCATTAGGTACATCTAATCCTGATTCTATAATAGTAGTGGCTACCAAAATATCAAAAGAACCCTCCATAAAGTTTACCATAACTTCTTCTAGTTTTCGTCCTTCTAGCTGACCGTGTCCTATTCCAATTCTTGCATTAGGAACCAAACGTTGTAACATTCCTGCTACTTCCTTAATGTTATCTACACGGTTGTGGATAAAGAAAATTTGACCTCCTCTAGAAATCTCGTACATCACGGCATCTCTAATAGTTTCTTCACTAAATCCAATTACGTTGGTTTCTATAGGGTGTCTGTTTGGCGGAGGAGTAGCAATTACCGATAAATCTCTTGCGGCCATTAAACTAAACTGCAACGTACGTGGAATTGGAGTAGCGGTTAAGGTAAGGGTATCTACATTTTCTTTAATGGTTTTTAATTTGTCTTTGGCGGCAACTCCAAATTTTTGTTCCTCATCAATAATTAGCAAACCAAGGTCTTTGTATTTTATTTTATCAGAAACCAATTGATGGGTACCAATAACAATATCTAATCTTCCGCTAGCCAAATCATCTAAAACAATTTTTTTTTGTTTAGCCGTTTTAAAACGGTTTAAATAGTTAATGTTTACGGGTAAATCTTCCAATCTTTTTTTGAAAGATTTAAAATGTTGAAATGCTAAAATAGTAGTAGGAACCAATACCGCCACCTGCTTTCCATTATCTACTGCTTTAAAAGCTGCACGTATGGCTACTTCTGTTTTTCCAAAACCAACATCACCACAAACCAATCGGTCCATAGGTTTGTCACTTTCCATGTCAGATTTTACATCTTGTGTGGCTGTAAACTGATCTGGTGTGTCTTCGTACATAAAACTAGCTTCTAGTTCGTGCTGTAAATAACTGTCAGGATCGTATCTAAATCCAATTTGATTTTTACGTTTTGCGTACAATTGAATTAAATCAAAAGCAATTTGTTTAACTCTAGTTTTTGCTTTTTGTTTTGCTTTTTTCCAAGCAGGTGAACCTAGTTTGTGAACTTTGGGTTCTTTACCATCTTTACCTGTAAATTTAGATATTTTATGAAGTGAGTGAATGCTAATATATAGCACATCTGCATCTCCATAAATTAATTTAATGGCTTCTTGTTTTTTACCGTTGACATCAATTTTTTGCAAACCGCCAAATTTTCCAATTCCATGGTCTATATGGGTAACAAAATCTCCAATTTCTAAATTGTTAATTTCTTGTAAGGTAACTGCCTGTTTTTTGGCAAAACCGTTCTTTAATTGAAATTTGTTGTAACGCTCAAATATTTGATGATCGGTATAACAAACTATTTTATGATGATGGTCTACAAAACCTTCGTGAATTTGAAATACTACGGTTTCGTATTCAATATCTTCTTCGCTTTCGTCAAAAATATCATGAAAACGTTTGGCTTGTTGATCGTTGCTACAGAATAAATAATTGCGGTATCCTTTTTTAGAATTTTGCTGAAGGTTTTCTATCAGTAAATCAAAATGTTTGTTAAAAGAGGGTTGAGGTTCTGTATTTCCGTCAATAGCATCAGTATTGGTGTTGTTCTGAATAGAAATTCTATTATACCCCTTTAGTTGTTCTTTAATTTGAATTCCATCTAAAAACAATTCACTAGGTAAGGTATGATTTACAGCTTCTGATAAATTTTGAAAACGAGTACTTGCTTTTTCAAACAATACGTTTAAATCGTTTAAAAGAATGTCCATGTTTTGTGTAAAAACCACACTGTTGTTAGGAATAAACTTTAAAAACGATTCTCTTTTTTCGGAAAACTGCTTGTTTTCCACATTGGGCATAATGTGAATTTTGTTTGGATTTCCGGTAGATAGTTGAGAAGCAACATCAAAAGTACGAATGCTGTCTATTTCATCTCCAAAAAATTCTAAACGATAAGGTTCATCATTGGCAAAAGAAAACACATCTACTATTCCGCCACGCACAGCAAACTCTCCAGGTTCAGTAACAAAATCAACTCTGTTAAACTTGTATTCAAACAATACTTCGTTTATAAAATCTATGCTATATTCATCGCCTTGCGTTATTTTTAACGTATTGCTATTCAGGTCTTTTTTGGTTACTACTTTCTCAAACAAAGCGTTTGGGTAGGTAACAATAATAGCTGGCTTTTTTCTAGAATTTAATCGGTTTAAAACCTCTGCACGCATTAATACATTGGCATTGTCTACATCTTCTATTTCGTAAGGCCTTCTGTAAGACCCTGGATAAAACAGCACATCTTTATCGTTTATCAATCGTTCTAAATCATTTAAATGATAGGCTGCTTTTTCCTTATCATCAAAAATGATTAAAAAAGTTTTATCGGTTTGTTTAAAGGCCTGTGCTATGGTAAATGATAATGCAGCACCGTTAAACTTACTTAATATATGATGACTTTTTTCTTGAGAAACTTGTGCAATAAGTTGTTGGGTAACATTTGCATTTTGATAGGTTTCTAGGATGGACTGAATTTTCAAGACTGAATAGATTTTGTTACAAATGTAGCGTTATGAATGATTTAATAAAAATAGAATTAGGGTTTCTAATTTGCTAGCTGTTTTATAAAAAATTAAATTATAACTGAGTATATTTATATGAATGGACACATTAAAAGAACCTTATTGGGCAATTGAGAATAATAAAGAATATATTTATATTGATTTTCAAGGGGTTAGTGATGATAGTTCTGTGATGAATCAAGTCCTAAAAGCTTTAGAAATGGGCTTTGCTAGAAAAGATAAATCAGTAAGAGCGCTTTTAATTACAAGAGGGGGAAAAACATCTCCGGCTGCTATGCGAATTATTAAAGTTTTAGGAAAAAAGGTACAGCCCAAAATTAAGAAATCTGCCGTTGTTGGGTCTGTTGGAATATTAAGCTTGTTATTAAAAATTTATATTGCTTATACAGGAAGTAATATGCGTTTTTTTACAGATGAGAAAAAGGCAATTAACTACCTAACTATAGATTAGCCATGTATACAGAAATTACTCCTAAAAATACAATTGCATATATAAGTTCTACTAAAAGTCCATTGGTAGAAAAGGAATTAATACGTTGTGATGCTACGGTTTTAAGAATTGAGAGTATTTCTACTAATTTAGATGATTGGACAGTAATTCCTGATGCTTTTATTTTTGATGAATTATGTTTAGATAACTGGAAGCAAGAGTGGAATAAAGTAAAACAAATTGCTGTTTTGCAAGATATTCCTTGTTTGTTAATTTCTACCCAAAAAAAAGAGGAAGAAGAGTTGCTTTGTCTGTTAAAAAAAGGTCTTTGTGGCTATGTTTTTCATGCGCAACTTTCTATGTTAGTGCCGTTGTGTATTTCTGCCATGGTACATGGAAAAAAAATTAAAGAAGAACAATTAAAAGTAAATGAACTAAACAGAGTTTTAAGTACAAGCTACTTGGTGATTGATGCTAAAAATACGTTGTTGGATGATATTAAAAAAACATTAGACAAATTTGCTGATAACGAAGAGCATATGTTGCCTAAACATGTTAAAGAACTTTCAAAAAAAATTGACCTTAAAATAAAATCAGAATATCATTATCAACTTTTTAAAGTTCATTTTGAAGAGGTACACCCTCTTTTCTACAAAAAACTACTTAAGGTTAATAACAAGCTTACCGATCATAACTTAAAGCTTTTGGCCTTTTTAAAAATGGGATTTAACAATACCGAAATATCATTTTTGTTAAACATCTCAATATCTTCCGTAAAAAAGTCTATCCAAAGATTAAAACCAAAATTATTACTAAGTCCTAAAGATTCTATTCGAGAATTTGTTTTTGCGTTGTAGTTATTTCACTATAAAAGGAGACATTTGGGAGACATACTAATAAACAAGTTTTCTAAACTTGATATTTAGTTAGAAAACTCTTTAAATTAGCTGTTCGTAATTAACATAGCTTAATAAGTCTTGAATGCCGTTTAGTAAGGATATAACTTGGTCGTCTGTAGAGGGCAAAGAATTTTTAAGAATAGACTACAGAAACGTTAGAGATGATAGTGTGGCTACAAAAGTTACGCAACAGGCTTATGATGTAAGTATAGATCGTCCAGATAAATCGTTAAGAGTGTTACTTGTTGTAAATGGAGGAAAGATTACACCAGCTACAATGAGGTCTATGTTAAAAATGGGAAAAGGAATTCAACCCAAAATAAAAAAATCTGCTGTTGTAGGTGCTGTAGGTATGTTGTCTCTTTTGTTAAGAGTATACGTATCTTCTACAGGTAGTAAAATAAGGTTTTTTACAGATGAGAGTACTGCTTTACAGTATGTTTTATCAGATGATTAAAAAATAAAATACCTATTGTAGAATAAAAATAACTACCCCTATTGTTTATTCAGGTATTATAAGTCCAATCTATTCGTAGGTTGGACTTTTTTTATTGATTTTTGTAGCATGAGCAAACTTGTGAATTACAAAAAGATCCTAATAGCCTATACCGAATTAAGGATAAAAAATTCTATTACTATATGAGTGATAAAGATTATTCTAAGTGGTTGGTTTATAAAGATGTAAAATACTTGTTAATAGATTTTACAGATGTTACGAGTGATGATTTGGGAATACGTATTTTGAATAATGCCTATGAAGTTTGTTTAACTTGTCCTGATGATAGTGTAATCATTTTGGGAATGGTAAAAGGAGGAAAAATATCACCTACTGCATTAAGAAAATTAATAAAAATAGGAGCTAATGTACAGCCTAAAATAAAAAAATCAGCAGTTGTGGGAGCTGTAGGGGTGTTATCTTTGTTATTTCGTATATACATATCGTCTACAGGAAGTAGAGTAAGGTTTTTTACAAGTGAAGATGTTGCTCTAGATTATCTGCTGTCAGATAATTAAAAGGGTTAATAAATAGAATGTTTCTCTTTAACTGTGTTTACTCAGTTAGGTGCAATAGAAGTCCCATCTATTCATCGGTTGGACTTTTTTTTATCCATTAACTATTGATATTTTTGTGGCATGAGCGCATATATCAATTATAAGAATACAAAAATTCACTATACAGAGTCTGGAAAAGGAACTACCATTGTTTTGTTACATGGTTTTTTAGAGAACACTACAATGTGGCAAAGTTTGGAGCAATTGTTAAACTCTAAATATAGAGTGGTTTGTGTAGATTTATTAGGGCATGGAAAATCTGATAATTTAGGATATGTGCACACCATGACAGAAATGGCAGAGACCGTAAAAACGGTGTTAGATTTTTTAAATGTTCGTCGTTCTTTTTTTGTAGGACATTCTATGGGGGGCTATGTTGCTTTGGCGTTTGCAGATATGTACCCAGACAATGTTAAAGGCTTGATTTTGTTAAATTCGACAGCAAGACCCGATACTGAAGAAAAGAAACTTGGTAGAGATAGAGCGATTGCAGTGGTTAAAGAAAATCACAAATCATTTATAAGAACATCTATTCCAATGCTGTTTAGATCTAAGTGTAGAAAAATTCATTCAGAGGCCATTGCTCATGTTAAAAAAGAAGCTTTAAAAACATCAAGACAAGGAATTATTGCGGCTTTAGAAGGAATGAAAATTCGGTTAGATAGAGAGGTGTTATTACACTTTGGACCTTATCCTTCTTTATTAATTTTAGGAAAAAAAGATCCGGTATTAAATTATGAAGATTTAATTGATCAAACTACTGGTGCTAATACAGAGGTGGTTGAGTTAGAAAATGGTCATATGAGTTTGATAGAAGATAAAGAACAAGCTGAGCAAGCTATTTTAGAATTTGTAAAAAAATATTAACATTCTTATAATTCTTTAATCTTTAAATCTTTCCATTGAGCTATTAGGTGTTTTTTAGTACCTAGTTTTTTCTTAGAAATGGCATGTATTTGTAAACCAATATGTCCTTTAGGATGTGTTTTATAAGTTTCTGTATCAATTAAATTCTCTACAAGAAAACCATTGATAAAAGTTTTTATTTGTGCTCCTTTAGCTATAATTTTAAACTCATTCCATTCTCCAACTTTAAAATATATGTGAGATTTTCTGTTTAAAGATTTCCATCCTCCTTGCATAGCTTCTCCGTATATGTAACCCGCAACACCATTTTTAGATTCTATTTCAACTTGAGGTCCATAAAATTTTCCTGTTTTAAATTTTCCAAGGGTTGTTTCTCGTTTTCTAGAACGTATTTGTACTCCAGAATTTAAATCCTTGTCTACTTTTACTTTAAATATAAGTTCAAAATCTCCATATACCTTCTTGGTGGCTAAAAAAGTATTGGGACTTTCTAAAGCGGTATAACCAGTTATTATTCCGTTTTTAGTAGTGTAAGTTGCTTTTCCTCCCTCAACAGTAAAATCGTCTAAGTTTTTTTGATTGTATAATGGTTTGTATTGTTGTGCTAAACTAAAAGTTGAAAAACTAAGGTAGAATATAGTAGATAAAAGAAATAACTGTCTCATAAAATATTAAAATCAATTGGTTTTGTTAAAGATAGTTTAAAAGATGAAATTTATTTAAAAGGAAAGCTAAATTTTTTTAAAGGCTAGAATGTAGATAGTTTTTATCAGTTTGTATCTTTAAAAAATAATTTAGAGATTTTATTACATGAATCATATTGCTGTTTTTAATAGTGCTACAGTGCAAACCAAATTTGTAGATAATTTGTTAAAGGATCGTGAGCAAAATTTATTTCCCGAATTTAGAGGAAAAAAAGGGGCCCTGTTTAGTGCTACTGTACTTAAGAAATTTTTGCTAGAAGAGTTGAATCATGATGATTTTACCTTAACAAAGCATTGTATAGATGGAAATGGAAATACAAGAAGTTTAGGTTCGTTTTCTAGCGGTCAACAAAAAAAGTTACTATTAACATATTTGGCAAAACAAAAGTTTGATTTTTTGGTTTTAGACAATCCTTATGATTGTTTAGATCTAGCAGCTCAACAATCTTTGGCTGATGAGTTAACCAAGTTGGCTAAGGGGGTAACATTAATTCAGCTGTTTAAAATTAGAGATGAGGTGTTACCTTTTATCAATCAGTATTGTTTTGTAGAAAATAATGTTGTTCAGTTTTTGGGTTCTTCAGAAGAGTATGATGCTTTCTTTTTTAAAAAATTAAAACCTTACGAGTTTACGAGAAATTTGCCACTACCTTTAAAAAAGATAGAAGTAGAAAATCCTTTGGTAAAATTTACGGATGTAAATATTTTTTACGAGCAAACTAGGCAAATAGTAAACAATATTAATTGGGAAATTAACAAAGGAGAATTTTGGCATTTAAAAGGACCTAACGGAGCAGGAAAAACAAGTTTGTTAACCATGATTACGGGAGATAATCCTAAAGCTTTTGGAGAAGATATTGTGCTGTTTGGTCGTAAAAAAGGAAGTGGAGAAACTGTTTGGGATCTCAAAAAAAATATGGGTTATTTTTCTCCAAATTTAACTCAGTTTTTTGGAAAACTATTTACGGTTCAGCACATGGTGTTGTCTGGTTTTTACGATTCTGTAGGTTTGTACGAAAAACCTACTGGGCAAGAAATAAAAGAAGTCGATAAATGGTTAGATTTAGTAGGGTTAAAAGATAAAAAACAAATGTATTTTGTTCGTTTGTCTCCAGAAATACAAAGAATAGTATTAATTATTCGTGCTTTAGTAAAATACCCTCCTTTACTTATTTTAGATGAACCAACCAATGAATTAGATGATTATGCAACGTCTATGCTAACGGCTTTTATTAATAAAATTCACAAAGAAACAGACATCGCTATTATTTATGTGTCGCATAGAATGTTAAAAGGACTGGAACCCTCTAAAGTTTTTGAATTAATTCCTATACAACATGGTTCTATTGGGAAGATAATTTCATAAATAAGTCTTTTTCATTTTTATAAAGTTTTTTAAAACAAGAGGTGTTGTTTTATTCTTAAGGACAATTTATTTATTTTGAGGCATTTGAGTATAATGTTACTTGTTTAAATTTATAAACTCAAAATAAAGAAGAGTAGGATGTATAGAAATAATCAATTTAGTTTTGTTTTTTTATTGTTGTTTGCGTTTTTGTCAAACTCTTGTAATTCAGATGATCAAACAATAAAGGAGAAAGAAGAAGTTAAAGAGGTTTATGATACAGATAATACTGATGAAGAAACAGAGTTAGATAGGTCTATACATGTTCCACAAACTCCACATTCAAGATTAGATGATACAGAAGCTAATTTTTACACAGATAAAATTAAAAAAACTGAAAAAATAGTAACCTTAACAGGAGATAATAATCTTACTGACAGTAATACTTTAAATACAGAAATAGAAAATTTATCACAAAGCGGAGGAGGTGTTTTAAGAGTTCAAAAAGGAACATATTATATTAGAAATGTACGTCTAAGATCTAATATCCATTTAAAATTTGATTCAGATGTAATATTAAAACCATATATAACAGATGCAGAAAAAGCCGCAAAAACAAATATTATGATGATTGATGTTGGTAATACTTTTTTTGTTGAAAATGTAGCCATTACCAATACAGATGTAGATAATATAGATAAAAACACATGGTATACTGTAGAAATAGATGGTGTAGACTCTTCACACGGAGTACGATATATTGATGCAAGTAACGTTTCCAATTTTAAAATATCTGGAATTCGTTTGACAGATGTATATTCCAAATTTTCAAAATTAGTATTGAATTTACCAGATAACAATAACAGAGAAGAAATACCACATAAAGGTGTGGTTAAAGATGTTTATATGGATAATTTACATGTTGGTTATGGGGTAGTTCAAATGCAATCGGGTATAGATATTTTGTATAGAAATTTAAATGGTAAAGGTGGAGTAACACTAAGGTGCGAAACTGGAGCACAAGCAACAAATATGGTTAATAAAATTTCTGTTGATAATATTGTAGCTAGAAATATTACCATTAGAGAAGGAGATGCAGCTTTAAATTTATCACCCCACAGAGTCAATCAAGGTAGGGTAGATGCAGATGGAATTTACGCTTACAATTCCGGATATGCAGTACAAATTGCAGCAGGTTGGTATAATACCAAGCCTAATACAATTGATAATTTAGGAACATATGATGAAAAATCTTTTATAGATAATATTGTAGTTACTGGAGGAGATGGAGGACAGATTAAAAGCAAAGACTTTAAATATTTTTGTCCAGATTTTCGTAATATAATTAAAAGCCGTGGTAAAAATTTAGACGATAGTAGCTATCCTATAAAATCCATAGCGGTAATTAGAACTAATGCAGATGTGGATTTTGGTTGTAATGAAACTGAGAATGGATGTTATAAAATAGGTGTAGGTAAAGTCACAAAATTAAATAATGATTTTCTAAAAAATTTAATTTTTCTCACCCCTTTAGATGAAGTTTCTTACACGGGAGAGTGTAAATAAAAAAAGGCTATCTAAATGTAGGTAGCCTTTTTTAATACGTTTTTGATTAAATGGTCGTTATTCTTTGTCTTTTTCTAACAAAGCATTCCACCCTTGTGCCGTTAAAGGTACCGACTGATTAGAACCACGTGTGATTAAATTCATTCCACTGTTAGCATCCGTCATGTGACCAATTACGGTTAAATGTGGGTTTCCTTTAATTTTATCAAAATCACTTTGGCTAATGGTAAATAACAATTCGTAATCTTCACCACCACTTAAGGCAACAGTTGTACTGTTTAAATCAAGCTCTTCACATACAGAAATTACTTGAGGGTCTAAAGGAATTTTTTCTTCATATAAATTACATCCCACTTTAGATTGCGTACAAATGTGTATAATTTCAGAAGACAAACCATCAGAAATATCAATCATAGAAGTAGGAACTACATCTAAATCGTTTAAAATTCTAACAATATCTTTTCTAGCTTCAGGCTTTAATTGTCTTTCAATTAAATAAGTGTATTGATCTAAATCTGGCTGATTGTTTGGATCTACTTCAAAAACTTGTTTTTCACGTTCTAAAACTTGAAAACCTAAATAAGCAGCTCCTAAATCTCCGGTAACCACTAATAAATCATTTTCTTTAGCAGTGTTTCGGTAGGTTATTTTTTTCTCATCAGCATGACCAATTGCTGTTATACTAATTAACAAGCCTTTGGTAGATGAGGTAGTGTCTCCACCTACCAAATCAATATTGTATTTTTCACAAGCCAATAAAATTCCACTATACAACTCTTCTATAGCTTCCAAAGGAAATCTGTTAGACAAAGCAATAGATACGGTAATTTGAGAAGCATCAGCATTCATAGCATATACATCCGATAAATTAACCATTACTGCCTTATATCCTAAATGCTTTAAAGGCATATAAGAAAGGTTAAAATGTACACCTTCTACCAATAAATCTGTAGTTACTAATGTTTTTAATCCATTAGCATCTAACACAGCACAATCATCACCAACAGCCTTTACGGTTGAGGTGTGGTTTATTTTAAAATGTTCTGTTAAGTGTTCTATCAATCCAAATTCACCAAGACTAGCGATATCTGTTTTTTGAGGAGTTTTATCTTCTAACATTTGCTCTTACTTTGAAAGGTTTATGTATTAAAACTACTAATGCTTTAAGTATGAACATTAATAGCGGAAGCAAAGATACGTTTTACATTGATGAAGTCTATGATGTAATAAATATTATTAATCAAAGCATATGATAAAAATCAGTTTTAAAATGGTAAATTTGCAGACGTTTAGACTTAAACAATTAAAGTTATGATAAAAGTATCAGACATAGCAAAAAAAAAGGTGGTAGAGTTAATGACCGATGATGGTTATGATGCCGTTAATGATTTTGTAAGAGTAGGAGTAAAAAGTGGTGGTTGTTCTGGATTATCGTATGATTTAAAATTTGATAAAGAAGAGCAAGAAGGTGATAAAGTTTTTGTTGACAATGGGGTAAAACTAATTGTTGATAAAAAAAGCTTTTTGTATTTAGTTGGAACAACTTTAGAGTATTCTGGAGGTTTAAATGGAACTGGGTTTGTGTTTAACAATCCTAATGCCAATAGAACTTGTGGATGCGGAGAGAGTTTCTCTTTATAAGTAATAGAGAATAGAAGAAGTAAATCTTTTAATAAGATTAAAATGAGTAAATATACTGAAGACGATTTAAGAGAAGAGTTAAAAACGCAGGAATACGAATATGGATTTTATACGTATTTAGATGCTGAAACTTTTCCTAAAGGATTAAATGAAGATGTGATTCGTGCAATTTCTTTAAAAAAGGAAGAGCCAGAATGGATGACAGAATGGAGACTAGATGCTTTTCGTAAATGGGAAGCTATGGAAGAGCCAGAATGGGCAAATGTGCGTTATGAAAAACCAAATTTTCAAGACATTAGTTACTATTCGGCACCTAAACAAGCAGATCCTAACAAAAGCTTAGATGATGTAGATCCTGAGTTGTTAGAAATGTATAAAAAACTAGGAATTTCTGTTGACGAACAAAAGAAATTACAAAACGTTGCGGTAGATATTGTAGTAGATTCAGTTTCTGTAGCTACTACATTTAAAAAGACCTTAAACGAAAAAGGAATTATTTTCTGTCCAATTTCTGAAGCTATTAAAGAGCATCCAGAATTGGTTAAAAAATACATGGGTTCTGTAGTTCCTAAAACAGATAACTTTTATGCAGCATTAAATTCGGCAGTATTTACTGATGGATCTTTTTGTTACATTCCAAAAGGAGTTACTTGTCCAATGGAATTGTCTACTTACTTCCGTATTAACGAAGGAGGAACAGGTCAGTTTGAGCGTACCTTAGTAATTGCAGATGAAGGTTCTTTTGTAAGTTATTTAGAAGGATGTACGGCACCAAGTAGAGATGAAAATCAATTACACGCTGCAGTTGTAGAATTGGTTGCTATGGACGATGCTGAAATTAAATATTCAACAGTTCAAAACTGGTTCCCTGGAGATAAAAATGGAAAAGGTGGAGTTTACAATTTTGTAACTAAAAGAGCTGTTTGCGAGACCAATGCAAAAGTATCTTGGACACAAGTTGAAACAGGTTCTGCTGTAACATGGAAATATCCTTCTTGTATTTTAAAAGGAGATAATTCTACAGGAGAATTTTATTCAATTGCAGTAACTAATAACTATCAGCAAGCAGATACAGGAACTAAAATGATACACTTAGGAAAGAATACTAAGAGTACTATTATTTCTAAAGGTATTTCTGCAGGTCATTCTCACAACAGTTACCGTGGTTTGGTTAAAGTAAATGCAAAAGCAGAAAACGCTCGTAACTTTTCTCAATGTGACTCTTTATTAATGGGAGATTTATGTGGAGCACATACCTTCCCATATATTGAGGTTAAAAATAAATCGGCTCAAATAGAGCATGAGGCAACTACAAGTAAAATTGGAGAAGACCAATTATTTTACTGTAACCAACGTGGTATAGATACAGAAAAAGCAATTGCTTTAATTGTAAACGGATTTAGTAAAGATGTACTAAACAAGTTACCAATGGAGTTTGCTGTAGAAGCACAAAAGTTATTAGAAATCAGTTTAGAAGGATCTGTAGGGTAGTGTTTACCTGTTAAAACCAACAAGTACGAATTTTAAAATGGCCAAAAGCCAATAGCTAACAGCTAAAAGGATATAACAAGATGTTAAAGATTGAAAATTTACACGCAAAAGTAGAAGATAACGATATCTTAAAAGGATTGAATATTGAAGTAAAAGCAGGGGAGGTTCACGCTATTATGGGACCAAACGGAGCTGGAAAAAGTACTTTAGCTTCTGTGGTTGCAGGAAATGAAAATTACGAAGTTACCGAAGGAAATATATTTTTAGAAGGAGAAAATATTGAAGATTTATCTCCTGATGAAAGAGCTCACAAAGGGGTGTTTTTATCGTTCCAATATCCTGTAGAAATTCCAGGTGTAACGGTTACCAACTTTATCAAAACAGCAATTAATGCTAAGCGTAAAGCTAATGGTTTAGAAGATATGCCTGCTGCTGAAATGCTAAAGAAAATTAAAGAAAAATCGGCTTTATTAGAAATTAAAAAAGATTTCTTATCTCGTTCTTTAAACGAAGGTTTTTCTGGAGGAGAAAAGAAACGTAACGAGATTTTTCAAATGGCAATGTTAGAGCCAAAATTAGCCATTTTAGATGAAACAGATTCTGGTTTAGATATTGATGCTTTACGTATTGTGGCTAACGGAGTTAATAAATTAAAATCTAAAGACAACGCAGTAATTGTAATTACACACTACCAGCGTTTGTTAGATTATATTATTCCTGATTTTGTTCACGTTTTAGCAGATGGAAAAATAATCAAATCTGGAGGTAAAGAATTAGCTTTAGAATTAGAAGAAAAAGGATACGACTGGTTAGTGAAATAGTATTGGTAAAAATTAAAGAAATTAATTTTTCTTATCATTATTTTACGAATCACCTAAAACTTATAAAATGAGTTTACAAGATAAATTAGCAGCAGCATTTAAAGGAAATTCTAAAAATGCATCTGTAGAAAATTATAAAAAAGAAGCTTTTGAAGCCTTTTCTCAAAAAGGTTTTCCTACAACTAAGGACGAAGAGTGGAAATACACAAGTTTAAGAAGTGTGTTAAAAAAAGAATATGGAATTGAGTCTGCTAAGGCAACTAACATTACTCAAGAAAGTATTACTCCATTTTTAGTAGCTGGTTTAGATTCTTATAAATTAGTTTTTGTAGATGGAGTTTTTCAAGCTTCATTGTCAGATTCTATAGAAGAAGTTTCTGTAAAATTATTGTCAGAGGCTATAGAGGATGCTTCTTACCAAGACCTTTTTGAAAATAAATACAATAGTTTAGCAAAAGGATTTACAAGCTTAACAGATTTAAACACTGCGTTTACAAACGAAGGTGTCGTTATTCAAGTAGCAAAAAGTAAAGTAGTTTCTAAACCAATTGAGTTAATTTATTTAGCTTCAGGAGAAACATCAGCTATGTTGTTACAACCTAGAAATTTAATTACTGTAGCAGAAAATGCTGAGGTTAAATTTATAGAACGTCATCAATCTGTTGCCAATGTAGCTACGTTTAACAATGTGGTAACTGAGGTGTTTGTAGCACAAAACGGAATTTTTGATTTGTATAAAATCCAAAACGATAAAGACGATGCTTCTTTAGTAGATGCAACTTTTGTGGCTCAAGAAAGAGATACGGTAGCTTCTGTATACACTTTTACTTTTGGAGGAAATATTACAAGAAACAACTTGTCTTTCTATCAAAATGGACCTGGGTGTGATTCTATCTTAAACGGAGTTACTATTTTAGAAGGAAGCCAATTGGTAGATAATCATACATTAGTGGCTCACAAGTCACCAGATTGTCAATCTAATGAAACTTACAAAGGTATTTACGGAGGTAAATCTACAGGAGTATTTAACGGAAAGGTAATTGTAGATCAAGCGGCACAAAGAATTAATGCATATCAACAAAACGATTCTGTGTTAATTTCTGATGAAGCAACTATCAACTCAAAACCTCAGTTAGAAATTTTTGCTGATGATGTAAAATGTTCTCACGGATGTACCATTGGTCAGTTAGACAAATCAGCATTGTTTTACATGCAACAAAGAGGTATTCCAGTTAAAGAAGCAGAAGCATTGTTAATGTTCGCTTTTTGTTCTGATGCCATAAAAGAAGTAAAAGTACCTGCTTTAAAAATAAAAATCAACCAATTAATGGCTGATAAATTAGGAGTAAACATTCAGTTTGATGAAATAGCTGAATAATATTTTTAAAACTTAATAATTTAATAATCCCTTCAAGCAATTGAGGGGATTATTTTTTTTGCAAAAAGGTTATCTTAAGGGTTTTAATCATTTTATGGAAAGATTCATTGGAGTACTAGGTATTGTTGTATTATTGTTGGTTGCTTTTTTGTTAAGTAACAATCGTAAAAAGATTAATTATGGCATTGTTTTAAAGGGATTTGGGCTTCAATTAGTATTTGCTCTTGTTATTTTAAAAACACCAATAGGGTTGCCTTTTTTTAAATTTTTCGATGTAGCTATCAACAAGCTTTTGTCTTATGCAGACAAAGGAGGTGATTTTTTATTCGCTTCTTTTGTTACTGGTCAAGTAGAATCTCCTATCATAAACTTTGCTGTACGAGTTTTACCAACTATTATTTTCTTTTCGGCTTTTATGAGTTTATTGTATCACTTGGGAATTATGCAGTTTTTAATTAAAGGTATTTCTAGGTTTGTTCAAAAGGTTCTAGGAACCAGTGGAGGAGAAACTTTAAGTGTGGTAGGAAGTATTTTTGTAGGACAAACAGAAGCTCCTCTATTGGTAAAACCATTTGTTAAATCCATGACAAAATCAGAACTAATGACGGTAATGATTGGAGGTTTTGCAACTGTTGCTGGTGGAGTAATGGCTATTTATGTTAAAATGCTAAGTCACATACCTGGAATTGCAGGACATTTAATGGCTGCCTCTATTATGAGTGCTCCAGCTGCTATTATGATTGCTAAGATTATGTGCCCTGAAACAGAAAAATCATTAACAGCAGGTAATGTTGTATTAAAAGATGAAAAGCATGATTGCAATGCTGTAGAAGCAATTGCAGATGGTGCTATTGATGGTTTAAAATTAGCGGCAAACATTGCAGCTATGTTAATTGCTATTGTGGGAATGGTTGCCTTGGTAGATGGTTTGTTAAACTTGATTGATTTGTCACTATCTCAGTTATTAGGATTTGTATTTAAACCCTTGGCTTACTTAATGGGGGTTTCTTGGGGGGAATCAGGAGCTTTTGGTACTTTGCTAGGTGAGAAGATTGTTTTAACGGAATTGATAGCTTATAAAGATTTAGGAGAAATGGTAAACAACAATCAAATGTCCGATAGAACAGCTCAAATTGCTAGTTACGCTTTGTGTGGATTTGCCAATTTTGCCTCTATTGGAATTCAAATTGGAGGTATTGCAGGAATTGCACCAAATCAAAAAGGAAAAGTAGCAAAACTAGCTTTTAAAGCCATGATTGGAGGGGCATTGGCAAGTTGGATTACGGCTTGTGTTGCAGGAATTATTTTGTAAATAAACTTTCTTAACAATTTAGTAGAATTAATTTATCAACTAGGTGTTTATATGTTAACATGTAGTATTTCCAGAAATGTATTGCTTTTAATAGTATTGTAACTAAATCTTAAATAAATTTGTAATGATTAAGTATCTACTAATTTTATTCACATCAGTAACTGTTTTTGCAAATAATGACTGGGGAAAAACAGGCCATAGAACTGTTGGAGAAATAGCAAATCAACATATTTCTAAAAATACCATCAAGAAAGTAAAAGCACTTCTACATGGAGAGTCCCTAGCAATGGTTTCTATTTATGCAGATGAAATTAGAAGTAATCCAGAGTACCGTTCTTTTGGTCCTTGGCATTATGTAAATTTTGAAGGAGATAAAAAATACAAAGAAGAAGCTATAAATCCTAAAGGAGATATTTTACAAGGAATTAAAACTTGTATTTTAAAAATTAGAGATAAAAAAGTTAGTAATAATGATAGAGCTTTTTATTTAAAAATGCTAGTTCACTTTGTGGGAGATTTACACATGCCTTTGCATGCAGGAAATAAACACGATAAAGGTGGAAATGATATTAAGTTAAAGTGGTTTGGAAAATCTACCAATTTACATAGATTATGGGATTCCGATATGATAGACTCTTATAAAATGAGTTATTCAGAACTTGCGGTTAATTTAGATATAGTTCCTGTAAAACAAAATAAAGCAAACTGTAAAGGTACTTTAATAGACTGGGCACATGAGTCTAGAGCAATAGCATTAAAGGTGTATGGAGCAGTAAAAGAAAATGATACAGTCGGTTATGAGTATATGTATTATAACTTTCCGATGGTTAAAAAACAGTTGCAAAAAGGAGGAGTGCGTTTAGCGTTTGTTTTAGATGAAGTTTTTAAAACCAAATCTATTTGGTTAGATTTCTTTTTAAGATCTGTTTAATATTTTGTTTATCTAATGCTTACGATGGCTTAACATTTACAGCGTAGTTGAGTGTTTTTGTTTTAGTATTCTTAATGTGGAGTTATTACTTTGTTTTTAAGTGATTTATATTTTGGTAGAAATCAAAATATAATAAAAAATGAAAAAAATTATTCAACTTTTAGTATTTGTATCTTCGGTTTTTGTCCATGCTCAATCTGCAGGAGATATACTTTTTACAGGTTTTAATGCCGATGGCGACAAAGATTTTTCAATTGTAGCATTAAAAGACTTAAATGCGAACACAATTATTTATTTTACAGATAGCGAACCCAATGCTGCCGGTAATGGAAATTCAGATTCTGAGGGTGTTTTAAAATGGGATACTGGTGCTTCTGTAATTAACGCAGGAACTGTTATTGTGTTTACGGATGTAGATAGCGCATCAAATCTAAATTTCGGAAGCTCTGTAGGTGTTTTAACGGTTGTAGATGCTGGTTTTAATATTGCTACTTCAGGAGATGTAGTGTATGCTACCTATGGTGACCCATCAACAAATTCAGTAACTAAATGGATTGCTGGAATTCAAAATAACGATGATGGTTTAGAAGCTAATTTTTCTGCAACAGGATTAAGTGTGACTAGTAATTATGTTGTTATTGATAATACGGCAAGTAAAGATGGTGGTGAATATACTGGTACTAGAACTGGTAAAACGGTAGAAGAATATAAGTCGTTAATTGTTGATGAGGAAAATTGGACAACTATGACAGACAATACAAGTATGCTTCTTCCTTTTGATGACACACCATTTAGCATAACAACTTTATCTGTAGCTAACATTAGTAAAGAAAAAATTCAGTTTACAAATATTTCAGGTATATTAAATACGAGTAGAGGTCATGTTATTAAAATTATAAACATGCTAGGGCAAGAGGTTAAAAACTCTCAGTTGCAAAGTGGTTTCTATTTTGTTTTTGTAAATATTGATGGAAGCATAGTAAAATATAAAATCACTATATAGTTTCATATTTTAATAAAATCTATAAATAAAAAACCCGAACACAATTTGTGTTCGGGTTTTTTATAGTGTAAAACTTAGTTTGCTATTAAGCTTCAGCCTGTAATTGTACTGGAGTAATAGAAACGTAAGATTTGTTGTTTCTTTTCTTTTGGAATTCAACGATTCCATCAACTTTCGCGTGTAAAGTATGATCTTTTCCCATGTAAACGTTTTCACCTGGATTGTGAGTAGTACCTCTTTGACGTACTATAATGTTTCCAGCTAAAGCAGCTTGACCACCAAAAATTTTCACACCTAATCGTTTCGATTCTGATTCTCTACCGTTCTTCGAACTTCCGACACCTTTCTTATGAGCCATAATATTGTGTTTTTAAGGTTATTGTTTTCTTTAATAATTTAATTTAGACAGTCAAATTAAGCGTTGATAGCTTCAATTTGAATTTCAGTTAAATACTGACGGTGTCCGTTTTTCTTTTTGTAACCTTTTCTTCTTTTCTTTTTGAAAACGATTACTTTATCACCTTTTAAGTGACCTAAAACTTTAGCTTTCACTGAAGCTCCTTCTATAGCTGGGGCGCCAATAGTAACATCACCATTGTTGTCTACTAATAAAACGTTGTCAAAAGAAACTGAATCTCCTTCGTCGTTTTGTAAACGGTGAACGTATACTTTTTGGTCTTGCGCTACTTTAAACTGCTGCCCTGCTATCTCTACAATTGCGTACATACTTAAATAATTTAAAATGCTTGTTAATAAAATGGACGCAAATATACATATTATTTTTCAACAATTCTATGCTGTAAAAAGTTTTTTTAATTATTTATTCGTCTGATTATAATGCGGTTAGTGTATCTGTTTTTGTGTTTTGTATTTGTTGAAAACTATTTTGGTTCCTATTGATGTGAATGAAATGTTGATTTTACTCAATTAATAACATTTATTTTTATTGTATTTCTTTCGTACATTTGGTTCAAAATTTAAAGAATAAATCATGAGAGTAATAAAGGTTTTATTAGTTGTGTTTTTGGCAATGAATGTTATTGGATGTAAGCCATCTACAGAAAAAAAAGCAGTTCCTGAAGCGGTAAACTTACCTACTAAGTTGTTAACAACTAGTATTGATATTGAGGGGATGACTTGTGAAATAGGTTGCGCTAAAATTATTGAATCTAAAGTCTCTAAAATAGAAGGTGTTACAGAGTCTAAAGTAAGTTTTGAAGATAAAAAAGGGATTTTTGTTTATGATTCAAATAAAACTTCAAAAGAAGAGATTATAAGTACTATTAATGGTTTGGTTGATGGTAAAACCTATTCTGGAACAGAGTCAAAAGAACATTCTTGCGAACCAGGTTGTGAAAAACCATGTTGTGCTGTAAAAGAAAAAGCTACTTGTTCTAAAGCGTGTGCCGATAAATGTGGGCATAAAGAAGGGGAAGCTTGTACTAAGGTTTGTGATAAAACTAAAAAAGATACATGTAAACCAGGTTGTGAAAAAGCATGTTGCGCAACTAAGAAATAGTTCAAATAATAAAGAATAAATTAAAGCTACTCTTGTGAGTAGCTTTTTTTATATAATTTTGCTAGTAAAATCCAAATACATGAATAAAGCACTCCTTAAAACCATTAATGTAGCTATAGTATCTGTTTATTTAATTTTTCTTGCAGGTTCGGTTGTTAGAATGACAGGTTCTGGAATGGGGTGCCCGGATTGGCCTAAGTGTTTTGGATATTATATTCCTCCAACATCTGAAGATCAGTTAGAGTGGAAAGCAAACACAGATTTTCATAAAGGAGTAATTATTATTCATGATGAAGCTTTGTATGTTGCCAAAAGTGATTTTATTACAAAGGAAGAGTTTAGTTATGATAATTGGGAGGCTTACACAAAGCATGAGTATGCTGAGTTTAATGTATACCATACTTACACGGAATATATAAATAGATTGAGTTCTGTTGTGGCTGGGTTTGTCTTTTTAGTTCTTTTGTGGAAAGTAACTTTTGATAAAAATAAAATAAGAGGTGTAGCCTTACTCTCTTATGTTGCTTTTGCGGGTATGCTGTTTGAGGCTTGGTTAGGTAAAGTGGTTGTAGATAGTTTTTTAACACCTTATATTATAACAATTCACATGATTGGTGGTTTGTTAATTATAGGTCTTTTGTTAAGAGCAAAGTTTTTACTTAATTCTAAGAATTTATCTTTTTCTTACAAGTATAATAAAACGTTTCATTGGCTTTTGTTGAGTTTGTTGCTAATGATGATTATACAGATTTTATTAGGAACTCAGGTAAGACAATTTGTTGATGAACAAGTAAAATTGCATGGGTTTGAGCAAAAAGAATTTAGATTATTAGATCCAAATTTTAACTTCTATTTTCATAGATCGTTTACCATTGTAGTGGTGTTAATAAGCTCTTTTATTTTTTGGTTGAATCAAAAATATAGTTTGGGGTATAAGCAAACAAGATGGATTTTAGCTTTCTTGTTTTTTGAAGCATTTACAGGAATACTAATGTATTATGTGCATTTTCCTTTTGGAACCCAGGCTATACATTTACTTTCTGGAGCTATATTGTTTGGTGTTTTGTTGTATAGTCTTTTTGTTTCTTATAGATTAAAAAGATTCAATTCTTAATTAGACCATTCTAAAGTTTCAATAATTTTTTTGATGTCTTTTTTAACAAAATTGATTGCGGGTAAAATGGAGTCATAATTTGGTTTTACGTCAAAATATAAAGATCCGCTAATAAAATGTTTGGTAGAATCTGTAGCTTGAAATTGAAGTGGAGAAGCAGCATCACCAGTAACTTCAAATAAGCGAGCATATACTTTGTTTTCTTTGTTTTCAAAAGGATATACTTCTATATGGTCTGCTATTATTGTATGCTTGTAAGTAAGCTTTTCTGCATCTAAAACTAGCTGAGTTAAATTGTTGTTTACTTTTTGATAAGTAATATTAATTTCTGCCTTTAGCTTGGGGTAATATATATTTAACCAATTTGTTTTTTCTAGGGTAAAAACTGCATTTTTAGATAGGTTAAAGTTAAAAGGTAGATCTAATTTAGTTTTCTTGTATTCAGCATTCGTATATTTTAAACTTAGATAAGCGTTAGGTTTGGGTGTAGGAGTTTCTTTGCAACTAATACATGTTGATAGGAATAATGCGTATAAAAAATATCTCATGTAATAAGCCGGTTTAAAGAATAGCAACTTTTATTTGCTTGATTCTTTTTTTCTCTATAGCCTCAACGGTAAAAACTAAATTTTGATAATTTACTTTCTCAAATTTTCGAGGAAACTTACCAGATAATTCTAAAATTAATCCAGCTAAGGTTTCAGATTCACCTTTGTCTTTTTCAAAAAGAACTTCATCAAGATCCAAAACTTTACAAAAGTCTTTTAAATTTATTTTACCATCAAAAACATAATTGCTATCATCAATTTTAGAATACGATAAATCGTCATCGTCAAATTCATCACTAATGTCTCCTACAATTTCTTCAATAACATCTTCTAGAGTAACTAATCCGCTAGTTCCACCATATTCATCAACAACAATAGCAAGGTGATTTTTTCTTTCTTGAAAAGCAGCTAGTAAATCGTCTAATTTTTTGTTTTCAGGAATAAAAAATGGATCTCTAAGTAACGAAATCCAATTAAAGGTTTTTTTGTGTAAATGAGGTAGTAAATCTTTAGCGTAAATAACCCCAATAATTTCATCAATATTGTTGTCGTAAACTGGATTTCTAGAAAAACCTTTTTCGGCAATAACTTCTAAAACTTCGGCAAATGTTGCGCGTTTAGAAATAGCACAAATATCCATTCTAGGGTTCATTATTTGTACAGTTTCAGTATTTCCAAAATTTACAATTCCTTCTAAAATATTTTTTTGTTCTGCTGTTGTGTCTTGTTCGTTGGTAAGTTCTAAAGCTTGTGATAAATCGTCTACAGAAAAATTGCTTTTGCTGCTTCTTAATTGTTTTTCAATTACATTAGAAAGTGAGGTTAAAGGACCACTAATAAAAATAAATAACTTTCCTAAAACCAATAAAACAGGACTCATTAAAAGTGCAAAACTTTTGGCATTTCTATTTGCGTAAATTTTAGGAAGTACCTCTCCAAAAATTAAAATAATAAAGGTGATTAGGATTACTTCTATAAAAAAACGGATGTTTAAGGTAAAGAAATAAAGATCTAGATTAATGGTAAGTCCGTTAAAAAAGACCTCTCCAAGACTAGCAAAAAGTAAGACAATTAAAATATTGATGGCATTATTTGCAACTAAAATATTTGCAAGTAGTCTTTTGGGTTTAGAAATTAATTGGGTAGCAATTTTAGAGTTGTTGCTTCCCGAAGCTTCAATTTCTTCAAGTTCTGTTCTTGTTAGTGAGAAAAAGGCAACTTCTGATCCAGAAATAAGCGCGGAACAAATTAATAGGCCTATTGTAAAAAGGCAATTAAAAATGGTGTCTAGTTGAAATCCGGTATCGTATATGGGCTCAGGCAATGTTTTGTGAATTAAAATGGTAAATCATCAATAATTCCATTTGGTTGCTGTTTTGCAATATTGGAATTCTGATTTTTGGTTTCTGATTTTTGAGATAAAAAAGTCATTTCTTGAACGTGAATTTCTAAGGTAGTTTTTTTTACTCCTTCTAACTCCCATTCGCGAGTTTTAATTTTTCCTTCGCAATAGACTTTATCTCCTTTGGTTAAATGTTTTTCGCATATTTCTGCAAGTTTATTTCTTACAACAATATTGTGCCACTCGGTAGTGGTTGTTTTTTCGCCAGTAGTTTTATTGGTATATGTTTCGTTAGTTGCTAAAGAAAATCTTCCTACGCAACCGCCACCCTCAAAGTAGTGAGTTTTTACATTCTCTCCAAGGTGACCAATTAGCATAACTTTATTAAGTGTACCAGCCATATGCAATTAATTATTTCATCAAAAATAATGAAAATTTATTTGGTTTGGTAGCTATCTAAGAAATTGTGTATCAGTTTAGGTACGGCAAAATTAGAGACCTCGTTCCATGGTTGAATGTTGTTGTTTGTTATTTGATTGGTTTCTACAATCCAAAACTGAGTAAACAAATGCTGATGTGATAATTTATGTACCCAAGGCTCTGTATTAAAGAGGCTTATATTAGAGTAGGGAGTGTTTAATAATAAAGAATCTTGACTTAACTCTTCTTCGGAAACAACTTTATCAAACTCAATTAATGGGAATTGATAAAGGTTTTTCCAAATTCCATTTCCAGTTCTTTTTTCTAAAACAGTATGTTGTCCATCAGTAAACACAATAAAGTTTAAGAATCTATTTTTAATTTTGATTTTTTTCTCCTTAACAGGTAGTTTGTCTATCGTGTTTTTAGCTTTAGCTAAACATCCATCTGCTAGCGGACAAGTTTCACAAATAGGGTTTTGAGGTTTGCAAACCATAGAACCAAAATCCATAAGAGCTTGATTGTATTCTTTTGGATTTGCGTTTACGATTAGCTCCTGAGCTAATTCTTTAAAGTATTTAATCCCTTTTGATGAGTTAATGGGGGTGTCTATATTAAAGTATCTAGACAAAACTCTGTATACATTTCCATCAACAACAGCTGTTTTTTCATTAAAACAAATAGATGCTATTGCAGATGCAGTATAATCACCAACACCTTTTAATTTGATGATTTCTTTATAAGTGGTAGGAAATTTTCCGTTTAGTTCCTCACAAATATATTTGGCAGAAGAATGCAAATTTCTTGCTCTAGAATAATAGCCTAAACCTTGCCAATCTTTTAAAACATCATCTTCATTTGCATTTGCCAATGCTTTTACGGTTGGATAATGATCGATAAATGTGTTGTAATAAGACAGTCCTTGTTGAATTCTTGTTTGTTGTAGTATGATTTCTGAAAGCCAAACAAAGTACGGATTGGAAGATTTTCTCCATGGTAAATCTCGTTGATTATTTAAGTACCACATTTCCAGTATCTTATAAAATTCCATATATTTGCGCTTAGGAATGCAAACTTACAGAAAACTTCCTTTAAAATTTGATGGTTAATCTTTTTAGAATTAATTAATTATCATATATTTGCGTCCTCAATTTTTTTCTAGAATAATATTAAAAAAGTAATAAAGAAATGACGAAAGCGGATTTAGTAACGACAATTGCAGATAAATCAGGAATTGAAAAGGCTGATGTTTTAGCAACTGTTGAGGCGTTTATGGATGAAGTGAAAAATGCTTTAGAAAACGGTGACAACGTGTACTTAAGAGGATTTGGTAGTTTTGTTATCAAAACAAGAGCTGAGAAGACAGGTAGAAACATTTCTAAGAATACAACAATTAAGATTCCTGCACATAACATACCAGCATTTAAACCTGCTAAAACGTTTACAGAAGGAGTAAAAGCAAAAGTAGAAGTAAAATAATTTTACTTAAAAAAATAGATTATTAACTATCTCCATAAGGAGACTTAAAATTTGACATTATGCCAAGTGGTAAAAAAAGAAAGAGAGCTAAGATCTCTACGCACAAACGTAAAAAAAGATCAAGAGCTAACAGACATAAGAAAAAGTAAGTTTTAACAACTTACTTTTTCTTGTTTTTTATGGTTTCGTAAAAACCATAGTACGTTCATTGACATTAAGACAATTGTCTTAATTATCAATATACTTATTTTTAATCATGTTATTTCGGTAGCATTTAAATACAAATCAGGATGAAATTAGAATTAATAATTCGTTCAAATTCTTCTGATATTGATTTTGCATTACTTAGAGATGGTAGATTAATTGAGTTAAATAATGAATCTAACGATAATAAAATATCGGTAGGTGATATATTTTTAGCCAAAGCAGGAAAAGTGCTAAAAGGACTAAATGCTTCTTTCGTTAACGTAGGTTACGAAAAAGATGGTTTTTTACACTATCATGACTTGGGTGCTCAAGTAAATTCTCTAAATAGTTTTTTAAAGAAAGTAAGTACAGGTAATTACAAAGATTTTACGCTTAACAAATTTCAATTTGAAAAAGATATTGACAAAGGAGGCAGTATTGACAAGGTTTTAAAACCGAAGCAAAACATTCTTGTTCAAATTGTAAAAGAACCCATATCTACCAAAGGACCACGAATTAGTTCTGAGTTGTCCATAGCAGGAAGATATTTAGTATTAGTGCCATTTTCTAACAGAGTTTCTGTTTCTCAAAAGATAGAAGATCCTAAAGAAAAAGAAAGACTTAAGAAGTTGGCCAAAAGCATCAAACCCAAAGGGTTTGGACTAATTCTGCGCACAGTTGCACAGGGAAAAAAAGTTGCAGAATTAGATAAAGATTTACAAAATTCACTACAACGTTGGGTGGACATGTGTGAACGTATTCCCAATACAAACACTCCAACCAAAGTTTTAAGTGAGTTAAACAGAGCATCTTCTATACTAAGAGATGTTTTAAATGATTCTTTTACAGATATTGTTGTTGACGATGAACAGTTGGCAACAGAAATAAGAGATTACATTGAAGAAATAGATCCTGGAAAAGTGGGTATCGTTAAAGATTATGACGGTAACACTCCAATATTTGAAAAATACGGAATTGAAAGGCAGATTAAATCTGCATTTGGAGAAACTGTATCAATGAGTAAAGGAGCTTATTTGGTGATTGAACACACCGAAGCCTTACACGTAATTGATGTGAATAGTGGAAACAGATCTAACAAAGCCAATACACAGCAAGACACTGCGCTTGAAGTGAACTTAATTGCAGCAACAGAAGTTGCACGTCAACTGCGATTAAGAGACATGGGTGGAATTATAGTGGTCGATTTTATTGATATGAATACCAATGAAAACAGACAAAAGCTATATGATCATCTTAAAAATGAAATGGCTACTGATAGAACCAAACACAAAATATTACCTCCTAGTAAGTTTGGTTTAGTGCAAATTACTCGTCAACGTGTTCGTCCAGAAACGAATATTAAAACACGAGAACCTAATCCGAATAAAAACGGAGAAGTAGAAGCACCTATAGTGCTTGTTAGTAAGATAGATTTCGAACTAAGAAAAATCTTATCAACAAAAAAGCGTAACGAAAAAATCTTTTTACATGTACATCCTTTTGTAGCTGCTTATTTAAAAAGAAGACTATGTTCTCAACAGAGAGCTTGGTTTACTGAGCACAAGAAATGGATAAAAATAGTGCCAAGAGATGCTTATATGTATTTACAGTATAAGTTTTCTTTTAAAAAGTAAAATCATATCAATAAAGCCCGATCAGTTAACTGATCGGGCTTTTTTATGTTTGCTAAAACCAGAATCCTGCGCTAAAATAAATAGAGCTAAACTTGTTTTCTGGAGACCAGGCATATCTTAAATCAAAGGGACCTAAAAAGGTGTCAGAACTTAATCCTATAGCGTAACCAGAGTTTGCATTAGTAAAGAAAGGTTTGTGTTCTAAAAACTCTAAAACATCATCAGCAATTAAAGCATAATTGGCAACAAAATCTATATAGTTTTTTTTGTAAAACCTATAACGTAAAGAACCAGTGGTTTTTAAAAAAGAGTTGGCTTCTAATTCCGAAAAACTATATCCGTAAAAAGGAATAAAGTTGTTAATAAAGTTGTTACCGTATCCACCTAAAGAGTAGTTAAAGTTGTCTAATTCTCTGTGGGTGATACTTAAGGCTCCGTCACCTTGTGCAAAGAAAGAAAGTCGATCAGACAAAGTCCATCTACCTTCCATTAATACTCTTAACTGAGAAAAAGGGCTAAAATTATCTCCAAAATCAGTAGATGATAGAAAGGTTCTCCAGGTGGCATTAATTAATACTCCTTGATTAGGAAAGCTTTTTTTATCATAGGTATCGGCTTCTATTTTTCCTAAAACACTTAAATAGTGGCTATCGTCAAAAAAAGTTCTAGTATCGTCTTTAACAGAGGCAAAATTGTTGGTAAAAGATCTAATATGTTTATGTTCTACTCCTACCGATATTGCATACATATTTTGGAAGTTTCCTTGTGTATATAGGTAGTTGGTAAAGTCTTCGTATTCAAAGTTGATTTGATTTACACCAATAAAGTTATTGCTCTTAATAATGGTTTCAAATTGATTAAATCTAGAATAGATTCCGTAACCTAAAAAGTGTCCGTTGTCTATAAAGTAATTAATACCATATCTAGTATTATCACCAAAAGCTAAATCTACAGAAAGGATATCATTTCTTAATAACAAGTGTTTGTGTGTGTAGTTTACCAGTCCAGATAAGTTGTATAGTGGATCATAATGGATACCAAGTTTTAAGAATCTAGATTCGGGGTTTTCTGTTAGTTTAATGTCTAGATCTACAATGGAATCATTTTCTTTAAAATTGTAAAAAATACTACTAAAGTTGTTAGAGGTAGTAGCATAATTTATGTTTTGGTTAAACTTTTTAAGATTTATTTTTTGATTTTTTTTGAAATCTAATTTACCTCTAATATATCTTCTGGTGTAGTTTTTTGCTCCAGAAATGGTATAGTTGTTTATGGTATATTCTTTAGGGTTTGGTTTTATTTTTAGTGCAGAAATTGGTTTTTTGTTTTGTTGCCTAGCTAATTCTTTTAGTTGATTTAATTGAGCTTTTGCAGCTTTGTAACCAGCATCAATAATGGCTCTTTTTTTGTTAAAGTCTACAATGCTAAAGTCGGTAACTTTTGGATGTAGGTAAACGTCTATTTTGTCTAGTTCTGCATATTCGTTTCCATACAATTGAAAGTTGATGATTTGATCAATTACTTTTAAGGCAGAATCTAAATTTTGTTGTTTTTTTAAGTTTCCTTGTACATCTACTCCAATTACATAATCTACCCCTTTAGTTCTCATAAGGTCTATAGGAAAGTTGTTAGATATTCCTCCATCAATTACTGTAATGGAATCTAGTTGACTAGGATTTAATAAAGTAGGTAAAGATGCACTAGACCTAACAGCTAATGCCAAAGATCCTGAATTTATTTCTACTTGTTTTCCTGTTTCTATATTGGTAGCAATGCAAAAAAATGGAATAGGAAGTTCGGAAAAATTTGTAATGTGGTCTACATGGTGACAGAGTTCACTTAGTGTGTTATAGGTGTTCTGACCTTTAGAAAGAGCAATTGGCAATCCTAATTTAAAACCTTTAATAGGTAGAGTCAGTAAGTATTTTTCGTTGTTTTTTTTGTCAAAAAAGGAATTGTATTTTCTATCAATTTTGTCTGTTAACATTTTTTCAAAGTCAATAGCCATAATAATAGAATCTACTTGGTGTGCTGTGTAGCCAGATGCATACAGAGCTCCTACGGCAGCTCCCATACTAGTACCTCCAATATAGTCTATTTGTAAGCCGGCTTCTTCTATGGCTTTTAAAACTCCAATATGAGCAAAGCCTTTGGCTCCACCACCGCTTAATACGAGTCCTACTTTTTTAGGACTGTTAAGTGTGTCGTTTTCTTTGTGTTGACAGAAAACAACTTGATGTATTAGAATAAAAAGGATTACAATTTTCTTTGTCATAGCGCTTATAAAGTTACTCCTTTTTATGGTAGAAATTATGTAATTTTTTAGCTCTAGAAATCCCTAAAACACTAGTTAATTGTTCAATTGTTGCGGACTTTATTCTTTTTACAGATTTAAAATACTGCAGTAAAGCCTCCACACTTTGTTGTCCTATTCCCGGAATGGTTTCCAATTCAGAATTTAGAGAAGTGTTGCTACGTCTGTTTCTGTGATGTGTAATTCCAAATCTGTGCGCTTCGTTTCTTAGTTGTTGTAAAATTTTAAGCGTTTCCGATTTTTTGTCTAAATACAAAGGAATTGGATCTTCTGGAAAAAACAATTCTTCTAACCTTTTGGCAATACCTATAATGGCAATTTTGTTTCGCAAACCTAACTCGTCTAAACTTTTTAAGGCTGATGATAACTGTCCTTTACCACCATCAATTAAAATTAATTGAGGTAGAGGCTGTTCTTCATCTAACAAGCGTTTGTATCTTCTGTAAACCACCTCTTCCATAGAAGCAAAATCATCGGGTCCTACAACAGTTTGTATGTTAAAGTTTCTATACTCTTTTTTACTAGGTTTTCCGTCTTTAAAAACCACACAAGCAGCCACAGGGTTGGTTCCTTGTATGTTGGAGTTGTCAAAACATTCTATATGTCTAGGTTCTGCACTTAAACGTAAATCTTTTTTCATTTGAGCCATAATACGCTTGGTATGTCTCTCCGGATCTACAATTTGCACTTGCTTAAATTGTTCTTGTCTGTAGTATTTTGCGTTTCGTAAAGAAAGTTCTACTACACGTAGCTTATCTCCTTGTTTAGGAACAGTTACTTTTATGTTTTCTCCTACACTTACTTTAAATGGAACTAAAATTTCGGGACTAATGGAGTTGAATCTTTCTCTTAATTCTACAATAGAAAGTTCTAGTAATTCTTTATCGCTTTCTTCTAATTTCTTTTTAATTTCTATAGTGTGAGACTGAATAATGGAACCATTAGAAATTTTAAAAAAGTTGACATAAGCAGCTGCTTCATCGGACAAAATAGAAAAAACATCAACGTTGTTAATGGTAGGGTTTACAATGGTAGATTTTGCTTGATAATTAGAAAGCAATACCATTTTTTCTTTAATTTTCTGAGCTTCTTCAAATTCCATTTTGCTAGCAAAGTCGTGCATCATGTTTTCAAAAGCAACAATAGAATCTTTAAAGTTTCCTTTAATAATGTTTCTAATGGCTTTTATTTGATTCATGTATGCGGCCTCGGTTTGTAAACCTTCGCAAGGACCTTTGCATTTTCGGATATGATAATCTAAACAAACTTTAAATTTACCGTTGTTGATGTTTTCGTGACTTAAATCAAACATACAACTACGGATTTGATAGAGTTCTTTGATTAAATCTAACAAAGCATAAGCGGTTTTTACGCTAGTGTAAGGTCCAAAATATTCCGATCCGTCACGAATCATTTTTCGGGTGACAAATATTCTAGGAAAACGTTCTTTTTTAATACAAATCCACGGATACGTTTTGTCGTCTTTTAACAACACGTTGTATTTGGGTTTGTATTTTTTAATTAAGTTGTTTTCTAAAAGAAGTGCATCCGTTTCGGTAGCTACCACAATGTGTTTGATGTCTACAATTTTAGAAACTAAAATTCGAGTTTTTGCATCATCGTGATTTTTAGAAAAGTAGCTACTTACTCGCTTTTTTAGGTTGATGGCTTTACCTACATAAATAATAGTTCCGTCTTTATCAAAATATTGATAAACTCCGGGAGTTGTAGGTAAAACGGCTATTTTAAGTTTTATATCGTCAATCACAATACAAAATTACTGAATAATGTTTGATTGATGAATTGAAATTAACTAGAGTTCTTTTTGCGTTAAGGATTGCAGTGGCATCCTTTTGGTTGAAGTGCTGAGGTTCTCGAAGCATAAAACCAAAAGATATAACGGAAAGCCTGACCTGAAAGGGAACGCCCATGTAATTATTACTCGCATCTTGTTATTTGTAAATTGAAAAAGTATCTTTGCTCAAAATTTTTAAAAATGGCTTACAACTTTGTAGAGGAATTAAAGTGGAGAGGGATGATGCACGACATTATGCCCGGAACTGAAGAACAATTAGCAGAAGAAGTAACTGCAGGATATATTGGTTTTGATCCTACGGCAGATTCTTTACACATTGGAAGTTTAATTCCAATTATTGTATTGATGCATTTTCAGAAAGCAGGGCACAAGCCAATTGCTTTAATTGGAGGAGCTACAGGTATGATTGGTGATCCATCGGGAAAATCGGCAGAACGTAATTTGTTAGATGAAGAAGCGTTGGCTAAAAATGTTGCTGGGGTAAAAGGTCAGTTAGAGCGTTTTTTAGATTTTAATTCGGATGCAGAAAATGCAGCGGAGTTGGTGAATAATTACGATTGGATGAAAGAATTTTCTTTGATTGATTTTGTTCGTGATATTGGAAAACACTTAACGGTGAATTATATGATGGCCAAGGAATCTGTAAAAAAACGTATTACAGGTGAAGATGGTGCTGATGGAATGAGTTTTACAGAGTTTACGTATCAATTGTTTCAAGGATATGATTTCTTGCATTTATATGAAAACAAGAATTGTAAATTACAAATGGGAGGTTCTGACCAGTGGGGGAATATTACCACGGGTACAGAATTGGTAAGACGTAAAGCACAAGGAAAAGCGTATGCCATGACTTGTCCGTTAATTACTAAAGCTGATGGAACTAAGTTTGGAAAATCTGAAGGAGGAAATATTTGGTTAGACAAAGAAAGAACATCTGCTTATAAATTTTACCAATATTGGTTAAACACTTCTGATGAAGATGCGGAGAACTTTATTAAAAAGTTTACCTTTTTAACCAAAGAAGAAATTGAAGCATTGATTGCTGAGCATAAAGAAGCTCCGCATATGCGTTTGTTACAAAAAAGATTGGCAGAAGAAGTTACCGTAATGGTACATTCTCAAGAAGATTTAGATAACGCTGTAAAAGCATCTTCTATTTTGTTTGGAAAATCTACTTCTGAAGATTTAAAATCTTTAGACGAACAAACGTTTTTAGATGTGTTTGAGGGAGTCCCTCAAGCAGAGTTAAGTAAAGATGAGTTAACAGAAGGGTTGGATATGATTGGAGCTTTGGCTGCAAAAACCAATTTGTTAGGTTCTAATTCTGATGCTAGAAGAGCGTTAAAAGAAAACGCAATTTCTGTAAATAAAGAGAAAATAAAAGAAGATTATAAAATTACTGCTGCAGATTTAATTGCAGGAAAATATGTGTTATTACAAAGGGGTAAAAAGAATTACTACTTGGTAAGTTTTGTTTAAAACCAATTTGCACAATTTAAAAAAAAGCCTTTCACAAATTTTGTGAAAGGCTTTTTTGTTTTATTTACTTCTGTGGGAAAGTGAGCTGCTATTTTTATTTTTTAAGTAAGTCTTGATACCATTTTCTTAATTTTAAGGTAGAAGGTCTGTTGTCTAAAAACATGGCACATGCATGTGTGTTTAAATCAGATTCAGCCGAAGTTACATCTACATTTTGATCTGCTAACATTTTTTGCAACTCTTTGTTTTTTTTAATATTGTCTGTGTGGAATATTTTTGTTCCATTTAGGTTTTGCAAACGCAGAATAGCATCGTTTAATTTACTGCCTCCCCATCCGTCACCATCGTAATGTTGGCACATGTGAATTCCTTTCCAAGTGTTTGCAATGGATTTGTTTCTTAAACCAATAAAGCCACAAGCAATGGCACCTCTAGAAAATCCTGTTAAAAAAACATTGTTAGGGTCTCCGTTAAATTTTTTAATAATATGATCTACAACTTTAAGGGTGTAGTCTACAGTGTCTTCAGGATTTCCCCATCCGCTAGGGGCTGTTTTTCCGGTTTTGTAATTCACAAAAGGTAAACTCACCCATATGGCATTTCCTTTACTCATACCATAACCAATAGTGCAATCTTCTGGACTTCCAGAAGAGTAGCAGTTGTTTGTGTAAAATTCGTTTCCTGGAAACTCCACAATTATGGGAAGCTTTTTTTTAGGTGTCCATTTTTTTGGTAGAAAAAGAGCAGAATATAATTCTGAGTTATTGTCTAGCTTGTATTTTACTCTTAGTCCTGCTGTAGGTTTTTTGAGAATCATGTCTGGCACTTCAAGTCTTCCTTTAGGTATGATTGCTTTTTTCTGAACTCCTTTGTAAGTTAAATGGCTTAGTGTAATGTTTAAATTGCTAGGAGCTTTTACAATAATAAGTTTTAGTAGAGAAATATGATTTCTGTCTATTTTAGGAGTTGCTCCATCTGGAAACATGTTTAGTAAATTACACTCTAAAGTTTTAGATTCGTTTGGTTTGATGGTAGCTTCATCAGAAACAGCATCCCAACCTCTGTTTGCTTTTACATAAAAAACAACAGTTACTTCTTTGTCTCCTTTGTTGTGAATAGTGCCATTTACAAATTGAGCATTTTTTAAGTTTTTCCAACCTTTTTTTGGGACAGTAAAAACAACTTGACTGTATTTAATTTTGTTTTTTTCTTCTTTGCTTTGAATGGAAAAAACTTGCTTTTTGTTGGTGTTTGTTATGTTTACAGATAAGTTATTTGTAAAAGAGATATCATCTGTATTTTTTAGATGATTGGTAAAACTATGCTGGCTGTAGCTAGATATGAATAGGAAAATAGATAAAAAGCTTTCATTGAATGTATGCTAATTTTTAGAGTTTGCTAAAAACATACAATTTAGCTAATATTTAATAAGTAGCTTTCCTAAAAATAGTTAAACTTATTTAAGATTATTCCAATAAGAATCGGCTTTTTCTTTAAGCTCTTTTGGGTTTTCATCGTTCCATTTTTTTAAGGTGTTTACTCCCCAGGAGTTGTAAAATAAATAGAGTTTACCATCTCTAACTTCAAACGTTTTTGGATTAATGTTGTATTTGGTATTGTTTGCTCCTAAGGCATAAGCGCACCAACCTCCGTATTGTGGAACGTATTTTTTAGGATTGTTTTTAAAAGTGTTTAAATGTTCTTGATTTACAAATTTAAATTTAGCTCCGTCGTAAGTGGTGGTAAATTCTTTTTTACCTTCTTCAGCTTTGTTGTCAAAATAAGAAACCACATCGTAACCTTCTGCAACATATCCTTTTTTAAGATTGTAGTCTTTTTTTTGAGCAAAAGAAATAGAAGTGATGAATAAAGTAAGAAATAAGACAACTTGTTTCATAATAGTAGATTTCTGTTATAGACAAATAGTCGAAAGGAAAGGTTGATGATTACAAAATTATTGAATTAGCAAATTACAACCTCTAATGTCGGAGTTGTCAAATCTACCTAAAACATCAAAAGATCCATCAGCATAAACTTTTCCTAAATCTTGTGTGGCAATAAAAGAACAAGAGTTTACGTTGGCTAAATCGATGACATTAATTCCACCACTTTTTCCGATAGGTAATAGCGATAAAGCATCTTCGGTATCGCGAATTAGAATTTTCATCCAAGGTGGACAATTAAATTTTTGTGAATCGTTAAAATAAGCTTGACTTAACAATTCTGTCATTCCGTATTCTGAGTGAATGTTATCAACTCCAAAACCTTTTTTAAGCTCTTCGTGTAATTCTTCACGAATCATTTCCTTACGCTTTCCTTTCATTCCGCCTGTTTCCATTACAATGGTGTGTTGTAGGTTGCAGTTAAACTTTTCTATAAAATCTAACAAAGCAAAGGAAACTCCTATTAAAATAGTCTTGGCTTGTTTGCTTTCCAGTTCTTGTAACTTATCATATAGCTCTTGATGGTTGTGCAAATAAAATCCGCTATTTGGGTTTTCAGATTTGTTGATGATATCTTCTACCATATAGATGAGTGAAGATCCGTTACGTTCTAAATAAGAAGGAAGTAGTGCTAAAACGGTATATTCTCTAATATTTCCATAAAACAGCTCAAAAGCTTTTAAATAGCTTTTTTTATACAAAGAAACATCTGCAACTAAATGCTGACTCTGACTCATTCCTGTTGTTCCGCTACTTAAAAAAGTTTCTTCTATAGTGGGGTTTCCGCAAATGATGGAATGACTTTTAAAAAACTGAATAGGCAAAAAAGGAATGTCTTCTATATTGTTAACTTTATTAGGGTGTACATTTAAAAGATTGATGAAATCTTTATAAACAACACAGTGTTCTGCTTGATGACGAAAAACAGCTAGTGCTTGTTCTTTAAAATTCTGTGAGGTTACGGATAAAAAATCAAACTCTTGCATAGCTGTAAATAAGCTACAAAAATAAGTAAATTAGTGGTGTAACCTATTTCAAATTCCATCGACCTATTAAAAAAATACATTTTATGAAACATATTATCTATGTAAGTTTATTGATTTTGACCTCTGCTTGTGCTCAAAATTCAGAAAAAAAAAATGTCAATCAACAGTTTAAAGAGTATTGGTATTCTGGTAAAGCAGAAATTACCAGTTACAATTTAGAGCAGGCTAGGTATGGAGATATTAGAAAAGGACATGCTGTAAATATTTTTGTGACCGAACCTTTTTCTAAAAAACACAATACCAAAGCAAATGAAAATAATCTTAGTAATATTAGTGTATTAAAATTAAATGCAACTAAAAAATTTAAGACAGGAATTTATCCGTATTCTGTAATGACGAGTAGTTTTTTACCGGTTAATAAACCTAAAGCTTCTTTAAAAATAAGTTCATCAACCCAAGAATGGTGTGGGCATGAATACATAGAACTGATTAATGATGGTGATGAATTTGAAATAGACAATTCATCGTATTTTCAAGGAGAGTCTTTTCAGGATAGAGAACTCGAAAAAAACATTGTTTTAGAAGATGATCTTTGGTCAAAAATAAGACTAACACCTGAGGGTTTACCACAAGGAAAATTTAAAGCATTGCCAAGTTTTGTGTATTTAAGATTTTCTCATAATAAAGTACAAGCATATAACGCTTTGGGTTCTGTGGTAAAAAGTAAAACCACTACGGTTTATAGGTTAGTGTACAAAGAGTTAAATAGAGAATTAGCCATTACTTTTGAAAATTCCTTTCCGTATAAAATTCTAGGATGGACAGAAACGTATCAAAGTGGTTGGGGAGCAAATAAAAAAATGTTAACCACCAAAGCAACGTTAAATAAAACATTAAATGTTGCTTACTGGGAAAAGAATAGCAATGCAGATTTGCATTTAAGAAAAGAGTTGGGATTGGAATAGTTTTTAATGATGGTTGCAGTTGTTCTAGCATGGTCACAGAGCTGAGTTGAAGTGCTGTCGAGAACAAATAATTTAAAAGGATTGTAGGTTGTGTTTTTTACTTTCTTCCAAAATCGGCAGGTATTTCACCCCATACTTTGGTTTCCCACTTTAGTATGGGGTTTTTAAATGCATTTTCTTGTAGCCATTTCTCACCACGTTTAATTAGGTCAAACATTTTTTTATTGTCTGCTGTGGGCATAATTTTTGTTCTGCATTGTTTGGCTTTTACCCAGGCAATGGCAGTTCTAGAATCTGAATAAATAGGTAAGTTAGGTTGATTTATTTTTTGCAAATAAGCCAATCCATGTACCAAGGCTAAAAACTCACCTATATTATTGGTTCCTTCTTTAAAAGGACCTTGTATAAAAAGCTGTTGTTTGGTTTTAGTGTTTACACCTCTGTATTCCATTAAACCAGGATTTCCACTACAAGCAGCATCTACACTTATAGAAACCAGATTAGGATTTCCTGTTTTGGCAAGGAGCTCTTTGTCTATAACAGGTTTTTTGGTGTTTTTTCCTTTGTATTCCTCGTAGGTTTTGGTAAAAGCAATTTCAGCCTCTTCTTTGGAGGTAAAAGATTTGTATTGAGCTCCCTGAAAACCATCAATTTGTTTTTTACAATCTTTCCAACTGTTAAAAACTCCTTTGGTTTTTCCGTTCCACACAACATAATATTTTTTGCTTTTAGCCATTTGTTATTATTTGTAGATGGTCTCTTTAATTACTCTTGGAAAATGTTCGTATTCTAATTGATGTACCTTTTTAGCAATGTCTTCTGCTGTATCTTCTGGAAGTACCTCTGTTTTTGCTTGATAGATAATTGCACCCTCGTCGTAATTTTCATTTACAAAGTGAATAGTAATTCCTGTTTCCGTTTCTTTATTTTCTTTAATAGCATTGTGCACATGCATTCCGTACATCCCTTTTCCACCATAGTTAGGCAATAATGCAGGGTGTATGTTAATAATTTTATTAGGAAAGGCTTCAATAATATTTTCGGGAACTTTTAATAAAAAGCCTGCAAGAATAATAAAATCAGCTTCAACTTTTAACAAGTTTAAGAGGTCAACTTGCTCTTTCATCTCTTTATTAGAGAAAACTTGACTGTTTATTCCTAGCTTTTTTGCTCTTTCAAGCACAAAAGCATCCCTTTTGTTGCTTAAAATGTAGGTGATTTTAACATTTTTATCGTCCGAAAAATAGTGTGCAATGTTCTCTGCATTTGAACCAGAACCAGATGCTAGAATGGCAATTTTAATCATGTTTTATTGACTTTAGAGAGGTTTTAGAAACTCTTGACTTGTGTTAGTTGTTGAAATATTTGATACAAAGATGTGATAAATTTTTATATCTTAGTGAATATATTTCCCATAAAGATTGTTTGTGGAAACAAAAGTTTTTTATTTTTGTCCCGGTTTTAAACTTAATATAAATTATAATACTATGTCAGACATTGCATCAAGAGTAAAAGCAATTATCGTTGATAAATTAGGAGTTGACGAAAACGAAGTAACTGCTGAGGCAAGCTTCACAAACGATTTAGGAGCAGATTCTTTAGATACTGTTGAATTAATCATGGAATTCGAAAAAGAATTTGATATTCAAATTCCAGATGATCAAGCTGAGAACATTGGTACAGTAGGTCAAGCAGTAAGCTTTATTGAAGGAGCTAAGTAATTAGAAAATTATCTATTTATGGAATTGAAACGAGTTGTAGTAACTGGACTTGGTGCATTGACACCAATCGGTAACAATATAGAAGAGTATTGGGATGGTTTAGTGAATGGGAAAAGCGGTGCTGCTCCTATAACACACTTTGATGCTGCCAAGTTCAAAACTCGTTTTGCTTGCGAGTTAAAAGGTTTTGATGTGAATGATTTTATTCACAGAAAAGAAGCTCGTAAAATGGATAAGTTTACGCAGTATGCCATGGTAGTTGCTGATGAAGCAATTATCAACTCAAAATTAGACGTTAAAAATGTTGATCCAGATAGAGTAGGTGTTATTTGGGGATGTGGAATTGGAGGAATTGATACTTTTGAACAACAAGTTGTTGAGTATGCACATGGTGATGGAACACCAAAATTCAACCCTTTCTTTATTCCAAAAATGATTGCTGATATTGCTCCGGGTCATATTTCTATAAAATATGGTTTTAGAGGTCCAAACTTTACAACAGTATCTGCGTGTGCATCATCTGCAAACGCAATTATAGATGCTTTAAACTACATTCGTTTAGGTCATGCTGATGTTATTGTAACTGGAGGTTCTGAAGCATCTGTAACTGGAGCTGCAATGGGAGGATTTAATGCCTTACATGCTTTGTCTCAAAATAACGATAATCCTGAATCAGCTTCTCGTCCATTTGATAAATCTAGAGATGGATTTGTTATGGGTGAAGGTGGTGGAGCACTTATTTTAGAGGAATACGAGCACGCTGTAGCAAGAGGAGCAAAAATTTACTGTGAAGTTGCAGGTGGAGGTTTATCTGCAGATGCATATCACTTAACAGCACCACATCCAGAAGGGTTAGGAGCTACTAAAGTAATGCTGAATTGTTTGCAGAATGCAGGGTTAAAACCTGAGGATGTAGATGCAGTAAATATGCATGGAACATCAACTCCATTAGGAGATGTTGCAGAGTTAAAAGCGGTTCAAAAAGTATTTGGAGAGCATGCTTATAACTTAAACATCAATTCAACAAAATCTATGACAGGCCACTTATTAGGTGCTGCCGGAGCTATAGAAGCAATTGCATCTGTATTAGCAATGGAACATGGAATGGTGCCACCTACAATTAACCATGTTGAGTTAGATGAAAACATTGATCCAAAATTAAACTTAACCATTAACAAGGCTCAAAAGAGAGAAGTTAAGGTTGCTATGAGTAATACTTTTGGATTTGGAGGGCACAATGCATGTGTGTTGTTTAAAAAATTAGAAGATTAAGACTTTTGAAGTTTTTTAAAAATATAAAAAAATCTCGTTCCTCATCGGACGAGATTTTTTATACCCAAATAAAAAAAATCATAGGGTTTGTTCCCAAAAATTTATCACACTACAAAAGAGCTTTTACGCATACTTCGTTACAGCTTAAAGATGATAATGGACGTCCTATTAATTTTGAAAGATTAGAATATTTAGGAGATTCTATGTTAGGCTCTATAATAGCCGCTTATTTGTTTAATGAAGTGCCTGAAGCAAACGAAGGTTATTTAACGCAAATGCGCTCTAAAATAGTAAGTAGAGATCATTTAAATGAATTGGGTAAGGATTTAGATTTGCTTGAGTTTTTAGATACTAAAATTTCTAAATCTAAAATAGGGAATAATATACACGGTAATTTATTTGAAGCTTTAATTGGAGCTATTTATTTAGATAGAGGTTATGCTTATTGCGAAAAATTTATCACCAAAAAAGTAATAGTTCCTTATGTTGATATTCAGAAATTAGAGGGTAAAATTACAAGTTACAAAGGGGTGTTGATTGAGTGGTCTCAAAAAAACAAAAAAGACTTAAGTTTTGATGTTTATGAAGATACAGGCAACCAAAATGTAAAACATTTTAGCGTTAAGTTGTTTGTAGATAAAAAAGTAATATCAAAAGGTAGGGCTACTTCTAAAAAAAGAGCCGAAGAAATGGCTGCTAAAAGGGCATACTTTGTCTTTCAATCAGAAATAGAAAATCTACTATAACGTTTGCGTTTTATTATCGTAAATTTGATTTTAGATTGAATACAATTAATTAATTTCGTTCCTGTATTTTTACGTATAAATACGTAGTTTTTTTATGGCTGCTAATTGTTTAACACTTTGTGATTTTGATGAGCAAGATTACCAGTTAATCGCTGTTCATACTGTATTGCAAGATTATAAATTGGCTTATTTATTGAATAACGATTTGGGATTTCATTTTCAAAGAATTGTGCCAGATTTGGATTATGTGATAGAAGGTAAAAAAGCTTTCTTTTCATCATTCGAGTATCAAGACACAAAAAACTTAATAGATTGGTATTTAATCAACAATAAGTTTAAAGTGAAAGCACCAAAGGGTAACTCTTTAGGTTTGTTTCAAACAGAAGAATCTTTTGCAAGTTCTTATGTGTATTTACAACCAGAAATAAAAGAAGCCGATTTTGTGATAAAAGTACAAGGAGATTTTTTAGCTTCAAAACTAAAGAATCTTTTACAACAAATAAATAAATTAAATGGGGTGGTTACTGCTTACTCGGTAGACACTTATAAATTGAATCATAAAGAATACTTAATTTTTTAAAATATGTCACAGACTAAAAAAACCAAAATTGTAGCTACGTTAGGTCCTGCTTTAACAGGAAATAAGGACAGGTTAAGAGAATTAATGATTTCTGGGGTGAATGTCTTCAGAATTAATTTTTCTCATGCTGATTATAATGATGTAACTAATAATGTTAATATTATTAGAGAGTTAAATGCAGAATTAGATTTTAACGTTGCCATTTTAGCGGATTTACAAGGTCCTAAATTACGTGTAGGTGTAATGGCAGAAGGTGTTGAGTTAGCTCCTGGTGATGTGTTCAACTTTACTACTGAAAAGTGTGAAGGAACTCAAGAAAAAGCCTTCATGACATACCAACGTTTTCCTAAAGATGTAAAAGTTGGAGAGAAAATTTTAGTAGATGATGGAAAGTTATTATTTGAAGTAACTGCAACTAATAACGAAGATTTAGTAACAACTAAGGTTTTAAGAGGAGGTCCTTTAAAATCTAAAAAAGGTGTTAACTTACCAAATACAAACGTTTCTTTACCTGCTTTAACAGAAAAAGATATTGAAGATGCAAAATTTGCTTTAGGATTAGAAGTAGATTGGATGGCTTTATCTTTTGTACGTAACCCTGCAGATTTAGATGATATTCATAAATTAATTGCAGAGAACTCTGATATTTCTGTTTACAGAACAAGAGTAATTTCTAAAATTGAAAAGCCAGAAGCTTTAGAAAATATTGATGCAATTATTGCCAACACAGATGCTATTATGGTAGCTCGTGGAGATTTAGGTGTTGAAATTCCTATGTCTGAAGTGCCATTGGCTCAAAAAATGTTAGTAAGAAAATGTAAGGAAGCTAAAATTCCTGTTGTAATTGCTACACAAATGATGGAAACAATGATCGAAAACTCTGTACCAACACGTGCTGAGGTAAACGACGTTGCAAACTCTATTATGGATGGGGCTGATGCTGTAATGTTATCTGGTGAAACTTCTGTAGGAGCATTTCCAAACGAAGTAATTCAAGTAATGAGACAAATTATTTTAGATGTTGAAAACTCTAGTTTAATTGAAGTACCAAGACAATCTCCAAAACCAGATACAGATTCTGATAGAGCGATTACAAATGCAATTTGTCACCAAGCGGCTTTAGTTGCAGAAGACATTGATGCTAAAGTAATTTCTACCATCACAAACTCTGGATATACTGCTCAACAAATTTCTGCATTAAGACCAAAATCTCAAATTTTAGCTTATTCTTCTGATAGAAGAACATTAGGGATGATGAACATTATGTGGGGTGTAAAAGGTAGATACTACGAGCCTAATACTCCTTTCTCTACAGATATTATTAGAGATGTTAACAATATTGCATTTGATAGTGGATACTTAAAAGATGGAGATATTGTTGTAAACTTAACTTCTACTCCAATTATGGAAAAAGGTGATGTGAATACATTACGTATTTCTAAAGTAGATTTAAGCAAATAAGAAATATAGTTTTTTTATATAAAAACCCCTGTTCTATTTTAGAACAGGGGTTTCTTTTTTACTCTACCATAAAGCGAATAGGCAGTGTGTATATTAAGTTTACTGTTTTTCCGTTTTGTTTAGCAGGTTTCATTTTGGGTAACTTTCCCATAATGTTTTTAATTTCTTTGGCTAATTCAGGGTGTGTTCTTGTGGTTTTAATATCTGGACTAACATTTCCATTGTGATCAATAATAAACTCACAATTTATTCTTTGCAATCCAGTTAAATTAAGTTCGCTAGCGAGTCCTGTATCAAAGTTTTTACCAAAAAATTTAGCTATTTTTTTACTAAAGCATTTTTTTGATTTTTCTCTATCATACATATACTTTTCACAACCAGGGTAAACAGGAATGTTTTCTACGCTCACATAGCTAATGGTTTCGGGTTCGTACTCTATAATATCAGAATAATATTCTATGTTTTTTAAATCTTCATCTGCAGTGGTAGTAGGTTGCTCTTCTTTAATTAATGTGGTTTCAATCTCCTCTGTGTTATCAACCTTTTTAACTTTGGTTAAATCTATAATAGTAGGTTGTTTTTTTCTTATTGATTGGTTCTTCAAGAATGGGTTTTTCAATTTTTTTTGGCTTCTCTTTTATTCGCTTAAATTGAATAGTTTTTGTTTCATCAGTATCGTATTTAATCACAATGTCAGCTTCTTTTTTTACTGCTGCGTACGATTTATGTTCTATAAAAACGTAGGTAATAAAAAGAGTTAACACAAGTCCTAGCAGTGTAAACACACCGCTGTAATGTTCCAGATTCGCTTTTGGATTTTTTTTTAATTTCATGATATAAGAGTTTGATTAGATTGAAATTACATCAAGATAAGTGCCAAAAAAAATCCCTAGCATTTGATTACTAGGGATTTGCGTATGTTAAGATGGTTTCTTATTTTAAAAGTTTGTTTGCCATTTCTTTTCCAAGTTCTACACCAAACTGATCAAAGCTATAGATGTTCCAAATAATTCCTTGTACAAATATTTTGTGTTCGTACATAGCAATCATTTTTCCTAAGATGTTAGGACTTAATTTATTTGCAGTAATACAGTTGCTAGGTCTGTTACCTGTAAATACTTTAAAAGGCAATTCAATAGCATCTGCTGCTACACCACTAGCTAATACTTGCTCTTTAGTTTTACCAAAACATAAAGCATCTTGCTGACCGTAGAAGTTTGCCATTAATTTTTTATGATGATCTGCTTTACCGTATAAAGACTCGTTAAATCCAATAAAGTCACATGGAATTAATTTAGTCCCTTGGTGCACCAACTGCATAAATGCGTGTTGCATGTTTGTACCAGCAGCTCCCCAAATAATAGTTCCTGTTTGGTAAGTAACTTCGTTTCCGTTTCTATCTACAGATTTACCATTACTTTCCATAAAAGCTTGTTGTAGGTAAGAAGGTAATGTGTTTAAGTATTGAGTGTATGGTAAAACAGCTTCGCTTTCTGCTCCATAAAAATTATTGTACCAAATGCTTAACAAAGCTAAAACAACTGGAATGTTTTTGTCAAACGATGTTGTTTTAAAATGGTTATCCATTTGATGTGCACCATTTAATAAATCAGCGTAGTTATCGTATCCTACAGATAAAGCAATTGATAAACCAACAGCAGACCATAAAGAAAAACGACCTCCTACCCAGTTCCACATTGGAAATACGTTTTCTGATGCAATTCCAAAATTATCTACAGCCTCTAAGTTGGTAGAAACAGCCACAAAATGTTTGGCAACATCTGCTTCGCTTGCACTTTGTAAAAACCACTCTTTAATAGTTAAAGCGTTTCCTATAGTTTCTTGAGTTGTAAAAGTTTTAGAAACAATTACAAACAAAGTAGTTTCTGGGTTTAATGTTTTAATGACTTCAGAAACATGATCACCATCAATGTTAGAAACAAAGTGAGTGGTTAAATGATTCTTGTAGTATTGTAAAGCATCTACTACCATATTTGGTCCTAAATCAGAACCTCCAATACCAATGTTTACAATATCTGTAATTGCTTTTCCAGTGTACCCTTTCCAGTTTCCTGAAATTACTTTTTCTGTAAATGCTTTAATGCTTTCTTTAGCTTTGTTTACTTCTGGCATTACATCTATTCCTTCAGAAATTACAGGGTTACCACTGTTGTTTCTTAAGGCAGTATGTAATACTGCTCTTCCTTCGGTAGCGTTGATAATTTCTCCACCAAAGTATTGTTCAATAGCATCAGATAATCCAGTTTCGTTTGCCAACTCTACTAATAGCTCCATGGTTTCGTTAGAAACTCTGTTTTTAGCATAGTTTAATTTTAAATCGTCCAAAGCAATAGTGTAGTTTGCATCACGATTTTCATCTTGAGCAAATAATTCTTTTAGCTCTAGGTTTTTAGCAGTTTCAAAATGAGCTGCTAACTTTTTCCATGCGTTGGTTGTTGTTGGATTGATGTTTTGTAAAGACATAGTGGTATGTTTTTGTTTAATATGGTATGGCATCCAATTCTTTTTTAATTGGAGCTATGTGAGTTAAATAGTTTGCTTGAATTTCTTTTTTCATAGGTTTGGCTGCCGGAAGCTCTTCTTTTAAAGGATCTACTTGTCTGTTGTTTTTCCAAAAACGATAACAAACATGTGGTCCAGAAGTATTACCTGTCATTCCAACCCATCCAATTACATCTCCTTGTTTTACGTAATCACCTACTTTTACGTTTCTTTTACTCATGTGCAAGTATTGAGTGGTGTAAGTAGCGTTGTGTCTAATTTTAACATAGTTTCCGTTTCCACCTCTGTATTTAGATTCAATTACTTTTCCGTTAGCGGTACTCATAATTGGGCTTCCTACAGGGGCAGCAAAATCGGTTCCTAGGTGAGGTCTTATTCTACCGTAAAATGCAATTTTTCTTTTAAGGTTGTATTTAGAAGAAATTCTGCTAAATTTTAAAGGAGCTTTTAAAAAGGCTCTTCTTAAATTGTTGGTCTGATCATCAAAATACTCTTCAATACCTGTTATAGAATCGGGTACATAATTAAAGGCATAAAAAGGTTTTCCTACATGCTCAAAATAAGCAGCTTTAATTCTACCAATTCCAACAGGAACAGTGTCGTTAATATATTTTTGTTCGTAAATAACTTTAAATCTATCGTTTTTCTGAAGCCTAAAAAAATCAATAGTCCAAGCATAAATGTCAGAAAGATCGTTAGCTACCACAGGGCTTATGTGTTTTTCATCTAAAGATTGAGAAAGAGAGCTTGTAATAATTCCCGATGCTTGTTTTAGCTTTGTGGTTACTTTTTTCTTTACAGATTTTGTGTAAATAGAATCTCTAAAATCAACAATAGAATAATTTACTAAATCGTGCTGATAAATAAATACCTGAGCTTTTTCTGTAGAGTCTTTAGCTGCTAAAATGGTGTAATTTTTACCCGCTCTAAGTCTTCTAACATCAAAATCGGGTTTAATGCTATTGGCTATTTCGTAAATTTTAGGAGTCCAAACATGGTGCTCGTCTAAAATAGTTCCAAAAGTTTCTCCTCTTTTAATTTCATCCTTAACAACTTTAAAATTGTCTAGGCTGTAACCAAAAAGTTTTTTAGATACTTTAGATTTTTTTACAACGGTAGGGGGATTGCTGTCATCACCTGATTTTTCTTCCTTCTCTTTACAAGAATTTAGAGTTATTAAAATAAGACTTAAAAGGGTGATTTTTTTTAACATTCCTGAAGATTATTTCTAGCTGCCAAAAGTACAATTAATTTATGAATTTTATTGAGCGTTAAAGGGGTGTAATAAACCTTTATATTCATCAATATCAGCTTTTAAAGAACCTACTGCTAAATCGGCTTGAATTCTAACAGGAATCCTGTTTTTATCGGCTGTAATCCAAATGCTAAGGCTTTCTTTAGCTTTAAAAACTCTACCAGATTGAACCATAGGTCTAAACACAAAACACTCAACATCTCCAAACTTAGTTTTTAAGCTTTCTTTTCTAAGCTTTATAAGTTTAAAAGGGAATTTTTTATAATCAAAAAACAAATCCATATCTACAGATTCATTAATTTTTAAACTATCTGGAACGTTGTTTCTTAAGTAGTAAAAAGCTGCAATCATATCTTGAACATTTTGAGCTGCTACTCTTTTTTGTTTGTTGTGTTTGTGGTCAACAGTTAATACGCTGTCTTTTTCAAAAAACAACTCAACATTTTTGGTATATTTTCCTTCTTTTACTTTTCTGATGGCTCTAGTTGGTAAGCCTGTTTTTTTATTAATAAAAGATTGATAGTCATCTTCTACAGGAAATACCCATCTAAGCATGCCAGTAGTCCATCCTTTTCCTACTACATGTTCGTATTTCTGATTGTTAATCAACATATCTTGAACCTCAATACTAGCGTAACCAGCATTAATAATTCCGTAATGAATTCTAAACTTTATTTTTTCACCGTCTTTGTATGCTCGGTTTTCCTGGGCATTGGCAATAAACCCAATAAAAAGAACAAGGTATATAAGTTGTCTCATCTGTTTTTCTTTTTAGCTTTTGATAAGTAATATCAAAACGTATTCCAAAATAAAAAATTAAACGTCAATATAGGTAAACACAAGGCTAATTTTTTAGCTTTGCTGTTATGAGGTTTTTATACAATTTACTTATTTTGATGGCTACTTTTGTTTTAAAAGGAGTGGCTTTATTTAATCCTAAAATCAAGCTTTTTGTTGAGGGTAGAAAACATGTTTTTGATACATTAAAATCATCTATTAAAAATAGTAATCCTGTAGTTTGGATTCATGCAGCTTCTTTAGGAGAGTTTGAACAAGGCAGACCTGTAATTGAAGAATTAAAAAAAGAGTACCCTAATTATCAAATTGTATTAACTTTTTTTTCTCCCTCTGGTTATGAGATTAGAAAAGATTACAACCTAGCAGATGTAGTTTGTTACTTACCTATGGATACCATTAGCAACGCTAAAAAGTTTCTTAAGGTAGTACAGCCAGCTGTAGCTATTTTTATTAAATATGAGTTTTGGCCAAATTATTTAAATCAGCTACATCGTAAGCAAATACCTACATTTTTAATATCTGGAATTTTTAGAGAGAATCAATCCTTTTTTAAACCACAAGGTTTTTGGATGTGTAAACATTTAAAAACCATTCAGCACTTTTTTGTACAAGACAATGTTTCTAAAGAATTGTTAAATTCCATTAATATTGATAAAGTTACTATTGCTGGTGATACTCGTTTTGATAGGGTTCAAAAGTTAGTAGAGGCAAACGAAAAATTACCGTTTGTAAACGATTTTAAAAATGATGCTTATTTACTAGTTGCAGGTAGTACTTGGCCAGAAGATGAAGAGCAATTGGTTACTTATATAAATACAAAAGCATCGGCCAAAGAAAAGTTTATTATAGCTCCACATAATATTACTAAAGAAGGAATTTTAAAACTTAAAAATAGTCTTAAAACAGAAGTGGTTTTGTATTCTGAAATGGAAGGAAAACAGATGGATACTTACCGTGTTTTTATTGTAGATACTATTGGAATTTTATCTAAAATATATGCCTATGCAAGTGTGGCTTATATTGGTGGTGGTTATACCAAAAGCGGTGTTCACAATACCTTAGAAGCTGCTACTTATGGATTACCAATTGTTATTGGTCCTAATTTTAAAAAGTTTAAAGAAGTACAAGATTTGGTAGCTTTAAAAGGTTGTGTAAGTGTTACAAATACAACTGAATTATCGGCTGTTTTAGAAACTATTTATCAAGATGATGTAGTGAGATTAGAGAAGTCAAAAATCACTAGAAAATATGTGGCTCAAAACTTAGGAGCTACTCAAAAAATAATGAATTCTTTATCTACTATTTTAACTCATGAGAAATAAAATAATTGCGTTGGTACTAACGCTTATTTCGCTATTTGTTTTTTCAGGAGGACATTTGTTTACATCTGTTTTTTTAATGCCTAGTATTTTATGGGTTTTTCCTCTTTATGGAGGTTTTTGGTTGTCTGCTTATTACTTTACAAAAGCATTTGATAAACAATTAAAACTGATGCACAAACTGACGATTATTTTATTAAATGGTGTTTTGTTGTTTTCCTTTTTGTACGGAGGGTTTCAGATTTGGAAACTAAATACGGGAAATATTTTAATGGCAGATCACAATATTTTTCAAATCAACATTAAGAATATTTGGTTTTGGGTTCTTTATCAAACTTATTTATTGTTGTTTTTCTTTTCTGCTTTTAAGTTATTGATTACTATAGATCAAAAATAATCATCACAAGTTAATAATTGCTTCATGTTAAAGTAATGCTATAAGCGTAATCTTGTAGGTCACAAACGACACGATTATGAGGTTCTGGATATACTTTTTTTGTTCTTTTATTTTCTTTAACTCTTTAGCGCAACAAATAAAATTTAAAACGTATACCACCAATCAAGGTCTTTCTAATAACTCTGTTGTAGATATAGAAAACGATGTTAATGGTGGTTTGTGGATTGCAACTTGGGATGGTTTAAACTATTTTGATGGGTCTGAATTTATAGTTTACAAACATGATATTAACAATAAAAATTCAATTGCAGGAAACTATATTTTAAATATTGAAAAAGACAAGTTTGGAGCTATTTGGATACTTACAGATCAAGGAAAAGTTAGTAAGTATATTGGAAATAGACAGTTTAAAAGTTTTGAATTTAAAGATGGTGTTGCCAAAAGAATTAGACTTTCTAGCAATAAAACAATTGTAGTTGATACAGGTAGTAAAACTTACGAATGTATTAATGGGGAATTTGTAGAAAACAAAGTAGCTTTTGTAAAAGGGGGAAATCACAATGCTTTTCGAAAAATATTTAGCGCAAGATATCCAAATGTTATTGTAAACGGAGTTTTAAAAGACAGGCAAGGAAATGTTTGGTTTGCTACTCGTAGAAATGGAGTTTATATCATTCCGAATCATCAAAATAATATTCAGAACAATCAAATTAATCACTATGTAGTAGATAAGTATTCTGCATATAGTTTTCATAGTAACGAAATTAACAAGCTACATATAGACTTGTTTGGTAACGTTTGGTTGGCTCATAAAGATGGTGGTTTAAGCATGGCTTATAAGGACTCCAATTTAATATCTCAAATAGCACCACACCCCATAAAGTTTCCACATTTACCCAATGAATCTATCCGAGCAATTACTACAGATTTAAACGGTAAAATATGGTTGGGGTATTACAATAAAGGCTTGTACTATTATGATAATAAAACAGAATGCTACGTTAAATACACGTTTCCTGAAGCTGAAAATAATATAGATTGGGAGCGTGTTAGGTCTTTGTTCACATCTTCTGATGGTAGTGTTTGGGCAGGAACTTATGCGGGCTTGTTGCGAATATACAATGGAACATATCAGTTATACAGTGCTCATACTATTGAAAATTTACCAGCGAATAGAAACTATTCTTTGTACGAAGACGAAAACAAAAATATTTGGATTTCCTGTTGGGGAGGGGTCGCAAAATTTAATTTAACAAATAATAGGTTTGAAGCCTTTAAGGGGCAGAGTTTGTTAAATGATTATCATATAAGAAATATTAAAAAATATGGTACTGAGTTAGTTTTAGCTACAGAATATAATGGGGTTATCTTTTTTAATTTAGAAAATCGTTCTCTAAATCCTGTTGTAATGTCTAAAGGAATTTTAGGGAACAGTGTGTATTCTGTATTTAAAGATTTAACAACATCTAATTATTGGATTGCCTCTTTGGGAGGAGTTAGTGTTTATAACAAAACCAAAGGAGTTATAAAAAATATTACAGAAACAGATGGCTTGTTAAGTCACATGGTATATGGACTTATAGATGTTGGAGATAAAGTTTGGTTAAGCACCACAAAAGGATTGTCGGTCATCAATAAACAAACTTATAAAGTAACAGCTCTTAATCCTAACGAAGGTTGGTTGTCTCCAGAATTTTCAGAAGGTGCATATTATCAAGATCCAAAAGGAATGTTGTTTTTTGCAGGGGTTAAAGGATTAAATTATTTTAATCCTACAGCTATTAATGTAAAGGAATATACACCTAAGATAAAACTTAAGGTAGATGGTGATGAAAATTATTCTAAACAAATAATAAAAGAGCACGCAAATAATACATTGTTTCTTAAAATAAGTACTATTGTTTTTCCTGCGAGTCAAAAAAAGGATGTGTATTACAAGCTAAACGGAGCAGATACTTCTTGGAAGTTGTTAAAGTGGGGAGGAATAAAATACAGCAACCTTTCTTCTGGTACTTATGAATTTTACATTAAAACCTCTTTAGAAGAAAATCCACATACTCCTTATTTTACGGTAAAAATTAACAAAGCTTTTTACGAAACTATTTGGTTTTACTGTGCAGTTTCTTTTCTATTTATGTTAACGGTTTTAATTGTGGTTTGGATTAGAAACAAAAACAACAAAAAATTAAAAAGACAATTAGAACAAAAAATAATAGATAGAACAAAGGTTATAGAGCATCAAAAACAAGATTTACTTAGAACCAATCAGGAGTTAGATAAAAAAAATAAAGAAGTTTCTCTTCAAAAAGAAAAGTTATTAGAATTGCATAATAATTTAAAAAATGAAGATTTTGAATTAGAAAAATTTAAATCTTTTGTGCTTTCAGAATTTCAGGAACCGGTTTCTAAAATACTTCAGGTAAGCACTAAAATAGAGGGAAATACTAAGCAACAAGAAAAAATAATGAAGCATGCAACAAGTTTAATTAATTTGTTGTCCGAATGGAATTATTTAGATCATGTAAAAGATTTAGAACCTTCTAAAAAAAGCATTGTTAATCTATTTCCGGTGCTTAAAAATATCTTAGAAAAGAATAAAAAGTTAGCCCAAAAAAATCACGTAAATTTTATTAGTCATATAGACAAAGATATTACCTGGGTAGAGGTAGATATTCTTCGTTTTAGTTTATTAATGCAATACTTTTTTGGAGATATTGTAAAATATTCTGATAAAAATAGTCAGTTAGATATTGCCATTACACATCATAATAATGCATTAAAATTACAGCTTATTTCTACAAGCGAATTGTTAATTACCAACTGGGAGCATATTGTTCGTTATAGCCCTTATTTTAAAGCCGTAAATACTTTGCTAAATGATTTAAATGGAACGTTTAACTTACAAGATGAGCAAGATTTTGTGTTAAATTTTGAAATTCCCGTGTTTAAAATGAATACAGATTTTAAACAATCAGAAACCATTTCTTGGAAGCACATGAGTCAACAAGAATTGTTAAATAACGGAAATAAAAATATTTTGGTGCTTTCTGATGATGAACATGTTGAAATTGTAAAACAACTGTTAGGGCACAAGCAGAGCAATTTATTGTTTGAAAACGCTGTTTCCGATTTAACTTCGGCCTTGCAACAAATAGATATAGAGGTGTTGGTGTTTTATCAAACCACTTTTACCAAGGAACTGGTTGGTTTTTTTAATAAATACAAATCTCAGGAAATGCAAAAGAAAATCCCTTTTGTATATATATCAGAAGAAATTAGTTATACCCTTCAGGAGCAATCTGTAGAGTTTGGAATTGATGTTGTTATTCAGCTACCCGCAAGTGAATCTTACATTCAAAAGAAAATTTTAGGTTTAACCAAGTCTAAAGAAAATAGAACTACTAACAAATTAGAAAAAGACATTTTTAAAATTCTAACCGAAGAAAGTGATATTGAAACTGGAAACGATAAACTGATTAAAAAGAGTTTAGAAATTATTAAAAAGGAATTGTCTAACGCAGGTTTTAATGTAGAAATGTTAATTGATGAATTGGCTATTTCTAGAGTAAAATGCTATCGTTTGTTTAAAGAAGTTCTAGGGCAATCTCCATCCGATGTAATTACCTCACTTAGGTTTCAAAAAGCAGCCTATTTGCTAAAAAATAAAAACTTAAATATCTCAGAAATTAGTTATGAGTGCGGTTTTAACGATCCCAAGTACTTTGGTAAGTCTTTTAAAAAACATTTTGGTGTGAGTCCAAAAGTATATAAAAGTCAAAACCAAGCAACATAACTATTATCGTAGGATTACCCCAATGTTACCTAAATGTTAGTGTGTTAAAATTCCACCTTTTTGTGATTTAATAACGGTGTTTTAGAAACAAAAACACCCCTTGGCTATACAAATTTACCCCCTAATTCAAAGCTCTAAAACTACTTTTAGCACAAATCTAAAACTGAAATTTTCAATGAAAAAAGCTTATTTATTTTTACTGTTTGTGGTAGGATGCATGTCATATTCTATAGCACAAGTAACTGTTAAAGGAACCGTGGTTTCTAAAGCAGATCAAATGCCAGTACCAGGTGCGTATATTGTACTTAAAGGACAGGTAGGACAAGGAACAACTACAATTACCAATTTTGATGGAGAGTTTGTAATCGAATCTAAACAAAAAGAGGGAATTGTAGAAATTTCATCATTAGGGTACAAATCTCAGATTCTTAATTATCAAGGTAACCAAATTCTAGAAGTTGTATTACAAGATTTGGCTAGTGATTTAGATGAGGTGGTTCTTATTGGATACGGTTCTGCTAAAAAAGGAGATTTAACCTCTGCTATTGGAACGGCAAATAATGTAGGAACTATTACAAGTAGACCTGTTTCTAATTACAAAGATTTTTTACAAGGAAACATTGCGGGAGTTACTGTGTTAAGTTCTGGAGGAGATCCAACAAAAACGGCAGATATTAAAATTAGAGGTATTGGAACTTTTAATTCAGAATCTCCCCTAATTATTGTAGATGGTATGCCTTACAGTGGGCCAGAAATTAATCCTAACGATATCAAGTCTATTTCTGTATTAAAAGATGCTGCTTCGGCTGCTATTTATGGAGCTCAAGCTGCATCAGGAGTTATTGTTATAGAAACTAAAAAAGGAGTTTCTGGAAAGCCAAGAATAGGAGTTAACTATTATTCAGGAGTTAAATCGGCAACTAATTTACCAACACCTTTAACGGCTAAACAACAAGCAGAAGTATATAATACAGCAGCAGATAATGCTGGTGTTCCAAGACAATCTGCACACGATGCTACTCAAAATCCTTACGGACAAGTAAACCGTACCAATTGGATTGATGCTATTTTTAGAGATGCAAAAGTGAATAACATTAATGTAGATTTAAGTGGAGCAGGAGAAGACTTTAACTACTACACATCTTTTGCTTACAGAAATAGAGAAGGTTTGTTACAAGGAACAAGTTCTGAAAGCTATAACTTAAGAGTAAAGTCTGATTATAACTTAACAGATAAAATAACCATTGGAGAAAACGTATATGTTTCTAGAGATGAAGCTTACGGAACCGATACAGATAACCCATACTCTGGAACTATTATCAACGCAATTTACATGCCTTCGGCTTCACCAACTCGTTATGCCGATGGAAGTTTTTCTGGAACAGCACCAGAAGATTTATCTCAGTTTGCAGGTGCTTATGGAGATGTATACAATCCTTTATCATTGTTGTTAAGACCTAACAAAAAATCACCTAGAACTTTTGGAAGTATTAACGCTTACTTAAAGTACAATGTGTTAAAAGGATTAACTTTTAAAACCAATTACTTCTACTCTTACAGCAACGAAGAGAAAAAAGAATTTTATGGAAGAGTTCCAGAATTAGGAAGAAGTAGCAATCAAAACTCATTATTACAAGAAAACAGAACCATTGGAAAATGGATTTGGGACAATCAAATAAGTTACGATGCTTCTTTTGGAGAGCATAACATTAACACAACGTTGGTGTATTCGGCTCAAAAAACAACAGGAAACTTTACGTCAATCAAAGCAACAGGGTTTTCATCAGAAGCAACATATAATCAATATTTGCAAAATGCAGAGGTGGTTCTAAAACCAAGTAATAGTCCTTTTGAAGATGCATTAACATCAGCAATTGGTAGAATAATGTACAATTACGGAAACAAATATTATGTATCTGCAAGTCACCGTAGAGATGAATCTTCAAGATTGGCAATGGAAAATCAATCAGATAATTTTAGTTCTGCTACGTTAGGATGGAGACTGTCTAAAGAGTCTTTCTTTAATGTTAATGCTATAGACGATTTAAAATTAAGAGCTTCTTGGGGGCAAATAGGAAACATTAAATCTGTAGGATACTATTCTTTTGATGTGCCTATTGCTAGTAGAAATATAGTGCTAGGAGACGATGCTGCTTACACAAGTTCTGGTAGCTATGTTGCAAGAAATGCAAATCCAGATTTAAAGTGGGAAACGGTAGAATCTTTAGATTTTGGTTTAGATGCTTCTTTGTTAGATCATAGTTTAAATATTACAATGGATTACTTTGAAAAAACAACCAAAGGAATGATTATTAAAGGTCTGGCAGATTTACATCAGGGAATTGCTCCTGCAGACGTAAATGGAGGTCAGGTAAAAAATACAGGATTTGAAATTGCTGCAACTTATAGAAACAAAATTGGAGCTGTAAACTATAGTGTAAATGCCAATGCAACGTCTGTTAAAAACGAGTTAGAAAACTTAGATGGATATGCAGATATTGGTCAAACTATTTACAATCACGATGATAGTGTTAGAGGAGTTTTAAAACCTTATCAAACAAATGTAGGAGGAGAATTGTATACACCTTATTTAATACCTCACTTAGGAATTTTCCAAAATCAAGCAGAAATAGATGCGTATACTAAAGACGGAAACTTAATTCAACCAGATGCAAAACCAGGAGATTTTAAATTTGAAGATGTAAATAAAGATGGTAAAATTAGTAATGATGATAGAAAATATTACAAAGCATACCAACCTAAATTAACCTATAACTTTGGATTAAATTTAGATTACAAAGGATTCGATTTAGGAATGATTTTCCAAGGAGTTTCAGGTGTTAAAGCTTTTAACGGATACAAATACACTACCTACAACGCATCATTATCAGGATATAATTTAGATAACAGAGTGTTGGGTGCATGGTCTACAACAAACACAAATTCAAACATTCCTAGATTGTCTACAAAAGACGATAACAAAAACTTTGGAACAGCATCTAGCTGGTATTTAGAAGATGCTTCTTACTTAAGAGTTAAAAACATCACGTTAGGATACACGTTTGATAAAGTGATAATGGATAAAGTATCAAAAGGATCTACATTAAGATTGTATGTGTCTGGAGAAAACTTAGCAACGTTTACAAACTATTCTGGACTAGATCCTGAAGTTGGAGGTAAAGGATTAGATGTAGCCAAATATCCTGTAGCAAGAACAGTATCATTCGGTTTATTAATGTCATTATAATTTTTAAAAAATCAGAAAAAAATGAAAAATATATATAAAAAAGTAGGAGTCATTCTATTAGGATTAATCGGGTTTGGATTAACCTCTTGTTCCGATGATTTTACAAATTTAGCTCCATTAGGGAGTGTATCTAACGAAAGTTTTTGGAAAACAGAAGCAGATGCCATTCAAGGAGCTAACGGATTGTATGAGTTAATGAATGATCAGGAAATGTTTGGTAGAGGTTTCTTTTGGTACATCAACGCATCAGACGATATGATTACAGGTCGTACCAAAGCAACGGCAGATGTAATTAAAAACTTTAACATTAATGGTAGCGAAGGAAGTTATACATCTACTTGTTACGAAAAATGTTACAAAATTATTAGAAGAGCAAACGATGTTTTGTTAAACGTTCCAAATATGGAAATTAGCGAAAATGTAAAAAACAGAGTTTTAGGAGAAGCTTATTTTATGCGTGCTTTTAGTTATTTCTGGGTAGCACATACTTATGGAGATGATAAAAACGGAGGAGTTCCTATTGTTACTGTTGATAATATGTTTGCTGCAGGAGGTAGTTATGCTAGACCTACAAGTGTAGTAGAAAACTATGCAATGATTGTTGAGGACTTAAAAATGGCTTCAGATTTATTGCCTCTTTTTTCAGAATACGGAACAGATGATTATGGTAGACCTCATAAAGATGCAGCTTTGGCTTACATAGCTAAGACTAATTTATATTGGGCACAATATGATGCTTCTAGATATGCTGAGGTAGTAAAATATGCAGATTTGGTAACCAATTCTGGTTCTGGTAGAGCGTTAATCAATACAGGAAATCCTGCTAAAGATTATAGAGAATTACACAGTCATTTAAACAACTGGACAAGCGAATATATTTGGTCTGTAAATTCAGGAGTAGATAGAGGTAGTATTTTAACTGGAGTAATGTTAGAAAACAAAGGTTGGGGTAAATTTAACGGATGGGGATATTACACACCATCAGAAGGATTGTACAACGAATTTGAAGCAGGTGATGCTCGTAAAGCAGTAACTATTTTAAGTTTTGGTGATGATTTTCAATTTTTTGGAGAAGCTAAAAGATACCAATCAGAAAATTCATTGTCTGGTTTCCAATTTAACAAATACATGTACGAGTTTAGAGAGGCAGATGCTATTGGAACTACTGTAAATACAGATGGAGACAATCCAACAACTACTTACAATGTACCATTAATGCGCTATGCAGAGGTGTTGTTAATGAAAGCAGAAGCGTTAATTGCTGATGGTAAAAATGGTGATACTCCTTTAAATTTAGTTAGAGCTAGAGCAGGTTTGGCTGCTAAAACAAACGCTACCATGGCCGATTTAAAACATGAAAGAAGAGTTGAGTTGGCAGGAGAATTTGCAAACAGACATTTTGATTTGGTTCGTTGGGGAGATGCACAGGCTATTTATGCACAACCTATTTATGGAAGAATTTACTCAGATAGATCTGATCCAGATTCACCATACACTTCAGAAATTGTATGGCCAGCAAGAACTTTTGATGCTTCTTATATGAATGTTTGGCCTATTCCAAACACTGTAATTCAATCATCAGGAATTCCACAAAACAAAAACTGGAACTAACAGAGTCCAGCTTTATAAAAAAATCGAAAAGGTGCTATTTTGGTAGCACCTTTTTTAAAATAGTTATTTATGCAATTATTTGTAAAAAGAAATATTACACTACTATTAGTAATATTAGTAATGGGGCTAGGTTATAGCCAAGATTTTAAAAATATTAGAATACAATCTCACAACGATTATCTACAAAAAACACCTTTTTGGACTGCTTATACAAGCGGATTAAATTTACTAGAGGCTGATGTGTTTTTAGAAAAAGGACAATTGTTTATTGCTCACACATCTAAAGAAATTAACAAGGTAAAAACATTAGAGGCTTTGTATTTAAAGCCCTTAAATCAGTTGGCAAGTACAGCAGAAGACTTGCATAAAGATTTGTTTTTAATGATTGACGTAAAGTCTGAAGCGCTAGCAACTTTAGAGGCAATTATTAAAAATTTAAAAGAATACCCTCAGGTAATTCATCATCCACATATTAAAATTGTAATTTCTGGTAATAGGCCAAATTCAGATAGCTATCACCAATATCCTTCTTTTATTTCTTTTGATTATCAAGAAATAGAAACAACATTGTCCGCTAAAAATTTGGCAAAGGTAGATATGATAAGTGTAGATTTTAAAAAATACACAGAATGGAACGGAAAAGGTAGATTAACCCATGCTGATTATGACAAGGTAACAGCAGTAATTAACCAAGCAAAAAAGTTTCAAAAGCCTTTCCGTTTTTGGGGAACCCCAGATTCTAAAACAGCATGGAGAACTTTTTTAGAATTAGGAGTAGATGTTATTAATACAGATCAACCTAAAAAATGTGCAACTTATGTTTCTAGTTTAAAGCACAGAACGGTACAGGCAAAAATTTCATCAGAAGTTTACAAACCAACTTTTAAATACGATAAGGCTAAAGGAAAAATTAAAAACATTATTTTATTAATTGGTGATGGTAATGGATTGTCTCAAATATCATCAGCAACTTTAGCAAATAGTGGAGCTTTAACCTTAACACAGCTTAAAAATATTGGATTGATTAAAACTCAAGCAGCAGATGATTTTACTACCGACTCTGCAGCTGCAGGAACAGCTTTGGCTACTGGAAAAAAAACAAATAACAGAGCTATTGGAACAGATGTGCATGGAAATGCTTTAAAAAATATTACCGAAATTTTACATCAAAAAGGATTTGCTACCGGAGTTATTACTACCGATGAAATTACAGGAGCAACACCTTCTGCTTTCTATGCACATCAAAAAGATAGGTCTGAAAAAGATAAGATAGCAAAGGATTTGGTACAGAGTAAATTAGATTTTTTTGCAGGTGGTGGTTCTAAAACTTTTGAAAATTTAGGTATAGAAAAATCTTTTAGTGTGGTGAATTCTGTAGCAGAACTAACTACATCAAAAGCCAAAAGAACAGGATTGTTTTTTTCAGAAAAAGGAGTGTCATCTATCCTTACAGGTAGAGGAAACTTATTGGCAGAAACTACCAAAGCAGGATTACAATTTTTAAAAAAGAAAGAAAAACCTTTTTTCTTAATGGTAGAAGCTGCTCAAATAGACAGTTTTGGTCATGCTAACAACACAGAAGGAATTGTGTTAGAGGGAATAGATTTTGATCGAGCAATTACTGAAGCTATTCAATTTGCCGATGAAAACAAAGGAACGTTGGTAATTGTAACTGCAGATCATGAAACATCTGGTTTTGGTGTTGCTAGTGGTAGTGTAGAACATCATTCAATAGAAGGAGGTTTTATTACCCACGATCATACAGGGAGCATGGTGCCTATTTTTGCATATGGTCCACAAGCAAACAGGTTTTCGGGAGTTTATGAAAACAACGAGGTGTTTGAAAAAATAATAGAAAGTTTAAAATAATTTTTTTTGAGTTTTGTTAAATAGCGTTAGCGGCTTGGTTTTTAAAAACCACAGTCGCTTTCTATTTTTACAAGGCTATAAGTTTTTTAGCAATTTTTAAAAGATCGGTTTCACTAATTTCTGGCATTGGAGCTAAGGGATATAATTGTTGTCCAGGTCTGTTAATAAAAGCGGCTCTAAATCCTGCCCACATTGCACCGGCAACATCCCAACCATGTGCTGCAATTAGCATACAATCTTTGGGTTCTGCTTTCAGTTTTTTTGCAGCCCAATAATATACTTCTGTCTCGGGTTTATACTTTCCAAATTCTTCTACACTTAGTTGCTGCTCAAATAAGTGAGTTAGGCCTGCGTTTTTAAATTGGGAACGCATTCCTTTTATAGAGGAGTTGGATAAAGCAATCATTATATAGCCAGCTTTTTTTAAAAGTCTAAGTGCTTCTATTGCTTCTGGGTGTGGAAGCAGATTGCTAAAATTTTTCAGAACCTCTCTTGTTTCCTCTGTAGATAGGTTTATGTTGTGGTTTTTTGCAACCATTTGCAAAGCTGCAGCACCAATGTTACTAAAATCTGTAAACTGTTTGCTGGCTGTGGTTACTAAAGAATAATGCAACATGGTGGAAAACCATAAAGGCAATAAATCTTCTCTACCGTTTAAAGCTTTACCTACATGTTTTTTCATAGAGCTTAAATCTAACAGTGATTCGTTTACATCAAAAAATAAAACTTTAGGTCTTTGGCTGTGTTGCATCTTATTTGTTTTTTTAAAAAGATAAAAAGGATTGCTTTTAAAACAAACAATCCTTTTAACTATTAATTATTTTTTAGACCAAGCAAAACCTTGGAAAGGTGCATCTACTGGAGTATTTGCAATGTGGTTGGTGTAGTTGCTAATTACTTTTTGAGACAATCCTAAAATAATTTCTAAGACTTGTTGCTCTCCATACCCAGCTGCATAAAATGCTTCTAAATCTTCTTGAGAAACGTGTCCACGATTTCTTACAATTGTTAAAGTCATAGTACGTAAAGCTTCTAGCTTAGCATCTGCAAGTGGAGTTTCGTTACGTAATGCTTCTGTAATTTCATCATCAACTTTCATCATTTTTGCAATTCCTGTGTGTGCAGGTACACAGTAGTGACAAGCGTGTTCTACATTAATAGTTTGCCAAACTACGGTTAACTCATCTTCGTTAAAAGAAGTTTCGGTAAACAATTCGTGTAAAGTTTGGTATGCCTCAAAAATTTTTGGTGCTCCTGCTAATACTCCGTGTAAACCAGGAATCATTCCGTAAGCTTTTTGAGATTTTTCTATGAAGGGTTTACTTGCTTCCGGTGCTGTTTCTAGGTTGTGAATTTTTAAAGTTGTCATAATTTTTTATTTATGGTTTTATTTTTAAATTTATTATCTAAGCAATTGCTTAGTTTTGTTGTAAAAAAAAAGTTACAGGTTTAAAAAAGTAACTTCTATAATATCTTCTAATTGATTTTGATTAAAAACTTTAGATGCTATGGAAAGTCCTAAAAGACTATTCATTAAATAATCAGCTTGTTTTTCTATAATTGTGTTGTCCTTTGAGTCGTCTTGTTTTAAATTACTTACAAATAAATCTCTAATTTCATTTGCAAACTTTTTTAATTCGGTCATAATAATCTCGTCAGAATCTTCTTTAATTTCGTTTACAGTATTAGTAACCAAACACCCTTTACATAAAGAACCTTCTTTAGAGAATTCTAAAAAATCAGAAAAGTATTGTTGTATGCCAGCTACACCATTGTTAGATTTTCTTAGCTTATCTTTAATAATATTAATTTGCGTTTTGTAGTATTTAATGCTTTCTAAAAACACCCCTTGTTTGTTTTTAAAACTAGCATAAATGGAAAATTGATTAATTCCCATTTCCTTTTCTAGCATACGAACAGAAGTAGCTTCATAGCCATTTCTCCAAAACAGCCCCATTGCTTTTTGAATTACCTCTTCTTCGTTATATTGTTTTTTACGTGCCATTGTTTTTAAACTACAACACAAAGCTAAGCAATAGCTTAGAAATAAAAAACTTTCTTTAAAAAAGAATTTTAGGGTTTTGGGTGATGAATTTTCTAGATTTAAGGAGTTTTTTAATGAAGTTAAAACAGTATTATTGAAGAATGGTTTCATTATTTGCAAAAAAAATCCATTAAAGGCCATCTCTATTTAAGAATAGTCAAAAAAAATCGATTCTTTTTGCTCGATGAATACAAATGGTATCTTTGCCTTATAAATTATTGAATATGGGTTATACAAAAAAAGAATTAGAAGCTTTAGAATATCACGAAAAGCCTCAACCGGGTAAAATTAAAGTGGTGCCTACAAAAAAGTATGCAACACAAAGAGATTTAGCCTTGGCTTATTCTCCTGGAGTAGCGGTGCCATGTTTGGCGATAGAAAAGAACCCAGAGGATGCTTATAAGTATACATCTAAGGGGAATTTAGTAGCTGTAATTTCTAACGGAACAGCGGTTCTTGGATTAGGAGATATTGGTGCTTTAGCTGGAAAACCAGTAATGGAAGGAAAAGGATTGTTATTTAAAATATTTGCAGATATAGATGTTTTTGATATTGAATTAGATACCAAAGATGTTGATAAATTTGTTGAAACAGTTAAAATGATTGCTCCAACTTTTGGAGGTATCAACTTGGAAGATATCAAAGCTCCTGAAGCATTTGAGATTGAAAGAAGATTAAAAGAGGAATTAGACATTCCTGTAATGCATGATGATCAGCACGGTACAGCAATTATATCTGCGGCTGCATTAAAAAATGCAATAGAAATTACAGAAAAAGACATTACTAAAGTAAGAGTAGTAGTAAATGGAGCAGGAGCTGCAGCTATTTCTTGTACAAAATTATACAAAGCATTAGGAGTTTCTGAAAATAACATCTTAATGTGCGATAGTAAAGGAGTAATTACTACTAAGCGTGAAGATTTAAACGAGCAAAAGAAAGAATTTGCTGTAGATACAGAGTTTACAACTTTGGAAGAAGCAATTAACGGTGCCGATGTATTTATTGGTTTATCTGTTGCCGGAGCGTTAACACCAGAAATGTTAAAGACTATGGCACCAGATCCTATTGTGTTTGCTATGGCAAATCCAACACCAGAAATAGATTATGATCTTGCGGTGGCTACTCGTCAAGATGTAATTATGGCTACAGGTCGTTCTGATTATCCTAACCAAGTAAACAACGTTTTAGGTTTTCCATTTATTTTTAGAGGAGCTTTAGATGTTAGAGCTACTGGAATTAACGAGGAAATGAAAATGGCTGCTGTACATGCATTGGCAGACATGGCTAAGAAAAATGTACCAGAGCAAGTAAACATTGTGTATGGTGAAAAGAACTTACAGTATGGTAGACAATACATTATTCCAAAACCTTTTGATCCAAGATTAATTTACGAATTGCCACCAGCTATTGCAAAAGCAGCAATGGATAGCGGTATTGCTAAAAAACCAATTAAAGATTGGGATGCTTATGTACACGAATTAATGGAGCGTTCTGGTTCTGGAAGTAAGTTTGAGCGTATGTTGGTAAGTCGTTCTCAAAAAGATCCTAAGCGAGTTGTATTCCCAGAAGCGGAACACTTAAATGTGTTAAAAGCAGCTCAAATTGTTTCTGATGAAGGAATAGCAAAACCTATTTTATTAGGAAATGTAGAATTGATTAAAACCTTAAAAGAAGAAATTGGTTTTGAGGCTGAGGTTGAAATTATTGATCCTAAAAGCGATGAGTATAAAGATAAAGTAAACGCTTACGCAGAAAAATATTGGGAAAAACGTCAACGTAAAGGAATTCGTTTATTAGATGCACAAAAGCATATGATAACACGTAACTACTTTGCTGCAATGATGGTAAACGTAGGAGAAGCAGATGCTATGGTGTCTGGATATTCTAGAAATTATCCTTCTACAGTAAAACCAATTTTTGAAACGATTGGTAAAAGACCAGAAGCATCAAGAATTGCAGCTGCCAATATTATGATTACTTCTAAAGGACCTTTAATTTTTACCGATACAACGGTAAATATAGATCCTAGTTCAGAAGTTTTAGCAAACATTGCAGAATTAGCAAGTGGAATGGCAAAAATATTTGCAATAGAACCACATATAGCTATGTTGTCTTACACTAACTTTGGAGGTGTAGAGAGTACAGGAGTTGCTAAAGTGCAAAAAGCAGTTGAAATTTTAAAAACAAAAAGACCAGACTTAAATGTAGACGGTCCTATTCAGGCAGATTTTGCTTTGAACCATGATTTATTAGAAAAACAATTTTCTTTTTCTGATTTGGTTGGAAAAGAAACTAATACATTTATTTTTCCTAGTTTAGATGCAGCAAATATTTCTTACAAAATGATTAAGGAATTAACAGATGCTACATCAATTGGACCTGTGTTAATGGGGCTTAATAAACCAGCACATGTTGTTCAGTTAGGTGCAAGTGTAGAAGAAATTGTAAACATTACTGCCGTTGCAGTAATTGATGCACAAAACCAATAATTAATGATTACCCATTTAAAAGGTAAACTTGTTGAAAAAAATCCTACCTATGCCATTGTGGAATGCAATGGTGTAGGTTATTTTTTAAATATATCGTTACATACCTATTCTCAAATTCCAGATAGTGAGTTGGTCACTTTGTATACCCAACTAATTGTAAAAGAAGATTCTCATACTTTGTATGGGTTTACATCTACGTTGGAAAGAGAAATTTTTAAACTGTTAATTTCAGTTTCCGGTATAGGACCAAGTATTGCAAGAACTATGCTTTCTTCTTTATCAACGGAAGAAATACAAAAAGCGTTGGCTACAGAAAACGTAGCAGTCATTCAATCTGTAAAAGGAATTGGTGCCAAAACGGCTCAAAAAGTAATTATTGAGCTAAAAGATAAAATCGTAAAAACATACGATATGGAAGAAACTTCTGCTTTTGTAAACAATAGTGCAAAAGAAGAAGCGTTATCTGCTTTAGAGGTTTTAGGATTTGTGAAGAGACAAGCAGAAAAAGTAGTAACTTCAATTTTAAAGGAAACTCCAGATTTAAGTGTCGAAAAACTAATCAAACTAGCTCTTAAAAAACTATAACTAACTTGAAAAAGTGTTTTCAAATAATTCTATTATTCTTTTTTGTCGTATCTATTGGATATGGTCAAGAAAAGGAAAAAGACACACTTAATTTAGAAGAAGAAAAACATACTTTTTCATTTGATAATACTACAGAAGGGGTTTTATATTTAAAAAATCCAACTGAAAAAAAAATAGAATACGATCCTACTATTGGTCGTTATATTGTTAGAGAAACTATTGGGAACACAAGTTTTACCACTCCCAAATATTTAACAGAAGAAGAGTACAAAGAGTATCGATTAAAACAAGATGTTCAAAATTACTTTAAAGCCAAAACAGCGGCTATAGAAGGTAAAAAGAAAGATGCCCAAGAAGCACAAAAAGACTTGTTGCCTACCATGTATGTAAACAATAGGTTTTTTGAAACCTTGTTTGGAGGTACAGAAATTAAATTGGTGCCAAGAGGTTCGGTAACTATGCGTTTTGGTGTTTTGTATCAAAATATTGAAAATCCGTTACTTTCTGAAGAGAACAGAAGTAGTTTTACACCAGAGTTTGATCAGCAAATTAGAGCCAATTTAACTGCAAAAGTTGGAGAGCGTTTAAATGCAGATATTAATTACGATACACAATCTACATTTTCATTTCAAAACCAATTAAAATTAGATTTTGAACCTGGTGAAGATGACTTAATTAGAAAATTAGAAGTTGGTAATATCAATATGGATATTAAAAACAATCTAATAACAGGTTCGCAAAGTTTGTTTGGGGTTAAAGCACAGTTGCAATTTGGTGCTACTACGGTAACAGGAGTGTTTTCTCAGCAACAATCACAAGCAAAAAATATTATTGCAGAAGGTGGTTCTGCCTTAACAGAATTTGAATTAAGAACCACACAATACGATAACAATCGACATTTTTTTATAGCACAATATTTTAGAAATAATTACAATACTGCTTTGGCAGAATTGCCATTAATAAATTCGGCTGTACAAATTACAAAGTTAGAAGTTTGGGTAACCAACAGAAATACCAATACACAAGATGTAAGAAATATTGTTGGTTTGGTAGATTTAGGAGAATCGGGAACCGATAAATATGATAACTCTAAATCTAATATTTCTAACAACACAGTAACAGAAACTCCCATAAACCCTCAGTTTATACCCGATAACAAAGCCAATAGTTTAAGTCAGTACATAGGAACCGATAAAACACAGTTAAGAGATGTAGAAAATGTTCCTACACAGTTGTCAGGTTTTGAACAGGGTAGAGAATATGCAGTTGTGGAAAATGCTAGAAAACTAAATGCTAGTGAATTTACATACAATCAACAATTAGGGTTTATTTCTTTGAATTCTAGATTAAACGATGGTGATGTATTGGCTGTAGCGTTTGAATATACCTATAGAGGAGAAGCTTATAGAGTTGGAGAATTGTCTACAGATGGTATAGAAAGTGATAAAAATATTGTTGTAAAATTGGTAAGACCTCAATTAATTAATACAGAAGATGTTGTCTTTAATTTATTGATGAAAAACGTTTATAGTATTGGAGCTTACAATTTAGACAAAGAAGGTTTTGTTTTTAATTTATTGTATAGAGATGATGCTACAGGGCAAGCAACTAACAATTTACTAGGTTCTAGTGAGGATGATATTAAAAAAAGAACCATTTTAAACTTAACCAATTTAGATAGGTTAGATGCAAACAACAATTTAACTAGAGATGTAACAGGTAAAGACTATCAAACAGGAGATGGTTTTTTTGATTTTATTGATGGATTAACGGTAGACACTAAAAACGGATCTATTATTTTTCCGCTAATAGAACCTTTTGGTAGAGATTTAGAAAGCTTATTAAGCAATCAGGCAGATAGAGATAAATATGTTTTTAAGGAACTCTATACCACAACAGCATCTGTAGCAGAAAATGATTATCAGAAAAAAGATAAATTTTTAGTTCAAGGACAATACTCATCTAGCACAAGCGATGGAATTTCTTTAGGAGCTTTTAATGTGCCAAGAGGATCTGTTACCGTAACAGCAGGAGGAATTGTTTTGGTAGAAGGAATAGATTATACGGTAGATTATTTTGCTGGAAAAGTAAAAATCATCAATCCTTCTATAGAATCATCAGGACAAGCTATTAATGTTTCTTTAGAAAATAATACCTTCTTTAATCAGCAACAAAAAACATTTGTAGGAGTAGATGTAGAACATAAGTTTAGTGATAATTTTGTGTTAGGGGCTACTTATTTAAACATTAAAGAACAACCTATTAGTAATAAAGTTCAGTTAGGGCAAGACCCTGTAAATAACTCTATGTATGGGTTAAATGTTAATTACAGTTCAGAAGTTCCTGTGCTTACAGACTTGGTAAACTATTTACCTAATATAGATACCGATGCTCCTTCTAATATTTCTGTAAGAGGAGATTTTGCCTATTTAAGACCCAACACTCCATCTAGTATAGATATTGGAGGAGAAGCTACTACGTATTTAGATGATTTTGAAGGAGCTCAAATTCCAATTAATTTAGGAACAGCACAAAACTGGTCTTTATCAAGTGCTCCTGTCGGTTTTGATGGACGAGATTTTGGAGCTAATAATAGCAATAGCTTAGAGTATGGTAAAAAACGTGCAAAATTAGCTTGGTATACTATAGATCAATTATTTTATACCGGTTCTAGTTTAAAACCTCAAAATATAGATCCAGATGAATTGTCTAGGGCTGAGGTGAGACCTGTGCAAAGTGAAGAGTTGTTTCCGGAAAGAAATTTAGATGTTACACAAAGAACCAATTTACAAACGTTTGATTTAAGTTACTATCCAAACGAGCGTGGTCCTTATAACTATACTCCAATTACAAATCCATCAAAACCTAGCGAATTAACAAATCCCGAAGATAAATGGGCGGGAATTACAAGAGGTTTGGTGGTTACAGATTTTCAACGTTCTAACATTCAATATGTAGAGTTCTGGGTGCAAAATCCGTATGAGAATTACAGTATTACAAATAACGAGGGAATTGTTACCAATCCAAACCCTACCAATCAGAAAGGAACTTTGTACTTAAACCTAGGAAGTATTTCTGAAGATATTTTAAAAGATAATAGAAAGGTTTTTGAAAACGGTTTGCCAGAAAATGGAGATACTACAACAGGGGTAGATGAAACTGTTGTGGCAAATATTCCTACAGAAAAATCGTTATTATATGCTTTTGATCAAGGTGATGATACTCGTAGAAATCAAGATGTGGGTTATGATGGAATGAGCGATGCCGAAGAGAAAACTAGGTTTCCAGATTTAGGAAGTTTAGCCGATCCATCATCAGACAACTTCCGATTTTTTAGAAGTACACAATATGATTCTGAAAATGCTTCTATCTTAAAAAGATATAAAGATTATAACAACACACAAGGAAACTCACCAACGGCAGCATTGTCTCAAGAGTCTTATCCTACATCTGCAACTAACAATCCCGATGTTGAAGATGCCGATAGAGATCAGACCATGAATACCATTGATTCTTATTGGCAATACAAGGTAGATTTGTCTCAGAATAACCTAAATAAAACAACCAATGAGTTTATTGTTGATGAAAGAACCACAACAGTTACTTTAGAAAATAATACAGAAAAGCAATTTAAGTGGTATTTGTTTAGAGTACCTATTGCTGCAGGAGAATCTATAGGGGGAATTAATAGTTTTCAGTCTATTCGTTTTATGCGTATGTTCCTAACCGATTTTGAAATTCCGGTAACTCTTCGTTTTGCAGATTTTCAAATTGTAAGAGGAGATTGGAGAATTTACGATAAAGTAATAGATCAGAATGATAATTTATCAGATAGAGGGACCGAAAATTTACTAGAAACAGGAGTTGTAAATATTGAAGAGAACGAAAATAGAGTTCCAGTAAACTATATTTTACCTCCTACCATTAGTAGAGAAGCTTTACAAGGAACATCTAATGTACTACAACAGAATGAGCAGTCTTTAACAGTAAAGGTTGATAAACTAGAGCAAAACAACACTATTGGGGTTTATAAAAATATAAATGTAGATATGCGAATGTTTAAGCGTTTAAAAATGTTTATTCATGCCGAAGAAATTTTACAAAACACTGTTGATGATGATGATTTAGTTGCGGTAATAAGATTAGGGAGCGATACTAATGACAACTACTATCAAATAGAAGTGCCGTTAACCATGACGGATATTCCTAATTTTGGAACAGGTAACGCTTTAAATGCAAGAGCTGTTTGGCCAGAAAATAATGATTTAGATATTTCTTTATTAGATTTAACCAAGGTAAAGCTAGATAGAGATAAACAAGGACAATCAGTTACTGCTATTTATCCAGAGCAAACGACTATAGATAATTCACAAACGGTTCTTAGAGTTAAGGGAAATCCTAATTTATCCAATGTTAGAACTATCTTTTTAGGAATTAAAAATTTAGATGCTACTCAAAAATCTGCTGAAATTTGGTTTAACGAACTAAGAATGTCTGGTTTTGATAATCAGGGAGGATGGGCTACAAAAATTTCTGCAGATGCTACCATTGCAGATTTTGCAAAAATTGCCGTAAACGGAGGTTATCAGTCTATTGGTTTTGGTAGTATTGATCAGAGCATAAGCGAAAGGAGTCAAGAAGAAATTAAAAACTACAGTGTTAATACTACTGTAAATGCAGGACAATTATTACCTAACAATTGGAATGTTAGAATTCCAGTAAACTATACCATTTCCGAAGAAATTAGAACTCCTAAGTTTGATCCAAAGTATGAAGATGTTTTGGCTAAAGATGCTATAGAACAAGGTGTGGCTGCAGAAAGTATTGATATTAGAACTAAGCGTAGAAGTATTAGTTTAATTAATGTTAAAAAAGAAAGATCAGAAGCTACTTTAAGAAAACCTCAAATCTACGATGTAGAAAACTTTAGTATGTCTTATAGCTATAGCGATGCGACTAATGAAAGTTATGTAATTGAAAAAGATATTAGTCAAAATGTAAATGCATCTGCTAATTATGCTTTTAAATTTAAGCAAATAGAAGTAAAACCTTTAGAAAATATTCCATTCTTAAAGAGTAAAAACTTAAGTCTTTTAAGAGATTTTAATTTTAATTTATTGCCATCAGATATTTCGGTAAACAGCTCTATTAAAAGAAACTATAGCGAGTATAAGTCTAGAGATTTATCAGAAGTAGCAGGGCTTGATATTCCAACTTTAAAGCAACGTAACTTTATGTTTGATTGGGATTATAGAATTGGATATCAACTAACCGATGCAATCAATCTAAACTTTAACGCAAGTAATAATTATATTTATGATACGTTTGAGCAAGATGCGCAAACAGAAGAAGAGTTAGATAGAATAGATTTATATTCTAACTTTTTTAATGTGGGTAGACCTAACAATTACACACAAAACTTAACAGCAACTTATAAAATACCTATTAATAAAATTCCTTTGTTAAGTTTTATAAATGCAGATTATTCCTACACAGGTAACTTTAATTGGAGAGCTGCTTCGCCAGATTTTGTAGAAAAAGTGGGGAATACCATTCAGAACGGAAATACACACAATGTATCTACCAATTTAAACTTCTCTAAATTATATTCAGAAATAGGATTAAAAAAACTGTTTTCATCATCTCCTAAAAAAAGAATGCCATCACCAGGAAAAACAAAGAAAAAATCGGGAACGGTTGGGGATTTTGTATACGGAGTACTTAGTTCTATTAAAACAGGTAGAGTTAGTTATAATAAAAATAGAAGTAGTTCTTTAGATGGTTACGTGCCAGAAATAGGGTTTTTAGGAAGAAATAAATACAACGGAGGGTATGCACCAAGTTTGGGGTATGTATTTGGTCAGCAAACTGATATTGTGAAAAGTGCTGTGCAAAACGGATGGTTGTTAGGAAGGTCTGGAGCTACAGATGATGTTGTTTATAATAAGAATTACAATCAAACAGAGTTTACAAGCTTAAATTACGATATTACCTTAAAGCCTATACAAGATTTAAATATTCAGTTAACGGGTAGCAGAAGTTATTCTGATACAGAACAACAGCAAATAGATTATATAACGGGGAGTAATGATATTGAAAGTGCTCAGGTAAATAAATCGGGAAATTATAATATATCTTATTCGTTAATTAAAACAGCCATGGGAAGTGACCCTGATGCTTTATTTAACACGTTTGTTACCAACAGAGCAAAAGTGGTTACGCAAGTGTATCCTGGAGGAGATGTTACTTCTGATCAAGCGTTAAATAGTCAAGAAGTTTTAATTCACTCGTTCTTAGCAGCATATAGCGGAACAGATGTGGTTTCGTCTAACAAAACCATTTTTAAGAAAATGCCACTCCCAAATTGGAATATTACTTACAGGGGATTAATGCGATTAGATTTTATTAAAAAGAACTTTAGCAACTTTACCTTGTCACACGGATACAATTCATCGTATACCATTAGTAATTTTTCAAATAACTTAAATTCAGACACTTCAAATCCGTATCAATCAAGTTTAATTTATTCTGGAATTACCTTAATAGATGCATTTTCCCCACTAATTAAATTAGATGTTAAGTTTAAAAGCTCTTTGTCTTTTAGAGGGACTATCAATACCAATAGAACTTTGTCTTTAAACTTAAATAATACTACGCTTTCCGAAATTAATGGAAATGAATATGTGTTTGGAATAGGGTATAGATTTAAAGATGTAAAAATTAAAACTCGTTTTTTAAGAAAACAAACTACTCTAAAAGGAGATATTAACATAAAGGCAGATGTGTCTTATAAAACCGATATTACGAATATAAGAAGTATAGATACTCTAACCAGTCAACCGGTGGGAGGACAAAATTTATTCGGAATTAAAGTTGCAGCAGATTATAATTTAAGTCGTAATTTTACGGCATCATTGTACTACGATCAAAATGTAGCTAGCTATGCTATCTCAACATTGTATCCAAGACAATCAGTAAATACAGGATTAAGTTTAGTATATAACCTAGGAAACTAAAAAAATAAAGAATGAATTTTCCAGAAGAATTAAAGTACACAAAAGATCACGAGTGGGTAAGAGTAGAAGGTGATGTAGTTGTTATTGGTATTACAGATTTTGCTCAGAGCGAATTGGGTGACATTGTTTATGTTGATGTTGATACCTTAGATGAAACAATAGAAGCTAATGAAGTATTTGGGTCGGTAGAGGCTGTAAAAACAGTGTCTGACTTATTTATGCCAATTACTGGTGAAGTTGTTGAGTTTAACGATGAATTAGAAGATGAACCTGAAGTAGTAAATGATGATCCATACGGAAAAGGATGGATGATTAAGGTAAAGGCAGATAATATAGAAGACGTACAAGACTTATTAGATGCTACAGCGTATAAAAAACTTATTGGAGCATAATAGCTTATTAATAGCTATTGCAAGTAGTCTTCTAATATTAGTGTTAAGTTTAATAAGTATGGAAGGAGTTCCTAACTTTAAATATAACTACACAGACAAATTTGAACATGCATTTGCGTATGCATTTATGTCATTTTTTTGGATGCTATCTTGTCAATTAGGCAAAATAAAATTAAAATTTTTGCATTTAATTTTAATTATTATCCTCTATGGTATAGTAATTGAAGTTTTACAAGCGAGTCTAACCGTAAGTAGAACAGGTGATTTGCTTGATGTTATGGCAAATTCCATAGGAGTAATTTTAGGCTATGTTATTTTAAGATTACTTCGTCGTTTATATTTGCAAGTCTGATTCTAATTTCGTTATTTTAGCAAACTAAAATTCAATTGAACTGAATAAAAATGGAAGTTAAAAAGAATCCCAAATCTAATCTTGAAAATTTTAGTAAGGTATTTACTTTGCTTGGATTGGTATTAGCGCTGTATATAGTCTATGTGGCTATAGAGCATAAAACCTATGACAGGGTTGTAGATGAACTACAATCGGTAACCTTACAATCTGATGATGTGGAGGACATGGTCTTGACACAAATCAAACCACCATCTGCACCGCCACCACCGCCACCGCCACCGCCGCCACCACCATCTCCGGAGAAATTTGAGAAGGTTGAGGATGACGTTGAAATTGAAGAAGTAGTAATTCAAACTACGGAAGCAGAGGTTGACGACATTGTTGAAATTGAACAAATTGAATATAGCGATGAAGCTGAAGAGGTAACTTATGAAGATGTCCCTTTTGCTGCAATTCAAAATCCAGCAATTTTTCCTGGATGTGAAAAAGCTAAAGACAAAAAAGCTTGTTTTAGTGAAAAAGTAAACAAGCACATTAGTAAAAATTTTGATACTGGTTTAGCTGATGAATTAGGACTTTCAGGAGTTCAAAGATTGGCAGCAATGTTTAAAATTGATACTAACGGGAAAGTAACGGATGTTAGAGTAAGATCTAAGAGTCCAGAGTTACAAAAAGAATTTGAGAAGGCTTTAAAGTCATTACCTCAAATGGTTCCTGCAAGTCAAAATGGTAGAAAAGTAAACTTATTATTTGCTTTACCTCTAGTGTTTAGAGTAGAATAGTAAGAATTTATAAAAGTTTAAAAAGGACAACTACATAGTTGTCCTTTTTTTGTGAAAAAAAACAATGTGAATTTCTTTTTTGGCACGTACTTTGTGAAAGGTATAGTATAAGATTTAAATTTAGTTTTAGATTATAGTTTTTCATAGTTTTAGTTTATAAACTCCTTGTAAAAAGTTAGTTGCTTTTACAAGGAGTTTTTTTGTGGAATTTAATAGCATATGCGCATTGCTTTAAGTTGGTAAGTATTTGTTACCTTTGCAAAAACAATGTTTAACTAAATTAATATAGCATGCAACTGTATAATAAGTTAAGCGCAGAAGAACGTGCGCAACTAATAGACGAAGCTGGAAAAGACCGTCTTACTATTTCTTTTTACCAATATCATCATATTGGAAATCCTCAAGTTTTTAGAGATCACTTGTTTATTGAGTGGGATAAAATAGATGTTTTAGGAAGAACCTATGTAGCTAAAGAAGGTATTAATGCTCAAATTTCTATACCCGCAGATCGATTTAATGAATTTAAAGCACATTTAGATAGTATTGTGTTTTTAAAAGATATTCGTTTAAATGTAGCTATTGAGCAAGACAATAAATCTTTTTTAAAGTTAAAAGTTAAGGTTAGAGACAAAATTGTGGCCGACGGATTAAATGATGATTTGTTTGATGTAACTAATAAAGGTGTGCATTTAGATGCTGAAGCATTTAATAAAATGCTAGAAGATCCAAACACTATTTGTGTAGATATGCGTAATCACTACGAAAGTGAAATTGGTCATTTTGATGGAGCTATTACACCAGATGTAGATACGTTTAGAGACTCTTTGGATATTATTGAGGCAGATTTAAAAGATCATAAAGAAGATAAGAATTTGTTAATGTATTGTACAGGAGGTATTCGTTGCGAAAAAGCAAGTGCTTATTACAAATACAAAGGTTTTCAAAATGTTTTTCAACTAGAAGGAGGAATTATAGAATATACTCGTCAGGTAAACGAAAAAGGAATTGAAAACAAGTTTAAAGGAAAAAACTTTGTGTTTGATCATAGGAAATCAGAGAGAATATCAGATGATGTAATTTCTAATTGCCATCAATGTGGAGAAGCTTGTGATACACACGTGAATTGTGCCAATGAAGCTTGTCATTTGTTGTTTATTCAATGCGATTCTTGTAAAGAGAAAATGGACGAATGTTGTTCTGATGCTTGTAAAGAAATAAATGCACTGTCATACGAAGAGCAAAAAGAGTTGCGTAAAGGGAAATCTAACAGCAATAAAATCTTTAAAAAAGGACGTTCAGAAGTTTTAAAGTTTAAGAAGTAGGCAGATGAACAAGATTGAATTAATGGCTCCTGCTGGTAGTTTTGAATCGTTACAAGCGGCTTTAGATAATGGGTGTGATTCTATTTATTTTGGTGTTGAGCAGTTAAATATGCGTGCTCGTGCTTCTGTTAATTTTACTTTAGATGATTTAGAAGAAATTTCTAAACGTTGTACAGCTAAGAATGTCCGTTCTTACTTAACGCTAAACACCATTGTTTACGATCATGATTTATCGATTGTTAAAACATTAATCAAAAGGGCAAAAGAAGCAAGTATTACAGCAGTTATTTGTATGGATCAAGCTGTAATTGCTATGGCAAGAGCCGAAGGAATGGAGGTTCATATTTCTACACAAATTAACATTACAAATATTGAGACTGTTAAGTTTTATGCAATGTTTGCTGATACAATTGTGTTGAGTAGAGAATTAAGTCTACGTCAGGTAAAGAGTATTACAGATCAAATAGAGAAAGAAGAAATTAAAGGGCCTTCTGGAAGATTGGTGGAAATAGAAATTTTTGGACACGGAGCTTTATGTATGGCTGTATCGGGTAAGTGTTACATGAGTTTACATTCTGCCAATTCATCAGCAAACAGAGGAGCTTGTAAACAAAATTGTAGAAAAAAATACACGGTTATAGATCAGGAAACTGGTTTTGAAATGGAGTTGGATAATGAATACATTATGTCTCCAAAAGATTTGTGTACCATTGATTTCTTGGATGATATTGCTGAAGCAGGAATTAAAGTGCTTAAAATTGAAGGTAGAGGACGAGCTCCAGAATATGTAGCTAGAGTAATTAAATGCTATAGAGAGGCCATTGATAGTCTAGAAGCTGGGACTTTTGACAAAGAAAAAGTAATTTCTTGGATGCAAGAGTTAGAGAAAGTTTACAACAGAGGTTTTTGGAGTGGATATTATTTAGGTCAAAAACTAGGAGAGTGGAGCAAGGGTTCAGGGTCTCATGCCACTCAGAAAAAAGTTTATCTAGGAAAAGGAATGCATTATTTTCCTAAAGCTAATGTGGGTGAATTTAAAATTGAAGCCTATGATATTACTGTTGGAGATACCATTTTAATTACAGGTCCAACAACAGGGGCCAAAGAAATGGAAGTAAAAGAGTTGTATGTTAACCAAACATCTTCTCAAAAAGCATCCAAAGGAGATAGTTGTACCTTAAAATTGGATTTTAGAATTCGTCCTTCAGATAAGTTGTATAAAATTGTCGAAAATACAGTAGAAGCATAATGGTAGTTATTACATTACAGCGCAATAAATGTATAGGATGTAATTATTGTGTAGAATTAGCTCCAGGACAATTCCAAATGTCTAAAAAAGATGGAAAATCGGTATTGTTGCATGCGCAAGAAAAAAAAGGATTTTTTACCCTTAAGTCTCCAGACGAAACTATTTATGATGTAGCTGTGGAGGCAAAAAAAGCATGTCCGGTAAAAATAATAGCAGTAAAACAGATGTAATGATAGATAGTCTAGCTTTGTGCTTTACTTTCTGTTAATTAAGTTATATCTTTAAAAATTGATAGAAAAAGACCAACTAAAATATTGGTTTTTGATGAATTACGAATCCTACACGAAAGTGTGATAATATATAAAACATATGAGCTGTACTAGTTGCTCAACTAAAGACGGTGGTGTGCCAAATGGGTGCAAAAGCAACGGAAGTTGTGGTACTGGAAGTTGCGATAAATTAACAGTTTTTGATTGGCTTTCTAACATGGAATTGCCAACAGGTCAAAAACCGTTTGATATTGTTGAAATCCGTTTTAAAAACGGAAGAAAACACTTCTTTAAAAACGAAAAAAACATTCAATTAACAATTGGTGAGGTGGTTGCTGTAGAAGGTAACCCAGGTCACGATATTGGAACAGTTTCTTTAACAGGTGAATTGGTTAAAATTCAAATGAAAAAGAAAAAGGTAGGTGTTGAAAGCGAAGAAGTAAAGAAAATTTACAGAAAAGCTACTCTTAAAGATATTGAAACTTGGGAAGAAGCTAGAAATAGAGAAACCGAAACTCAGAAAAAGGGTAGAGAAATTATTATTAAGTTAGGTCTTAAAATGAAACTTTCTGATGTTGAATATCAGGGAGATGGAAACAAGGCTACTTTTTATTATACGGCAGATGATCGTGTAGATTTTCGTCAATTAATTAGAGAATTGGCATCTGCATTTTCTATTAGAGTAGAAATGAAACAAGTAGGTTTACGTCAAGAAGCTGCCCGTTTAGGTGGAATTGGTTCTTGTGGTAGAGAGTTGTGTTGTTCTACTTGGTTAACAGATTTTAGAAAAGTAAATACGGCAGCTGCTAGATATCAACAATTATCATTAAACCCTCAAAAATTAGCAGGGCAATGTGGTAAATTAAAATGTTGCTTAAATTATGAGTTAGATACGTATTTAGATGCTTTAAAAGGTTTTCCTTCTCCATCTACTATGTTAAAAACGGAAAAAGGCTTAGCTATTTTTATTAAAATGGACATTTTTAAAGAGGTACTTTGGTACACTTATAAAGATGATAAGTCTAAATGGTTTAAGTTAACCTTAACTCAGGTTCAAGAAATTATAGAGGAAAACAAACAAGGAAATTCAGTTGATGGATTAGAAGAGTTTGATGCTGAGAATATTGAAGAAACTAAAATTGATTTTGAAAATGTTGTAGGACAAGATAGTTTAACTCGTTTTGACGAGCCAAAGCGTAAAAACAACAGAAGGAAAAACAATAATCGTTCTAAAAATAAGCCAAGACCTAATACTCCTCAACAAAGACAAACTCCTGCAGCTAAAAAGAGTGCTACTCCAGATGCTAAACAGCCAGTTAAAGAGGGGGCAAATAGACCTGTAAGAAAACCAAATAGAAGAAAGCCTACCAATAAACCTAATGCCAATGGTCCTGCACAAAAAGCAAATCCAAATGCTAAAAATGTAGAACCTGCTAAAGAAGGAGCTAGTACAAATAAGCCTAGACCTAAAAGAAGACCGCAAAAGGCAAAACCACAAAAACCGGAAGGACAACCAACTGCTAACAAGCCACAAGGAGGTGCGCAAGCAAGTTCGGAAAATAAACCGGCTAACAAACCAAAGCGTAGAAATAACAATAGAAAAAGACCAAACAAACCAACTAATGGGCCTGCTAAAAGTGAATAAAATTCTTTTTTGCATAGTGTTGATACTATCTTTTTCTTGTGATCGTTATAAGAAATATGATAGTTATCAAACCCTAGAAAACAAAGTATGGAAAGCTAAGGATTCTGTTTTGTTTAAGGTAGATATAGAAGATATATCAAAGCCTCATCATGTGTTTTTAAATGTTCGTACTGATAATCAATATCAGTACAGAAACTTGTACGTAATTTCTAAAATGACTTTGCCTAGTAAAATTGTAATTCAAGATACTTTGGAATACGAAATGGCAGATGCTTTTGGAAATTGGTTAGGAGAAGGTTTTACTGATGTTAGAAATAACAAACTGTATTTTTTAGAAAACTATACGTTTCCAGAAACAGGAACATATCGCTTTGAGTTTTTCCAAGCAATGAGAAAACGTGGACAGGTAGAAGGAATTCCTGAACTTTTAGGAATTACAGATGTTGGTTTAAGAATAGAAGAATCAAAAAAATAACTTTATAAAAAATGGAGAAGAAAAAAGAATCAAAACCAAACTTTAAGTCTTATTTAAAGATATTTTGGGGACTGTTTTCATTTTCTATACTAAGTATATTTGCTATATTTTTATTAGTAAATATGGGAGCTTTTGGAAAGCTACCAACTTTTGAAGAATTAGAAAGTCCAGAAAAAAACTTTGCAACAGAAATTATTTCTTCTGACGGTGTTACCTTAGGAAAATACTATAGAGAAAATAGAACTCCTGTAAAATTTGAGGATTTACCAGAGAACTTAGTAACAGCTTTAATTGCTACAGAAGACGAACGTTTTTATGAGCATTCTGGAATTGATTTTTATAGTTTGGCCAGAGCAATTGCTAAATTAGGAAAAGGAGGAGGTGGTAGTACCATTACTCAGCAGCTAGCCAAACAACTGTTTACAGAGAATTACGGAACTAGAAACATTGTAAAGCGTATTGGTCAAAAACTAAAAGAATGGGTTATTGCGGTTAAGCTAGAAAAGCAATACACCAAGAACGAGATTATTACCATGTATCTTAATAAGTACGATTTTTTGTACAATGCAATTGGTATTCGTTCTGCTTCAAGAATTTATTTTAACAAAGAACCTAAGGAATTATCGTTAGAAGAATCTGCAATTTTGGTTGGGATGGCAAAAAACCCATCACTATACAATCCTAGAAGATTTCCTACCAATGCCAAAAATAGAAGAAGTACTGTTTTTGGTCAGTTAGAAAGAAATGGAATCATCACAACACAGGAAAAAGATTCTTTAAATAATTTACCAATCAATATTGATTACACTCCAGAAGGACATAGTGATGGACATGCTACTTATTTTAGAGAATATTTAAGAGATTATTTAAAAAAGTGGATCAAAGAAAACCCTAAATCAGACGGAACTTACTACAATATTTATAGAGATGGATTAAAAATTTATGTAACGCTAGATTCTAAAATGCAAGCATATGCAGAGCAAGCAGTTACAGAACATATGTCTAATTTACAGCGTATCTTTTTTAAAGAGCAAAAGAGAAATCCTACGGCTCCTTTTTATGATATCGATAAAAGTCAAGTAGAATCTATTTTGTTTAGAGCTATTAGAACTACTGATAGATATAAAACTTTAAATGAACAGGGTTTAAGTAAAAAAGAAATTCTTAAAAAGTTTAAAGAAAAACGAAAAATGGAAGTTTTTGATTGGAAAAAAGGAAGTAAAGACACGCTAATGTCTCCTTATGATTCTATTAAATATTACAAATCATTTTTACGTTCAGGTTTGTTGGCGGTAGAACCACAAACAGGACATATTAAAGCTTGGGTAGGAGGAATCAATCACAAGTACTTTAAATACGATCACGTAAAACAAGGAAAACGTCAAGTAGGATCTACTTTTAAACCCTTTGTATATGCATCTGCTATCAATCAGTTTAGAATTTCTCCTTGTGAAAAATATCCCAATACACCTTTTACCATTCCAAAAGGAAAATATGATTTATTAGAAGATTGGACTCCTAAAAATGCAGGGGATGAATATGGTGGAGAGTTAACGCTAAAACAAGCTTTGGCAAAATCTGTTAACGTAATTACTGCTAGAATGATTGATAGAGTTGGACCAGAAACAGTGGTTCAATTGGCAAAAAAATCAGGAATTACATCTAACATTCCACCTTATCCATCTATTGCTTTAGGGACTATTGATGCTAGTTTGTATGATATGGTTGGAGCCTATGCCATGTTTGCTAATAAAGGTTTTAGAGTAAACCAAACCATGGTAATGCGTATAGAAGATAAAAACGGTAGCGTTTTACAACGTTTTGTTCCAGCATCTGAAGAAGTAATGAGTGAGGAAGCTGCCTATGCAGTATTAGATTTGCTTAAAGGAGTTACCATGGAGGGATCAGGAGTTCGTTTGCGTGGGAAATGGGGAAAATATCCAGAGAATGTAGCTACAGGTTATCCATATCAATTTACCAATCCAATTGCAGGAAAAACAGGAACTACACAAAATCAATCTGATGGTTGGTTTATGGGAGTTGTCCCAAATTTAGCGGTAGGAGTTTGGACAGGAGGTGAAGAAAGATCTACACACTTTGCCGGAATTACTTACGGACAAGGAGCAAGTATGTCTTTACCTACGTGGGCTTTGTTTATGAAAAAATGTTATGCAGATGAGTCTCTAAATATCAGTCAAGAAGATTTTGAACAACCCGAAGACTTTGGTATAGCAATTGATTGTAATTCGTCCGTAGACGAAGATGGAGAAAGCTCGCTAATTGAAACAAATCCAGATTTTTAAGAATACACGTATATGAAGATTATATCCTACAATGTAAACGGAATTAGAGCCGCCTTAAAAAAAGGTTTTTTAGATTGGCTAGAAGCAGCCAATCCAGACATTCTATGTTTACAAGAAACCAAAGCACATAAAGAACAATTAGACCTTAGCGTTTTTGAAAACTTAGGGTATAAATACACTTATTGGTTCTCTGCACAAAAAAAAGGATACAGTAGTGTAGCCGTTTTGTGTAAAGAAGAACCAAACCATGTAGAGTACGGAACGGGTATAGAAACTATGGATTTTGAAGGTAGAAACTTACGTGTTGATTACGATACGTTTTCTGTAATGAGTTTGTACTTGCCATCTGGAACTAATGATGCTCGTTTAGATTTTAAATTAAATTATATGGATGAGTTTTTGGATTATGTAACAACGTTGCGTACCCAAATTCCAAATTTAATTATTTGTGGGGATTACAATATTTGTCACGAAGAAATAGACATTCATAATCCAAAACAGAATAAGAATACTTCTGGGTTTTTACCGGTAGAAAGAGCGTGGTTAAGCAGGTTTATCAATAGTGGATTTGTAGATAGTTTTAGACATTTTAACAAAGAACCACATCATTATTCTTGGTGGAGCTACAGAGCCAATGCACGAAATAATAACAAAGGTTGGCGAATAGATTACCACATGGTAACTAAAACCTTAGAAGATAGATTAGAGAGAGCTTATATTTTGCCAGAAGCAAAACATTCAGACCATTGCCCAATAGTTGTAGAAATTTCTAAATAGTACCCTCACATGAAAAAAGTTTTATTGACCCTTTTTGCAGTTGCAACTTTAACTAGTTGTGTAACCAAACAACAATTCACAGAATTATCAGATAAATATGATAGATTAAGAGATACAAGTGCAGATTTGGTGGCTCAAAATGATGAGTTAATCAAAGATAAATTTGGAATGTCTAAGGAGTTAAGAGATTTAAAACAACAACATTTATACTATAGCAATCAATCTAAAAAATTGAATGAAGAAATTGAATCTATCATGGGTAGATACAACAAACTTCAAGAATCTTATGATGATTTATCTGCAAACAGTTCATCCACTATAAATTCTAAAGTTAGAGAAAATCAAACCTTATTATCAGAATTAGAAATTAAGGAAGATAAGTTGTTAAAAGAAGAAGCTAACTTAAGAAAGTTAAGAGCTGCTTTAGATTCAAGATCTCAAAGAATTACAGATTTAGAAGCATTAATAGCTAGTAAAGAGGCAGCTATGCAAAAGTTAAAAAGTGCTATTAGTGAAGCCTTGGTTAGCTTTGAAGGAAAAGGATTAACTGTTGAAAACAGAGATGGAAAAATTTATGTTTCTATGGAAAATAAATTGTTATTCCAATCTGGAAGATGGGATATTGGAGCCAATGGAAAATCTGCAGTAACAGAATTGGCTAAAGTTTTAGAAAAAAATCCATCTATTAATGTATTGATTGAAGGACATACAGATAACGATCCTTATCATGGTGGTGTTATACAAGATAACTGGGATTTATCTGTAAAAAGAGCTACGGCAATTGTTAGAGTTTTACAAGATCAAAACGTGTCTCCAAAGCAAATTACAGCGGCAGGACGTAGTGAATATATTCCAGTGGCATCAAATGCTACAGATGCTGGAAAAGCCAAGAACAGAAGAATTGAAATTGTGTTGTCTCCTAACTTAGATGAGGTAACTAAATTATTAAACGAGTAGTATTTTGAGTTGTAGATTGATGAAGTTTGGAGTAATAGCCCTATTAATAAGCTATTCTGTTGTTGCCCAACAAGAAAAAGATACTTTAGGTGTTGATGAAAAAGAAGTTGTAGAAACTTTTGTTACCTATGAAGATGCTATTGAAGAGGCTGAAATTGCTAAAATTGATAGTCTTTGGATAGAAAATTTATACAGAGCATCTTTATCTGATAGTTTGTTTGAAAATTTAAAACCTATTGAAGATGATAGATTTGTAAACGAAGATTTACCTACTGATACGCTAAAATATAGATTAGAACGTTTAAATGAGAAAACTCCTTTTCATATTGAATACAATATTGAATTGGAAAGAATTATTAAAAGTTACTTAAAATACAGAAAGAAGTATTATCCACAAATGATGGCAAGAGCGGAATATTATTTTCCGTTTTTTGAAGAGCAATTGGCTCAGTACGAAATTCCTTTAGAAATAAAGTATTTGGCTATTGTAGAATCTGCTTTAAAGCCTAGAGCAAAATCAAGAGTTGGGGCAACCGGTTTGTGGCAGTTTATGTATCAAACAGGTAAAATGTTCGATTTAAAGGTTAGTTCTTATGTAGATGAAAGACAAGATCCTGTAAAATCTACCAAAGCAGCTTGTAAGTATTTAGAGCAATTGTATCACAGTTTTAACGATTGGGATTTAGCATTGGCAGCTTATAATTCTGGACCAGGAAATGTATCTAAAGCTATTAGAAGATCTGGAAACAGAACTAATTATTGGAACATTAGACCTTTTTTACCAAAGGAAACAGCAGATTATCTTCCTGCGTTTTATGCTACCATGTATATTTTTGAATATGCCAAAGAGCATCAAATTTATACAGAACAACCAAGAATTCATAAGTTTGAGGTAGATAGTATTCAGGTAAAACAATTGCTAACATTTCAGCAAATAAATGATATGGTAGGTACAGATATAGAAATGTTAGAATTTCTAAATCCGTCTTACAAATTAAATATTGTGCCTTACGTAAAAGGAAGAAACTACAAATTAGCACTTCCACTAAAAGATGCTTTAGCTTTTGTAGACAATGAAGACAAAGTATATGAATATGCTACTTTGCAAGCAAATGAAAGAGAAAAACCGTTGCCTCAGTATTTTGAAATGAGTCAGCGTATTAGCTATAGAGTAAAATCTGGAGATTATTTAGGATTAATTGCAGATAGACATGGAGTTTATGTAAGAGATCTTAAAAAGTGGAACAATTTAAAATCTACCAATTTAAAAGTTGGGCAGCGATTAACAATATATCCTAAGCGGTTAAATTATACGGTTGCAAAACCACAACCTGTAAAAAAGCTAACCAAAGTAGAGGTTCCTAAAAAAGGAACAAAAACCTATCATACGGTAGTAAATGGAGACAATCTTTGGGATATTTCTAAAAAATACAACGTAACGGTTACCGCTGTTAGATCGTGGAATAATCTTTGGGGTAGTAACAATTTAAAATTAGGTAATCAATTGGTTATTTATAAAATGTAAGCATCTATGAAAAAAATAATTACTTTTTTAGCATTCGTTTTATTAGTTGCCTGTGGTAACAAAGATGGTAAAAAACAAGACAATAGTTATATGATTCCTGAATCTACAGGAAGAATCAATCATATAATTGTAGTGGTAGAACCTCAGCATTGGGAGGGTAAAATAGGACAAGCTTTTAAAGAATTAATAGCGGAGCCTATGGTGGGTTTACCACAACCAGAATTTCAATTTAACATTTCTACCATTCCACCAAAAGCATTTAATAAAATGTTTCAACACAGTAGAAACTTGTTAGTGTTGCAATTGTCCGATAAAGAAACGTTTAGAACTACTAAAGACAAATACGCAAAACCACAAACCATTGTAGAGTTAAAAGCTCCAACGGTAGAAGAATTGGTGAAATTAATAGCTTTAAAAGGTCCTGATATGATTAAGACTTTTAAGAATGAAGATATTAAAACCATTCAGAAAGAGAATAGCAGAAATAAAATGGTTAAAAAAATAAATGCTTTGACTGGTTTGGGAATAAAAATGGAAATTCCCAACAAGTACAGAGTAGTTATAGATACTCTAGATTCATTTATGTGGGTGAGAAGTCACATAGCTGGAGGAATTGCAGCCGGAGATCAAACAAATAATTTATTGGCTTATGAAGTGCCTCTTTTTGATGATAGTAAGTCTGTTTTAGAACAAATTATTCAGAATAGAGATAAAGTAGGTAAAGCATATATTAGAGGTAATAATGTAGATAAAATGTACATGATTACAGAAGCTGCTAGAACTCCTGTAGTAAAAGAAGTTACAATTAATGGTAAAAAAGCTTATGAAACTAGAGGTACTTGGGAGGTTTTTGGGGCTTACAATGCAGGTCCTTTCTTAAACTATTCTATTGTTGATGAAAAGAATAATAGAGTTGTTGTGGTAGAGGGTTTTAATTACGCTCCATCTGTAAACAAAAGAGATTTTATGTTTGAATTAGAAGCCATTCTAAAAACAACTAAACTTAAAGACTAATACATATTTTAGTTCCTTTAGCATATGCTTTCATGCTAGAAATAATAATTTCTTGTTGATTTAATTTTACTTCAACTAAATAAAAAACTCCTTTGTAATAGCTGTTTAACACAGTAGCTTTTATATTTGAGTTTTCTACAATCTTAAGCTGTTCTGGATAAAGAACAGCTTTTCCTTTTTTAGAAATTCCTAGAGAGCTGTACGGAATCTCGTTTACTTCGTTAAAAAAAGAAGCTACATAGGTTGATGTTGGATGTTCATAAACCTCTTTAGGAGACCCACTCACTATTATTTTAGTATCTCTTATAATATGTAAGGTGTCGGCAAAAGACAAGGCATCAGTACTATCGTGTGTAGCTACAATACAAGCTATATTTTGTGCTTTTAAATAGTTAAACAAACGTCTTCTTAAATGATTTTTTCTAAAGTTATCTATATGACTAAAAGGTTCGTCTAATAATAAAATTTTAGGTTCTTTGGCTAAAACTCTTGCAATGGCAACTCTTTGTTTTTGTCCACCACTTAAGTTTTTTACTTTTATATTGGCAAAATCACTCATGTCTACTACCTCTAGTAGTTCTTTAATTCTTGCCTGTTTTCTTTCTTTGTAAATGTTAGATAAAAATTCACCTACGTTTTCTGCAGCTGTTGTATAAGGCATTAAACTAAAATCTTGAGCCAAATACTTCATAAACGGATGACCAGGAATAAGATTAAATTTAGGACCCAATAATTTTTTATCGTTGTAAAAAATAGCTCCTTGTTCAATGTCCATCAATCCGTAAATTAATTCAAGTAAGGTACTTTTTCCACAACCACTTTCTCCCAAAAGAGCAATGTATTCACCAGCCTGAACCTTAAAGTTAATGTTCTTAAGTATGGGTTTATCTTTAATGTAAGCGTAGGAAACGTTTTCAATAGAAAGCATATAAATTTCTTTAAGCCACAAATATAAGGTTTCTAAGGAGATAGAATTTCAGAATACGAAAATCTGAAAACATAAAAATTACCTTGTGGTTTTCATAAAAACGTTTAAATTTAACATATGTTAAAACGTAAAACTATAACTATGAAAACTACAATAAGAATTGTTTTATTAGCGATTATTTTTGTGCAATTTGGATATGCTCAAGATGAGTTTGAAAGCTCTTTTGACAAAGAAAATACCTTGTCTGCAAATTTTGGAGCAACTACCATTGGGGATCAAACCTTTGTAGGGTTTAGAGTACAACCAGAATTCTCTATAGGTAAATTTGGACTAGGATTAGATGTGCCTTTATTGTTTAATACCGAAAATGGTGAGCTAAGAACACAGGAATTTAATAATGGTGTTGGAGTCTTAAGAATGGTTCGTTACTTACGCTACGGTAGAAAGAAAAAAGATGCTGTGTATGCTAAGTTAGGAGATATGACAGGTGAACAACTTGGTTTTGGAGCTTTATTAGGAAACTACAGCAACGCTATTTCTTTTGAAAGACGTAAAGTAGGTATTAGTGCCGACTTATTATTCAAAAAAACAATAGGTTTAGAAGCTATTTATAGCGATGTAAATTTTGATGGAACTCAAAAATTATTAGCCTTAAGACCTTATTATAAGCCATTAGCAAAAACAAGTATTCCAATTTTAAAAACATTAGAGTTAGGAGTTAGTTATGTTTCTGATAAAGATAATTTTGAAGAAACTACTGAAGCGGGTGTAACTTCTAACACAACTTTTACCAGAGATGGAAACAGTGCTGTTGGTGTAGATATAGGGATGACTTTATTAAAAAATGTTTTGTTAAAATTAACTTGGGATGCACAGTATGCTAAGTTAAATAAAAACGAAGCTTTGGCAGAAGATGTAAATATGAATCCAGGTAATTATCTTAATGGGAATACTTATGATGACGGTAGTGGTTTTGCAACAGGTTTAGAAGCTCAGTTTAGATTTGTGGCAAATGTATTTCATTTAAATGCTAGAATAGAAAGACAATGGTATGGAGAAAACTATATTCCACAATTCTTTAACTTTGCTTACGAAATTAATAAAGATGCTCGTTTGACTGAATTAGTGGGAGCAGAAAAATCTCAAGGTATTTACGGACGTTTAGGAAGTGAAATTTTAGGATTAGTGAAAATAGAAGGAGAATTAATTTTACCAGATGATTTAGAGAAAAGTAATAGAGGTGCTATTGTAGGTTTAAATTTACAAACAAAAGAGATTGCAAATTTTAGAGCAAGAGGTAAATATGTAAAAGGGCAATTATCAGATTTAGGAGATGCTTTTAAGTTTGATTCTAAATCGTTAGCTAATATTTTAGTGACCTATAGAATTAACAAGTTCTTAGAAGCGGGAGTAGATTACCAATGGACATATGCTGAAAAAGAAGATGGTACTTTTGGAACAGTTAACCAAGTAAGACCTTATGTAGGAGTAAATATTAAACTGTAATACAAATAATACATCATAAAAAAGGCTCACTATTGTGAGCCTTTTTTGGTTTTTAAAGGTTGAATCTTATTTTTCAACCTTTAAAATATCTTTAATCAATTCTTCAAATTGTTGCTTAGGTAAAGCACCTTGAGCCATTTGTGGTTTTTCTCCTTTTGGACAGAATAATAAAGAAGGAATAGAACGAATTCCAAAAGCACCTGCCAATTCTTGTTCAGCTTCTGTATCTACTTTATAGATATTTATTTTTCCATCGTATTCTTTTTGTAAGTCTTCTAATAGTGGGGCTAAGGCTTTACAAGGTCCACACCAGTCTGCATAAAAGTCAATAATTGCAGGAACATCTCCAGCAAAATCCCATTCCTGAGAAGCTTCAAAATTAAATACTTTGTCTAAAAAATCTTGTTTTGTTATTGTTTGTACCATTTTGTTGTTGTTTTAGGTTTATGGTTTCAAAATTATTAATTACTAAGTCGATTATCAGTAACAAAAATTACAGAAGTAAAATTGTAAGATTAATTCATTAAAAAAGGTTGTCTAAAAATGTTTTACAAACGTCATACTGAACTAAAATCAGGATGATGTGTATTGAACTTTTAGACAACCTCCATAGGTATAATATCAGCAAGTACTATGCCAACGCTGTCTCTATAATCTCTTTAATAAAAGGACTTTTTTCGTCAGCTAAAATAGCTTCTAATGCTATTTTATTTTCTGATAGTAAATTAGCATCTGAAATAGTAATGTTAATCGCTTCTAGTTTAATAGCACCATTTTTCATTCCTAAAGCTTTGCTAATAAATGCCTTTTCATCAGTACTATTAACTCCTATATATTTAAGTGTTAATAAACCAGCTAATACATCTTTATTGGCAATAGCATCATTTAATTTAGTGGCTAACACCTCTTTGTTCACTTTGTTAGCCAAAGGTTCTATTTGTGTTAAAAGTTCAGCTCTATCTTCGTTAGAACGTGCTTTTAAATATTTTCCTGCCAAAGCAATAATAGCATCATAAGAAGCATCGTTTGCAGGAGTAGCCGTTTTCTTTTCTTCTTTTGCCCAAGAATCTGTTAACCCAACCGTACGGTTAAAAATTAGCTGCTTAGAAGTACTATCTGTATCGGCACAAAAATATCCTTTACGTTGAAATTGGAATCTGTCTCCAGGTTTAGAAGTCAATAAGCTTGGTTCTACCAAAGCGGTAATTACTTCTAAAGAATTTGGATTGATGAATTGTTTAAAATCGATGTCTTTATGGCTGTCCGGAGCTTCGTCTTTAAATAAACGATCGTATAAATTAACTTGAGCTTTTACAGCGTGCTTGCTACTTACCCAGTGAATGGTTCCTTTTACTCTACGTTTGCTTGCTTCGGTTCCAGATCCAGAACGAGAGTCTAAATCTGCCGTACAATGGATTACGGTAATATTTCCGTTTTCGTCTTTTTCTATAGAGTCAGCTTTAATAATGTATGCGTTTTTTAAACGAACTTCTCCACCAATTTTTAATCTAAAGAATTTTTTATTGGCTTGTTCTCTAAAGTCTTCTCTCTCTATAAATAATTCTTTAGAAAACGGAACTTCTCTTTCTCCAGCAGCTTCATCTTCAGGATTGTTTTCTGCAATTAAAATTTCTTCTTTATCAGCAGGATAGTTATCAATCACTAATTTAATAGGATCTAACACTGCCATTACACGTGGTGCTGTTTTGTTTAGTTCATCTTTAATACAGAATTCTAACAAAGCCACATCGGTTACGTTGTCTCTTTTAGAAATTCCAGCAATTTCACTAAATTTTCTAATAGAATTAGGTGTGTATCCTCTACGTCTTAATCCAGAAATGGTTGGCATACGTGGATCGTCCCAACCAGAAACCAATTTTTCTTGTACCAATTGTAACAGTTTACGTTTACTCATTACCGTATAACTAATGTTTCTACGGGCAAATTCACGTTGTTTTGGTTGAATTTTATCAGCATCGGCAACTTGAGCTAAATACCATTCGTATAAATCTCTATGACTTTTAAACTCTAAAGTACATAGTGAATGTGTAATGCTTTCTAAATAATCAGATTCTCCATGAGTCCAATCGTACATAGGATATATTACCCAATCGTTTCCTGTTCTGTGGTGATGCTTTTTTAAGACACGATACATAATAGGATCACGCATATGCATGTTATTGTGTTGCATGTCAATTTTAGCACGTAAAATAGCTTCTCCTTCGTTAAATTCACCATTCTTCATTCTTTCAAACAAGGCTAGGTTTTCTTCAACCGGAGTATTTCTGTAAGGTCCTGCCACACCAGATTCGGTAGGAGTTCCTTTTTGTTTTGCTATTTCTTCAGAAGATTGCATATCAACATAAGCATTTCCAGCTTTTATAATGTCGATAGTCCAATCGTATAATTGTTGAAAATAATCAGAAGAATACAATTCTTTATCCCATTTAAAACCTAACCATTGTACATCACGTTTAATGGCATCCACATACTCTTGCTCTTCTTTAGCAGGGTTAGTGTCGTCAAAACGCAAGTTTACAGGAGCGTTATATTTTTCACCCAAACCAAAGTTTAAGCAAATAGAAGCAGCGTGTCCAATGTGTAAATATCCATTAGGTTCTGGTGGAAAACGGAATCTTAGATTTTTTGGATCCAATCCATTTGCCAAATCTTCTTCAATGATTTGTTCAATAAAGTTCAATGATTTCTTTTCTACCATTTCAACAAAAATAATCAGTTATTAAGTCAGCAAATTTACAGAAAACAGAACGAAAACGATGAATTTATAGTTTGAAGTTGAAATATGTTCTTATCTGGTATAAATACGATTTAAGAATGACCATATCTTTTTATAATTTAACCATCTGAAAATAAAGTATTGGTATTAAAATTGTGATTTTAGTGATTGATATATAATATCTTCTTAATTCTATTAAAATTAAAACAACAACTATGCAATTTAAGTTAACAGTTAACAACAAAAAATACGAGGTTGATGTAGATGGAGAAACACCACTACTTTGGGTATTAAGAGATTCGCTGCATTTGGTAGGAACCAAATTTGGTTGCGGTGTAGGTCAATGTGGTGCCTGTTCTGTTCATATGGATGGAGTTATTACACGTAGTTGTTTGTTGCCAGTTTCTATAGTGGGAGATGCTAACATTACCACGGTAGAAGGTTTGTCAGAAAAAAACGATCATCCTGTGCAAATAGCTTGGAGAGATATAGATGTACCACAATGCGGTTATTGTCAAGCAGGTCAAATAATGACAGCATCTGCATTTTTAGCACAGAATAATAATCCAAGTAAAGAAGAAATTAAAGAGGCTATGCATGGTAATATTTGCCGATGTGCTACTTATAAAAGAATAGAAAAGGCAGTAGAAAAAGCAGCAGAATTAACACAAACAATTAAGTAACATGGCAAAGCAACAACTACAAATGGATAGAAAATCTTTTATAAAAGTTTCGCTATTATCTGGTGCTGGAATTGTATTAGGAGTTAATTTTTTACAAAGCTGTCAGTTTAAAAATGACAAACCTATAGATTTAGAAGCCTTAGATTACAATGAATTTAATGCCTATATACAAATAGCTAACAATGGAAGAGTAACTATTTATTCTCCCAATCCAGAAATTGGGCAAGGAGTAAAAACATCTATGCCTATGATTGTGGCAGAAGAGTTAGATGTGCCTTGGGAACATGTAAGAGTGGTTCAAGCAAATTTAGATACTAAAAATTTTAAAAGACAAGTAGCAGGAGGAAGTCAGTCTATCCGATTTTCTTGGTTGCCTTTAAGAGAAGCCGGAGCTACAGCAAGACAAATGTTGATAAACGCTGCAGCTTTAGAGTGGAATGTAAGTGCTAACGATTGTAGTACAAGTGATGGAAATGTAATTCATCCCAACGGTAAAAAGTTAGGCTATGGAGATTTAGTAGTAAAAGCAGCAACGTTAGAAGTACCTACAGAAATTACCTTAAAAAATCCTGAGGATTTTAAAATTATAGGAAAACAAGCCAAAAATGTAGATAACTTTAAAATTACCCAAGGAGCACCATTGTATGGAATGGATTATTTTGAAGAGGGAATGGTGTATGCTTCTATTATACATCCACCGGCTTTTGGCCAAAAATTAATAAGGTTTGATGCATCGGAAGCTTTAAAAATTAAAGGAGTTTCAGAAGTTGTAAAAACAGGAAACAACATTGCCGTAATAGCCACCAGTACATGGATTGCTTTTCAAGGTAAAAAAGCGGTAAAAGCTACCTATAGCAAAGCCAATAAAAATGAAGATTCTACCTATTTTGATCAATTAGCAGAAGAAGCCTTAGCTTCTGGAAAGTTTAAAAAGGTAAGAGAAGATGGAGATGTAAAAAAAGCTTTTAAAGAAGCTGATAAAGTAATAGAAAGAGTGTACGAGGCTCCCTTTTTAGCACACAACACCATGGAGCCCATGAACTTTTTTGCCAATGTAACTGATGAGATCATTGAATTAAAAGGACCTATACAAACTCCAGAATTAACCGCTAAACAAGTGGCTAGAAATTTAAAAAGAGAGGTAGATGAGGTGCGTGTAGAAATGTGCAGAATTGGTGGTGGTTTTGGTAGACGTTTAAAAGGAGATTATGCCATTGAAGCTGCGTTAATTTCTGATAAAATTAAGAAACCTGTAAAATTGGTTTACACCAGAGAAGATGATATGACAGCGGGTTGGTATAGACCTAAAGTAAAATACAAGATAAGAGCAGCAATTAAAAACGATAAAATAACAGGCTATCATTTAACAGATATTTCTGTAAATGCGGTGGTTAATAAACAAAGAGCTAATTTTTTCCCTTCAGGAGCTATAGATAATTTGTTAATTGATACGTACAAAATAAAAAGTAAAGTAACTTGTTTTGCGTGGAGAGCACCCATTTGTAACATTTTGGCTTTTGCAGAACAAAGTTTTTTTGATGAGTTGTCAGAAGAACTAAACATAGATCCTATTCAGTTACGATTAGATTTGCTAGAAAATGCCAAAAAGCACAAAGATCAGAACATGGAATATTCTCCTGAAAGAATGCAGGAGGTTATTAAAAAAGTAGCTAAAGAAGCCCAATGGGGAGTTTCAAAGCAAGGAGTTTATCAAGGTTTTAGTGCTTATTATTCTCATAATACCCACGTGGCTCAAATTGCAGAAGTGGTTTTAAAAGACAACAAGCCTGTGGTAACCAAAGTATACTGTGTTGTAGATTGTGGAATTGTAGTAAATCCGCTAGGAGCAAGAGCGCAAGCAGAAGGTGGTATTATAGATGGAATTGGACATGCTATGTTTAGTGAAATGATTGTAGAAAACGGAGTGCCAAAAAGCAATAATTTTCATCAGTATAAATTAACAAGATTAAAAGATGCTCCGGAAGTTGTGGTTTCTTTTGTAGATAGTAAAGAAGCACCTACAGGAATGGGAGAACCTACCTTGCCACCGGCACCAGCAGCAGTAGCTAATGCTTTGTATGCTGCCATGGGTAAAAGATTTAGAAAACATCCTTTTGTTAAAAATGGCTTAAATAGTTAGGGTTTTATGACTCATGAATTTAAAGAAATATTAGAAGCTTACCTTAAAGCCAAACAACTTTCTAAAAGTACGGTGTTAGCAACCTTGGTATCTGTTAATGGATCGTCATACAGAAAAGAAGGGGTGCGAATGCTTATCCATCAAAATATGCAGATTGTTGGAGCAGTAAGTGGTGGTTGTGTAGAAAAAGAAGTGGTGTTACAGTCGCAATCTGTATTTGCCACAGGGCAATCTAAGTTAATTAGTTACGATGGAAGATACAGGTTGGGATGCGAGGGAACGTTGTATTTATTGTTAGAAAAACTAAACATTTCTGATGAGGTAATTCTTAAAATTCAACATTGTTTTGCAAATAGAAAGTCATTTCAACTCAATACTTTTTATGCTGATGCGCTAACTGTGGGAGGAGGAACCATTGTTCAGTTAGATGGTGTAGATTATCCAATTTCTAATTTTAATAGAAAAACAAAGTTTAAAAACTGCTTTCATCAAATCATGGAACCTATATTTCAAATTTACATTGTAGGTACAGAGCACGATGCAAATAGTTTAAGTCAGCAAGCCTCTTTTTTAGGATGGGAAGTAATTATTGTAAACGGAACTAAAACATTAAAATCTATCAATGATTTTATAGGAACTAAGAAAATCATCAATACAGAAGAAGACGATATTAATGAACTTAAGATAGATAGAGAAACGGCAATTGTGTTGATGAATCATAATTATGCAAAAGATTTGTGGTTTTTACAACGTTTAAAAAAATCAAAACCATTATATATTGGTTTGTTGGGAGCAACAAAAAGAAAAGAACAATTGTTTACGGCTCTAATTGAAGACGATTTGGATATTTCTGAAGAGTTTTTAGAACTCATTCATGGACCCACAGGTTTAGATATTGGTTCTGTAACTCCTCAGGAAATAGCAGTTTCTATTGTGGCAGAAATTATAGCTACTAAAAAGAATAAATTAGTAAGTTCTTTACCAAAGAATACTAGTTTAAAACTATCTATATAAGATGATTGCAAACACAGCCTTTTTAATAGTAGCAGCAGGAAGTTCAAGTAGAATGAAACAACCCAAGCAGTTACTTCCTTTTAAAAATGATGTTTTGTTAACACATGCCATCAAACAAGTATTGGCGGTTTCTAAAGAAAATGTGTTTGTGGTGGTAGGAGCAAATAGCGATGTTATTACTAAAACCATTAAAAAATATTCTGTACATATTTTAAATCATCAACAGTGGAAAAAGGGAATAGGAAGTTCTATTGCTTATGGAGTTTCAGTAATTCAGAAACTTAAAAAACACCAAAGAGTTTTTGTTTTATTAGCCGATCAGCCTAGTATTCAAACAAAAGATATTCAGCAAATTTTGGAATATCACTACCATCATCAATGTGAAATTACGGTAACAGCTTGTCTTAATTATACAGGAGTTCCTGTTGTTTTTGAACAAGAATTTTTTAAAGAATTAGTTTTGTTGTCTAAGGATGATGGAGCTAGATCGATTCTTAAAAAACACGAATCAGAAGTGTCTACGTTTGTTTTGAAAAAGGAAATTTTAGACATAGATACCCCAGAGGATTATGCTAAAATGTTAAAAAGTTTAAATGCTTTGTTATAGATTTGCGTTTCTAAACCAGAAGATATGGGAATTATTAGAGTTCAGAATATTAGAATATACAGCAATCACGGATGTTTAGAAGAAGAAGCTAAAATAGGTTCTCACTATCGTGTAGATGTAGCTGTAAAAGCAGATTTAAACAAATCAGCAATTTCAGACAAATTAGCAGACACGGTAGATTATGTTCATATTAACAAAATTGTAGAAGAAGAAGTATTGCAACGTTCGGAACTGTTAGAGCATGTGGTAGAAAGAGTGTTGGTAAGGTTGTTAAAAGAAATTTCTTTAATAGAAGAAGCTACGGTGGCTTTATCTAAATTAAATCCACCTATTGGAGGAGATGTAGAGGCTGTAACGATTGAAATGACTAAAAAAAGATAAGAATTTTTGAAAAAAAGTATGAAAGTGTATTGTACAATGTACAAAATTATATAAATTTGCACGCTCAATGGTGTTTTGGCCGAGCGGCTAGGCAATGGTCTGCAAAACCATGTACAGCGGTTCGAATCCGCTAGACACCTCCAAAGTAACCCATCACTTTTAGTGATGGGTTTTTTTATGAAATTCTATTTAATTACAGTGGTTCTTCCAAAGCTTTGGGATACTAAGCACCTCCAAAGTAATCCATCACTTTTTAGTAATGGTTTTTTATTTTTCCTCTATTTTCTACGGTGTGCTTTTCTTTTCAGCTCAAAATTAAGAGCTATCCGTACTACACAAATCTCATTACAACACCTGTTTTTTAGCAGGTCAATTTGTTTAATAATGTCTTAGTTTTATACTTTAAGTCAAATCAAAAAGCAATTTTTGATTTCTAAAAGGAATATCAGTTTGGTTTTTAAAACGCGTTACTCCTTGTATATTATTTTGAACATCAACTATGAAGACAGTTATATTTACAGATTTAGACGGAACTTTTTTAAACCATAACGATTATTCGTTTGCTGCATCTGCAGTGGCTTTAGAGCAGGTTTTTAAAAAAGAAATACCTCTAATATTTACCACAAGTAAAACCAAAATAGAAGTTGAACAGTTACAGCAAAAAGTAGGTGTTAAAGAACCTTTTATTGTAGAAAACGGTGCGGCTCTTTTTATTCCGAAAAATTATAAAGGTTTTGATTTTTCTTTTTTAGACGTGTTTGAATCTTATTACATAGTACAATTAGGAGTTCCGTATCATCAGGTTTTAGAGTTTTACAATACCTATAAAGAAGAGTTTGGAATGTTAGGTTTTAGCGATATGACAGATGAAAAGGTAATGGAACTGACAGGTTTATCTATAGAAAATGCAAAAACATCTAAACAGCGAAATTTTACAGAGCCTTTTGTGTTGGAAAATGATTTGCAAATAGAGGAGTTAGAAAAATTAGCGAGTAAGCATCATTTAAAAATTACCAAAGGAGGACGATTTTATCACTTGATAGGTGAAAATCAAGATAAAGGAAAAGCGGTAGAAAAATGTGTGGCAATTTTTGAAAAAATGTATCATGAAGAAGTGAAATCTATCGGATTAGGAGATGGACAAAACGATGTGCCCTTGTTAAATAGTGTAAATGTGCCTATTGCCATTCAAAATCACGAGGGAGAATATGTGGGTTTATCAAACTCAAAATTGCAAAAATCGAGCTTTAAAGGAGCTAAAGGTTGGAACGAAATGGTTATGAAAAATGTATAAATCAGAATTAGAAAAAATTTACTTTAAAGCTTTACACAAAGTAAAAGCTACGTCTTTAATAAAAGACAATATATCTGTAGATGAAAATATCATCACTATAGTAGAGAACGATTATGTGCTAAAACAAGATACACGCTTTTTTGTGTTTGGTGCAGGAAAAGCCGCTTTTGATATGGCTAAGGAGTGTGAAGTTATTTTAAAAGATAAAATTTCTGGAGGTGTTGTAATTTCTACATCTACGGGAGATTTACAATATGCAAAGCATTTTACATCTACACATCCTTTGGTGTCCGATAAAAGTATAAAAGCAGCAGAATTATTAGTAGAAGGAGTTCAGCAGTTAACAGAAAACGATGTGTTTGTGTTTTTGTTGTCTGGAGGGGCTTCGGCCATGATAGAAAAACCAATTGAAGGATTAACATTAGATGATTTCACCAAAATATCATCAGCTTTATTAACTTCTGGAATAGATATCAAAGCATTAAACACAGTAAGAAAATCAATCTCACAAATAAAAGGAGGTAAGTTAGCCAATCATATAAAAGCCAAAGGAGAAGTTTTGGTGTTGAGTGATGTTATTGGAGATGATTTACACACCATTGGTTCGGCACCTATGAATAATGGAAAATTTCCTCATCACATTATAGGAAATAATGAAATTGCTTTGCAAGAGGCAAAAATGTATATGAGTTCTAAGGTTGAGATTGCAGATATTGTAACTACAACTTTGGAAACAGATTCAGAAAACGCAACGTTATTTATTAGTGATAAAATCAAAGAATATGACAAACAATACAATAGTTTTTGCTTGTTGTTTGGTGGAGAAACTACAACGGTTGTGTCGGGTAATGGTTATGGAGGTAGAAATCAGGAGTTGGCTCTAAGACTGTTGTTAACAGATTGTGTAACAGAAAATATTAGTATTCTAAGTGCGGGTAGCGATGGTATTGACGGAAGGTCTGAAGCAACAGGTGCTTATATAGATATTAATAGTTATGAAAAAATAAAGAATAAAAAATTAGATCCACAAGCCTATTTAAAAAACAGTGATAGCAATACGTTTTTTAAAAAAATAGGAGATGATTTTGTAACGGGAATTTCGGGTACAAATGTGATGGATTTTATAATAATCGTAAAAAATAAAAGATAGTATGGCAGATTTTTTTCAGAATGGTGTAATTACAACACTTCAGAATTTAGGAGATAGAACATTAGAAGATTTAGAAAGTGAGTTAGAAGGTTTTAGCAAGCGAAGAGGAATGTTGTTAATGTTGCCTGCCTTGTATTCTGAATTTGAAACTCCTGCAATGCACAAAATTATAGAGGAGTTAAAACATGTAAAATATCTTTATAAAATTATTTTAGGATTAGACCAGGCTACAGAAGAGCAGTTTGAAGAAGTTAAAAAATTAATGTCTGTATTGCCTTGTCAGGTAGATGTTTTGTGGAATGATGGACCTAGAATACAAGAGTTGTATGCAGATCTTACTGCCGAAGGTTTTCCGGGTTTACAAACGCCAGGAAAAGGAAGAAATGTTTGGACCATGATTGGGTATGCATTGGGAGATAAAGATGCTTATGCTTTTGCTTTGCACGATTGTGATATTGTAAATTACAGTAGAGAAATTCCTGCAAGATTATTTTACCCTATAGTACACCCAGCTTTAGATTTTGAATTTAACAAAGGATTTTATTCCAGAGTAACCAATAAATTACATGGTAGAGCTACCCGTTTATTATACACACCTTTGGTAAACTCTTTGGCTAAAGTGTACGGAGAAAGTAAGTATTTAGATTATATGGGGAGTTTTAGATATTCATTATCTGGAGAGTTTTCTTTTGTAAGATCGTTGGCAAGAGGTATTGGAATTTCTCCTACTTGGGGGTTAGAAGTTTCTACGTTAAGTGAAGTGTATAAAAACACTTCTAACAAAAGAATTTGTCAAACAGAAATTATGGAGACCTACGAGCACAAACATCAAGATTTGGGAGATCAGGCTTCTGGTTCCGGAATTTATAAAATGTCTAAAGATATTGCCAAAACCTTGTTTAGAGTCTTGGCACAAGAGGGAGTTGTGTTTTCAGAAGCTTCTTTTAAAACGCTGTTAGCTACTTATTTTCAAGAATCCCGATTTGAAATTTCTAAATACAATGCCCTAAGTAAACTAAATGCATTAGAGTATACTAGAGAAAAAGAAATAAAGGCGGTAGAAGCTTTTCAGAATGCTATAGAAGAAGCCTCTCATGAGTTTTATGAAGATCCAATGGGTACTCATTCTTTATCATCTTGGATTACGGTGAGATCTGTAATGCCAGATTTTTCAGAAAAATTTGTAAACTACGTTAAAAAAGACAATGAATAATGAAGCATATTTCAGACAAAAACCACACAATTAACAAAAGACTGCATAAATTATATTCACCTGAAGTTGCAGATAGAGCTGTAGATAGTATCATTGATTTAATTTTTAAATACAAATCTAGAATACAATCAAAAGACTATCAGTTAAGTGAAAAAGATGTGATTTTAATTACCTACGGAGATCAGGTAAATAAAGATTACGAACCATCTTTACAAACTTTAAAAGGCTTTATGGATAAGCATTTAAAGGGGATTATAAATTCAGTACATATTTTACCTTTTTATCCTTATTCTTCTGATGATGGATTTTCGGTAGTAAACTACGGAGCCGTAGATCCTAAAATGGGTTCTTGGAGAGAAATAGAACAAATTAGTGGAGAATATAGATTAATGGTAGATGGGGTCATCAATCATATATCTCAATTTTCAGATTGGTTCAAAGCTTTCTTGGCAGGAGATCCTTATTTTCAAGATTTTTTTACAGAAGTAGATCCTACCTTAGACTTAAGTAAAGTGGTAAGACCAAGAGCTTTACCGTTGTTAAGTGAATTTGTAGATAGCAACGGAAAAACCAGACATGTATGGACTACCTTTAGTAAAGATCAGGTAGATTTAAATTACAAAAGTCACCGAGTTTTAAGAAATGTATTAGATGCACTTTTTTATTATGTAGAAAAAGGAGCAACTTTAATTAGATTAGATGCTATTGCATTTATTTGGAAAGAAATAGGAACCGAATGTGTTCACTTAGAACAAACACATGAGCTAATTCAACTAATGCGAGAAGTGTTGCATGAAGTAGCTCCGGAAGTAATTATTATTACAGAAACCAACGTACCACATCACGAAAATGTATCTTATTTTGGAAGTGGTGATGATGAAGCTCAAATGGTTTACAATTTTGCTTTGCCACCTTTATTGGTGCATTCTATTTTGAATCAGAATACCAAAACGTTAACAAAATGGGCTAAGACATTAACCTTACCTAGTGACAAAGTATGCTTTTTTAATTTTACAGCAAGTCACGATGGAATTGGGTTAAGACCTGTAAAAGGAGTTTTAACAGATGATGAGGTTCAGTACATAGGAAAAAGAGTGAAAGAACACGGAGGCTTGGTTTCTTATAAAACCGATGCTGATGGAACACAAAGTCCATATGAATTAAACTGTAGTTATATAGATGCTTTAACACATCCGGATGAAGATGATGAGGTTCGTTACAAAAGAATGTTTTTAGCACAAGCCACAGTATTGGCAATGCCGGGAGTTCCCGGAGTTTATTTCCATTCTTTGGTAGGGTCAAGAAATTATCACGATGGGGTAAAGCATTCAGGGGTAAATAGAACCATTAATAGAGAAAAATACCATATAGATTGGCTAGAAAAAGAATTAGAAACAGAAGGAACTTTGGCTAAAAAAATGTTAGAAAATTACAAAGAATTAATAGATACCCGTATAAATGAACCTGCATTTAATCCTTTTGGAAAATTTGAGTTTTTAGATTTAGGAACTTCACTTTTTGCAGTAGACCAACATTGTATACATCAAAAAGAAAGAATAGTGGCAGTACATAATTTTTCTGAGACTGCTGTTACTTGTGAGTTGCCTGGAACCATAGCATTTCCCTTAACGGATATTTTAGCTCCAAATTCTACAGAATTAACAAACTCAACCATTACTTTAAAACCTTTTCAAATGATGTGGTTAAAAGGAAAATTGTAGTAAATAAACGTTTTTAAGTATATTTTTAGAAAATAACATTCGGTTCTAAAGTCATTTTATATCTTTAATCTTAAAATTGATTTGGAATGACTTTATACCCGATAGAAGCAGGAAACTTTAAATTAGATGGTGGGGCTATGTTTGGAGTAGTGCCCAAAGCCATTTGGCAAAGAACCAATCCTGCAGATGCAACCAATAAAATAGATATTGGTATGCGATGTCTGTTGATAGAAGATGGAGGTCGATTAATTTTAATAGACACCGGTTTAGGAAACAAACAAAGCGACAAGTTTTTTAGTTACTACACTCCTTGGGGAGATTATACTTTAGATACTTCTTTGGCAAAACACGGTTTTCATAGAGATGATATTACCGATGTTTTTTTAACACACTTACATTTTGATCATGTAGGTGGAGCTATTCAGTGGAATAAAGACAGAACTATTTTAGAACCTTCTTTTAAGAACGCTACCTTTTGGTCTAATGCCAATCACTGGCAATGGGCTGTAGAACCCAATGCTAGAGAAAAAGCTTCTTTTCTATCAGAAAACATATTACCAATTCAGGAAAGTGGACAGTTAAAGTTTGTAGGATTGAATGGTGAAAAAAAATCTAAAGAATCTGAGTTAGGGTTTGGCATATTTTATGCTGATGGACACACGGAGAAACAAATGATTCCGATTATTAAGTACAAAGGAAAAACACTTGTTTTTATGGCAGATTTATTGCCAACAGTGGCTCACGTTCCTTTGCCGTATGTAATGAGTTTTGATACAAGACCTTTGTTAACATTATCGGAAAAAGAATTGTTTTTAAAAGAAGCTGCAGATAACGAATACTTGTTGTTTATGCAGCACGATGCGCATCACGAAATATGTACAGTGCATCAAACAGAAAAAGGAATAAGATTAAAAGAAACATTTACATTTAAAGAAATATTTAATTCATGAAATTAACAAAATACACAGCCGTTGTAGCCTTAGGGGCATTTGTAGTTAGTTGTAGTTCTATTCATAACATTGCTATTCCAGAAGGAAAGAGCACCACTATTCATATTCCTGCTAAAAAAGTTTTTGCAGAAGAAGATATAAATACTTGGTCACATTCAGACTTAGCTACAGACTCTATTCCGGGAATGAGTTTGGCAAAAGCCTATGAGTTTTTACAAGGAAAAAAATCTGTTCCTGTTATTGTAGCTGTTACAGATTCTGGTTCTGATATTACTCACGAAGATTTAAAAAGTAAAATTTGGGTAAACAAAAAAGAGATTGCAGGAAACGGTAAAGATGATGACAAAAATGGATTTATTGATGATGTTCATGGATGGAATTTTTTAGGGCCAACCTATGATGAAACTTTAGAGATTACAAGATTATATAGAACCTTAAAACCAAAGTACGAAGGAAAAACATCGGTAGATATTAAGAAAAAAGATACCGAAGATTATTTGGCCTTTAAAGCTTTAGAAGAAGATTATAAAAACAATTTAGAAGAAGCTAAAAAAGGACAAGAGCAATATATGCAGTATCAAGGTATGTTAAAAGATACCGATGTTGCTATGCAAAACTTAACGGGTAAAAAAGACTATACTTTAGAAGATGTTAAAGCTGCTACATCTAAGTTTGATTTTGTGAATTCTAAAAAAGAAATTGCTATCAGAATTTTAGAAAGCGGAAGTACTATAGAAGAGCAAATAGAGCAATTAGAACCTGCTGTTGAATACTACACTTCTAAAGTAAATACGTATTATAACTTAGAGTTTGATGGAAGAGCAGCGTTAAATGATGATGCGTACTCTATGAAAACAAAAGTGTATGGAGATAACAATGTAAAAGATCAAGCAGATGATGAAATTCACGGAACACATGTTTCTGGAATTATTTTAGCAGATAGAAATAATAATTTAGGAGTTGCCGGAGTAGCAGAAAATGCTTTGTTAATGGCAGTAAGAGTAGTGCCAAACGGAGATGAATATGATAAAGATGTAGCTTTAGGAATTAGATATGCTGTAGATAATGGAGCCAAAGTTATCAATACAAGTTTTGGAAAAGGATACTCTCCTAATGCTGAATGGGTATACGATGCTATTAAATATGCAGCTAAAAAAGATGTGTTAATTGTAAATGCAGCAGGTAACGATGCTCAGAATATTGATGACAAACCAAGCTATCCTAAAGATGTAGATGATGCTGAAGAAATATCAGATAACTTTTTAACAGTAGGTGCAGCAACGCGTTTTTATAATGAAAAATTATTGGCAGATTTTACCAATTACGGTAAAAAAAGTGTAGATGTTTTTGCTCCGGGTCATGATATTTACAACACAGTTCCTGGAAATAAATATCAAAAATTAAGTGGAACCTCTATGGCTTCTCCTGCTACAGCTGGTGTTGCTGCGTTAATTCGTTCTTATTATCCAGAATTATCTGCAAGTCAGGTAAAGCATATTATTATGAATTCTGGAACTTTGGTAGATTTAGAAGTTTTATTGCCAGGAGGAGAAGGTAAAAAAGTAAAACTATCAGAAATTTCTAGAAGTGGTAGAATGGTAAATGCATACAATGCTGTAAAAATGGCAGCAGCTATTGTAAGCAAGAAAAAATAAATTTAAAGTTTAATAATGATGTACCAGCCTGTTATGGGCTGGTATTTTTATTTAAAAGATTATGAACAAAATACTATTATTCTTAGGACTGTTGTCTTTTAGTGCAAATGCTCAATATTGGCAACAAAAAACAGATTACAAAATGAGTATTGATATGGATGTAACGACCTATCAATACAAAGGAAATCAAGAAATAACCTATAAAAATAATTCACCTGAAACTTTAACTAAGGTGTATTATCATTTGTACAATAATGCTTTTCAGCCTGGTAGTGCAATGGATGTAAAAATCCAAAACATGAAAGATCCAGATCATAGAGTAATGGTAAATGTTGGTACAGAAGAAGCACCTGTTAATAAGAGTAGAATTTCTTTATTAACTCCAGAAGAGCAAGGGTATTTAAAGGTGATTAGTTTAACACAAGGAGGAAAAGCTCTAGATTATCATGTAGAAGGGACTATTTTGGAAGTTGAATTAGCAAAGCCTTTAAAATCTGGACGTAAAACTCGTTTAAAAATGAAGTTTGAGGGGCAGGTTCCGTTACAGGTAAGAAGATCGGGAAGGAATAATAAAGAAGGAGTGGCTTTGTCTATGACTCAATGGTATCCTAAACTAGCAGCTTATGACGATGAAGGTTGGCATGCAAATCCGTATTTAGGAGCTGAGTTTTATGCAGACTGGGGAGATTATGAAATAGATATTACAATTGATAAAGCATATACTATTGGGGGTTCTGGATATTTGCAAAATCCTAATGAAGTTGGGCACGGTTATGAAGATTCAGCTAAAAAATTAAAACAAAAAGTAGTTGATGGAAAAATTACTTGGGAATTTAAAGCTCCCAATGTACACGATTTTTCTTGGGCTGCCGATGCAGACTATAAACACTTAAAACACAAAGTAGCTAACGGACCAGAAGTACATTTTTTATATAAAAAGTCACTATCAGAGGCTAAAAAAGAATCTTGGGAAAAACTACCTAAAGTAATGGATGAGTTGTTTTCTTTTTATAAAGAACAAGTAGGGGCTTATCCATATAAACAATATACTGTTGTACAAGGAGGTGATGGAGGAATGGAGTATGCTATGTGTACCTTAATTACAGGAGATAGAGAGTATAGAAGTTTGGTGGGAGTGGTAGCGCATGAATTGGCTCATAGCTGGTTTCAGTTTTTGTTGGCAAGTAACGAAACCAAACATGCTTGGTTAGATGAAGGTTTTACAACTTACATTTCTACTGTAATAGAAAATTTGTTATTTAACGATGAAAAAGATGCCTTTAAAAAAATGTACGCTAGTTATGCCAAATTGGTTTCTTACGGAATAGAACAACCGCTAACTACTCATGGAGATGCTTTTGACTACAATTATGGTTATGGAGTTTCTTCTTACAATAAAGGAGCTTTGTTTTTGCATCAATTAGAATATGTAATAGGAAAAGAAGCGCTTAAGAATACGTTGAGAAATTATTTTAAAGAGTTTAGTTTTAAACATCCTAAACCAGAAGATTTTATCAGAATTGCTGAAAAAAATTCAGGAATGGAGTTAGATTGGTATTTAAATTTTTGGATAGAAACTACAGCAACTATAGATTATGAAGTATTTGCCCCGTTAACCAATACAATTACCCTTCATAGAAAAGGTAAAATGCCAATGCCTATAGAGTTAACAATTACTTATACAGATGATAGTCAAGAAGAGTTTTATATTCCTTTGGATATTATGAGAGGTGAGAAAAAACAAAAAGCCACTGTTTTAAGAGATTGGTCTTGGATAAAACCTACTTATAGTTTTACAGCAACTAAATCTATTAAGAAGATAGAGATAGATAAAAATCATCGAATGGCAGATGTAAATGTAGAAAACAATGTTTGGAGTCAAAAATAACATTCATCAACTAAAAAAAGAGTAACTTAAACTTTCATTAGAAATAAATAAATGCCTCAATCAAAAACATTACAAGAAATTTTAAAGATAGATTTACCTTTTTTGGTAGCACCTATGTTTTTGGTATCTAATACAGCTATGGGTATTGCAGCCATGCAAAAAGGAGGAGCAGGGTGTATTCCTGCTTTAAATTATAGAAAAATTAGTGAGTTAAAAGAGGCTATTAGAGAAATGAAAGCTCATAAGCCCCCTAACGGAGCTTTTGGAATTAATATTATTGTAAATCCATCTAACTTAAAGTATAGAGATCAGTTAAAGGCTTGTTGTGATGAAGGGGTCGATTTTATTATTACTTCTTTAGGAAGTCCTAGAGAGGTGATTGTAAAAGCTAGAAGAGCTAAAATTAAAGTTTTTTGCGATGTAGTTAATCTAGATCATGCCAGAAAAGCAGAGGCTTTGGGTTGTGATGCTTTAATTGCGGTTAATAACAAAGCAGGTGGACATAGAGGAGAGTTTGGGCCAGAGGATTTAATTAAGGAATTGGTAGAAAACACCAATTTGCCAATAATTTCTGCTGGAGGAATTGGTTCTAAACAAGACTTAGACCATGTGTTGGCTGTTGGAGCGGCAGGTGCTTCTATAGGAAGTCCGTTTATTGCATCGGAAGAATCTCAAGTTTCAGAAGCTTATAAAAATGCTTGTGTTTCTTATGGTGCTAAAGATATTGTAATGACCAAAAAAATATCTGGAACACCTTGTACGGTCATCAATACACCGTATGTTCAAAAGGTAGGATTAGATGAAACTTGGTTGGAAAAAAAATTACATAGGTATCGTTTTTTAAAAAAGTGGATTAAATTATTACGATATATAAAAGGGACTCAAGATGTTGTTAGCTCTGCAAAAGAAGTAACTTATAAGAATGTATGGGTAGCTGGTCCAAGTATTGAACATACCCATAAAATTGAACCCATGTCCAAAATTATAGATAGATTTATTCTGTAAGCACAATCCCTTTGCTATTAGAACGTTATATTTGTCTTGTTAACAAACCCCATTTTTAGACTTAAACTTTTGTGAAGCACTATTTTTTATACATATCTGCATTTCTTTTATTGGCTTGTAGTACCCGTAAAGATAAATTTGTTAATAGACAATATCATGCTTTGGTTACCAAATACAATGTGGTTTACAATGGAAAACTAGCTTTTGAAAAAGGGTTAGAAAAAGTAGAAAACACCTATCAAGACGATTTTAACGAAATTCTACCTATAGAACCTTTTAGTTTTTATGCAGATCAGGAAGTAGATGGAGATGCAAAACCTATAGGACAATCTGATTTTGAAAGAGCCGAAGAAAAAGCGGTAAAAGCCATTCAAAAGCATTCTATGTTAATTGGAGGTGAGGAAAAGAATCCTCAAATAGATGAAGCTTATTTGTTGCTTGCAAAATCTAGATATTACACAAAAAGATTTGGTCCTGCTTTAGAATCTTTTGAATACATCATTAAAAATTATCCAAGTGCTAGTTTAATTTATGAAACTGTAGTTTGGAGAGCCAAGGCAAATATTCATTTAGACAATATAGAATTTGGTAAAAGAGCTCTTAAAAGATTGTTAACATCTTCTAGGTTGTCTGCTAAAATTAGACAGCAAGCTGAGGTTGGAGTGGTAATGGCTTATCAAAAAACACCTGATAGTTTAGATCAAATTGCTACGCATTTAGAGGCTGCTTTAGCTGCTTTGGATAAAGGAACTACCGCATCTAGAGTTGCATTTGTATTAGGACAGGTGTATAGAAAAAAAGGAATGATTAAAGAATCTGACCTTGCTTTTGATAAGGTGATTAGTACAAAAAATGGATTGTATAAATTTAAGGTTCAAGCTCAATTAGAAAAAATAAACAATCACTTAGAAGATTATACAACTCAAGAGTTTTTAGAAAATGTAAATCATTTAATAGGAGTAACTAAAAACCGACAATATATTGGTGCGCTTTTGTATGAAAAAGGACTAATTTATCAGGCTTCGGATTCTACTACATTGGCAAGACAATTTTTTACAGAATCTGTGCAAAGTGCTAAAAGTGATGTGAATCAGAAAGTGCTGTCTTACGAAAAGTTAGGAGATTTGTCTTATGATTTAAAAATGTATGAGCAAGCAAAATCTTATTATGATACCTTAATTAACGTAGCAAAAAACAAAAAATCAAGAAGAGTTATTAGAATAAAAAGAAAATCTAATAGTTTAGAAAAAATTGTCAATACTCAAAAAGAAGCTACTGTAAATGATAGTTTGTTGAAAATTGCTAGAATGAATAAAGTAGATTTGATTACTTTTTTTGAAAATCACATTGCTAAAATAAGAGCGCAAGAAAAGCAAGCTAGATTAAAAGAATTAAGGTTGTTGGCAGCACAAAATAAAATTGGTTTTGAAGATAAAACCGATTGGTACTTTTATAACAATAGCCAAAGAGTAAAAGGAAAAAAAGAATTTAAAGATTTGTGGAAATTGTCTTCTAAAAGAGAAAATTGGTATGCTAAATCTTTAGGAACGTCTAATTCTGTAAATGTGCAGCCAGAATCTACAGATGAAGAGAAAGCTGATGGAGATAACAAATACAATGTAACATTTTACACAAATACTATTAATAGAGATCCTAAGTTTTTAGATAGCGTTGCAAAAAGTAGAAACTTAAATTACTACGAGTTAGGAAATGCTTATTACAATCAGCTTGCAGAAAAAGAATTAGCCGTTGAAAAGTTAGAAAAGATGATTTCTTTTGATCCTAAAGACGATTTAAAAATAGGGGCTTATTATAGATTGTACAAAATATATAAGGATTCTGATGATTTGGAAAAAGCTAATTTGTATAGACAAAAATTATCAGAAGAATATCCAAATTCATCATTTACAAAATTAGTGAACAATCAAAATGGAGTAATAACAGTTGACGAAGAGGAAGATGCTTATATAACTTGTTATGAAACTATTTATGAATTGTATAAAATAAATTCTATTGATGCAGCTAAAGAAGAAATAGCTGAGGCTATTTTAAAATATGGAGAAACCAGTTTGGCTCCAAAATATGCATTGCTAAATGCGTATATAGCAGCAAGGTTAGAAGGTAAGGAAGCTTTTGAAAAAGAATTAAAAGATATTTCGTTTAGATATCCTAATTCTGAAGAGGCTACAAAGGCTAAACAGTTGTTAAATAAGAATTAACTAACTTTGAAAGAATAAATAGGAGAATATATGTTTGGTTCAGATAAAAAGAAAGCGCAAAACATGCAAGAGAATTTAACGATGGAAAGAAATAGAATTTCAAAGAAATCTGTTTTTAAAGGAAGCATTACATCACAAGGAGATTTTAGAATTGACGGTACTGTAGAAGGAGATTTAACCACAACAGGAAAAGTGATTATTGGTCCTGATGGAAAAGTTTACGGAAAAGTAAAATGTGTAAATGCAGATATAGAAGGTTTTTTTGAAGGTCATTTAGAAGTTAAAAATTCTTTGTGTTTAAAACCATCAGCTAAAGTAGCGGGTGATATTTATATGGAAAGTTTAACAGTAGAACCTGGAGCCGTTTTTAATGCCAATTGTAGAATGTTAAGTACTATAAAAGAATTAAATCCATCAACAATTGAACAATCAAAAGAGTCAAAAGAAAGAGAACACAACGTTTCGGAAGTTTCTTAGGTTTTCCGGAATAGGAGTGCAACTTGGAGTAATGATGTATATAGCCTCTAAATTAGGGAATGTTATAGATACTTATTTTCAGTTTGAGAAACAGTGGGCAACTCTTTTGTTCATAATAGCCGCTCTTGTTATTTTTGTGATGAATTTAATGAGGCAATTAAATAAACTTAATAACGAATAATTTTAATGATTAAGAATCATACCAAAGGTTTAGCCATTGTAATATTGGTAAACCTTTTTGCTTTTTTACTACACAGCTACTTAGGAACCGATAGTTTATTAGATAAAGTAATTTCAGTAATAGATTTACCTCTTTCTTATATAGTGAATGCAACACTATCTATTTTAGTGTGTTTTAGTGTATTATTGTTAAATAAGAAATATGAAAGTCAGATAGGTTTTATTTTTCTAGGATTAAGTGTTGTAAAGATGCTTGTTTTGTACTTTGTTTTAAATCCGACGAATAAATTTGGAGACGTAATTACACAAGATGCAATCGCTTTATTTGTTCCGTTTGGATTGAATTTGGTAATGGAGCAAATATTTATAGTAAAGTTGTTAAAAATAAGCGATTTAGCTAAAAATTTTAAAAAGGATTAAAGTTTTTGAATTTTGTGTAAAACAATGTTGAAAACTCATAGATATTTTAAATTATTGTTTACATTTGCACAAATTTTGAAACAATCCTTATTCACGAGAGAATGATAGTAAAATTGAACTTAAAGTTTTTAGTGGTGTTAATGTTAACATTAACAACGTTTACAAGTCAGGCAAACGATGATCAGCATTCTGTAGATGCGCACCAAACTGAAGCTGTACAGCATGAAAATCATGATGTAGAACATGCTTCTTCAACTCATAATTCTCACGCAAGTGGAGCAAATGATGGAATTAGTACTCCTGAGGAGATTACTGCTTATTCACAACATCACTTAGCCGATTCGCATGACTTTACTTTTTTCTCTGACGAAAAAACAGGTCATCATTACGGATTTCCATTACCAGTTATTTTGGTAGATAATGGATTAAAAGTTTTTATGTCTTCAGAATTTCACCACGGTGAAGCTGTAGTGTCTAAAAATGGATCTCATTACGTTTTACATCACGGAAAAATTTACAACTCAGATGCTGAGGGTAACTTATTAGAAGATGAGCATGGTCATCATGTACATCCTTTAGATATTTCTATTACAAAAAATGTATTATCTATTTTAGTAATCTCAATCATTATGCTTTTATTGTTTGTTAGTTTAGCAAACAACTATAAAAAAGGACCAATTCCTACAGGTATTTCTAGAGTGTTAGAACCATTAGTAGTTTTTGTTAGAGACGAGATTGCAAGACCTAATATTGGTGAAAAGAAGTACCGTAAGTTTATGGGGTTCTTATTAACAGTGTTTTTCTTTATTTGGATAACTAACTTATTAGGATTAACTCCATTAGGAATTAACGTTACAGGAAACATTGCTGTTACAGTTTGTTTAGCATTGTTTACTTTCTTTATTGTTCAATTTAGCGGAAACAAAGATTATTGGAAACATATTTTTTGGATGCCAGGTGTACCGGTTCCAATGAAAATAGTTTTAATGCCTATTGAGGTTTTAGGTATGTTTACAAAACCTTTCTCATTATTAATTCGTTTGTTTGCAAACATTACAGCAGGTCACACCGTTGTAATGGGATTAATAGCATTGATTTACACAGGTAAAGCAATGTTGGGTACAGGTGGTAGTATTGGAGTATCGTTATTATTAACGTTATTTATCAATGTTATCGAAATATTGGTTGCTTTCTTACAAGCATATATCTTTACAATGTTATCATCATTGTTTATTGGTATGGCAGTAGAAGAACACGATCATCATTAAGAAGAAATTTTTTGTTTAATTATATATAAATCAATTATTATGGCAATCCCAGGATTAGTAGGAGCAGGTTTAATCGTTATTGGAGCAGGTTTAGGTTTAGGTAAGATTGGTGGTTCAGCAATGGACGCTATCGCACGTCAACCAGAAGCAGCTAACAAGATTCAAACTGCAATGATTATTATTGGTGCATTATTAGAAGGTTTAGCATTCGGTGCTTTAATCTTAGGAAAATAATCACTAAGAAAAATTAAATACTATCTGTAACGGTTGGTTACAGATAGTATTTTTAAACAAAGAATATAAAACGAACTATATTAAATTTTACATAGATGGATAAGTTAATTAACGATTTTTCATTTGGTCTATTTTTCTGGGTAGCAATTATATTTGTTATCTTAATTGTTTTAATGCGTAAGTTTGCATGGAAACCTATTTTAGAAGCTTTAAATGAAAGAGAAGAAGGTATTTCAAGTGCTTTAGAAGCTGCAGAAAATGCTAAGAAAGAATTACAAGCGTTAAATGCTGATAATGAAAGAATCTTAAAAGAGGCTAGAGCAGAAAGAGACACTATGTTAAAAGAAGCTCGTGAAATTAAAGATAAGATTGTTACGGATGCTAAAGATGAAGCAAATGAGCAAGCAGGTATTATTATCTCTAATGCAAAACAAGCTATTGAAATAGAAAAACAAGCGGCGGTTGCTGAGTTAAAATCTCAGATTGCAGGAATTTCTATCAATATTGCTAAGAAAGTTATCAAGAGTGAATTAGCTTCTGAAAAAAGCCAATTAGAGTTGGTAGAGAAATCTTTAAAAGAAGTTACTTTAAACTAATATAAAGAATGAGTACAAGAGCAGCAATACGTTACGCAAAAGCGATCTTAAATCTTGCTAAAACTGATAATAGTGAATCAGCTGTATATACAGATATGCAATTGATTGAGGCTACCATTCAGGGAAGTAGTGATTTAAAGGTGTTGTTAAAGAGTCCTATTATAAAAGTAAGTGATAAAGTGAAAGCTTTAGAAGCTATTTTTGGGAGTCAAGTTAACAATTACTCTTTAGGATTAATTAAGCTTTTAGCGAACAACAAACGATTAAACGTTTTAGAAACAGTAGCAAGTGATTATCAAATTATTTATGACCACTTAAAATCTATTGAAGTTGCTATAGTAACTACAGCTGTTCCTTTAACAGCAGCATTAGAAGCACAAGTTATTGCTAAAGTAAAAGAATTAACTGGTCACGAAACTAAATTATCTAATGAGGTAAATCCAGACATTATTGGAGGATTTATTTTAAGAGTTGGAGATATTCAGTACGATGCTAGTATAGCAAAAAGCTTAAGAGAATTAGAAAGAAGTTTTGACGATAGTCACTACGAAGCAAAAATTTAAAAATTACATCAAATAATAAATAAAGATGGCAGCAATAAAACCAGCTGAAGTATCAGCAATTTTACAAGAGCAGCTAACTAATTTTGAAGCAAAAGGTTCTTTAAATGAAGTTGGTACTGTATTACAAATTGGAGATGGTATTGCACGTGTATACGGATTAGCAAATGTGCAGTATGGAGAATTAGTTGAATTCGAATCAGGATTACAAGGAATTGTATTGAACTTGGAAGAGGACAATGCAGGAGTTGTATTATTGGGTTCTTCTTCTCAAGTACAAGAAGGTTCTACAGTAAAAAGAACTGAAAAAATTGCATCTATTAATGTAGGTGAAGGAATTGTAGGTCGTGTAGTTGATACTTTAGGGAATCCTATCGACGGTAAAGGTCCTATTGCTGGTGAAACATTTGAAATGCCATTAGAGCGTAAAGCTCCTGGGGTTATTTTCCGTGAGCCTGTTACTGAACCATTACAAACGGGTATTAAATCTATTGATGCCATGATTCCTGTTGGACGTGGACAACGTGAGTTAATTATTGGTGACCGTCAAACTGGTAAATCTACTGTTGCTTTAGATACAATCTTAAACCAAAAGGAATTTTACGATGCTGGTGAGCCAGTTTATTGTATTTATGTTGCTATTGGACAAAAAGCTTCTACAGTTGCTTTAATTGTAAACTTATTAGAAGAAAAAGGAGCTTTAGCATATACTACTGTAGTTGCTGCTAATGCATCTGATCCTGCTCCAATGCAGGTATATGCTCCATTTGCAGGTGCTGCAATTGGTGAGTATTTCCGTGATACTGGTAGACCAGCTTTAATTGTTTATGATGATTTATCTAAACAAGCAGTTGCTTACCGTGAGGTATCTTTATTATTAAGAAGACCACCAGGACGTGAGGCATACCCTGGGGATGTTTTCTACTTACACTCTAGATTATTAGAGCGTGCAGCAAAAGTAATCAACAATGATGCTATTGCTCAACAAATGAATGATGTACCAACTTCATTAGTTGGTAAAATTAAAGGAGGAGGTTCTATTACAGCATTGCCTATTATTGAAACGCAAGCTGGAGATGTTTCTGCATATATTCCAACAAACGTAATTTCTATTACTGATGGGCAAATCTTCTTAGATGGAGATTTATTTAACTCTGGAGTTCGTCCTGCAATTAACGTTGGTATTTCTGTATCACGTGTAGGAGGTAACGCACAGATTAAATCTATGAAAAAAGTATCAGGTACTTTAAAATTAGATCAAGCTCAATATCGTGAATTAGAAGCATTTGCTAAGTTTGGTTCTGATTTAGATTCAGCTACTTTATCTGTAATTGAAAAAGGACAACGTAACGTAGAGCTTTTAAAACAAGCACAAAATGATCCTTATACTGTAGAAGACCAAGTAGCAGTTATTTATGCAGGTACTAAAAACTTATTAAGAAAAGTACCGGTAAATAAAGTTAAAGAGTTTGAAGCAGACTATATTCAGTACTTAAACGCTAAGCACAGAGACGTGTTAGATTCTTTAAAATCAGGTAAATTAGAGCAATCTTCTTTAGATGTTTTAGAGGCTGTAGCTGCTGAAGTTTCAGCTAAATACTAAAAAGTAATAAGTACTTAGTTCAGAGTAAATAACTTACTCTGAACTAAGTTGTTTTATATGTTTTTAATAAGAATATAAAAGATCTTATTAATTACTAAATACGATAAAAGAATGGCAAACTTAAAAGAAATTAGAAACAGAATTACTTCTATTGGCTCTACAATGAAAATTACGAGCGCAATGAAGTTAGTATCTGCTGCAAAGTTAAAAAAAGCACAGGACGCTATTACTGCAATGCGACCTTATGCTAACAAATTAACTGAGTTATTGCAAAACTTAAGTGCTACATTAGATGCTGATGCAAGTGGTGTTTACGCTGAGCAAAGAGAAGTTTCTAAAGTTTTATTGGTTGTAGTTTCGTCTAACAGAGGTTTATGTGGTGGTTTTAACACGTCAATTATTAAAAAGACAGAACAGGTTATTGCTGAAAAATATCAAGGTAAAGATATTTCTTTATATACTATTGGTAAAAAAGCAAATGACATTTTAGCTAAAAAATACAAAGTTGTTAAAAATGATGTAAATATTTTTAATGAATTAACTTTTAACAATACAACTGTTATTGCTGAAGAGTTAATGGAGTTGTATGCTAGTGGAGATTTTGATAAAATTGAAATTATATACAATGTGTTTAAAAATGCAGCTACTCAAATAGCTACATTAGAGCAATTCTTACCAATTGAACCAATTGAGGTAGAAGGAAATGTATCTGCTGATTATATTTTTGAACCTACAAAAGCGGAAATTGTAGAAGCGTTAATACCTAAGTCTTTAAAGACTCAATTATACAAAGCAATTAGAGATTCTTTTGCTGCTGAACATGGTGCTCGTATGACTGCTATGCACAAAGCAACAGATAACGCTAAAGACTTAAGAGATGGATTGTTGTTAACTTATAACAAAGCTCGTCAGGCTGCAATTACTGGAGAAATTTTAGAAATTGTTGGTGGAGCAGAGGCTTTGAATAACTAATTCTAAGAAATATAATTTAAAAAACCGATAACATTATGTTATCGGTTTTTTTGTGCGTTATGACTATATTTAAACTTTAATTTTAAGACATGGAAAGAACACTAGTAATAGGAGATATACATGGAGGTTTTAAAGCTTTAGAACAAGTTTTAGAAAGAGCAAGTGTAACCACAAATGATACACTTATTTTTTTAGGCGATTATGTAGACGGTTGGAGTCAGTCTTTTGAAGTTATTAATAAATTAATAAGTCTTAAATCATCGCACAATTGTGTGTTTTTAAGAGGGAATCACGATGAACTTTTTTACGATTGGATTGCCAACGGAAAAAGCAATCCTAATTGGTTACTACATGGAGGACAAGCCACTTTAGATTCTTATAAAGACAGACCGTATAACTTTGTTCAAATTCATGCTCATTTTTTACAAAATCTAGAAAACTATTATTTAGACTCAAAGAACAGATTGTTTTTACATGCAGGTTTTACCAATGTAAACGGAATCGATCAAGAACATTTTACCAAAATGTTTTACTGGGATCGTTCTTTATGGGAAACTGCTTTAGCTTCTAGAAAGTTAGATTTAAATGATGAATTTTATCCTCAACGATTAAAAATTTATTCAGAAATATATATTGGTCATACTCCATTGTCAAAAATAAATAGAGATAAACCTTTTTGTGCTTCTAGTGTTTGGAATGTAGATACAGGTGCAGCTTTTACAAATGCTTTAACTATTATGGATATAGAAACTAAAGAATTTTGGCAAAGTGATGCTTTACCAACATTATACCCAAACGAAAAAGGGAGAAATTAATATAAAATAAGAATTTCAGATTTATAATCTGATTACTTTTACTACTTTTGCAAGGCTAATAAAAATTTAACTATTATGACAGCATTAAACATCTTTAACACTATTGATGATTTATTTACAAACGGTTTATTTGCACCTTTTAAAGCGTTACGCTTTAGCGGTTCTTGGTGGGGATCTAATGCCTTAAACTTTGTGTTTGTAATTGTAGCTTTAGTGTACTTTGCTTACTGGATGAAAGAATCTAAAAAGTTTAAAGATACAAATACAGAAGATTCATCAAAATAAGAAACTAGATTGGGAAGTAAAAATAAGTTAAAACGTTTTAATGAAAATGAAACGTTTGACAATGTAATACAGCCAACTAGAGAAGAAGTTGTATCTGGTTTTAAATACCAAGGTAAATGGAATACATTCTTTAAAAACAACAATCCTATTGTATTAGAATTAGGTTGTGGTAAAGGAGAGTATACTGTTGCTTTGGCTAAAAGAAATCCAGACGTAAACTATATTGGTATAGATATTAAAGGAGCTCGTTTTTGGAGAGGAGCTAAAACAGCTATAGAAGATAATTTACCAAATGTAGCTTTTATTCGTACTCAAATAGAATTGGTTGATTTTATTTTTGCTGAAAACGAAGTAAGCGAAATTTGGATTACTTTTCCAGACCCTCAAATAAAATATAAGCGTACCAAACACCGTATGACAGGTGATGCTTTCTTAAGAAGATATCATAAAGTTTTAAATGCAGATGGAATTATGCATTTAAAAACGGACAGTGAGTTTATGCATGGTTATACCATTGGTTTGTTACACGGACAAGGTCAAGAGGTTGTTTATGCCAATCACGATGTGTACAGACAAGAAGGTGCTCCAAAAGAAGTAACCGAAGTACAAACGTATTACGAAAGTCAATATTTAGAAAAAGGTAAGGCAATTACTTATCTTCAGTTCAAATTAAAATATTAAAAAAAAGCTCATTAGTACTAATGAGCTTTTTTTATAAATATACTTTTCCTCCAAAAGCAAACATTTGGTAATTCACATTTCCAATATCATAAAATTGGATTCCTGCTTTTAGCGCATAGTTTTTATAATAATAATTTACACCTAAATTTGTTTGATAGACCCCATCATTTGTAATGAGAGTTCCTCTGTGTTCTACTTCTAAGCTTAAAGGGATTTTAAAAAAGTATTGAAAGCCCATTTTGTAAGTAAAGTAAGCTTTGTTTACGCTGGAATGTACATAGCTAGCACCCAAACCATAATGTAAACTAAAAGAGTTGGTTCTTATTCTGTAGTAATTAGCTGTAATATCGTGTAAAAAGAGTTGAGAAGTTTTTCCTTTTATAGATTCATATAAATAAAGCTGATTGTATTCTATACTTCCACGTTGTAAAAAACGAAATTTAGCATTTAAGTTATTACCCATAATGTTTTGTGCATCAAAAACTAATTGATTGGAGATGTCTAGCCTTATAGGTTTATAAGTTGTGGAATTATAAGTATAATCACCTACAAGATTATCTAAGTAAGGGTGTGGAGTTAATTCCATATAAGGATGCTTTCCATCTTTTTCTAAATAAGATTCTATAAACAATTCAAGAGTAACAACTTTGGCTAAAAAAATAATAGGTTTTGCTACAAGGTCAACAAATAAAACTTCTCCAAAAGAACTATCATCATCTTCTTCATAAACAGAACTACTACTACTGTTTACTTCAATGTTTAGGTCTTTCTTTTTTAAATGAGTTTTAGATTTTTCTAATTTTTGAGAAAAAACAGTTAAGGAAAATAGGCAAAGGAGATAAGGAGTAATCTTTTTCATGTATTTTTATAATGACCAAAACACAAAGCATACCAAAACATTATTTTGAAAACAGATAAACAAGATTTTTTTAAAAAAGTACATCGAGTAGCTAGGTTAATTCCAGAAGGAAGAGTAACCTCTTATGGAGCTATTGCGGAGTATTTAGGAGCAAAATCATCTGCTAGAGTGGTAGGTTGGGCTATGAATGCTGCGCACGGAGATTTGTCTATTCCTGCGCATAGAGTTGTGAATAGAATAGGAATGTTAAGTGGTAAACATCATTTTGAAGGGACCAATTTGATGCAACAACTTTTAGAAAGTGAAGGAGTGCTTGTAAAAGAACATCAGGTTCAAAATTTTAAAGAAATCTACTGGAATCCATGTAAAGAACTTTAAAAAATAACATAAATCTTTAACTCTCAAAAACCTCATAGACAATTGTTTATGAGGTTTTTTTTGTTTTTTGTTTAAAAAATAAAACTTTTTTAAAACCGCATAGAACTTTCTCTCGTACATACTTGTGTAAACGTTTTAATAACTAAAAAATACAATTATGAAGACAAGTAAAATTTTATTAGGGCTAGCAACTATAGCTTTGGTGTCTGGAGCAATTATAGCGGCAGACCATATTGATGCTCCAGACGTAAAAGGGGGTACAAGCGACATTACAGATTTTTATGCTTTTGAAGGAGCTAATTCAAGCAATTTAGTTTTTGTAGCCAATGTGCAAGGATTAATTAGTCCAGAAAATTCATCCTCTGCAAAATTTGACAAAAATGTTATGATTGAGTTTAACATTGATACCAACAATGATAACATTGAGGACTATGTAATTCAGGCCATTCCTAACGGAGATAATATGGAGATTTACGGACCTGCCGTTCCAAATGAAACAGGAGTTAACAGTACTATGTTAGATGCTAAGTTTAAAAGTAGTGTAGCTATAACAGCTTATGGAACCACTCAAATTGAAGCAACAGTTAATACTAGTTTAGTTTCAGGAGTAAAAGCTTTTGCAGGTTTAAGAGATGATCCTTTCTTTATGGATTTTGCAAAGTATAGTGAGATTATTGCTGGAGAGGCAACAGCTTTTGACAACCCAGGAACAGATACTTTTGCTGGTACCAACGTATTATCTGTAGTAGTAGAAGTGCCAAAAACTATGATTGGTGGTACAGGAACTATCAACACTTGGGTAACTACAAAAAGAAAACAATAACATTTAAAAACTAAAGATTATGATACGTAAAATAACAACTATAGGATGTATGTTACTAATAGCAGCAGTTTCTTTTAACTGTTCTAATGACGATAACAACAATATGGAAATAGAAACAAAAGCAGTATTTGCTTTAGAAGATCAAATGGGTAGACCAGCTGTAAATACTGTGTTTGTGTCGTCAGCAAGTAAAGATGCCTTTAATACCACTATTCCTTCAGAGCAAGGTGCCGTTTTTTCTGCAATGTTTAAAACAAATTTAGAAGCATTAAGCCCTGCTTTTAATGAGTCTACAGACACCAATGCACTTGGTCAAGATGCAACAGCTTTTACCAATTTATTAGCAACAGATGTTTTAAATGTTTCTTTAGATGGAACCACTACTTTTTACGATGGAACCAATTTGTTAACAGGTAGAGCTTTAACAGATGATGTGATTACTACAGAGTTATTATTGATTTTTGGTGGTGAAGATTTTTCTGAAAATCCAACATTGTCTGATGATCATGTAGATGCAAACGATAAAGAATTTTTATCAGAATTCCCATACTTGGCATCTCCTTGGTAAAAAAGGCAAAGAACAAATACTGGGGTTTCCCAGTATTTGTTTTTAAACCACAACACTACAATCCCCCTTAAACATGAAAAATCTAAACAAAATTAAAGTCTTTGTTTCTGTATTAATAGTTGTTGCTTGTACAAACAAGACCAACAATGTGGTACAATTAAAAGATTTAAAAACTTACTTAAGAGTTCAACAAGATGATGAGCTTATTAAAACACAAAAAAAAATTGCATTCTGGAATAAAAAATTAGAAGCCACCCCATCTCAATTTCCTTACAAAGTTCAGTTAGCAGGTTTAGAAAATCAATTATTTTCTAAAACCGGAGACATTCAACATTTAAAAAAATCTGAACAACTTTTGTTAGATGCCATTCAAAAAACAAGATCTAAAAACTCAGGTTATTTAAGAGCGTTGGCTAAAAACTATATTTCTCAACATCAATTTAAAAAAGCATTGGACCTGTTGCAAAAAGCAGAAGCTAATGGAGATAAAAAACAAGAAACTATTAAAATGTTATTTGATGTTTATCTTGAACTAGGAGCAAATCAAAAAGCAGAAATGTACCTAGGAAAAATAGAAAACAAACGTTCTTTTGATTATTTAATTAGAATAGCCAAATGGCAAGATTATATAGGAAATTTAGAGGCAACTATTTCTTATATGGAAGAAGCATTGGCCGTTGTACAAGCTAAAGAATATACAGAGCTAGAGTTGTGGTGCATTACCAATTTGGCTGATTATTATGGGCACCATGGTGATATTCAAAAATCTTATGAATATTATTTAAAAGCTTTGGAACTAAATCCGCATAATTATTATGCACTCAAAAAAATAGCATGGATTTCTTTTTCCAATGATAAAGATGTAGAAGAAGCCAAAGCAATTCTATCTTTTTTAGATAAAAACTATCAAGGAGTAGATGTAGATTTATTAAGCTATGAAATTGCTTTGTATGAAAATAATCAAATAGAAAACACCTATAACTCTTATTGGTCCCAGGTTCAAAATTCAGCTTATGGAGATATGTATAATGCCTATAATTTTGATATTTTTGTACACCAAAAAAAATATCAAAAAGCTTATCAAATAGCTTTAAAAGAAGTAAAAAACAGACCTACGGCAGTATCTTATTCCATGTTGGCATTGGCAACCGCTTATGTACAAAATCCATCGTCAGGATTGGCTATTATTAGTTCTAAAAATGTTTTAAAATCTTATGAACCAGCTGTGCGGTTAAGAGTTGCCAAAGTATATGCGTTAAATAATCAAATAGAAAAAATACAACCTTTAAAAAAAGAGCTGTTAGAGGCTGCTTTTGAGTTAGGACCCGTTAAAACTAAAGAAGTACAAAAACTATAACAACATGAAAAACTTAATGTATTCGTCACTATTCCTATTGGCAAGTGTTGGTTTTGCACAAACTACAAAAGGAATTGTGGTGAATGAAAACAAAGCTCCCATAGAGTATATGACGGTGGTAAATCAAAAAACAAAAGAGCATACGCATACAGATTTTAAAGGAAGATTTCAATTAGAAAACACAACAGCAGGAGATACTTTAGTGTTTCAAAAAATGGGATTTGGTGTTAAAAAAATAATCAGTAAAACCCCATTTGTAAACGTACAAGTAAATAGTAAAAGTATAGCCTTAGATCAGGTAGTTTTGTCTAGCGAAGTAAATGCAGCAAGTATTATTACAACTATAGATGTGGAAACAAATCCTGTAAAATCATCTCAAGAGTTGTTAACCAAAGTACCAGGTTTAATTATTGGTCAACATGCAGGTGGTGGTAAGGCAGAACAAATTTTTTATAGAGGTTTTGATATTGATCATGGTACAGATTTGCAAGTAACAGTAGATGGTTTGCCTGTAAATATGGTATCTCATGCGCACGGACAAGGATATGCAGATTTACATTTTGTAATTCCAGAAACCGTTCAGAATTTAGATTTTAAAGCAGGAACTTACAATGCAAAACAAGGAAATTTTGCCACTACAGGTACGGTAAATATTACAAGTAAAGAAAGCTTAAAAAACAATATCATAAAATTAGAAGCAGGAGATTTTGATACGCAACGATTACTGTTCATGAATCAGTTTATAACCAAAACCAATGAGTCTGCTTACATTGCTACAGAATACATTCGTTCTGATGGTCCTTTTGAAAGTCCTCAAAACTTTAAAAGATTCAACATAAATAGTAAGTACATTAAAACCATTGATGATACCAAGTTGGCTTTTACATTTTCTCATTTTGTGAGCAATTGGAATGCATCAGGGCAAATTCCAGAAAGAGCTGTAAATAACGGAAGTATTTCTCGGTTTGGAGCTATTGATGATACCGAAGGTGGAGAAACTGCTAGAACCAATGCTGCCTTGTCTATTACCAATTCTTACAAAGACAATTCACAATTAAAACACTTGTTGTATTATACCAACTATCAATTTGATTTGTATTCTAATTTTACTTTCTTTTTAGAAAATCCTGTAGATGGAGATCAAATTCAACAAAAAGAAAACAGAGATATTTTTGGATATCAATCAGATTATCAGAAAAAAATGAACCTAGCCAATAAAGAAGTGCTATTTACTTCTGGAATAGGAGTTAGAACCGATAAAGTAAAAAACAATCAATTATCTAACACAAAAAACAAAACAGAAATTTTAAAGAGGGTTCAATACGGAGACGTAAACGAAACAAACTTTTTTGGATACGTTAGTGGAGATATAGAATTGGGAAAATGGAATATAATACCAGCCCTTAGAGTTGATTATTTTTCTTTTGGATACCAAGATTTTTTATCTACAGATAACAAATTAAAAGAACAAAGCAGTACTGTAGTAAGTCCAAAATTAAGTGTGTTGTATACACCAGTAAATAGTTTTCAGGCTTATGCAAAAATAGGACAAGGTTTTCATACCAACGACAGCCGTTTGGTGTTAAATTCTTTAAGGAATGATATTCCAAAAGCGTACACAACAGATGTTGGTTTTGTTTGGAGAACAGATCCAAAGGTTTTAATTGGTTTAGGAGCTTGGGCCATGTATTCGGAACAAGAATTTGTATATGTAGGAGATGCTGGAGTGGTAGAGCCTAACGGAGCATCAGAAAGAGTAGGGCTTTCTTTAAATACCAGATTACAGCCAACCAACAACCTGTTTGTAAATTTAGATGCCAATTACACACATGCAAGATTTGCAGACGAACCTAACGGACAAAATTACGTGCCTTTAGCACCTAGTTTTACCTTAAAAGGTGGACTTACTTATAAAAAAGACAAAGGTTTTTACGGAGGAATAGACTTTTTACATTTAACAGATAGACCTGCCAACGAAGACAATTCTATTGTTGCAGAGGGGTATACATTAACCAATTTAAATGCAGGTTATAGATGGAATAAAGTAGAATTAGGAATTCAAATTCAGAACTTGTTTGATGTGGAGTGGAACGAAACACAGTTTGCAACAGAATCTCGTTTGCAAAACGAAGCTAGTTCTGTAGAAGAAATTCACTTTACACCAGGAACACCAATGTTTGTAAAAAGTAGCATTACCTATAAGTTTTAGTAAGTATAGTTTTTGTTTAGAAGAGTTGGGTTGTCTGGGGGGGCAGCCCTTCTCAACTTATTTAGTTGAAAGCAAAAAGACCATCTAGCAATAGATGGTCTTTTTATATGGGTATAATTTAGGTTAAGAAACTTTAGTGACCCCTAAAGTATACAATTGTTCCAATGTTGGAGATTCACTACCACCTGCAGGTTCTAAAGTAATTCCAAAAGCTTCAGATTTGTTTGGATTGCTTACTTTAATATATCTATCTCCTTTGTTATAAGCATCCATAGTTCCTAAACTTGTAGGAGTTAACGGGTTTAGCGTTAAAGACCAAAGCTGATATACTTTTCCTTGGGGTGCAGGTGGCAATCCTTTTAAATCTACATACATTTCGTTGGTTTTTGGACCCCAGTAAACGTTCGCATAACTTTCTGGAGCAACAGTTTGTCCTGCTAAGTTTACTTTTATAGTTTCTGATGAAGACAAAAATGCAATAACTTCATCTCTTGTTGTTAAATCTATATTTTTAGCAATTACATCACCTTGTAGTCTAGCTCTTTGCTCATCTAACAATTCGTTATTGGCAATTTGTTTGGTTAAGTTTTCTTTTAAGTTATTGCTGTTGGTGTATAAACTAATAATTCCTACGGTTAAGGCAATACTTGCAGCCCAGCCCATATAACTGTATAATTTTATAGGAACTACGTTGGTTTGTTTTTTAGTTACGGCATGCATCAATCTAGTAAAAGGATAAGATTTTAAACTTTCTTTTTTACTTAGTTCTGCAATTTTAATTACAGTATGCTCTATATTTTTAACATGTTCTTTTAATTCAGGGTACTTTTGTATGTTGGCATATACCTCATAACTATCTTCTCTGTTAAGGGTACCCGCTACATATAGCTCAAGTATACCAGACTCTATATATTCGTTTACATTTATCATAACCCTATTTATTAATGCTTAATTTTAAACTGTTTAAACAACTACGGCTTCTTGTTTTTACCGTACCCAAAGGAATATCTAATTCTTCAGAAGTTTCTCTTTGTGTGTATCCTTTGTAAAAAAGTAAGTCGATAATTTTTCTACATTTTTCGGACATTTTTTTCACTTTGTCAAACAATGTTTTTTCTTCATCGCTAACTTCTCTATCTTCTGGTACTGATATATTTACGAAAATATCTAGACTTTGGTTTCTTTTCTGAATCTTATAATCTTTAGATCTAGTTTTGTCTATGGCTGCGTTTCTAGAAATGTTTAACAACCAGGTAAAAAACCTTCCTCTTTTTGGAGTGTAGCTTTCTATATTGTCCCAAACTTTTATAAAAACTTCTTGCAGTACATCTTTAGATAAATCTTCGTCTTTAAGAATATTATCAATAACCCCTAACATACTTTTGTGGTACATTTTATAGAGTTCTTCATAAGCAACAAGGTCTTTTTCTTGCTGAAATTTTATCACCAAATCATCTACATCCATATATTGTTGTGTCAAAAATTAGATTCTGAATTTAACAATAAATTATGACTTATTAGACTTAATGATATTTGATTTTTATCATTAAGAAACACCTTTATTTTAAGTAAGTTTATTAAATAAATAAAGCGTTTATTCGTTCTTTTGTAATAAGAAAAAATGGAATTAAGAAGTATGAAAAAGAGAATAGGTTTAGTGATGTTGCTGTTTACTTTGGGGGTTAGTGCTCAGGTAGATAATGTTTCTGTAGTTAAAAATTTATACAATGTACAAGCGGGTTTTGGTTTGTGGGTAAATAATGAAACTAAGTTAACTTCCGAAGTTACTTTGCGTAGCGAAATAGGATTAAATGGAGGGTATCAAAAAGAAGGTAATACATCTACATTAGCTTTTATACCGGGTGTTTCTGTAGAGCCAAGATGGTATTTTAATTTAAAAAAGAGATATACAAAAGGGAAAGATGTAGCTTTTAATAGTGCCAATTATTGGTCTGTAAAAGCTTTTTATGTTTCCAATGCTTTTATTCTTGCAACTAACAATGCAGAACTAGAAAACAATCAATTAAACATTACGGTTAATTGGGGACTTAAAAGAAACATAAATGCACATTGGCACTATGAGTTAGGAGTTGGTTTAGGAGCAAATGCATTGTATAAAGATGAGGATAGTTTGTTTACTAATAATTCTCCTTTAGTCGGGAATTTAACAGTAAGAATAGGATATAAGCTATAGTGTTTATCATTCGTTATTTTGTTTTAAAACAAAACGGAATCACAAGAAAATTAAATATGTGTAAGTTTTTAATTAATGATAGACAATACTAGGGGATGTTATTAGAATAAGTCGAAATAACCTATCTTTGTCCACCAAATAAATACAGTAAAATGGGTATTACAAAATCAGATATAAAAGCAGTATTAGAAACCATTACAGCTCCTGGAGAAGGGAAAAGTTTGGTAGAAAATAACAACATAGTAAACATCGTTGTTTTTGGTGATGAAGTTATTGTTGATGTAAAAATTAGCAATCCTACATTACAGGCTAAAAAGAAAGCAGAAACTGAAATTGAAAAAGCAATTGTAGCTAAATATCCTGAGGCTAAAGTAAAGGTAAATTTATCGGTAGCAGTTAAAAAGGAAGAGCCAAAAGCAAATCCAAATTTAATTAAAGGAGATAAAATTCCTGGAATTCAAAACATTATAGCAGTAGCTTCTGGTAAAGGAGGAGTAGGAAAATCTACCGTAACGGCTAACATGGCAGTTACTTTGCAAAAAATGGGATTTAAAGTAGGGGTTTTAGATGCGGATGTATATGGTCCTTCTATGCACATTATGTTTGATGTTGCCAAAGCAAAGCCTATTTCTGTAGATGTTGATGGACGTTCTAAAATGAAACCTGTTGAAAGTTACGGAATTAAATTATTGTCTTTAGGTTTCTTTACCAATCCTAACGAAGCAGTAATATGGAGAGGTCCTATGGCTTCTAAAGCGTTAAATCAAATGATTTTTGATGCAGACTGGGGAGAATTAGACTTTTTATTAATTGATTTACCTCCAGGTACAGGAGATATTCATTTATCTATAGTACAAGCATTACCTATTACAGGTGCTGTTGTAGTAAGTACACCACAAACAATTGCATTAGCCGATGCTAAAAAAGGAGTAGCTATGTTTCAGCAAAAAAACATAAATGTTCCAGTTTTAGGAATTGTAGAAAACATGAGTTATTTTACTCCTGCTGAATTGCCAGATAATAAGTATTATATTTTTGGAGAAAACGGAGCTAAATATTTAGCAGAAGACATAGAAACAGCCTTTTTAGGAGAAGTTCCTTTGGTGCAAAGTATTAGAGAATCTGGAGATGTTGGACATCCTGTAGCTTTACAAAATGGAACTCCACAAGAAATAGCTTTTAAAGAGATTACCAAAAATATGGTAGCCGAGTTGGTAAAACGTAATACAGATTTACCACCAACAGAAGTCGTTAAAATTACAACAATGAGCGGTTGCTCAACAAAATAATAGTGCTATATTTAGACTAGTAATAAAAAGAAATTATGAGTTCAGAAGATTTACAGAAAAAAGTAGAAGATGCCTTAGAAGAGATTCGTCCTTTTTTATTAGCAGATGGTGGAGATATTTCTTTAGTTTCTATTGAAGATAATATTGTAAAAGTAAAATTAGAAGGGGCTTGCGTTGGCTGTAATGTAAACCAAATGACCTTAAAAAATGGAGTAGAAGCTACTATTCAAAAACATGCACCACAAATAGAAAGTGTAATAGATGTTAGTTAAAAACAACGGCTCTATATAGAAATAAAAAAACTCCCAAACTGAATTTTCAGTTTGGGAGTTTTTATTTAATGTTCATCGAGCGGAGTCGAGATGCAATATGTTTTACCCCTCCAATTTCTCACTCAATTCAAACCAACGCATTTCTTTAAATTCAATGTCATCAATAATTTTTTGAAGTTCTATAGATTTTTGATCAATAGCATCTCCAGTAATCTTACCTTCAGCAAATTCAAGTTCTATGGCTTCTTTTTTACGGTTTAATTTAGCAATGTCACTTTCTAAATTAATATACTCTTTGTTTTCGCTATAGCTTAGTTTGGCACCTGTTTTAGGCTTTTCTTTAACAGCTTCAATTTTAGTAGGTACAATTTCTTGTTCTTCTCCAGCATCAGAATTTTCGTAGGCTCTAAAATCAGAATAGTTTCCAGGAAAGTTTTCTATCACTCCATTTCCTCTAAACACAAACAAAGAATCTACAATTTTATCCATAAAATAACGGTCGTGAGATACCACTACCAAATTTCCAGGATAATCCAACATAAAGCTTTCTAATACGTTTAGGGTTACAATATCTAAATCGTTGGTAGGCTCATCTAAAATTAAAAAGTTTGGATTCTGAATTAAAACGGTACACAAGTACAAACGTTTACGTTCTCCTCCACTTAATTTTTCTACAAAATCGTATTGTTTCTTTTTATCAAACAAAAAGCGTTCTAACAATTGACTTGCCGATATTTTATGTCCTTTGGCTAAGGGAATAAATTCACCAAATTCTTTAATAACTTCTATAACTTTTTGACCCTCTTTAACTTTAATTCCAGATTGATGGTAGTATCCAAACTTAATGGTTTCTCCAACAACAACTTTACCACTATCAACTTCTGTATTTCCAGTTAAAACATTTAAGAAGGATGATTTTCCTGTTCCGTTTTTTCCAATAATTCCAATTCGTTCTCCACGATTAAAATTATATTCAAATTGGTCTAACATTACCATGTCTTCCCAAGCTTTAGAAACTTTGTGGAATTCCACAATTTTGTTCCCCAAACGCTCCATGTTAATTTCTAACTGAACTTTGTGTTCAGAACGTCTAGCTCTTGCTTTTTCTTTAATTACATAAAAATCATCTTGTCTAGATTTAGATTTGGTAGTACGTGCTTTGGGCTGACGTCTCATCCAATCTAATTCTTTTTTAAACAAGTTTTTGGCTTTAGATTGTACGGTTTGTTCTAAGGCAATACGCTCTTCTTTTTTTTCTAAATAATAAGAGTAATTTCCTTTATAACTGTACAATTCACCATTGTCCATTTCTATAATTTCGTTACACACACGCTCTAAAAAGTAACGGTCGTGAGTAACCATAAATAAGGTTATTTTTTCTTTGGCAAAGAAGGTTTCTAGCCACTCAATCATTTCCAAATCTAAGTGGTTGGTAGGTTCATCTAAAATTAACAAATCGGGTTTGCTAATTAAAACGGTAGCTAGTGCCAAACGTTTACGTTGTCCTCCAGAAAGTCCGCTTACTTTTAACTGTAAGTTGTCTAACTTTAGTTTGGTTAAAATTTGTTTGTATTGTGTTTCAAAATCCCAAGCGTTGTATTGATCCATCATATCAAAAGCTAATTGATATCTTTCTGCATCATCTGGGTTTTCAATGGCTTTTTCGTATTCCTGAACAATTTTTAAGACCTTACTGTCTGATGCAAAGATGACCTCTTCTACAGTTTGATTGTCATCAAAAGCATCTTCTTGAGATAGGTAAGAAATGTGTAAATCTTTACGAGCTACTATTTGCCCAGTATCAGGAATATCGTTCCCAGCCATAATTTCTAGCAAACGAGTTTTACCCGTACCATTTTTGGCAACAAAGGCAATTTTTTGGTCTTTGTTAATTCCAAAAGATAAGTTTTCAAACAACACACGTTCTCCAAAAGCTTTGGAAACGTTTTCTATAGATAGATAATTCACACAAAAATAATTTGTGCAAAAGTAAGGGTTTCTAATTAGAGTTGTGTATAAAACCTACCAAGCTTGTTCAAAAGGAGTTTTATTTAAATAAATGTCTTTAGCAAGCTCGTTAGCTCCTACGTTTTTAAGGATATTCATCACCTTTTTAGGCCAAGTTTCTCTAAAGTTAAAAGAGTTGGGTTTACCTCCAATGGTTTTGATGAATTTTTCGTTCAGCGCAGCATCAAAAAGAATATTAATTCCGTGTTTTTCTATCTCAGTATCTAGCAATTGTCTAGCATCGTTATAGGCTTTTATACGGCTAGTGTAAGAAATAAAACGAGTAACAAAGTCCGTTACGTTTTCTAAATTGGCTTTAGTTAGTTCTTCAGGATGATTTAGAAAATAATCTAATTTTTCTGTAGTTCCTGCAATTCCTTTTGGTCTGTAATCCTTTTTAAGAGAAGCAGGTCTTAGTTCCCAAATAATTTCGTTTTTAGCAATTTTGGCTAGTTTCTTTTTACTGAGAATAATTTTTTTAGTGGTTTTATGCTTGGGCATTTTTAGGGCAGGTAGTTCTGCATCTCTTCCAAAAGCATTTAAACTTAAAAAATTCCCTGTAATTTTACCAATATAACCTTGTCCCCAACCCGATTCTAAAGAAATAATACTGAGTACAGCTGCGGGTGGAACCCTGTGTTTTATACAAAGTTCTGTTACAGGTAAAGAAAGTCTTTGGTACAAGTCTTTAACATGACTGTATTTTCTGTACTTAAAAGTTTTCTTTTGTAAAGGTGTGCTCAAATTTTCAAAATAAGGTTGAGTAACCTTTGTTTCTGCAAAAGGAGTACCACCATATAGCATGATTGCAATAGGTAGCATATGTTTTCTAAGAGTTTTCATGCGAGTGGTATATTTGGCCAAAGATATAGAAAATAAAAAAGGTGTTAGAAATTACGCTAACACCCAAACCAAAAAATACTAAATTATAGAGAATAGTTAAATTGCTATGTGTGTAAATATAGTTTTAATAATAGCTTGTTTCTTTTCGGTTATTGATGAATGAAACCCTTTTTTTGATGCAAATAAGGAGAAAACAATACAAACGCATTTGGTATATTTACACTTATGGAGCCATTATTAAGAGTCAAAGACATTCAGATAGCATTTCACAATCAAGAAGAAGTACACCAGGTAGTACATGGTATTGATTTTGAAATTTATTCTAATGAAATATTGGGAATTGTAGGAGAATCTGGAAGTGGAAAATCTGTAACTTCTATGGCTATTATGGATTTGTTACCTAAAAAAAATGCAAAGGTCTCAGGAGAAATTTTATACAACCATATTTCTTTGTTGAAATTAGATAGTCAGGAAATTAGAAAAATTGTAGGCAAAGAAATAAGTATGATTTTTCAGGAACCAATGACTTCTTTAAATCCAAGTTTAACGTGTGGAGCACAAGTGGCAGAGGTTTTAGAGTTGCATACAAATTTATCTAAAGAAGAAATAGAAGCAGAGGTTTTACTGTTGTTTGAAAAAGTAAAATTACCTAGAGCGGCTAAAATGTATTCTCAATATCCGCATGAATTGTCCGGAGGACAAAAACAGAGAGTAATGATTGCGATGGCCATTGCCTGCAAACCTAAATTATTAATTGCTGATGAACCTACAACAGCTTTAGATGTTAGAGTTCAGAATGATATTGTCTTGTTGTTAAAAGAATTGCAACAAGAAACAGGTATGAGTATTTTGTTTATTACACACGATTTAGCTTTGATTGCCGAAATTGCTAACAGAGTAATAGTAATGCAAAAGGGTAAAATTGTGGAGCAAGGTACCGTAGAACAAGTGTTTTTACAACCCAAAGAGGTTTATACCAAAGCATTGATTAATGCAAAACCTAAAATGAAGTACAGAGTAAAAGAGTTGCCATCGGTAGCAAGTTACTCAGATGTAAATTTTAAAGAAGAGGTGTACACCACAAAAGAAAGAGAAGAATTTCATGAGCAGATCTATGCTACTAAGCCTTTGTTAGAGGTTAAAAACTTAAAAACCTACTACACTTCTAAAAACAATTGGTTTGCAAAAGCTAATGTAGTAAATGGAGTAGATGATGTAAGCTTTAAGGTTTTTGAAGGAGAAACCATTGGTTTAGTTGGGGAATCTGGAAGTGGAAAATCTACAATTGGAAGAACCATTTTAGGATTAGAAAAAGCCACAGCAGGAGAAATTTGGTACAAAGGAGTTAATTTGGTTGATTTGTCGGGTTTGGAAAGAAAAAAATACAGACAAGAAATTCAGTTAATTTTTCAAGATCCTTATTCATCCTTAAATCCAATCATGAAAATTGGAGAGGCTATTTTAGAGCCTATGCAAAAACATAAGGTATTAGGAAGTACCAAAGAGCGCAAAGAATATATTTATCAGTTATTAGAAAAAGTTGGGCTGTCTAAAGAGTTTTACAATCGTTATCCGCATGAGTTTTCTGGAGGACAAAGACAGCGTGTAGGAATTGCAAGAGCCTTGGCTTTACAGCCTAAATTAATTATTTGCGATGAATCTGTATCCGCATTAGATGTTTCTGTACAAGCACAGGTGTTAAACTTGTTAAATAGCTTAAAAAAAGAGTTTCATTTTACCTATATTTTTATTTCTCATGATTTGTCTATTGTAAAGTTTATGTCCGATCAATTGATTGTTTTAAACAAAGGGAAAATTGAAGAAATTGGAGATGCCGATGCAATTTATAATCATCCAGAAAAAGAATATACAAAAGCATTAATTCATGCCATTCCTAAAGGGATTTGATTCTGTGATTCCTCCTAATAAATTGTATATTGCATCAAAAATTAAACGTATGCAATTTAGGTTGTTAGTAGTGTGTTTACTGCTTTTTATGGTTTCATGTAAGTCTAAGCAAATGATTGAGCCTATTAAGGTTGAGGTGCCTAGAATGAGTGAGTCTAAATTATTAAAGAAGTATAAGGCAAAATCTTTTGAAGATTCTGATATTAAAACGGTTAAGATTAATGCTAAAATGTCCTATAAAATTGGAGATTCTTCTCATAAATTAGGATTAAAGTTTAGAATAGCTAAAGGAGAAAAAATTTGGATGAGTGCCGATTTTTTAGGAATTCCTGTAGTTAAAATGTTAATAGAAAAAGACAGTGTTCACTATTACAATAAATTTGACAAAACCTATTTTGAAGGTTCTTTTGATTTTATAAAAGACTTAATTGGTGTAGATGTTTCTTATGGTGTGTTAGAAAAACTGTTTATGGGAGATATGATTTTAAACATAGCCTCTAAAAGATATCGTATGGATATAAGTCAAGATTCATACTTTTTTTATGATGCTAAAAATCTAGATTATTTTATAGAAGGATCTGTTTATCCGTTTACATACAAAACAAAATCTCAGGTAATAGAGCAGGCTTATGGAACAAATAAATTTGCTGCGTATTACAAAACACATCAAACTGTAAATGACTTTTTATTTCCAAAGGTGGTAGAGCTTCAAGCAAATAATAAAGGAAAAATTACGGTAATTTCTATGGTTTATAATGATGTAACTTTTGATGAACATCTTACTTTTCCGTACAAAGTTCCTAAAGAATGTGATAAGAAAATAGAATTAAAATCTACAAAAGAAGCGAAAGCAGATGAGTAAAAAAATCTTTCTTTTCTTTAGTATTGTACTCTTAACTGTTACTTTTTCGTTTGGGCAATCTGCCAAACAAAAGGAGTTAGAAAAAAAACGTGCCCAATTGCAACAAGAAATTGCAAGGGTAAATAAACTGCTTTTTAGTACTCAAAAAGAAGGAAAAAACTTACTGAATAATTTAGAGGATATCAATAAAAAAATTCAGGTAAGAACAGATTTGATCAAAGCGATTTCTGCAGAAGCCAATTATTTAGAGGGGCAGGTTCGTAAAAACGAAAAAGAGTTAAAAAAACTAGAAGAAGAATTAGAAGCTTTAAAAAAAGATTATGCAGAGATGATTTTAAAATCATACAAAAGCAAATCGGAACAAAGTAAGTTGATGTTTTTACTATCGTCGGAAGATTTTTTTCAAGGATATAAGCGTTTTCGTTACATGCAACAATATGCTGATTTTAGAAAAAAACAAGGAGATTCTATTGTTGTGAAAGCTGAAAAAGTAGAAGACTTAACAAGAAAGTTACAAGTTCAGAAAGTACAAAAACAAGCTTTGGTTTCTAAAAACAAAAAAGAAGCAGAAAAAATTATATCAGAAAAGAAAACTCAGGAAAGTTTGGTGAAAAAAATCAAATCTAAAGAGCGAACTTATATTTCTGAAATTAAGCAAAAGCAACAGCAAGAAAGAGATATTGAAAAAGCAATAGAACGTGTGATTCGAGAAGCTATTGCAGCTTCCAATAAAGATAAAAATAAAAACACTCCTAATGTGGACACAAAATCGTCTGGTTTTGCATTAACTCCAGAGGGAAAAGCATTGGCCACTCGTTTTGAAGAAAATAGAGGAAAATTGCCTTGGCCTGTAACCGAAGGAGTAGTTACTAGAAATTATGGTGTTATTCCACATCCAACCTTAAGGGGGATTAAAATAGATAGTAAAGGAATTCATATTACCACCAAGAAAAATGCAAGTGCAAGAGCTGTTTTTAAAGGAATAGTATTGGCAATACAATCCGTAAGTGGTCGTAATGCTGTGTATATTCAGCATGGTAACTATATTTCTTTATACAATAACCTAGATAAGGTTTATGTAACCAAAGGGCAGAATGTAGTTTTAAAACAGTCTTTAGGAACCGTTTTTACCGATAAAGTAACTAATAAAACAGTTTTAAAGTTCCAAATTTGGAAAGACACTAGCAGACAAAATCCAACGTATTGGTTGGCTAGAATGTAGGTTACTCAAACAATGCTTTTAATTCAACAGCATCTTTAGGTTTCATTTTACCCGCAACAACTAAGCTTAGTTGTTTTCTTTGTAATGCATTTTCAAAACGTCTTTTTTCTAAATCTGTTTCAGGAATTAGTTCAGGAACTCGCTGAGGTTTTCCTTTTTCATCTACAGCTACAAAAGTGTAAATAGCTTCGTTTACTTTGGTACGTTTACCAGAAGATCTATCCTCTAAAAAAACATCTGCAATTACTTCCATTGATGATGTAAAAGCTCTAGAAACCTTAGCTTCAATAGTCATCATACTTCCTAAGGGAATTACTTTGTCAAAAGATACGTTGTTTACAGAAACAGTAACGCAAATAGCATTAGAATGCCTTTGTGCTGCAATACAGCAAATTCTGTCTACACGAGCTAATAGTTCCCCTCCAAACAAACCGTGTAAGGCATTGGTGTCACTAGGTAAAATAATGTCTGTGCTAATTGCTAAAGAGGCAAAAGATGTTTTGGCTTTCATAGAATATTCAATAAAACTTATGTCTAATATAAGGTTTATTGTTTATTCATTAATAAATAACCAAGCATGTTTGTTATCAACTTTTCTAATTTTATTTAACGTGTTGATGGCATCTCTTTTGCTGTTAAAAGACTCGTAACTTACTTGAGTTAATCCCCATTTGTTTAAACCAATAATACTTGCTTTGTAGCCTTTTTTATTTAAAAGTGCTACTTTTTTAGCAGCATTAGCTTCCTCTTTAAAAGCTCCAGCAATAATGTGGTATTTGTAAGTGATTTTCTCAGCTTCTTTTTTCTCAACTTTTAAAGTTACCGAAGGTAGTGGTGTTAAAATGTTAAAAGAGGCTTGCTGAATTTGAGCTGTAAGATCTTGTTGCGCTACAATGTCTTGTTGATTAGCTAAGTTGTTTACATAAATATTTCCTCCAATAAACAATCCTGCAATTACAGCTGCAGCAGCAACGTATTTACTGTAAGATTTTTTACGAACAATTTCTTGTTGAGGTGTTACAATGTTATTTCTTAGTACATAGTTAGCATCCACATCACTTAAGCCAAAAGAACTTGTTAAGTAATTAATTTTATCAATAGGTTCAAAAGAAAGTTGATCATCAACTAAAGTAAATTGACCAATGTTTTGCAATAAAAGTGGAGATTTTTGTAAATCTTGATTCCAGTTTTCTACCGTTTTTTGAATTCTAAGAGCAGCTTCATCAAAACTAATGTTTAGTGACTTTGCAATATGATTTACCAATAAACCATCGTTTTGTTGAAGGTTTACATTAAAAGAAATGTTTTTGGTTGGTGGTGTAAATCTATGGTTCTGATTGTTGAGTTGACTAGCCATGGTATTGCTAACAAATCCTCCAAAATTGGGAACCATTACACATTCATATCTGTAAAGTAAATCGCTAATGTATTTTGATAACTGCATAATACAAAAATATCAAAAAAATAATTAGGTTCAAGGTCAGATTTCTCTTTTTTGATAGAAACATTTTTGTAACTTATTAGGAAAAAAATTGCATATGGATATTGAAGAGCTTCAATATGCTTTAGCATTACAAGATACCAAGGGTGTTGGGAGTGTTACAGCTAAAAAATTGATTGCTATTTATGGAAGTGCCGTTAATTTATACCAAGCACATCAAAATAAAGAGGTAAAAGCAGGGGTGAATTCTGCTATTTTTAACAAACTTTTTTCTAAAGAAGCTATTAGTAAATCTAGTAAAGAAATTGATAGAGCCTTGGCCAGAGGAATTAGCTGTATTTATTATAAAAGTGAATCATATCCTAAGCACTTGTTAAATTGTTCCGATGCTCCGGTGATTTTATTTAAAGATGGAGGAGAAAACACAAATAACTTTAAGAGAATAATTAGCGTAGTAGGTACCAGGAATATTACAGCATATGGTAGAGATTTTTGTAAAGAACTTTTAGTATCGTTAAAAGGATACAATCCATTAATTGTAAGTGGTTATGCTTTTGGAGTTGATATTTGTGCACATATTGGAGCGTTAGAAAATGATTTGTCTACGTTAGCGGTGTTGGCTCATGGTTATGGATCCGTTTATCCAAAAGAGCATAAAAAGTATTATAGAGATGTTAAAGAAAGTGGTGGGTTTCTATCTGAGTTTACTTTTGAAGAACCTCCTTACAGAGAAAACTTTTTAAAGCGAAACAGAATTGTTGCAGGAATGAGTCAGGCTACTATTGTTGTAGAGTCTGCAGCTAAAGGTGGAGCTCTGGTTACGGCAGATATTGCAAATTCGTATAATAAAGATGTTTTTGCAGTGCCAGGTAGAACTACAGATCCGTATAGCAAAGGATGTAATAATTTAATTAAACAACACAAGGCTGCTTTAATTACGTCTGGAGAAGATTTAATAGAGCAATTAGGCTGGAGTTCTAAAATAGAATCTAGTCCTAAAATAGTGCAACCACAGTTATTTGTAGATGTAGAGGGAGAGGAAAAGACAGTGTACGATATGTTAGAAATATCATCTCTGTATATGGATGAGATTTCTAGAATTAGTGGAATTCCTATTTACAAAATAGCAAATATTGTTTTTCAGTTAGAAATGAAAGGATTGGTACAAGTACTGCCCGGAAAAATGATAAAGAGAGTTTAATTTTTCTTAGAAATTAAGCTTTCTAAAATTACAGCAGAAACAATAATACTACCTCCAATTAAAGTTGCTATTGTAGGTTTTTCATCTAAAAATAAATAAGCTAGAATTACTACATATACAGGTTGAATACAACTTAGTAGTGATGCGGTTGTAGCTGAAAAATATTTAAATGTTTTTACGTAATAAGTGTGTCCAATAGCAGTGGTAAAAGCTCCTAAAAATATTAAGTAAGGAAGTAAACTGTTGTAGTGAGCTACTTTAAAATCTAATAAAAATAAAAGAGGTGCTAGAAATAGAGCGATCCATCCGTTCTGATAAAACATTAGCATACTAGCATCGTAAGTAGCCACATGTTTTTTCATTAAAATATTTCGAGAGGCAAAAAATATAGCAGAAATAATTCCAAAGAAGATTCCAAGGCTAGTGTCGTTTCCAAAATTGAATTCAGGAGTTAAGATGTATAGTCCAAAAAGTACAACCAATGCTAAGAATAAATGCTTTGGATTAAATTTTGTTTTTAATAGCAAAGGTTCTAATAAAGTGGTAAAAATAGGAAAGGTAAATAGAGCAATTACACCCAAGCCAGCACCAGCTAACTGAAGAGCATAAAAATAAGTAATCCAGTGTCCACCTTGTAAAAAGGCACAAAAAATAAAAGAAGCAGTATCTTTTTTGTAATTGTAGCTAAGAGATGTTCCTTTGATTTTGTTATAAATAGCAAGAGTAATAAAGGCAAAAAAACATCGAGACCAAATTCCTATTTCAGGTGGTAAAGATATAAAGTTTCCTAAGGGAGCGGCTCCTGCAATAATTATTAAAGCAATGTTTAACTCTATAACATTCTTAAATTCTTTTTTCATGCTTTTTATTTAGTACCAGTACTTCCAAATCCTCCAGTTCCTCTGTCCGTAGTGCCTAATTCTTCAACTTCTAGCCATTCAGCTTGTTCGTGTTTGGCAATTACTAGTTGAGCGATACGTTCACCATCAGTCACTTCAAAAATTTCGTTGGATAGATTTACTAAAATGACTCCTATTTCACCTCTGTAATCAGCATCTACAGTTCCTGGAGAATTTAATACGGTAATTCCTTTTTTAGCAGCCAATCCACTTCTAGGTCTAACTTGCGCTTCGTAGCCATGTGGTAGTGCAATAAACAAACCTGTTTTTATAATGGCACGTTCTAAAGGTTTTAGAAATACACTTTCGCTAATGTTTGCTTTTAGGTCTAAGCCTGCTGCCCCAGTTGTTTCGTATTGAGGTAAAGCATGTTTAGATTTGTTGATGATTTGCACTTTCATACTAAAGAAATTTAGTACAAAGAAACTTCTTATTTACCTGTTAAACAATCTTTGTTTTATGAATTTTTGCTCACTGTAGTAAATCAATCCTAACGTAAACAATATAAAACCTGTGTTGATAAGAAAGTTTCCTCTAAAAAAATAAAAAGAAGTAAAACTTAAGGCTGAAATTAACAAAAATAAGCCTCCTATTTTAGTTATATTATAGGGGGTTTTATAGTGTTTTTGTCCGTATGTATAAGAAGTTACCATCATAATTGCGTAAACTACAAATGTAACCCAAGCAGCTCCCATATAACCCAATATTGGAACCATGGTAACCAAACCTAATACAGTTAAAATTCCTCCTAATACAGAAAAGTACATGGCATATCTTGTTTGTCCTGTGTTTTTGTACCACACAGAAAGGTTGTTGTAGATCCCTAATAATAAATTTGCTAATAGAATAACAGGTACAATAGCTAGTGTTTCAAAATACTCAGGCTGTTTTAATAATAGACCCGCAAAAAAATCTATATAAGCAACAATAAATAAAACAATTAGTGCTCCTAAAATAGTAAACCACTCTAAAATAAGTGCATAGGTTGCTTTTGCATTTTTTTGTTTGGCAATGTTAAAAAAGAAAGGTTCTGCACCTAATTTAAATGCAGTAATAAATAAGGACATAAAAACTCCTAGTTTGTAGGTTCCTGCGTAGGCACCAGCAATGCTTTTGTTTAGGTATCTAGGTAAAATTAATTTGTCTAAATTTTCGTTAGTTATGTAGGCAATTCCTGCAATTAAAATTGGCCAACTATAACTTAACATTCTTTTTAAAAGTGTTGTGTTTAGCTGAATTTTAAACTTTAAAAACATAGGTAATAGCAAGGCAAATATAAGTGCACTAGCTATTAAATTGGCTAAAAATATATAGCCTACTTTAGAAGTTGTGTGGAACCAATTAAGACTACTTTCGTTACCATGTGTTGGGATGTACCATAAAAATAGCAAGTTTAAAATGGCATAAATGGTAATGTTTAAAATTTTAAAAACGGCATAGTTTAATGCTTTGTTTTTTACTCTTAAATAGGCAAAGGGAATAACCACAAGGGTATCTAGTAAAGCAGTAATAATTAAAATTCTAAAGTGATTGGTTTCGCTAAACTCTAATACAGGAGCAATGGTGTCGGCTAAAAAAAACAAAGGAGTTAATAGTAGTAAGGCTACTAATCCTACCATGGTAAAAGTGGTGTTAAGTACTTGCGTTTTGTCTTTTTCCGAATTAAAAAATTTAAAAAAGGTGGTTTCCATTCCAAAAGTAAGCAATACGTTAAAATAAGCAGCCCAAACATAATATTCGGTGTTTATGTTAAAATCTGCAGTACTTGGTAAGATTTTTGTATGTAACGCAACTAGAAAAACGTTAATAGCTTTAGGTAAAACGGCTGCAATACCATAAACCAAAGTGTTTTTTATAAAAGATTTTAATGTGCTCAAATTAGAAATATATAGAGCAAATATATTCTATTTTTGCAGAAAGAAAATGAAAGTAAGAGGTTATGAAATTTAAAAAATCAACGTGGGTATTGTTGTTTGTGTTTTTGGCTGGTATTTCGGGTTATAGTCAATCTTCTAAAAAAGCCTTTAAAAAACTAAGTTCACCAGAAAAATGTTGGGTTGTATTTCATCCTTTTAAAGCTAAGAGAGCCTATAGAGTTACTAAAGAAGTAGAGCAGGTAATAGATTCTATAAGACAAATAGGGAATATGGGAACGCATCATGCAGGAAACCAGTTAGATGCTTTTAAGCATGCTTTTTGGATGTGGAGTTTGGCCGAAGAAATAGGATGGAGATCTGCTAAAAGTTTAGGAGATCAACACGAAAAAGGAAATTATGAATTCCATAAAGAACACAAATTAGAAGATAGAACTACTCCCGATAAAGTAAGTGGAGAAATGGATTTGTATAATAATGCTGTTGGAATTAGGCTTTATAAGAAATACAAAAAACAAAAATTAACGCAACAAGAACGAATTGAAAAAGTAAAAGAGGCGGTGTTAAGGGGAGAAATGAGAATGATTTATCAGACCTATTCTGGTAAATATTTAGATGCAACAGGTCGTTTGATTCCTAAAAACGAATATTATGGGGTGTGGGAAAACTCTAAATGCTTGGTGCCATCAACCTCTATTTTTTTAATGGCCGATAATAAATCTAAATCGTTAAATTTGTCTCAAAATATTAAAAAATGAAAACAGTACATTCAATTTTAGCAGCCTTTGTATTAATTGCCATTGCTATGGTAGTTTTTAATGCTGTAATGAGTTTAAAAAGAGAAGAAAAGTTTAAAGCCGGAGATCGTAAATTAGGATTGATAGCCTTAATTTTAACTCATACGCAGTTAATTATTGGTTTAATAACTTTTTATATATCAGATTGGTATATGGAGTTAAGAAGATTAGGCATGGGTGGAGCTATGAAAGATTCAGAAATAAGATTAATGAGTGTTGAGCATCCTTTAATGATGATTATAGCGATTGCTTTAATAACTGTAGGTTGGTCTAAGCACAAGAAAGCTACGGAAGACAAAGCTAAATTTAAATCTTTTGTAATTTTTTACGGATTGGCTTTGTTGGTAATTTTATCAAGAGTGCCTTGGGCTCAATGGTTCCAATAGATTTTACTTTATGGGAAAATATAAAAAAATGCCAATAGGTAAACGCTTATTGGCATATCCTTTATCTGTTGTTTTTTATTTAATGTATGCTATTTTGTTATGTGTATTTCATCCTTTACAATGGATGGCATTAAAAGTAGGTGGCTATACAGCACATAAAAAAATAGTAGATATTTTAAATTGTTGTTTAACGGCTTCTTTATACATTTTAGGAACTCGTGTAAAATTTATAAATACCTATAAGTTTGATAATTCAGTACCAAATATTATTGTTTCGAATCATCAAAGTACACACGAAATATCTCCTTTAGGATGGTTTTTTAGAGATTTGCATCCTAAGTTTGTGGCTAAGCAAGAATTAGGAAAAGGAATTCCAAGTGTCTCTTTTAACTTAAAACATGGAGGATCTGCTCTAATTGACAGAAAAGATGCTAGACAAGCATTGTCTGCAATTGGTGCTTTTGCAAAGTATTTAGAAAAAAACAAGAGAGCTGGAGTAATTTTTCCGGAAGGAACAAGAAGTAGAGATGGACAACCTAAACGTTTTTCGGAAAATGGGGTAAAGATTTTAACCAAGTTTGCTCCATCGGCAACGGTTATTCCTGTAACCATTAACAATTCTTGGAAGCTGTGGGAGTATGGTCAATTTCCAATGAATATTGGTGTAAAAATGACCATAGAAACACATCAACCTATTAAGGTTGCAGACCAATCTTTTAATGAGTTGTTTGCAGAGGTTGAAGAAAAAGTAAAGAGTAAAATAATATAGATTATAGATTTGCCAAAAAAGGGAGGTTTTGAATATTCAAAACCTCCCTTTTTTTATGCTTGTATTTATTTAATCCCCTGGATTTTGTTCTGCATTTATATTTGCAGATATCTCACTTTCGGGTATGGGTAATATTAGTTGATAACTCTCAATGTCAAGCACATTCACAGCTTTATGAAAAGCCTTTAAAATGTAGAATCTGTTTCCGTCTAATTTTAACTCCTTTGTCCATTGATTGAAAATAATCTCAGTCAATTCATCTTTTGTTTTAGGCTCAGTAATTGGAGTGTTAACGTTGGTTTTGTTTAAGTTTTCAATAGCTAAATTAGCTTTGTTGGTTTGGTTGTAAGCTTGAGCTAATGTTAATAAGACTTCTGTATAGGTTCCAAAAACAAGTTCATCTTTTTTAATAAATCTATTAAAATTAAAATCTATAGAATTGTTTTCAAGTGTGTTTAAAAAGACACTATAAATATTATTCTCCAATGTAGGGATTGTAATAGTTGTTAAAGTTTCAATGGTTTTAGTATAGTTGTTCTGATTAAAATAAATTCTACCTAAAAGGAATTTTGCAAAATCTGGAGAAACTTTTGAAATGTTTGAATCATTTTTTGGTAAATGTGCAATAGCAAATTCTAAGTCGATAATAATTTGCGTTTCAATTTCAGAAATACTGTTAAATGATGGATTGAAATCAGAAATATTACTTGCTGTTTTTAAGACTAATGGAACTTTTCCAAACCAATTTATAAGAGATGCGTATGTATAAGCTCTTAGTATGTAGGCTTGTGATAGAATTGTATTTAAACCATCAATATCATTGGGATAAGCTTTGTGAGCATTTTCTAATAACTGGTTTGCTTTATAAATGGTTGTGTAATATTCATTCCACAATTTACTCAAGGTTTCATCTTTGGAAGTAAGAGTATGATTTTTAATATCTGCAAAAGAACCAAAGACTTTGTCTTCTATTTGGTTTGTATATAAAGCATCTACTAAAATATGTTGTTGTTCTGTATTGATTAAACTATTGTAAACGCTTTGTAGTGCAGCTTCAACATCTTTCTTTTGTTGATCAAATCCCTCTGAAGGTAATTCATCGATAACTGTTGGTTTAATAGGAGTAATATTGTTGAAAGAACCATTGTTTAACTCTAATACATCGTTATCATCATTCACATTGACAAGCGAGAAATTAAATTTTCCAGAGATATTATATTTCTCATCTTTAGTAATGGTTAATGTTCCACCTTTTTTAGTGATGTAAGCATTTTGATTATCTAAATAAGAGGCAATTGCAATCGATTTTTGATTGAACAATTCTTCAGAAAAATAAATGGTATCCCCTTCAATATTAATAGGATTGTTTATAATTTCATAATTCCCTTCTATAGTATCGTTAATTCCTATTAATAAGGTTTCTGTATTATTTCCAAATGTTATTAAATACTCATCTACTATTTTGTAGGCAAAAACAGAGTCAGTAGTAAATATATTTCCGTTGATCGTGATTTCGGTATCTAATGCAGGTAAATCGGTAGGAGTGTTTTCTTTTTCCTCATTACAACTTAAAAGAAGTAAGAGGCAAGTAAAAATTAGATAGCATGTGTTTTTCATTTTGAGTAAGCTCTTTTTAATTGCTAATTTATCAATTATAATAGTTTAAATTCATCTCTATCTTCTAAAAAACGAAACTGATTTCTGGTTTTTGTTAAGGTGTTTTTTTGGAGTGTAATTTGTCTTACAACAGCTTGGTTAGAACAGTGTGTTAACAATTCTCCTAGAGGACCAATTACTTGGGAATCTCCTTGGTAATTTAAATGGTTTCCATCTATTCCTAATCTGTTTACGGCCACTACATAGCTCATGTTTTCTATAGCTCTAGCTGTTAATAAGCTGTTCCATGCAAAAGCTCTTTTGGCTGGCCAATTGGCAACATAGATAGCAATGTCATAATCATTGGTGTTTCTAGACCAAACAGGGAATCGTAAATCGTAACAAATAAAAGGTTGTATTTTAAATTCTTTATAGTTTATAGGGGTTAAGTTGCTTCCTGAAGTGTAAACATCATTTTCTTTACCATAAGTAAATAAATGTTTTTTATTGTAAACAGATTGGATTCCTTCTGGGGTTACAAATATAAACCGATTAAAGTAATTGTTGTTTTCTTGAATACTTAAAGATCCACAAATAGCACAATTTAATTCTTTGGCTTTGGCAAGCATCCAGGTAACAGAAATTCCATCCATAGGTTCTGCAATTTTAGCAGGTTCCATACTAAAACCTGTGCTAAACATTTCTGGTAGCACAATTAAATCTGTAGTTATGTTTGCAAGCTGCTTGTCTAAAAAATCAATAGTGGCTGTGCTGTTCATCCATTGAATGTCTGTTTGTACAAGCGTTATGTTTATTGAATTTTGCATAGTATTTCTGTAGCTTTAATAATTGTTTCATCTGTTTTGGCAAAACAGAATCTAAGAACTTTTTCATCTAAATGATTCACGTTAAAAACGGAAATTGGTATGGTGGCTATTTTAAATTCAATAACCAATCTTTTGGCAAAATCAACATCGTTTTCTTGCGTAATGTTGTCGTATTTTAACAACTGAAAATAGGTTCCTTTAGAAGGAATGTAGCTAAACTTAGCATCTTTAATTCCGTTTAAAAACAAATCTCTTTTGTTCTGATAAAACGTAGGTAAATAATTATAATTGTTGGAGTCTTTAATAAAAGTAGCAAATGCTTTTTGATAAGGTGTATTAATGCTATACACATTAAATTCGTGAACTTTTACAAACTCATCCATTAAGGGTTTTGGAGCAGCACAATATCCAATTTTCCATCCTGTGTTGTGAAATGTTTTTCCAAAAGAAGCAATCACAAAACTTTGTGCTTTTAGAATAGGATATTTACAAGCGCTTTGATGAATGTTTCCATCAAAAGTCATGTGTTCATAAACTTCATCACTTAATACAATAATATTAGTGTTTTTAATTAAGTTTTGTAGCGCTAGCATGTCTTGATCCTCAAACAAAGTTCCGGTAGGGTTTAGCGGAGTGTTTAAAATAATCATCTTAGTTTTTGATGTTATTTTAGAAGCTACTTCTTGCCAATTTACTTTGTAATTAGGGTAGTGTAGCTGAATAAAAACTGGAACTCCTCCAGATAATTTAACCACAGGTTCATAACTATCAAAAGCAGGTTTAAATATAATTACTTCATCATTTTTATGTATAAAACAAGTAATAGCATTAAACAAGGCTTCGGTAGCACCTGCTGTTATGGTAATTTCGTTTTCAGGATTGTATGTAGATTGATATAGCGTTTTAATTTTTTGTGCAATTACAGTTCGCAATTCAAGATCACCACGCATATGTGCGTATTGATTGTGCCCTTCTAACATAGCTTTGCTAACCAAATTTTGTAAAACAGTTGAGGTTTTAAAATTTGGAAAACCTTGAGATAGGTTAATGGCATTGTGTTCATTTGCCAAGCCACTCATGGTGGTAAAAATACTTTCTGGCAAATTGGGTAGTTTGGAATTGATAGTCAACGTACTAGTTTTTTATATACTATAAAAATAAGCATTGATTTGTGATTTAAATGTAAATTAAGGCTTAATTCCATAGAGAAGTCTTATTTTTGAGCGAATTGAAAAGAGTGATTTTTAATGAGAAGAGATACAAAAGTAGCAGTTTTTGGAGGAGGTAGTTGGGCAACAGCTATTGTTAAAATGTTGTGCGAAAAAGTAGATTTAGTAGGTTGGTATATGCGTAATACTACTGCTATTGAGTATATTAAGGAGCATAGTCACAATCCAAATTACTTAACTTCTGTAGAATTTAAACCAGGTCAACTATTCTTGTCAGATGACCTTAATGAGTTAGCAGCTTATGCAGATATCATTATTTTTGCCATTCCATCTGCCTTTTTAAATACAGAACTTTCAAAGTTAACAGTTTCTTTAAGCGATAAAATGGTGTTTTCTGCCATTAAAGGAATTGTTCCAGAAGCAGGATTAATTGTAGGAGAGTATTTAAACGAAAAACATGCAATTCCATTTGATAATATTGGAGTTATTGCAGGTCCTTGTCATGCAGAAGAGGTGGCTATGGAACGTTTGTCTTATTTAACAGTTGCTTGTCAAGATGAGTCTAAAGCTAAATGTTTGGCAGAATGTTTAACCTCTGATTATATTTTTTGTAAAACTTCTGATGATATTATTGGTACGGAATACGCAGCCATGCTAAAAAATATTTATGCCATTGCAGCGGGTATTGCTCATGGTTTAGGATATGGAGATAATTACCAAGCTGTTTTAATGTCTAACGCTATTAGAGAAATGAAGCGCTACATTAAAAAGGTTCATAAAATGAAACGAAATATTAACAATTCTGCTTACTTAGGAGATTTGTTGGTAACCGGATATTCTACGTTTAGTAGAAACCGTATGTTTGGGAATATGATAGGTAAAGGATATACCGTAAAATCTGCCATGATGGAAATGAAAATGGTAGCAGAGGGGTATTATGCAGTAAAATCTGCTTATGAAATGAATCTAATAAACGGAGCTAGAACTCCTATTATAGATACGGTTTATGCAGTTGTTTACGAAGGAAAAAGCCCAAGAAAACACTTTAAAATTTTATCGGAAAAGTTAGACTAATTTTTTAGTTTACTATTATTCCTTCTTTTCCTCCTAATTGTTTAATAACACGTAAAGCACCTTCTTTAATAGTGTTTTTTTCAAATTCGTACCTTTTTTCGTACATGGTGTTACCTACAAAAAAAGTAGTGTTAAAAAAGTTGGTTAGCTTAAATAAATCAGGTTGAATTAATTCTACTTTTGCAAAAGATTTTGCAGGAAGTTTCTGTAGGGTTTTACGCATAACAGAAGTTTCTATAAGCTTGTCTTCATCATATCCTTTAGAAACAATAAGAACCATTTCTAAGTCTTCTTCTTTATCGTTTACCAAATAAACATTCCAATCTTCGCATTGAAACTCATCGTTGTATTCTTTTACAACAGCCATAAATACGTTTTCTAATGTTGGAATTTTAATGTCTTTTTTCATGGTAATAGGTTGATGAGTTAAAATTGTTGCTTACAAATTTTAAAGGCACAAAAATACAAAGAAAAGGATGGTTAAAACAAATCCTTAAAAATTTTATTAGGTCTATTCTTTTTCTTTAAAAAATAAATCTCCACTAATACTGTTTAGCTCTAAAGTATCGTTCTTATAAGAAAAGTGTAGTCTTTCAATTTCTAATTTAATATCTAGTTTAGAAGTTTTAAAAAACTGAGTTAATTGTTCTTTTGGAATTTGGGTATTAGACCCCTTACCATGTGTTTTGTATAGTTCTTGATGAATTTTTGAAATATTTAGAACTACAGAGTCTTTATTTGTAGTAAGGTATAAAACTTTGTTTTTTCTGCTGATTTGAATTTTTTGATTTCCAATGTTAAAAGATTTTGTATTCTTCTTGTTTACAGAAAATGAATAATAATAATCGTAGCCTTTAGTCTCTATAACCTTTTTATATGGAGATCCATAAGTGTAAGATCTATTGCTTCTCCAACTATAATGTTTCTGATACTTTAAACCCATACTCTCCATGTATTTTTTTGCTTCGTTGTTATAGGAATATCTATGATTGGTTTCTGAGCTAATCATTGCATCTATATCTTGTGTAAACCAAGGTCTAATTTGTTTAAATCCATGATGATCATCTAAATAATCTATAATAGACTTTACCTCGTTATGAACAGAATCGGTTAGAATATTGTTGTTGGTAAGTTTTTTTTCGGCATAAAATTTAGGCAAACTATCTTGTGCCCAAATCACTTCGTTTTTTATCTTTCCATCAACTAAAATATGATTGTGTTCTAAAATTTCTTTTAATCGGTGTACTTGACTTTTTTCGCTTATAGTAAACATTCCCCAAGGTCCAAAAGAAACCAGAGCCAAAATAATAGCTAAGGATATTGGAATAAATTTGATGTTATTTTTTTTAAGGATAAAATACAAGCAAACTAAGGAAATCCATATTCCTAAAGCAAAGGCAGCATATCTTTTAATGGTAATACCATAGTCGTTTATCCTCATACAAATGGCTATAAATAGCACAATTAATAAAGGAGTAAGTAGTATGTAAAAAGCTCTGGAAAATTTTTGAATCCACTCGTTTTCTGAGGTTTTTCCGTAAGGATAGATTAATAAAATATTAAAAAATCCTAAGATAGAAACTCCCGAAATTAGATAAGAAACAATTCCTTTAGGCCAATTCCAATAGAAAATAATTTTGCCTACATAAATGTATAAGATAACTAGATAGATCATCAATAATGGCAATAACACGTATTGACTAAATATTTTTAATCCTTTAGGATATGTTTTAATAGTTTCTAATTGATTTAAATCTTCTGGAATTCCAGCTACAAAAAACCAAGTGTTAAACAATCCAATGGTAATGATGTAGATGTCTAAATACAATTCATCATGAACATTTACATTAAATAATTCCTTAACAGCAAAAATGGCTAAAATTAAACCTACGTATATAAAAAAGCTATAAAGTACAGAGGTGCAAAGCCTAATAAATAAGGTTTTGTTGTAGTTCCAAAAACCGTTTAATTCTTTTGTTTTAACAAATGGAGTAAAGGAAACTAGTAAATGTATAATTACGTTAAAAACACCGTATCTAATATAAGGAACCGAGGTGCTGTGGGTGTCTTCTATAGAAGGAAGAGATAAATAAATAAGAATTAAAACTAGAAATGCAATACCATATAGTATGTAAAGAAGTTTGTTGGTTAGGTTGTTTTTATTACTGTAAACCGATAAGCAAAAAAACAAAGGAACTCCAAGTGCTGAGCTTAATAAGCTATTAATATAAGGTAGTTTGTTTTTAATTTCATCATCATATTCAATAAGAATCAGAGATAGTACAACACCTACAAAAGCAAATAGAATAACTAGTGGAAATCTTTTTAAAGATTTTAGTGCGTTGTTAAACAAATATTTAAATGATAAAAATTTCATAGCAAATGGATTTTTATCAAATATAAAAAAGCTGCAAGGTTCAAAGTACCTTACAGCTTTTTATTTATAGTTTATTTTAAATGGATTAACTAATCGATTTAAATTGTTCTAAGAAGCGAACATCGTTTTCGTAAAACATTCTAATGTCTGGAATTTGGTATAACAACATTGCAATACGCTCTATTCCCATTCCAAAAGCGTAACCGCTATATTTTGTAGGGTCTATATTTGCGTTTTTTAATACGTTAGGGTCTACCATTCCACATCCCATAATTTCTAACCAACCTGTTCCTTTGGTGATTTTATAGTCAGTTTCGGTTTCTAGTCCCCAATAAATATCTACTTCGGCACTAGGCTCTGTAAATGGAAAATAAGATGGACGTAAACGTATTTTAGATTTTCCGAACATTTCTTGTGTAAAGTACAACAAGGTTTGTTTTAAATCGGCAAAAGATACATCTGTATCAATATACAATCCTTCTACTTGATGGAAAATACAGTGAGCTCTGGCAGAAATATCTTCGTTTCTAAACACTCTACCAGGTGATAAGGTTCTAATAGGTGGGGTGTTATTTTCCATATACCTAGTTTGTACAGATGATGTATGTGTACGCAATAAAATATCTGGATTTTGCTCAATAAAAAACGTGTCTTGCATGTCACGAGCAGGATGGTATTCTGGCAAGTTTAATGCCGTAAAATTATGCCAATCATCTTCAATTTCAGGTCCTTCAGAAACGGTAAATCCAATTCTAGAGAATACATCAATAATCTGATTTTTAACAATAGATATAGGATGACGAGATCCTAAATTTAAAGGTTCAGCAGGTCTAGTTAAATCGTTTAAGCTGTTTTTGCTAAGATTTGCATCTTCTAAAGCCTCTTTTAATTCGTTAACTTTTCCTTCTGCAGCATTTTTAAAAGTGTTTAATGCTTGACCAAATTCTTTTTTCTGATCATTAGCTACATTTTTAAACTCCGCAAAAAGATCGTTTAAAATTCCTTTTTTACCAATATATTTAATTCTAAATGCTTCAAGCTCCTCTTTAGTAGTGGCCTTAAAATCATTTACTTCACCAATCAGTTCTTTAACTTTATCTAACATACTTGTTGTTCAGAAATTAGATTGCAAATTTAACAAACTATTTGGAGTAATACTTTATTTAGATAGACTTTTATGCAAAAGAGCGTGGCTCTTTGTGGCTTTCGTTTCTATGTAAGGAGAACAGTTGCTTTTTCTACTACTTTATAAGGTTTAATAAGACGTTTATTTGGTTTGTTTTTTTAAATTAGATAGAGAATGGAGTTTCCTTTGGAACGTGTTTTGTTAGCTTATAATAACTAGATAAAATTTTAATATGGATAAGAGAGTACAAGAGTTTATGGAGACTGTAAAAGTTAGAAACAGTCACGAACCTGAATTTTTACAAGCAGTACAAGAAGTTGCCGAAACGGTAATTCCTTATATATATGAGCACGATATTTATGCTGGTAAAAATATATTATCAAGAATAGTAGAGCCAGAAAGATTAATTTCTTTTAGAGTTTGCTGGGTAGATGATGATGGTGTAATTCAAATAAACAGAGGATATAGAGTACAAATGAATTCTGCCATAGGTCCTTATAAAGGTGGTTTGCGTTTTCATCCAACGGTAAATCAAAGTGTTTTAAAGTTTTTGGCTTTTGAACAAGTCTTTAAAAACTCGCTAACTACTTTGCCAATGGGTGGTGGTAAAGGAGGTTCTGATTTTGATCCTAAAGGAAAATCTGACGATGAAATTATGCGTTTTTGTCATGCATTTATGAGTGAATTGTTTCGTCATATTGGTCATGATACGGATGTGCCTGCTGGTGATATTGGAGTGGGAGCAAGAGAAGTGGGGTATTTGTTTGGAATGTATAAAAAACTTAGAAATGAATTTACAGGAGTGTTAACTGGTAAAGGTTTGTCTTGGGGAGGTTCTCAAATTAGACCAGAAGCTACAGGTTATGGAGCTGTTTATTTTGCGGATTCTATGTTAAAAAGAAAAGGAGATGAAATTAAAAATAAAATAATTTTAATATCGGGGTCTGGAAATGTGGCGGAGTACGCTGCGGAAAAATGTATTCAATTAGGAGGAAAGGTGGTTACCATGTCTGACTCTTCTGGATATATTTATGATAAAGATGGAATTAATCAAGAAAAATTAGATTTCATCAAAGATTTAAAAAATGTGAAAAGAGGTAGAATATCAGAATATGTAAAAGAATATCCATCAGCAGTATTTCATCAAGGAAAGACACCGTGGTCAGAAAAATGTGATATGGCTTTTCCATGTGCTACTCAAAATGAATTACATAAAGAGGATGCAGAAACATTGGTGAAAAATGGATGTATTTGTGTGACCGAAGGTGCAAATATGCCATCTACTATAGAAGCAGTTACTGTTTTTCATAAAGCAAAAATATTGTTTGCTCCCGGAAAAGCATCTAACGCAGGAGGTGTGGCAACATCTGGTTTAGAAATGACTCAAAATGCTTTGCGTTACAAATGGACCCGTATGGAAGTAGATGAGAAATTAAAAGATATTATGAAAGATATTCATGCTTCTTGCGAGCAGTATGGTGCTGAAGATGATGGTTTTGTAAACTATGTAAAAGGAGCAAATATAGCAGGTTTTGTAAAAGTGGCTGATGCTATGTTGGCACAAGGAGTGATATAGTTTTTATACTTTTTTTAAAAACAAATAGCCTTAATCTTAAAAGATAATAGAACTTTATTTAGTTCCATGTGATTTTTAAGAAATCAATCTGCTTTGTGTTAACTTGTTGTTTTTTAGGTGTTTGTTTAATTTTTAGAACCATTTGTTTCTTGTTAAAAACCATATAAGGATAGGGTTAAGGTCTGTTGTTTCTAATTTTAATGCAACTAATTTTAAAAAATTTAAACATGATTAAAAAACTATCTTTAATGGTTGCTTTTGTAGCAACATTATTTTCGTACGGTCAAGCAGCAGTACAACAAGCTGATAAAATTGTATTTGGTATAACTCACGATGCTGCAAATGAGTTAGTAATTTCTACTAATGGTTTTTTCTTAAACAAATTACCAGGGGGTGGATATGAACCAGCAACTTTAACAATTACTTCTATTAGTGATTTTAGAACTTTAGGTGTGGGTAATGAGCCTAGTTATAATACAGCTTGGACACCTATTAAAACACCTGATAATGCTAATGTCTTTGCTGTTTCAAGTGGTTCTAAAACAGACAATGCAACAAGCAATGTGTTAAGTGCTAATACAGAGGACAGTGACCAGTTAACTTTAAGAACTAGAACATGGAATTACACTAAATTTGATATTACGAACGCAGGGTTAGCAGTTGTGGGGACTGGTTATGTATTAAAAATGAGTGGTGCTCTTGCTACCGGTTTGACACTTGTTAAGTTTCCAAATACCAATATAGAAATTGTAGAAGCTTACTACCCTGCAAACTATGTTGCGATCACAGAAGAGCAAACTGCTTTTGCTAGTGTTACTAGAGGTGAGGATTTTACAATGAGCTTTAAGTATACGGCAAACACTAATATTTCAGGGTTAAGATATAGAATATTACTAGTTCATCCTGCAGGAGAAGATCCTGTAGCTGATCCTTATACTAATGCAACTATTGATGATGTTACTGTGCCAGATATTACAGTTACAGGTACGGAAGAAAAACAAACTGGAACAGTTACTTTTGAGTTCCCAGAAGAAACAACATTAGGTGGTTTAAATGTAGGAACTACAGTTGCTGATGGAGAAGGTATGCATAAATTAGATGGTGTTAATTTTTATGGTTTGCAAAAGTATAACGGAACAGGTTGGGACTATGTTTCTTATAGTTTAGAATTTCCTGTGATTGAAGCAGCTACTTTGTCTGCAGGTAATTTTAACAAACAAGGTTTGGGTATTTACCAAGATTTAGAGAACGGAATTATTACAATTTCTGATGTATCGGGATTTGAAACAATTTACTTAAGAAATGTTTTAGGACAATTAGTAAAAACGTTTAAAGCTCAAAACAATTTGAATATCTCTTCATTGCCAGCAGGTATTTATTTCTTACAAACAAATACAGGGTTAAGACAAAAGATTATTAAAAACTAAAATTAGTGTTATAACAATTTTTAAAACTCCTTTGGTCTAGACCAAAGGAGTTTTTTTGTTTAGGTCTAAAAAGGAGTGTGTATCTTTATCGGGTGGAAAACAGAATAACCAAACATCGTAAAATAATTCATGTAGATATGGATGCTTTTTTTGCATCTGTAGCTCAATTGGATCATCCTGAGCTTAGAGGGAAAGCAATTGCTGTAGGAGGTGATGGACGAAGAGGAGTAATAGCAGCAGCTAGTTATGAAGCTAGAAAGTTTGGAGTAAAATCTGCCATGGCAGGTTCTTTGGCTAAAAAAATGTGCCCTCATCTTATTTTTGTTGGGACTGATTTTGCTAGGTATAAAGAAATCTCTAATCAGGTAAGAGAAATTTTTTATGAATATACAGACCTGGTAGAGCCTTTGTCATTAGATGAAGCTTATTTGGATGTTACTACTAATAAAAAAGGAATGCAATCTGCAACTCTGATTGCAGAAGAAATTAGAAAAGAAATTTTTAAGAGAACTGGGTTAAATGCTTCTGCAGGAATTGCACCTAATAAGTTTGTGGCTAAAATAGCTTCAGATATAAACAAACCTAATGGGCAAAAAACCATTGTTCCTAGTGAGGTTATCCCTTTTTTGGAAACCCTACAAATCCGAAAATTTTATGGAGTAGGAAAAGTAACTACTCAAAAAATGTATCAACTAGGAATTTTTACGGGAGCCGATTTAAAAAGTAAAACCTTAGCTTTTTTAGAACAACATTTTAAGAGTTCTGCACAACATTATTACAATATTGTTAGGGGAATTCATACTAGTCCTGTTCGTCCATCAAGGACTAGAAAATCTGTAGGAGCAGAACATACTTATTTAGAAAATTTAACTTCAGAAATTTTTATTCTTAAAAAGTTAGAAACTTTATCATCAGAAATAGAAAAAAGGCTCTTAAAGTCTGATGTTAAAGGAAGAACAATTACTCTAAAAATAAAATATAGCGATTTTTCTCAGACGACTAGGAGTAAAACTTTAACTAATTTTATTCATTTGCAAACGGATATTTTTCCAGTAGTTAAAGAGTTATTGTATCAAAATGAGTTGAATGAATCTGTAAGACTTTTAGGAATTTCTATCTCTAATTTAGATAATGAAGAGCCCAAGAGTGTAAAACAATACATTCAGTTAAAATTAAATTTATAAGACAAGTAGCACAGCTTATCTAGTGTTATTTGTTCTTTAATACAATTGGTTTAAATTCACTACTTTAGTAAGAATCCCATTGTTTAAAATTATGAGTTCAATTACTCCTTTGTCTGCTGTATTAGGTAAAACCAGAGCTAAGCATCTTTTAAAAAGAGCAAGCTATTGTGTGACTAAATCTAGAATAGATGAATTTAGTGCGTATACTGTAGATCAGGCTTTGTCTAAACTTTTAGAGCCTAACGTAAAAAAACGAAGTCAGCCTATTAATTACGAAACAGGCAATCCATGGATAGAAAACGATGCTGTTTTAGGAACAGCGGATGCTGAATTTGTGCCTGTTAAGTTAATAGAAGGAACCATTGCTTGGTGGTTAGATGAGGCTAAAGATGATGCATCTTTAACTTCTAGAATGACCTACTTTCTGTTTAGTTTTTTATGTGTAGATACCGTTCTTTTAAGAGGAAATAGAGGTATTTTTTATGATTATTTAAGGTTGCTAGAGAATTTTTCGTTAGGAAATTTTAAAAGTTTACTCTATCAAATTACCATCAACAATCTAATGTTGGCTTATTTAGACAATGGATCTAATAGCGTTAGCAATCCTAACGAAAATTTTGCAAGAGAAGTTTTAGAGTTGTTTACCATTGGTAAAGGACCTGTTGCTGGAATTGGAGACTATACAAACTTTACAGAAGAAGATATTGTTCAGGCAGCTAGGTTGTTAACCGGTTGGAGAATTAGTTACAATAGAGCTACAAACCATGGTGGTGGTAATGGAGGAATACCAACAGGGTGGCCATCGGTTGCAAAGCACGATTTTGGTAAAAAAACATTTTCTAACAGGTTTGGAAATAGGGTAATTGAAGCTTACGATACAACTGGAAAATCTTCCGATGAGAAAATTGTAAGAATGAAAGAGGAACTTATTGAGTTCTTTGATATGATTTTTGACCAAGATGAGGCTGCAAAATATATATGTAGAAGAATGTATAGGTATTTTGTGTCTAGCAACATAACTACAGAAATAGAAAACAATATTATTGCTCCGCTGTCTGTAACTTTTAAAGCCAATTACAATCTAAAGGATGCCATTACTCAATTGTTAAAAAGCAAACATTTTTACGATGAAGATGATACTGTAAGTGGTGATGAAATTATTGGAGGAATGATAAAATCTCCCTTAGAGTTGGCTTTACAAACATTAAGTATAACTCAGTATCCTGTACCTGATGCAATATTGGAGTCTACCGAACATTACTTGTATTTTTATAGAAGAGAAATTGTAAGAGATTTTTTGGAATTGTGTAGTCAAAAACCTTTTGATCCTCCTTCTGTAGCAGGTTTTCCCCCAATATACGAAGCACCTGTTTATGATAAGTATTGGTTTAATTCTACCACGATTATTCCACGTTATAATTTAGGAGAAATTTTATTGAACAAAAATACTACTAAGGCCAATTTTAAAGTTACCCAATTTGTAGAAGATGTTGTTAGCAATCCTGCTGATGTAGAAAGTTTAATTCCAGAGTTAATAGCATTGCTTTTTTCTAAACCAGTAAGTAATAATAGAGTTCTGTATTTTACCAACGAAATTTTATTAGACAATGGTTCTTTAACGCCAAATATGTGGACAAGAGAATGGAATAATTACATAGCATCGGGTAGCGATGTAGGAACAGAGGCAGCCTTGGTTCCTTTATTTAAGGCATTATTGTGGTCTCAAGAATATCAAACTAATTAATTTAAGGTGTTATGAATAGAAGAAAGTTTTTACAATTATCTGCTTTAAGTTCTACAGGTGCCTTATTATTAAATGGTCACAAAGTAAATGCGTTTTCACAAACTAATTTAGTGAATGCTATTCCAGAATCTGTAATTGATGGTAGAACGTTAGTGTTGATTCAGTTAAGAGGAGGTAACGATGGTTTAAATACCTTAATTCCCTTAAATCAGTATGATGAATATGCCAGGTTAAGACCTATAATTAGACTAAAAAATACAGGAACTAATGCAGCTATCTCTCTAGACAGTACGTTAAGTGATTCCGAAAAAATATTAATTCATCCTTCTTTAACGGGTTTAAAATCTTTGTATGATGAAGGCAAATTGAATATTTTACATTCTGTAGGATATCCTCAATTAAATAAATCTCATTTTGCTTCTAGAGCTATTATGTTTCAAGGAGGAGATGGAACTGCAGAAAATGCAACTAAATCAGATGGTTGGATGGCTAGGTTTTTAAACTCCGCATATGATTATTCTCAATATCAAGATCCTTTAGGAATTCAATTAGGAAGTCAAAAACCCTCTCTAGGGTTTCAATCTAGTCATGAACATAAGGTAGATTTAAATTTAGCAGGGCAAGATGTTTCTGGTTATTACAATGTGGTATCTAACATAGGAAACCCAGTTCCAGAAATTCCAAGTTCCGATTATGGAGATGCCTTGGCATACATTGCAAACATAGAAAGTGGAATTAATACCTATTCTCAACGAATTAGTGAAGTTTTTGATTTGGGCTTGTCCAAAAGAAGTTTAGAAAGTACAATCACCTATCCATCAGGAAATAAATTAGCGGATCAATTAAAAACAGTAGCTACCTTAATAAGAGGAGGATCTAAAACAAAAGTGTTTTTGGTGTCTCATGATGGTTTTGATACACACGGAAATCAAGTTCAGAGTCAAGATGAAACTCACATAGGAAAGCACGCAAACTTGTTAAAAGATGTGGGCGATGCTCTTAAATATTTTCAAGATGATTTAAAAATGTTGGGGATAGAAGATAAGGTGATTTCGGCTACATTTACAGAATTTGGTAGAAAGCCAGCAGAGAATGGAAATTTAGGGACTGATCATGGAAATTTAGGGCCTATGTTTGTAATAGGTAAGCATGTTAATGGTGGAATATCGGGTACAAATATGGATTTGTCTCAGGTAACAGAACATTACGATCAAACCATAATGCAACACGATTACAGACAGGTTTTTACGAGTATTATTAGTGATTATTTAGGAGCCTCTGAAGAGGTGTTGAGAGAAACAGAGTTTAATGAATTTAGTGCTGCTAAATTAGATTTAATAGCAAGTTCCCAAAAAGCTAGCACAGACTTATCTGTAGATGATGTATTAAAAGATAAGCTTATTTCTTTGTCAGAAAATCCGGTGTCAGCTGCTTTTACAATTAATTATGTGAGTAGCAGATATTTTAGAGGAAAGGTAGAGTTAAAAAGTATGGCGGGTAGTTCTGTTTTTACATTAACACAAGATTTTGTGCCTAGATTAAATACGGTGGCAGTAAATATTAGTCATGTAATATCAGGTGTGTATGTGTTGGTAATGTATGACGAAAATAACAGAAGTTTTCACAGGCAAAAAATTATAAAACAATAATGATTAGCTTTGAGTTCTAAAAATCATCTTATTTTATAAGGTGATTTTTTTATGAAGAATAAATAAGTGTCTATGGATAAACAAAAATTGGTGGAATTGTGTTTAAGTATTGTGAATAAAAAACTAGCAGTCATTCAACAAGCTATAGATGGTTATAAGGTTGATTTATTGAGTGAATCTAAAAGTTCTGCAGGGGATAAACACGAGACGGGAAGAGCTATGTTACAGTTAGAAATGGAGAAGCTAGGGCAACAGTATCAAACAGTTTTGGTTCAGAAAGAAGGTTTGGCTAAAATAAATAGTTCAGAAACTACAAAAGCTAGAGTTGGTAGTTTGGTAATGCTGAATGGTATTTATTACTTTATAGCAAGCAGTATTGGTCAGATCAATTATGAAGAAAAAACGATAATGGTAGTGTCTGTAAATTCTCCTATAGGTCGGTTGTTATTAGGAAAAGAAAAAGGAATGGTTTTGTTGTTTAACGGTAAGCAGTTAAAAGTAGAAGAAGTATTGTAAACATAAAAAAATCCCTATTTAAAATTTTAAATAGGGATTTTGTGTTTTTAAAGAAACTCAATTATTGTTTGGGTCTTCTTCGTTGAGGTTTCTTGTATTTTTTGGCAATTATTCTACGGTAACTACCTCCTTGATTTGTTTTGCTGTTTTTTTCTGACTTTTCGTGAAAAGCAGGACCTGGTGCAAATTCTTTAGAACCTAATTTTTGGTAAGGAGTAATATCATCCAACTCAAGTTCTTCTTCTAATAGTTTAGTTTCAATACGGATATCATCTGGCATTCCATATTTTGGAATTTCATAATCCATTAGAGTTTCAATTTCTTCTAAAATTTCAGCATTTTTGTCTGTAATAAAAGAAAGTGCAAATCCTTCATTTTCTGCACGACCTGTTCTACCAATACGGTGCATGTAAGCTTCTGCTTCTTTAGGTAAATCAAAATTAATTACGTGTGTAACTCCAGGAATATCCATTCCTCTAGACAGTACATCTGTGGTAATTAATACACGGTGCTTTCCTTCTTTAAAGTTTTCTACAGAACGCAAACGGTAGTTTTGAGTTTTGTTAGAGTGAATTAAAGCAAAAGTGTCTTCGGGATATTCTGCCATTCCCTGAATTTCATTGTACACTAAATCGGCTAAATATTTATGTTTTATAAATACCAAAACACGAGTCATTTCCTCGTCTTCTTGCAATAAGTAGTTTAGTAAATTAATTTTGGTGTAGAAGTTTGGCACTTCAAAGGCCATTTGTTCTATGTTTTCTAATCTTGTTCCCGATGCTGCTGCTTCTACATTAATTGGGTTGTTAAAAAACTCATTAATCAAGTCGTTCACATCATCTGTCATGGTTGCAGAAAACAAAATGGCTTGTTTCTTTTTAGGAACCAAATCAATAATATCAATTAACTGCAATCTAAAACCAAGGTTAAAGATTTCATCAACTTCATCAATTACTAATTTTTGAATAAACTTAAGTTTTAAAGCTCCAGCCATTCCTAAATCTATAACTCTTCTAGGAGTAGATACTAAAATATCTAATCCATTATGAATCATTTCTTTTTGTTTGTTGATGTTTGCACCACCGTAAATACCCCCGTATCTAACATTTAAATAGGTTGTTAATTTGTCCAAAGCATCTATTACTTGTACAACTAATTCACGAGTAGGAACAACAATTAACACTCTAGGGTGCTTTTGTTCCGAAAACGGTAACATTCTTAAAATAGGTAATAAATAGGCAAAAGTTTTACCTGTACCCGTTTGGGCAATACCTACAACATCTCTACCAGACATAATGCATGGGAATGCATCTTGTTGTATTTTAGTAGGTTCCGTATAGCCTAAATCATTAATGGCATTACGAAGTTGATTGTTAAGGTTTAAATTTTCAAAAGACATAAGTTCCTAAATTTCTAACTGCAAAGATAGGTAAACAAGACTAAGGAAAAGTTTATAGTAGAAAGCTTATTTCTCTTTCTTCCAATTTTTGTTTAATTCGTCTTGTAATTTTCTGCTTATTTCCTGAAAACGCTTTAACGAAGTCTTTTTGTGTTGTTCAAATTCTATTTCTAATTCGTTTAAATTAGAAACAGCCTTGTTGGTAATGCTTAAGTTTTGCTTGTATTTAAAAATAAAGAAACCTAAAAGAATTAATAAAACACTGTAGGTAATAACAATAATGATAGAAAAAATAGATTTATTTACAGGAATTCCAAATACAGATCTGCTGTCTTTTAAGTCTATAGAAGCCGTAAGTTCTTGTTGAGTACTAGCTAATTTTTCTTTAAGAGCAAGAATTTCTTTGTTATTAGCATTAATGGTTTTTACCTTATCTGTAATAATTTTCTGCTGAGAATTTAAAGAGTCTAGAACGTTTTGCTTTAATCCTTGGTATTTGTTTATAGAGATTACCTTGTACTCTTGGTATTTGGTAGAGGTTCTGTATAAATAATCAAATTGAGAGGAGATGTTTTTTTCTGTTTCTTCTTTAGGGGTGTCTGCTTGATTTTGGCTGTTTTGCGCATGGCAAAGAGGAGTTAAAATCAATAAGAAAAAATAGATGAAACTTTTCATAACTGGTTGTTTTAGGTAAGAGGTTACACAAAGGTAACAAATTCATCAAATATAAGGCCAATTGACAATTTTATGGATATGTTAATTCAACTTTACTTTAGTATATTTACCTTTGTAACCTATAAGAACAGAATATATGAATTACGGAAAAGAATTTGAAAAATATGCTACTAAGCACCACGGTATTAGTAGTACACATTACGATAAAATAGTTAGTTCAGTAACTCCATACATTATGGAAGAACGTCAGTTGAATATTACTCAAATGGATGTTTTTTCTCGTTTAATGATGGATAGAATTATCTTTTTAGGAACAGGAATTAACGATCAGGTAGCAAATATTATTCAAGCACAGTTGTTGTTTTTAGAATCTGTAGATGCTACCAAAGATATTTCTATTTACATTAACTCTCCAGGTGGAGGTGTGTATGCCGGATTGGGTATTTATGACACAATGCAGTTTATTAAACCCGATGTAGCAACAATTTGTACAGGAATGGCTGCAAGTATGGGAGCTGTGTTAATGTGTGCAGGAGCTGAGGGGAAACGTTCTGCGTTACCACACTCTAGAGTCATGATTCACCAACCTTTAGGTGGAGCACAAGGACAAGCTACAGATATGGAAATAACTGTAAGAGAAATTAACAAGTTAAAGCAAGAATTATATACCATTATTTCAAATCACTCGGGACAGCCTTTTGAAAAAGTATCTCAAGATTCTGATAGAGATTATTGGATGAAAGCCGAAGAAGCAAAAGCTTACGGAATGGTTGATGAAATTCTTGCAAGAAAATAATACCCAAAGCAATTAAAGCTTAAAGAAATGTCAAAAGAAGGAATGGAGTGCTCGTTTTGTGGGCGTAAGAAGGAAGAAACAAATCTGTTAATTGCAGGAGTAGATGCACATATTTGTGATAGTTGTGTAGCACAAGCTCATGGAATTTTATCTGAAGAGACGGCCGAAGAAGCTGGAGAAAAAAATGCTGATTTGGTGGTAAAAAAGCCAAAGGAGATTAAAGAATTTTTAGATCAGTACATTATTGGGCAAGATCAGACTAAAAAAACCATGGCTGTAGCTGTTTACAATCACTACAAAAGATTAACACAGCCAGATACTTTAGAGCAAGAAGTAGAAATAGAAAAAAGTAACATGATTTTGGTAGGTGATACCGGAACAGGAAAAACATTAATTGCAAAAACCATTGCAAAAATGTTAAATGTACCTTTTTCTATTGTTGATGCTACGGTATTAACGCAAGCAGGTTATGTAGGTGAAGATGTAGAAAGTATTTTAAGTAGATTGTTACAAGCTGCAGATTACGATGTAGAAAGTGCAGAGCGTGGAATTGTGTTTATTGATGAAATAGATAAAATTGCTCGTAAAGGAGACAACCCATCTATTACTCGTGATGTTTCTGGAGAAGGAGTTCAACAGGCATTGCTTAAATTGTTAGAAGGTACAGTAGTAAACGTAGCTCCAAAAGGAGGACGTAAACACCCCGATCAAAAATTTGTTGAGGTAAATACCAAAGACATTTTATTTATTGCAGGTGGAGCCTTTGCAGGAATTCAGCGTAATATTAGCAAGCGTTTAAATAGACAAGCTGTTGGGTTTGGAGCTTCTTTAAGCGAAGATAGGGTTGATGAAAAAAACTTGTTAAAATACATCATCCCTACCGATTTAAAGAATTTTGGATTGATTCCAGAAATTATTGGTCGTTTACCGGTGTTAAGTTACATGAATCCACTAGATGCAAAAGCATTACGTGCTATTTTAACAGAGCCTAAAAACTCTTTAATTAAGCAGTATACTAAGCTTTTTGAAATGGATGGTATAGCGTTTACTTTAACAGAAGAAGCTTTAGAATACATTGTAGAAAAAGCAATTGAGTATAAATTAGGAGCAAGAGGATTACGTTCTTTATGTGAAGCTATTTTTACAGATGAGATGTTTGAAATGCCTAGTTCTGAAGAAACTTCTTTTGAAGTAACTAAAGAATATGCAGAAAGTAAAATAAGCAGAAATATGCTAACGCAATTAAAGACGGCTTCTTAGTAATAAAGCAGAATTACAAAATTTATAATTAAGCCTGATGAAGATTTTCTTCTTCAGGCTTTTTACACAAATAACATATTCCTTAAAATGATATCAAGAGAAACCATAGATCGTGTTTTTGAAACTGCTCGAGTAGAGGAGGTGATAGGGGAATTTGTAACCTTAAAAAAATCCGGAAGTAGTTTTAAAGGATTGTCTCCTTTTGTAGATGAAAAATCCCCGTCTTTTATGGTATCTCCTGTAAAAGGAATCTGGAAAGATTTTAGTACAGGTAAAGGAGGAAATGCCATTTCGTTTTTAATGGAGCACGAACATTACTCGTATCCAGAAGCTATTCGTTATTTAGCAGATAAGTACAATATTGCTATTGAAGAAACGGAGCAAACAGATGAGCAAAAAGAAGCTGCTGATGAACGTGAAAGTATGTATTTGGTCTCTAAATATGCACAGGATTATTTTCATAACACCATGTTAAATACCCAAAAGGGAAAGGCCATTGGGTTAAGCTATTTTAAAGAGCGTGGGTTTACTAATGAAATGATTGAAACGTTTCAATTAGGATATTGTTTAGATGATTGGACCGCTTTTACAGATACAGCTTTAAAAAACGGATATGATTTACAATATTTAGAAAGCACAGGATTAACCATTGTAAAAGAAGGAGGAAAACAATTTGACCGATTCAAAGGTCGTGTAATGTTTCCTATTCACAGTATGAGTGGTCGTGTGTTAGGATTTGGGGGGAGAATTTTAACCAGCGATAAAAAAGCAGCTAAATATTTAAACTCTCCAGAGAGTGATATCTATCACAAGAGTAAAATTTTATATGGGCTCTATCAAGCTAAAAAAACAATATCAAAAGAAGACAATTGTTATTTGGTAGAAGGATATACGGATGTAATTTCTATGTATCAAAAAGGAATTACCAATGTAGTAGCTTCATCGGGAACAGCTTTAACACCAGATCAAATACGTTTGGTAAAAAGGTTAACCCCCAACATGACCGTTCTTTTTGATGGAGATGCTGCCGGATTAAGAGCTTCTGTTCGTGGTATTGATTTAATTTTGGAACAGGGAATGAATGTAAAAGTGGTTACTTTTCCTGATGGTGATGACCCAGATTCGTTTTCTAAGAAAAAATCAACAGAAGAATTAAAAGAGTATTTAGAAAATAATCAACAAGATTTTATCAGTTTTAAAGTTTCTTTATTGTTAGAAGAAGCAAAGAATGATCCTATTAAAAAAGCAGGATTAATTCGTGATATTGTCATGAGTATTTCTAAAATCCCCGATAGTATTAAGCAAGAAGTTTATATTCAGGAATGTGCCCGATTGATGGATATTTCGGAAACTGTTTTGTTTAATGAGTTGGCTCAAATGTTAGACAAGCAGGCTAGAGATGCTGAGCGTAAGCCAAGTGCTAGACCAAGAATGACCATAGCATCGTCTAACAAACCTACCAATTCATCTTCGGGAGGAGATGTGCCAGATGATGCTGCTTTTAAGGAGATGATGATGGCTCAAGAAGGAGGAATGTCTGCTTCAAAAGCAAAACAAGCCAAGCAAGGCGGACCTGCTCTTAAAAAGATTAACACCCTAGATTTATACGAGCGTGAGATTATTAAAATATTACTGTTGTATGGAAATCACGAAGTAACTTTTATAGATTGGGTAGAAGATCATGATGATAGAGGAAAGGTAATTATGGTAAAAGAAGAGTTTGTAAATACCGTAGCTAATGAATTGTATTTACAGTTACAAGATGATGAAATTGAATTTAGTAATCCTTTATTTCAAAAAATATACAAAGAGTTAAGCCATCAAATTAATCAAGAAGAAAAGTTGGTTTTAGATCATTTAACAAGTCATCAAGATCAAGAAATAGCAAGTGAGGTAACCAATATTTTAATGGATGATGAACATTACACTTTAAGTGATTGGGAGTCTAAGGAAATAGAAGTCACTCAAAAAACGGATGTATTACAAAAATTAGTTCAAGATGCTATTCTAAATTTAAGAAGAGTGCTTATTGAATTAAAAGTAAAAGAGTTAATGCAAGAGGTAGGTGTGGAAGAAAAAAGAGTGGAAGCCTTACAAGATGTAATGAATTACACACAGTTAAAAACATTGTTGTACGAAAAACTCCATAGAGTTTTATAATTTTAAAAAATGGAAAATTTAAGCGAATATAAATTTCAGTTGTTGTTTACACTTGTTATGGTGGTTTTAATGATAACAATTATTGTGTCAATTAAAAGAGCTATCAAAAAGTTTAGCTTTGTAAAAGCGATTGATGCAAACAGAAGAAAAATAATTTTTATACTTACTTACCTAATAGTTTACATAGTTTTTGGAGCATTTTTAGCAGTGGTTTGGGGAGTAGATTTTAAGCAGTTATCTATATTTATTTCCTCTATTTTAGCTGTTTTAGGTGTAGGTTTTTTTGCACAGTGGTCTTTGTTGTCTAATTTAACAGCCAGCGTTATTTTGTTCTTTAATCACCCAGTAAGAATAGGAAGTAGGATTAGAATTTTAGATAAAGATTTTGAGTTAACAGGAGAAGTAAAAGATATTACCGGGTTCTATTTTTTTATGAAAACAGACAAAGGAGAGGTCATTACATTTCCAAATTCGTTAATTATGCAAAAAGGGATAGAAATTTTAAAGGATGAAGACAATCCACCTGCATAGTTTTAGAATAATTAACCTCTGAAAAAAATAATAATTGAAAACAATTGTAGTTTCTGTAACTAACGATCTTGTCACCGACCAACGAGTACATAAGGTATGTACAAGCTTGCAAGAAATGGGGTTTTCAATTCATTTGGTAGGTAGGCGTTTAAAAAATAGTTTGCCTATAAAAAGAAATTACAAAACTACTAGAATGAAGTTGCTTTTTACCAAAGGTCCTTTGTTTTATGCAGAATATAATTTTCGTCTTTTTTTATTGCTGTTGTTTGCTAAAAAACAAGTGTTGTTGGCTAATGATTTAGACACCTTGTTGCCTAATTTTTTAGTAGCCAAATTAACTAATAAACCTATGGTTTATGATAGTCATGAATTGTTTACCGAGGTGCCAGAGTTAATTCACAGGCCTAAAGTTCAAAAAATTTGGTTGGCCATAGAACAATTTATTTTTCCAAAGTTAAAAGATGTGTTTACGGTTTGTTCTTCAATTTCCGACTATTATAAAAAAGAATATGGAGTTACTGTAAGAGTGCTAAGAAATCTGCCTAAACAGAAAAAAGAGCGTGATTCTAAAATTTCTTTAGAAATTTTAGAATTTATAAAAAACAAACCAGCTGTTATTTATCAAGGAGCGGTAAATTTAGGTAGGGGAATTGATGTAATGATAGATGCCATAGCTACTATGGATAATACTGTTTTATGTGTTTTTGGAAATGGAGATATTTTTGATGAAATAGAATTAAAGATACAATCAGAAAACTTACAAGATAAAATATTGTTATATGGGAGCGTTTGTCCTGAAGAACTTAGAAATATAACACCCCTGTTTGATGTGGGATTGTCTTTAGAAGAGGATTTAGGTATGAATTATAAATATGCATTGCCTAACAAATTGTTCGACTATATTCATGGAGGAATTCCTTGTTTGGTTTCTGATTTGCCGGAAATGAAAAAAATGGTGAACTCTTATCAGATAGGTCAAGTACTAAAAAGTAGAGAAATTAAGGTTGTTGCAGCACAAATACAGCAGGTAATACATCATAAAAATGATTACCAAAAAAACATAGAAATTGCAAAGCAAGCGTTAAATTGGGAAAAAGAATCAGAAGTTATTAAGCAGGTATATTCTAAATTTTTATGATACTAGTATATTCAAAGACCATTAGCAGTAGATTGATCTATGTTTTAAACGTGGTATTTAAATATGTGCTAGGAGTAGATTATAAATTGACAAAATCTTTAGCTGATTTTAAAAATCACAAGGGACCAAAATTAAATTATTCAGATAGTAAAATAGAGGAAAGTCTTCAGATAATTCCTTCTAAAATTCTGTGGGAATCAACAATTTCAGTGCAGAATATTCAGGTAGATTGGGTAGATGAGGTTCCTTATTTCTTTAAGACGAATGAGAATGAATACGATTTGTTAGCTTCTTCTTTTTGGATGCTTACTAGGTATGAAGAATACTTGCCTTTTACTCCCGATAAACATCATAGATACCAGGCAGAAGATAGTTTGGCTTATCAACAAGGCTTTTTAAAAATACCTGTTGTAAATGTTTGGTGTCAAAAAATTAAAGAAGAATTAAGTGCTAAGTTTCCCGAATATAGCTTTCCAAAAAGAAAATTCAAAGCTCTAAATACACTAGATATAGACACAGCTTATTTTTCTAAAGGAAAAGGAGTGTTTTACTTTTTAGGAGGGCTTTTGGTTGATGTTTTAAAAAAGAGAAAAGAAAAAGTACAAGTAAAATTAAGCTATTTAAAAAATAGAAAAGATGTTTTTGATACGTTTGATTTTATTGAAAAAGTTTCTAAAAACACAAAAACACATTACTTTTTTTTGTTAGGAGATAAATCAGAATTTGATTCCAATATTAAACATTACAAAAGGTGTTTAAAACGGTTGATAAAAAAAATAGGGGCAAAACATTCTATAGGAATTCACCCATCTTATATTTCTAACACAGAAAATCATCGAGTTACAAAAGAGAAACAACGTTTAGAAAAAATAGTAGGTTCTGAGGTTACCACAAGTAGACAGCATTTTTTAAAATTAGAATTTCCTAAAACCTATGAACATTTAATAAGTAATGGTATTAAGGTAGATTATTCTATGGGCTTTGCTAGTCAAGTAGGGTTTAGAGCAGGGATTTGTAATGCTTATCCTTTTTATAATTTAGAATTAGAGCAAGAGAGACCTTTGTATGTAGTTCCTTTTCAGGTAATGGATGGAACATTAAATACGTACTTACTATTGAGTCCAGAACAAGCTGTAAAAGAAGTAAAAGAATTAATTCATCAGGTAAAAAAAGTAGATGGATTGTTTGTGTCTTTATGGCATAATTCTTCTTTGTCAGAAAAGTTTGGATGGCAAGGGTGGAAAAAAGTGTATCAAGAAATGTTAATTTTACTAAAATAAGATTGTATTTGCTTATGATTTCTATCTGTATTCCTGTATATAATTTTGATATTTCTAATCTAGTAAAAGCTATTGAAAAGCAAACTACAAATGTGGTGTTTGAACTTGTTGTGATAGACGATGCTTCTGATGAGGTTTTTAAAATAGAAAACAGAAAATTGTTAGGAAACCATAAGTATGTTGAGTTGCCTAACAATATAGGGAGGTCTAAAATTAGAAACCTATTTAAGTCTTATGTACAATATTCCTATATGCTTTTTATGGATTGTGATTCTATGATTCAGAATGATGATTTTTTACAAAAGTATGCAAATTCTTTAGTCCCAAATGTTGTAGTGTATGGTGGTAGAATTTATCCGGATATTCTACCTAGTAAAGAACAGTTTTTGAGTTGGAAATATGGAATAGAAGTTGAAAGTAAAAGTGTAATAAAAAGAAACCAAGAGCCTTATTTGTCTTTTATGACGAATAATTTTTTAATAGATAGCGCTGTTTTTGAGGATATATTTTTTAATGAAGGTATTGATACATATGGGCATGAGGATACTTTTTTTGGCTATGAATTGGCTCAAAATAAAATAAAAATAATCCATTTAGAAAATCCTGTTTTAAATCTAGATTTAGAAACAAACGAACGTTTTTTTGTTAAAAACGAAACAGCAATTGCTAATCTTATCAAACTACAAGATGGTCTTTTTTCTAATCATGTTAGATTGTTGAGCTACTATAAAAAAATGAATGTTTTTCAGAAAATAATTGTAAAACGATTGTTTAATTTAACAGGATCCCTCATCAGAAAAAAAATGATAGCGGGTTTTTATTCAACTAAATTATTGAATTTTTACAAACTAGGATATCTAATTAAATCGGTTAAGAATTAACTAGTTTGCTGTTGATGTGCTACTTCAAAAACTTCTCCGTTTTCTACTTTAAAAGTTCGTTGAGGATATTTTAAAATTAAAGAATAATCGTGAGTAGCCATTAAAATTGTTTTTCCACTTTGGTGAATTTCATTCAACAATTCCATTACCTCCATAGAGGTCTTAGGGTCCAAATTCCCTGTAGGTTCATCAGCAATAATTAATTCAGGATCGTTTAACATTGCTCTTGCAATAGCAATACGTTGCTGCTCCCCTCCAGAAATTTGATAAGGCATTTTATATCCTTTTTCCTGCAAACCTACCTTTCCTAAAACTTCTTTTATTTTAGCATCCATCAAAGCTTTATCTTTCCAACCCGTTGCTTTTAAAACAAAAAGCAAGTTGTCGTAAATACTTCTGTCGTTTAATAATTTAAAGTCCTGAAACACAATTCCAATTTTTCTTCTTAAAAAAGGAATTTGTTTTTCTTTTAAAGCAGGTAAATCAAAACCAACTACTTCTCCAAGTCCACTGGTTAAAGGTAAATCACCATACAGTATTTTTAACAAACTACTTTTACCACTTCCTGTTTTTCCTATTAAATAAAAGAATTCTCCTGGCTGAATTTCAAAATCCACATTCTTTAAAATCAGAATGTTGTCTTGAAAAATATTGGCATCCTTTAAATGTAAAACAGGTTGTGACATGGTGTTGATTGTTTTTACAAACATATTTAAAATTAGATGAAACTTAAAATTATCGTGTCTATAAGAATTGAACAATGATGTTTCAAATAAATAGGCCGTGTTTCCGTTAATTGATTGGGATATTATTTATTTTTAATCACTGAAATTATAGGTCTAGATATATGAAGAAACAATTTTTGCTGTGCGTAACAACAATGTTTATGGTTGCTTTGCCATTAACAGCGCAAAACAGTTACCAATCAACAGCATCTCTTAAGTGGTATGAAAAAGCAATTCAGGCATTTGATAACAATCATTATTCACTAGCTAAAGCATATTTTAAAGAAGTAGAGCATTTAGACACTCAAAAAAGTATTGCACTAGAAAAATACAAGTTGTTAACTTCTTTGGAATTGAATGAGAAAAATGCGGGAGTAGAGACAGAACTGTATTTAAAAAAACATCCAAATACCATAGATAAAACTTCGTTAATACTAGCCTTGTCTAACTACTACTTTGCCAAAAGACAAGATTATAAGGCTTTGGAGTGGTTTGAGAAAATTGATGTAAAATCGTTAACAAATAAGCAAGAAACCAATTACAATTACAAATTAGCTTTTGCGAATTACAAAACTGAAAATTATACCAAAGCAAAAGAGTATTTATTGCCAATTTCTACAAGTGGAGCTTATCAAAATGAGGCTCATTACTATTTAGGAAATATTGCCATTCAAAATAAAGATTACAGTGCTGCTAATTTCCATTTTGATAAAATTAAGAACGTAAGAAAGTATTATAGAGAAGTTTCATATCAGTTATTGGTTATTGCTTATCAACAAAAAAAATACAAAGAGGCTATTGCTTTGGGTGAAAGTTATTACGGAAAAACTTCAGGAACAGAACAATCAGAAGCTGCAAAAATTATTGGTGAATCTTATTTTTATATAGGAGATTACAAAAAAGCTATAACGTATTTAACTCAATACAAAGGCAGACAAAGAAAATTAACAGAAGTAGATTATTACTTTTTAGGATATGCTTATTACAAACAAAATAAGTATGATAAAGCTATTGAGAATTTTAATAAAATTACCGATGAAAAAAGTGGAGTTTCCCAAAACGCACATTATCATTTAGGAGATTGTTATTTAAAAATGAATCAGAAAACACAAGCTTTAAATGCTTTTAAAAACGCATCAGAAATGGATTTTGATGTAAGCGTACAACAAGATGCTTTTTTAAATTATGCCAAATTGAGTTACGAAATTGGAAATCCATACCAAAGTAGTTCAGAAGTTTTGCAAGCTTTTGTAGATAAATATCCTAATGCAGAAGAAGCGAGTTTAATAGAGGGATTAATTGTAAATGCTTATTTGCAGTTTAAAGATTTTAAAGGAGCTATTGCGTATTACGACAAGCAAAGATTAATCAAAGATGCTCAGTATCAAGAATTGTTGCTAGAAAGAGGGTTTGAGTTGTTTAATGAAAATAAATACCAAGATGCATTGCCTTATTTTTCTAAAGCATCGGAATTATACAACAACAAAACCATTACTAACAGAGCTTTGTTTTGGAAAGCAGAAAGTTTATCAGAACTAAACAATTACCAAGAGGCAAGTTACTATTACAGTTCTTTTGTAAAAAACACAAACAATAAAAAGTTAGCAGAATATGCAGACGGAATTTATGGTTTGGCATATACATCGTTTCAGCAAAAAAGATACGAGGATGCGTTGGCCTATTTTACAGATTATGTAGCAATTTCTAAAAATCCAGCTAAAAAAAGAAATGCTGTTTTAAGAATTGCCGATTGTCATTTTGTAAACAAAACTTACTGGAGCGCTTTAGAAAATTACAATCAAGTAATAAAAGCCAATCAAGGTCAGGTAGATTATGCCATGCATCAAAAAGCATTGGCTTATGGATTCTTAGGGAAAAATGAACAGAAAAAAGAAACGTTAAAAGAGATTCAGACCACGTTTACACGTTCTGCTTATTTAGATGATTCGTATTATCAATTAGGGAATTTATTAGTCAATCAGAATAAAAATGCAGAGGCTATTAAAGTGTTTGATGAATTAATTTCTAAATATCCAAAAAGTCCTTTGGTAGTTAAAGCCAAATTAAAAAAAGGTATTGTATTGTTTAATTCTAATGAAAATCAAGCATCGGTTACGGTGTTAAGAGACTTGGTGGCAAGTTACCCAGGAACTGGAGAAGCTGTGCAAGCGGTAAAAATGGCAGAACAGGTTTACAAAGAAATGGATAGAGTAGATTTGTATGCAGCTTGGGTTAAAAAAATAGAGTTTGTAAACATATCTGATCAAGATATTGATAGGTCTATGTTTGAAGCGGCAGAGAATAAATACTTAGCCAACGATTTAAAAGCAGCCATTACCAGTTGCAAAAAATATTTGATTAATTTCCCGCAAGGACTACATGCTTTAACGGCTCATTTTTATTTGGCACAAGCATATTACAATTCAGGAAATAAAGAAAATGCAATTCCAGAATATCAAGAAGTATTAAAAGTAAATGCAAATGAATATACAGAGGTTGCTTTAAACAGATTGTCTCAAATTTATTTAGAAAAGGAACAATGGAATTTAGCAAGTACTTTGTTGTTGCAAATAGAAAACGATGCTACAAATACTCAGAACATTGTATATGCGCAAAGTAATTTAATGAAATTTTATTACAAAGAAAACAAGTTTGCCAAAGCGTTAGATTATACCCAAAAAGTGTTAGATAACAAAAAAAGTTCTGAACAAGCGGTAGCTGATGCTTATGTATACGGAGCAAGAGGTGCTACTGAGTTAGACGATTTTGTAAAAGCAAAAAGCTATTATCAAAAATTAGAAAGCATAGGAAAAGGAAGTGTAAAGGCAGAAGCTAATTATTACAAAGCTTTTTTCTTGCATCAAGAAAAAGAGTATCAAAAATCTAATGAACAAGTTCAGATTTTGGCTAGTAAATATCAAGCTTACAAAGTTTGGGGAGTTAAAGGTTTGTTACTAATGGCTAAAAACTTTCATGCTTTAAAAGATAATTTTCAGGCTAATTTTATTCTAAATAATATTATAGACAATGTAAAAGAACAAGATGATTTGGTAGAACAAGCCAAAGAATTGTTAGAAGAATACCAATCAGAAAACACAAGTACTAAAGCCGTAAAAGGAGAAACAAAAAACAATGCTACAAATACAATTTAAGATGAAAAAGCAGTGGATACTAGTAGCTCTATTTTTAGGAGCTGTAAATATATATGCTCAAACAGAAGATGAGGATATTAAAAAAGAAAATGTAGTGGTAGAGTTCTCTTTTAATCCTACGTTGTCTGATGTGTTTAAATTAAAATCTACACCAAATGCACAAGAAGAGTTTGCTAAGGAAAACATAAAGTATAAAATCAATCCAAAACAAGTTCCTTCGGATTTTGTGCCTATTACCAAGCAAGCTGTTTATGTAGATATAGATGATCCTAAACCTATAAATTATAGAAGCTATTTATATGGAGCTGTAGGTGTCTATGGAAATGCAGAAATAGAAATGATGCTAAGACCTAATGCTGTAAATGGCTATACTTATGGAATAGATTTTTCTAGTTATAATATTCAGAACGGAATAGACGATGAAAGAGTAGACAATGGTCAGTGGAATTCTAAAGTAAACTTGTTTTTAGCTAAAAATAACAAGAAATACAATTGGAAAACTAATGCAGATTATCAAAGAAATAAAATTCATTGGTATGGGTTAGATAGTGATGTTTTAGAATCTGATTATCAAAATCAAAATGTAGAACAAGTCTACAATTCTTTAACTTTTTCAGGAACTATAGATTATAAAAATGCAAAAGTTAAAAGTTTGTCACCCTCAATTAATTTCTTTTCAGATGGATTTGAAAGTTCAGAGGTAGACCTAAAAGTAGCTACCGTTTTAGACAAGTCTATGTTTAAGGATTATATAGAAACCAAAGTAGATTTTGAATATTTAAACGGAAGTTTTGGACAACAATATACTAATACTACTAATATTAATTATAGTTTTTTCAATTTAGGAGTAACACCATCTTATACTTATCAAGCTAATAATTTTCAATTAAGTGCTGCTTTAGGATTGTATGTAAATGCCAATAGAGAGGCTTCTACCTCTAAATTTTGGATTTTGCCAAACGTTCAGGCGGATGTTAAGCTAATTAAAAATATTATGACTTTACATGGAGGAATAAGAAGTAGCTTGGATCAAAATACGTATCAAAGTTTGGTTGCTCAAAATCCATTTATGTCTCCAACGGCTGAAATTTTAACCACAACAACCCCTGTAGATGTTTTTATAGGTTTAGATGGAAAATTAACAAAAACAATTTCTTATTCAACAGAAGCTAGTTACAAACAAGTAAAAAATAAAGCGTTGTTTGTTCATAATGATGCTTTAGCACCCACATCAATCAATCAACCATTCCAAATGGGAAATAGTTTTGGTGTTATGTATGATGATGTAACCATTTTGTCTGTAAAAGGAGCTATAGAAATGATGTTCTCTAAACAATTAACAGGAGGAGTGTTGGCAACTTTAAATAGTTACAGTCCAGAAGCTTGGAATTTACCCAACATGGTGATAGAAACTTATGTAAACTACACCCACAAAAAATGGTTTGGTCAAGTAGGATTAAATATAGTAGACGGTAGAGATGATTTAGTAGAAGAAGTGGCTACCAAAATTGATGGATTTTTAGACTTAAATGTAAAAGGTGGATACAAAATCAATAAAAGATTAAATGCTCACGTAAATATTTACAATTTACTAGACAACAATTATCAATCGTATACAAATTATCAAGTACAAGGGTTTCAGTTAGTGGCTGGACTTTCATTTAAATTTTAAACATGCACTGGGAACAATTATTATCTCTTAAGAGAGCTGGCGATACCAATGGTCGATATAGAAAAGATCAAGACGAAACAAGATTAGGATTTGAGGTAGATTTTGATAGAATTGTATTCTCATCAGCATTTAGAAGCTTACAAGACAAAACACAAGTAATTCCACTGTCAGACACAGACTTTGTACATACGCGTTTAACACACAGTATGGAAGTATCTGTAGTAGGACGTTCTTTAGGTAGAGTGGTAGGAAAACAGTTGTTAGAAAAACATCCGTATTTAAAAGAATTAGGATATACTTTTAACGATTTTGGAGCCATTGTAGCAGCTGCAGCTTTGTCTCACGATATTGGAAATCCTCCTTTTGGACACAGTGGAGAAAAATCTATTGGAGAATATTTTAACTCAGGAGCTGGTCAAAAATACAAAGAGGAATTAAGCGCTAAAGAATGGCAAGATTTAATTGATTTTGAAGGAAATGCCAACGGATTTAAAATTTTAACACAAGACGGTCAAGGAGTAAAAGATGGTCTTAGATTATCTTATGCAACTTTGGGTACTTTTATGAAATATCCTAAAGAATCCTTACCTAAAAAAGCCACAAAACACATTGTAGATAAAAAGTTTGGCTTTTTTCAATCGGAAAAAGAAAAGTTTAAAGATGTAGCCGAAACCTTAGGTTTAAAAGTAATGAGGTCTGGAGAAGATATTGCTTATCACAGGCATCCATTGGCTTATTTGGTAGAAGCTGCGGATGATATTTGCTATACCATTATAGATTTTGAAGACGGAATTAATTTAGGCTTGGTTGATGAAGAATTTGCCTTGGAATACATGATTAAATTAGTGCAAGATAAAATTGATACTAAAAAATATCATTCTCTAGGTTTAAAAAAAGATAGAGTTAGTTATTTAAGAGCTTTAGCAATTAGTACCTTAATAGAACAGGCGGCTACTATTTTTATAGAAAATGAAGAAGCTATATTAAACGGAACTTTTGAAAAATCCTTATTAGATAAATGCAAATACGAAGCGCAAATAAACGACATCATTAAACTAAGTATTGATAAGATTTACAATAGCAGAAGTGTTATAGAAAAAGAAGTAGCGGGTTACAAAGTAATTGCAGATTTGTTAGATGTGTTTATCAATGCAATAAACAACTCTTACATGGGCAAAGCCTCTAATTACGACAAGCTAATTTTAATGATGTTACCTCAAGAATTTAAAACTCAGCAAGAAACTTTGTATATACGTATAATGAATGTTTGTGCTTATGTAGCCGGAATGTCAGACAGTTATGCTATTTTAGTACATAAAAAAATTAGTGGGGTTATTGTTTCTTAACTTGTTATAATAAGAAAGCTCGCTAAAACACATTGTTCATGAAAAAAAATACACGTTACATAGTTCTCTCTTTACTTTGTGTGATTGCAGCTTTTATTAGTTACGATGCCAATCATATCTCTAAAAAAGAATTTCACAATTTAGTCAAAAATCATCCTATACAAGAAAGATTAAAACTATCTAAAAAGGAAAGAAAAAAACAAGGAATACCGCCCAATCGTTATTTTGATGAACAGTATTTGTTAGAAATGGATCCTGCCACAGGAAAAACATATCCAGAAAACTTAACTAAAGTTAGAGCTCAAAAAAAATCATCTTTGCGTTTTTCTGCAGTACCTGGAGAAAATTCAGACATGACATGGGAAGAAAGAGGTCCCGATAATATAGGAGGAAGAACAAGAGTTGTTTTTTACGATCCTAATGATGCTACTGGTAAAAGAGTTTTTGCAGGTGGAGTTTCTGGAGGTTTATGGGTAAACAATGATATTAGCAATGTTAACTCTATGTGGACTCAAGTTGGGATTGATGAGAATTTAGCAGTTTCTTGCTATGCTATAGATCCTAACAATTCTAATATTTGGTATATAGGAACAGGTGAGGCTTATACCGGTGATGATGGTGTAGGAAATGGAATTTGGATTTCTACCAATGGAGGTAGTACTTGGTCTAGCTACATTCCTGTTAATTTAGAGTTAGATGAAACGCAAAGAGTTTATTATGTCAATCAAATTTTGGCATGGAACAACAATGGAACTACAGAGGTTTTCTTTTCTTTAGACGGACAGTTTGATACTGATCCAGTTGGTTACAGCGCTTCTGGTTGGTGGAAAATAGGAGATAGTTCTATTAACAGAATTAGTTTTTTAACTACAGACGGAACCCCATCTCCCTACGTTTTTAGCGATGTAGAAATAGCTGCAGATAATTCTATTTGGGCAGCCACTAAAGGAAATCTTTTTGGAGATGGTGGTGGAAAAGTTTTTAGAAGTACAGATGGTGAAAATTTTACCGAAAAATATTCATTTACAAATGGAGGTAGAGTAGAGCTAGCGGTTTCTAAACAAAATGCAAACACAGTGTATGCTTTAGCTTCTACAAATGATAGTAAAAAAGTAGCGCTTGTAAAAACAACCAATGGAACCAACTTTATTGCAATGGCTAATCCAAATGATGTGGATGTAGATATTCCTGCAGATGATTTTGCTAGAAACCAAGGGTTTTATAATCTTACGTTAGAAGTAGACCCTACAGATGATACTGTTTTGTATGCGGGTGGAATTGATTTGTTTCGCTCTGCAAATTCAGGAACATCTTGGAGTCAAATATCTAAATGGTCAAACAATAATAATTTAAATAGTTTAAATGTTTCGTTGGTACATGCAGATCATCATGCTGTTGTTTTTAATCCTTTAGATAGTAATAAGGCTGTTTTTGCCAATGATGGAGGTATTTACTACAGTGCCAATATAAGTAGTGCTACTAGTAGCGCTACAGCTATAAAGAGTAGAAATACAGGTTATAATATAACTCAGTTCTATTCTGGAGCTATAGGTCAAGATAAAGATGATGAATTATTATTAGGAGGTGCACAAGACAATGGTTCTTTGTTTGGGGTAAATGTTCAAGAAGGAGTAAATTCTTTTATAGATATTTATGGAGGTGATGGTATTCAGAGTTTTATTGATAAAGATGGGGATTACCTAATAGTTTCTTATGTTAATAATGTATATGGAGCCTATCCAATTCCCTTTGATGATGGAAATGATATCGTAGATATTGCAGATGATCAAGACTCAGGGTCTTTTGCAAATATTGCAGATTTAGATGATAATTTAGACATGCTATATGCAAATGCTACTTTAGGGTCTAATGAAAGAATTGCCCGTTACTCAGATTTAATAGGCTCACCAGTCACAAAGTATTTTAGTAACAGTGCTTTGTTTGAAAATCCAACAGCCATAAAGGTATCTCCCTATACAACTACTTCGTCTACCGTTTTTATAGGAACCGAGGGAGCAAGTGTTTTAAAAGTGAGTAATCTAAATACAAACACTCCAACTTGGACTAATATTGATGTAGATAATGAAATTAATACAGGGTCTATTTCTGACATTGATTTTGGAAGGAATGAGAGTGAGCTATTAGTAACTTTACATAACTATGGAGTAAACAATATATACTATTCTAATGATGGTGGATTGTTGTGGGAAGAAAAGGATGGAGACTTTCCTGATATTCCCGTAAAAGCTATTAAAATGAATCCTAATAATGAAAATGAAGTAATTATTGGAACCAATGCAGGTGTTTGGAAAACAAGTAATTTTTTGTCAGAATTTCCTAATTGGACTCAGTCTCAAAATGGAATGTCTAGTGTGAAAGTAACAAAGTTCGATTATAGAACTTCAGACAGTACTGTATTAGCAGCCACTTACGGAAGAGGTTTGTTTACAGGAGCTTTTAAAGAGTCTTTAAATTTTACTGGTTTAGGTAACGGAAAAGGTTTGGCTAATAAGGTGGTGTTTAAAACAAATCAGATAGAGAATCAGGTATTGGAGTTAGAATTGTCTGACCTAGATGTTCAGTTTGATCTTTATGTATTTACTATGGATGGGCATACGGTTGCTCAACACCAAATAAATCCAGCAGATGGAAATACACAAGTTATTAATGTTCCTTTTCAGTCAGGAGTATACCTTGTAAAAGTTTATTGTGATGGAAAGAGTTTTTCTAGGAGAATAATAATTAGCAATTAGAAAATGTAAGTAACTCCAACTCCTAAAATTTGTTTTAACTGTAGTTTTGGACCTATTTGAGTTCCATCAGACTGAAGTATTTTAGCATCATCATCGTACAATAAATGTGAACTAATTCTAGAGTTAATAAACTGATTTACTTTCATGTTAATATTAATTTCAACATCACTATCTACGTTTCCAAACTTGTTTAAGTAGTCAGAGTAAAAAGAACTCTTTAAAGCAAAATCAATATTTTTCATTAATGGAGTTTTGTATTCAATACGTATCAATGTTCCAAATTCTGAATAAATATTTTCTCCTTTTTTTATAATTTCTCCAGCCTCGTCTTTAACAGCAGGAGTAACCCCAAAAGCTCCTTTGTTTGCTAGTTCTTGGTCTAGTACAAAAGTAACCTGATTGGTAAGTGGTGATAGGTGAACTTTAAAGCTGTCATCATCATCTGTATAAACAGCACCTACCCCTAAACGCATTCTGGCAGGAGCAAAAAAATTAGAAATTACAGTAGATCTATTGTTTCCTTTATATCCTTTTCCAAACTGAGTTGTTAAGTTAAATTCCCCAGAGTAATACCATTTAGATTCTATGTCTTTTTTATATCCTATACTGGACTTAAGATCTAGTATGTCATCTGTTTTTTTAGAGTATTCTGTACCATTTTCTTTGCTTAATCCATATCTAAAAAGGACTCCGTTTCTCCAGAAAAATTGTCCCTTTTTATAATTGTAGTCTCCTTTAAAAGAAAGAATTCCAGCAACAGTATTATTTCCCCCTTTTGTCCAGTTAAAAAATGAGGTTTGGGTAAGTAATAGCCCTGGTTTGTTGGTTAATTTCCAATAATTAGGTGCTACACTTTTTTTTAGAATTTGTTTAATGGTGTCTCTTTTTTCAGTTTTGGCAACACGAATAGAGTCTTTGTTTTTTTTAGTGAATACTTTTTTAATATTAGTAATTGCCTTAGGTGTAGGAATTGTATCGTTTATAAAGTACGTAGAACTATGGCTTTTAACACTAAATAATAGAGTAAACAGGAGAATAATGAATGTATGTTTTTTCATAGTCAAGTAATCTTGTAAAGTAGTATCTATAAAAGCCATTATAGGGTAGATAAAATTGTGTTTAAAATTGAAGTTTCATCAATTTTTACTAATGTTTTTAATTCTTGTGTTTGCCCATGTTCTATAAACTGATCACCGATTCCACACATTTTAATTTTGGTTGTATACCTGTGTTCTAAAATAAATTCACCTATAGCAGATCCCAATCCTCCATGTACCACACCATCTTCATATGTAATTATTTCACTGTAATTGCTACAAATATCATGCAACAATTCCATGTCTAACGGTTTAATAAACTGCATATTGTAATGCCCTACCATTTCTTTTTGGTGTTGTGGTAATTTATCAATGGTAAAATTAATAATATTTCCAAGGGTACCAATACTTAATACGGCAGTGGTTTTTCCTTTTTTAAGTGTTTTTGCTTTTCCAATGGTTAGCTTTTCAAAAGGTTGTTTCCAGTCCATAATTTCACCAATACCTCTTGGGTATCTAATGGCAATAGGAGTATTTAAACCTAATTGAGCGGTGTACATAATGTTTCTTAAATCCACCTCGTCCATAGGTGCATAAATAATTAAATTCGGAATGCATCTTAAAAAGGCAATATCAAAAACTCCATGATGTGTAGCCCCATCGTTTCCAACTAATCCAGCTCTATCTAAGCAAAAAATAACCGGTAGTTTTTGCAAAGCTACATCGTGTATAACTTGATCATATGCTCTTTGTAAAAAAGTAGAATAAATGTTACAAAAAGGAATTAATCCTTCTTTAGCCATTCCCGCAGCTAAGGTTACGGCATGTTGTTCTGCAATTCCCACATCAAAGGCTCTGTTTGGCATTTTAGCAATCATATATTTTAGAGAACTTCCTGTTGGCATTGCTGGAGTAATTCCAACAATTTTAGGATTTTGTTCTGCTAACTCTATAATAGTATGTCCAAAAACATCTTGATATTTTGGAGGGCTGTTTTTATGAATGGTTTTAATTCTATCTCCTGTTTGAGCATCAAATTTACCAGGGGCATGATAGGTGATTTGATCTTCTTCTGCTTTTTGTAATCCTTTTCCTTTGGTAGTTACTAAATGTAAAAATTTAGGACCTTCAATGGTTTTAAGTCTTTCAAATTCAGAAATTACTTTGGCAAGATTATGTCCGTCAATAGGACCAGAATAATCAAAGTTTAAAGCTTCAAATATATTATCTCTATTAGGTTCTTTTCCGTTTTTAGTTTGGGTTAAATAGTCTTTTAAAGCTCCAATGCTAGGATCTATTCCAATGGCATTGTCGTTAAGAATTACCAATAGGTTAGCGTTGGTAACTCCTGCGTGATTTAAAGCTTCAAAAGCCATTCCCGATGCTATAGAGGCATCTCCAATAACAGCAATGTGTTGTTGTTTAGTGTTTCCTTGAATTTGAGCTGCCATAGCCATTCCCAATGCTGCGGAAATAGATGTAGAAGAGTGTCCTGTTCCAAAAGCATCGTACTCGCTTTCAAAAATATTAGGAAAACCAGATATTCCGTGTAAACGTCTGTTGGTCTCAAAATTATCTCTTCTACCCGTTAGAATTTTATGACCATATGCCTGATGTCCCACATCCCAAATTAACTTGTCTTTTGGAGTGTTAAATACATAGTGCAAAGCAATGGTAAGTTCTACCACACCCAAGCTAGCTCCCAAGTGCCCTTCTTTAGTAGAAACTATATTGATGATAAAATTCCTTAGTTCCTGAGCTAGTTGTTCTAGTTCAGAAATACGAAGGCCTTTTAGGTCTTGCGGAGAATTTATGGTATTGAGAATATTTTTCACGGCCACAAAATTACAATTTTGAGATTTGTCCTTGCAACTTATCAATCAATAAAGTAGTTTAGAGGTATAGATTTATGAGACACAATTATGATTGATCCTTTTGATGATGACTATTACATGAAAAAAGCCTTAGACGAAGCTTATATTGCTTTTGAAAAAGGAGAAGTTCCTGTAGGAGCTGTTATTGTAATGAATAACCAAATTATTGCAAGAGGACACAATTTAACAGAACAATTAAATGATGTAACTGCTCATGCAGAAATGCAAGCGTTTACAGCTGCGGCTAACTTTTTGGGAGGTAAATATTTACAAGAATGTATTTTGTATGTTACTTTGGAACCATGCCAAATGTGTGCAGGTGCAAGCTATTGGACACAGATAGGGAAAATTGTTTACGGAGCATCTGACCTACAAAGAGGGTACTCTAAATTAAATACCTTGTTGCATCCTAAAACCAAAGTAATTTCTGGAGTTAGAGAAGAAGAGTGCAGTAAGGTGTTAAAAGATTTCTTTTTGTCTAGAAGAAACATGAATTAGTCTTCAATTCTACTTGCGTTAGGATCGTTGTGTTTTAAAGAATATTTGGTTAAATCCTTACCGTTGTATCTGTGGTAAATAAATAAGGGCATTAAAACCAAAGTTAGAATAATCACTCCAAAACCAATAAATTTAGGACTTTTAGGATTGTCTGTTAAAAAGAAAAAAGCTCCAATGGTCCAAAGAACAAAAACAATAGCCAATAATAATTTTAATAATATCTTCATATACGATCTCTTATAAGAATAGTAAAATTAGCTATTTTGGAATGAAATTGTACCATATCATTCATGAAGTTATCTATTAGGATTCCCGTTGTTTATTTTGTTATTTTATACGTGTTGTTATCGTGTAAGCAACCTACCCAAAACAAAAATATGGTTATTATTGCCCATCGTGGTGCTTCTGGATATTTACCAGAACATACGTTACCTGCCAAAGCTTTAGCTTATGGTATGTTTCCAGATTTTATTGAACAAGATGTAGTGTTGTCTAAAGATAACGTTGCGGTTGTTATTCATGATATTCATTTAGAAACTACCACAAATGTTGCAAATGTTTATCCTGATAGAGCTAGAAAAGACGGAAAGTTTTATGTGGTAGATTTTACTTGGGAAGAACTTTCAACGCTAAATGTATCCGAAAGATTTAATATCAAAACAAAACAAGCTGTTTATAAAGATAGATTTCCAATACACACTTCTCATTTTAAACTTCACACCTTAGCTGATGAAATTGAATTGATCCAGGGATTAAATAAATCTATGCATAAAAATGTAGGTATTTATGTAGAGATTAAAGAACCTCAATTTCATAGAAATGAAGGGAAAGATATTTCTGAAATTGTGTTGACTATTTTGGCTGATTATGGTTATATATCAGTAAAAGATAACTGTATGTTACAGTGTTTTGATGCTGTAGAATTACAGAGAATTAGAGAGGAATACAAGTCAGACCTATTTTTGGTTCAACTGTTGGAAATGGGATATTCGGATGCCATTTTTAAAGCGATGATTCCTGAAGAGATGGTTGCACATATAGCCAAGTATGCCAATGGAATTGGACCTTGGTACAAACAGATGATAGAAGGGGATGATAAAATGAATATCAAAGATTTTGAAAATTTGGTAAGCTATGCTCATCAACAAAACTTAAAAGTACATGCTTTTACTTTTAGAGCCGATGATTTAGGAGGTAAGACTTCTTTTAAGGAAGTCTTAAAAATAGCAGAAAATTTAAAATTAGATGGAGTTTTTACAGATCATCCAGATCAAGCAATTACTTATTTTAAGAAAAAGAATCACTAGCCATAATTAGTTTTCTTCTGTAGGAATTTAACAATCTAGATTTAGAAATAAATCCAAGATATTTTCCGTCTTTAATAATAGGAAGGTTCCATGCAGAAGTAATTTTGAATTTCTCCATAATTTCTTCCATAGAATCTTTGTCGTAATCAATAACTTCGGCAGGAGTAACCATTAAATCAGAAACAATAGTGTTTTCATACAATTCTGTATTAAACATTATTGGACGAATGTCATCCATATGTAATACACCAATTAATTCATGGTGATTGTTCACCACAGGAAAGTTGTTTCTTTTAGATTTTACAAGTGCTTTATGTACTAATTGACCTAAGGTCATGTTAGGTTTGGTAACAATAAAATCTTTTTCAACTACTTTGTCAATATTCATCATCATTAACACATTTTTATCTTTGTCATGTGTCATTAACTGTCCTTTTTTAGCTAATTCGGAAGTATAGATGTTGTGTGGAATGAATTTTTTAGTAATCAAAAACGAGATAGATGATACAATCATTAAAGGAATAAATAAATCATACCCTCCAGTAATTTCTGCAATTAAGAAAATTGCGGTTAGTGGAGCGTGTAAAACACCTGCCATTAGACCAGCCATTCCTACCATGGCAAAATTACTTTGAGAAACGGTATGAGATACTATTTTTGCATGGTTTACAATAGTAGCAACTACATAACCTGTTACACTCCCAATAAATAAAGTAGGAGCAAAAACTCCTCCAATACCTCCAGCACCAAAAGTAAGAGCCATAGCAATTACTTTAAAAATAATTAGACCTATTAATAGACCAACAATCATCCATATAGTATCTGCTTCGGTATTAAATATGTTGTTTTTTAAGATGTGAGAAGCATCTCCTCTTAATACTGCGTTAATAGTTTCAAAACCCTCTCCAAATAAAGGGGGAATAAAGTAGACAATAACACCAATTAAACTACCTCCTAATAATAGTTTGTACCAGGGGTTTTCTATTTTTTTAAAAAAATCGTGCGACCAAAAATAAACTTTGGTAAAGTAAATAGAGATTAAAGAACATCCCAATCCTAAAGTGATATAAAATACAATGTCTTGTAAGTCAAAGTTGTCTTTAATTTCAAAGTGTAATAAAACTTCATCACCTAAGAAAAAGTACGATGTTAATACAGCAGAAATAGAAGCTAGTAGCAAAGGAATCATAGAAACCATAGTTAATTCTAAACTAAAAATTTCTACAGCAAATACAATAGCGGCAATGGGTGCTTTAAAAATAGAAGACATAGCTCCTGCAGCAGCACAACCTACTAATAAAGTTCTAGATCTTTGGTCTAGGTGAAAAACTCTTGCAAAGTTAGATCCTAGCGCAGATCCTGTAGCAACAGTAGGACCCTCTAACCCAACAGATCCTCCAAAACCTACAGTTAGGGGAGCGGTAATTACAGAAGCCCACATTTGATAACGATGCATGATGGATTCTCTTTTGGAAATAGCATACAAAGTAGCGGGAATACCGTGACCAATTTTTTTTCTGATGATGTATTTTACCACTAATAAGGTAAGAGATAGACCTATGATTGGAAAAATAAAGTAAAATCCTATGTGGATACTTTTAATAAACCCCGTATTTAAAGACTCAAAAATAAAGTGTGTTAAGTTTTTAAGGGTAACTGCACCAATACCAGCCAGTAAACCTACAATAGTACTTAAAATGTAAAGAAAGTTTTCTTGAGAAATATGTTTGTATTTCCAAATTAGAAACTGATTTAACAAATTTCTTTTTTTTTGAGGCATACCAATGATTTTTTCGGATGGCTAAGGTAGTGTTTATAAGTAGAATAAAGTCAAACTACTTTAAGCTTGTACAGGGCATTTTTTACAATGGTCTTTCCCTTTTTTCTTGTACTTTTTACAACACTTTTTCTTCTTATCCTTTGCCAAATATGTAAAGCAACATCCCGTATATTCAGGAGTTATAATCTCTTCAATTCCTTTATTTAACATAATTTGCACTGATTAACTGTCTTAAAATCAGTGCAAATATAAGTTTTATTTTAACTAAATCTAAATAAACTATTCGTTTTTAGCATTAATTTCTGTTTGAGCAACAATACTTTCTATGTCTTTATCAAACAAATACGTTCCACTTTTATCGTTTCCAATAATTTTTAACTTGTCCAAAATAGTTCTTGCTAAAGATTCTTCTTCAGCTTGTTCTGCTACATACCATTGTAAAAAGTTATGAACGGTGTAGTTTTTTTCTTCTAAAGTTTGAAAAACTAAGTGGTTGATGCTTTCTGTAACTTGCTCTTCGCTTTCTAAGAAAACAGTAAAAAGTTCGTGTAAATCTTTAAAGGTGTCTTTTGGTGCTTCTAAGCTTGGAATGTTTGCTTTTCCTCCACGTTCGTTTACAAACTTTACTAGTTTTAACATGTGAACTCTTTCTTCATCTGCTTGATTGTAAAAGAATCCTGCAACTCCATTGTATCCAATTACTTCTGCCCAAGTTGCCATGGCTAAATATTTCATTGAAGCGTTAGCTTCTAATTGTATTTGTGTGTTTAAAGCACTTTCAATAGTTTCTGATAACATATTTTCTTATTTTATTTGATGAAAAAAACTCTCTAAGAACCATTGATAACTTTTACTTTGGAGTAAAAATAAAATCAATAGTTTTTAAAGAGCTATGGTAAATTTAAGGAACTCTAAGTTTTATTACAACTTATACCTTTGGAACTGTAACATTTATATTTAATTCAGATAAAACCTCGTTGGTAACAGCAGCAGGTGCATTGATCATTACATCTCTACCTGAATTGTTTTTAGGAAAGGCAATAAAATCTCTAATGGTTTCTTGTCCTCCTAAAATAGCAACCAATCTATCTAGTCCAAATGCCAAACCTCCGTGTGGTGGTGCTCCGTATTCAAAAGCATTCATTAAGAAACCAAATTGTTCTTTAGCTTCTTCTGGAGTAAATCCTAAATGTTTAAACATTAAAGATTGCATTTCTCTATCGTGAATTCTAATAGAACCACCTCCAATTTCGTTTCCGTTTAAAACCAAATCATAAGCGTTAGCTCTTACTTTTCCAGGATCCGTATCTAATAAAGAAATGTCTTCTGGTTTTGGGCTTGTAAACGGATGGTGCATTGCGTGGAATCTTTCTGTGTCTTCGTCCCATTCTAATAAAGGGAAATCAATCACCCATAAAGGAGCAAATTCGTTCGCTTTTCTCAAACCTAAACGTTCTGCCAATTCCATACGTAACGCAGAAAGTTGTGCTCTTGTTTTGTTTGCAGGACCTGATAATACACAAATTAAATCTCCAGGTTTAGCTCCTGTTGCTTTTGCCCAAGCGGCTAAATCTTCTTGGTCGTAAAATTTATCTACAGAAGATTTAAACGTGCCATCTTCATTGCATTTTACGTAAACCATTCCTAAAGCACCTACTTGAGGACGTTTTACCCATTCTATTAATTTGTCGATTTCTTTACGAGTGTAACTAGCTGCTCCTGGTACAGCAATACCCACAACCAATTCAGCATCGTTAAATACTTTAAATTCTTTTTGTTGAGCAGCACTATTTAATTCTCCAAACTCCATCCCAAAACGGATATCCGGTTTGTCGTTACCATACGTTTTCATGGCATGTGCATAGGTCATTCTTGGGAAGTCTCCAATTTCTACATTGTTCACTTTTTTAAGTAAGTGACGAGTCATTCCTTCAAAAATGTTTAAAATATCTTCTTGCTCTACAAAAGCTAATTCACAGTCTATTTGTGTGAATTCTGGTTGTCTGTCTGCACGTAAATCTTCATCACGGAAACACTTTACAATCTGAAAGTATTTATCCATTCCACCTACCATCAACAATTGTTTAAAAGTTTGTGGAGATTGTGGCAAAGCATAAAACTCACCTTGATTCATACGAGAGGGTACAACAAAATCACGAGCACCTTCTGGAGTAGACTTAATTAAATAAGGAGTTTCTACCTCTATAAAGTCTTGATTAGATAAGTAGTTACGTACTTCTTGTGCAACTTTACTTCTAAAGATCAAGTTGTTTTTTACAGGGTTTCTACGGATGTCTAAATATCTGTATTTCATACGGATGTCTTCACCTCCGTCTGTTTCATCTTCAATAGTAAAAGGTGGAAGTTTAGCTTCGTTAAGAATAGTTAATTCTTTAACCAAAACTTCAATTTCTCCTGTAGCCATTTTTTTGTTTTTGGCTTCACGCTCAATAACAGTTCCTTGTATTTGAATCACAAATTCTCTACCTAAGGTTTTGGCTTTGTCTAGAATTTCTTTTGGAGTTCTGTCTTCATCAAAAATAAGTTGCGTAATTCCATATCGATCACGTAAATCTACCCATACCATAAATCCTTTATCTCTAGATTTTTGAACCCATCCAGATAGAGTAACCTCTTGGTTTGCGTTTTCTATTCTTAATTCTCCGTTAGTGTGACTTCTGTACATGTTATTGTGCTTGAATTTAAAGGTGGCAAAGTTACTTTTTTAATTCCATGTCTGAAAGCTAAAATTTGCTTTATACAATAGGCTATAAACAATAAAACCTCCCTAATTATTAAGGAGGTTTAGGGTTGGTTACAGAGAATTCTGTATTATTTTTTAGCTAATAAATCTCTAATTTCAGCTAATAATTCTTCTTGACTTGGTCCTTTTGGAGCTGCTGGAGCAGGAACCTCTTTCTTCTTCGTTTTTTCGTATGCTTTTACAATCATAAAAATTACGAATCCAATAATAATAAAATCAATAATAGCTTGTACAAAGTTACCATAAGTCATTACGGCAGCACCGGCTTCTTGTGCAGCTTTAAAGGTTTCGTATTCTCCTGTTCCTAACACAAAAAACAAATCGTTTACGTTTTTACCTCCCATTAATAAACCTACAATAGGCATAATAACGTCTTTTACTAAAGAACTTACAATGGCTTTAAATGCTCCACCAATAATTACAGCTGTTGCCAAAGCAACAATATCGCCTTTCATTAAAAAGGCTTTAAAATCTTTTAACATAATTTAAAATAGTTTAGTTATACTACCAATATAATTAAAATTAATGTATAAAAGTTCTTTTTATTCGTTGAGATATGGCGGTTAGTATTTCATAGGAGATAGTGTTACAGATAGTTGCAAATTTTTCTACGGTTTCTTGACTGTTAAAAATGATGACTTCATCACCTTCTTTACAATCAATATTAGTAACGTTTACTAAAATCATATCCATACAAACATTTCCAGATGTATATGCTTTTTGTCCGTTAATAGATACATATCCGTTTCCACATCCTAAGGGTCTAGAAAACCCATCGGCATGGCCTATAGGAATAATGGCTATTTTTTCTTGTTGTTGAGCTGTAAAAGCTCTGTTGTAACTTACGTTGTCTCCTTTTTGAATGGTTCTAATTTGTGAAATAACCGATTTTAATGTGGCTACATTTTTTAATTGAGCAGTTTCTTTAGCATCGTTTCCAAATCCATACAAACCAATTCCTAATCTAACCATATCAAAATGTGCATTAGGATAGTTAATAACTCCCGATGTATTACTCATATGGACCGTAAAACGGTCTGTTAATTTTGATTGTAGTTGCGCAATAATATTGTTAAAAGTTGTGATTTGTTTCTCCGTAAATTCTTTTTCATTTAAATCTTCACTAGCGGCTATATGCGAAAATGCAGAAGCAACTTTAATGGTAGGGTTGTTTAAAACAAGTTTTAAAAGTTCATTAACCTCATTATTATTAAAGCCTAATCTGTTTAAGCCTGAATTAAATTTTAAATGAATGGGATATTCTTTTAGTTGTTGCTCTTTAGCAAAGTTTAAAAACTGTTTTAGAGTGTGTAATGAGTAGATATTAGGTTCTAGTTTGTACTTAACTAATAAACCGTAGTTCTGTGGTTGCGCATGTAAAACTAGAATGGGCGTATGGATTCCTTTTTCTCTTAATAAAATACCTTCATTAGCATAAGCCACTCCAAAATAATCAATGTTTTCCTTTTCTAGTTCGGCAGCTATGTGGGTAGGTTCTAATCCGTAAGCAGAAGCTTTTACCACAGCTAATACTTTTGTATTGGGCTTTGTTTTGCTTTTTAAATATTGATAATTGTGCTTTAAAGCCGTTAAATCAATTTGGAGTTCGGTAACATGCATGTTTTCCATACTAGTTGTTTTTTGCCTTATAGTAAGCTGCTCTACTTAAAGGTTCGTAAGCTTCATTTTCTCCTAACATTACTTGTTTTTCATCACTGTTTTTTCGGTGGCTGTAGTGAGCCAAATTTCCGGTTTTTGTGCAAATGGCATGTACTTTGGTTACATATTCTGCAGTAGCCATTAAATTGGGCATAGGTCCAAAAGGATTTCCTTTAAAATCCATATCTAAACCAGCTACAATAACTCTAATTCCTTTGTTGGCCAAATCGTTACAAACACTAACAATTTCATCATCAAAAAACTGAGCTTCATCAATACCAACCACATCTACATCGTTAGCTAACAAACGAATGTTGGCCGCTGCAGGTACGGGAGTGGATTGGATGTAGTTTTCGTTGTGAGAAACTACATTTTCTTCATCGTATCTTGTGTCAATAGTAGGTTTAAAAATCTCTATTTTTTGCTTGGCAATTTGAGCACGTCTAAGTCTTCTAATTAGTTCTTCGGTTTTACCAGAGAACATAGATCCACAAATAACTTCAATCCAGCCAAATTGCTCTTTATGGTTTACGGTGTTTTCAAGAAACATTTTGTAATTTTAACAGTGTTAGTATCTATCTAATATGCTTATTTTAGCATTGAGATAAGTTGCGCAAATTTATCAAATAAAAACGAACCTCTAGGACCTAAATTTATCAAACTACCAATGCAGAAGAAATTAGAAGGAGAATTAATGAGTTTGGCTCATAGTATTCTAAAATTAAAAAAAGGAGATGATGTTGTTTTGTTAAAAAACAAAGCATATCAGGTATATGAAAAATTAGCCGTTTTGGCTTTTATAGATAGTTATGTAAAAGAAACTCCTCAAAATACTAAAACAGTAGAGGAGTTGGTAGAAGAGACTTTTACAGCACCTTTAGAAGCATTAGAAAAAGAAGAACCTGTTGCACAAAAGGTAGTTAAGGACGAAATACAAGAAGTAGTTGTAGAGGATAACATTACAATAGAAGAAATAGAGGTAGAATTAGAAGAAGAGACCGTTAATGAAAAAGAAGAAGAGTTGGTTGATTTGTTTTCTACTTTGGATGTTGTAGAAGAAAAACCTAAAGATTTACAATCTTCTTTAGAAAAAGAATTTGGGAATACGGTTTCTTTAGATGTGGCTACAGATATTTTTGAAAATGCAGAAAGAGTAGCTCCTAAAAAATCGATCAACGATGCTATTATGCAACAAAAGAATTTGCAAATAGATTTAAATGATAGAATTGCGTTTGTAAAAAACTTGTTTGAGGGTAGTCAAGAAGATTTTAATAGAGTAATTTCGCAGCTAAATACAATGACTTCTGAGAAAGAGACTTTATCCTTCCTTAAAATGATAAAAAAGGATTATAATTGGGACGGAAAAGAAATTTATGAAGAAAGACTACTTTTGTTAATAGAAAGAAAATTTAATTAAGATGAGTTTACAAGCACAAGATTTTAATAAAATATTTGATGCTGTGATAGCGAAATATCACGTGGTGGATGATGTAGATCAACCGTTTGAAAATATATATGAAGCAAGTACTATAGAGCATTTGTTGTACAGAAAATGTTGGATAGATACCGTTCAATGGCATTACGAAGATATTATCCGTTTGCCAGAAATTGATCCTATTGAAGCTTTGGCTTTAAAAAGAAGAATTGATGCTTCTAACCAAGATAGAACTGATATGGTGGAGTATGTAGATAGTTATTTTTTACAGAAATACGCAGAGGTACAAGTAAAAGAGGGAGCTAAAATAAACTCAGAAAGTCCTGCTTGGGCTATTGATAGATTGTCTATTTTGGCTTTAAAAATTTATCATATGAACGAAGAGGCTACACGTGAGTCTGCTTCGGAAAGTCATAAACAAGCTTGTCAAAAAAAATTAGATATTTTATTAGAGCAAAGAGTTGATTTGTCTACAGCTATTGATGATTTAATTACAGATATAGAAAACGGAGACAAATACATGAAAGTTTACAAACAAATGAAAATGTACAACGACGATGAATTAAATCCGATGTTATACAATAAAAAATAAGCATAAAAAAACCGAGACAATGTCTCGGTTTTTTTATGCGGTTTTAGCAACCAATTCTTCAATTGTTTTTTTACTGTTTCCTACAAATATTTCATTATCTACAATAGCAACAGGTCTTTTTAGAAATGTGTATTCTGATAAGATTAAGTCTTTGTAATCGTCTTCGGATAGGTTTTTGTCTTTTAAACCTTGCTCTTTGTATAATCTTGCTCGCTTGTTAAATAAAGCTTCGTAAGACTTTGTAAAAGCATACATTTCATCTAATTGTTCTTTGTTAACAGGAGTGTTTTTTATTTCTTGTATTTCAAATCCATCAAGATTTACTTGTTTTAAAATTCTTTTACAAGTATCGCAGGTTTTTAAATGATATATTTTTTTCATAAGTGTTGTGTCTATTCTATCTTTACAATTATCAAAAGTATAAAAAACAAATAGATGAGTATTACAAATCAAGTTGATGTTTTAGTAAAAGGTAGGGCATTAATGTTAAAATTAATTGGAGATTATTCTCTAGAACAGATTAATAAAATACCTGAAGGTTTTAGTAATAATATTGGATGGAATGTAGCTCACCTAGTGGTTACTCAACAATTATTGTGTTACAAGTTTTCGGGACTAAAAGTAGCTGTTTCTGAAGAGATGATTGAGAGGTATAAAAAAGGAACAGCTCCTAATGGATATGTAATTGCTCAAGAAGAGTGGGCTTTAATTAAAGACTTGTTTGTGCAATTACCTGTGCAGTTAGAAAAAGACTATAATAACAAACTATTTGCATCGTATTCTGAGTATACAACAAGTGTAAATGTAACTTTAGATAGTATAGAAAAGGCAATAGACTTTAATAATTTCCACGAAGGAATTCATTTAGGAGTGCTATTAGCATTAAGAAAGCTAGTTTAATAACTAGCTTTTTTTTAGAATAAATGATAAATAATTCCTACACTAATAACAGTGTTGTAGTCATTAAATTTATCTGCATCTGTACCTTGACTTCCAAAGCTGTTTGTGTCTTTTAAATCAGGGTTTACAGCATCAATTCTGTCAGATAAATAGTAGTTTATTTTCATTTCAGTAACTAGGTCTACACTTCTACTTAATTTATATCTAGTACCTATAGCTGCTGTAGCAGAAATTACAAGACCCTTAATACCCGTAATTGTTTCAGGTGTATAATTATCTGGTAGTCCCCCAGACTCAGCCGTGTTGCTACCTGCGTTGTTGTTAAGTGCTTCTTGATCATAGCTAGGTGTTGAGCTTACATAATTAGCTCCAAAACCTAATGCTATATATGGGTTTGCTTTACTTTTTTGTCTGTATTTATTAAATCTATGTAAGTAAGATGTAATGTCTTTAAAGTAAAATTCTAGTTGTGTACCAAAGGTGATGATAGAAGTTTTAGATGTTAATCTAGCTAATAAAACATTATTTGGTGTTCTAGAATAATCTTTACCATCTGCATTTCCATCTCGAGTATCTTGACTAGGATCTACATTTTTGTATAAAAGTTCGTTTCCTGTTCCAAGTCCATGATTGTTAAAAGAACCGTAAGAATATCCAAAATTAGATTTTAAAATTAATCTTTTTACAAATATACTAGCATCATATCTTCTTGGTAATAGGTGAACTGAATGAGTTGCATTTATACTAAGTCCGTTTATGGTAACTAATCCGTCTATAGGTCCGTTTGCTTTAAAGTCAGATTGAAAGTTAGAAACACCAATGTTTCCCCCGATTTCATGCTGATATAGAACTATTCTTCTTCTCCCTCTACTCCATTGCGCATTAACATTTGCATACGAAAAGAATAGCATAATTATTAGTAGGTAAAAATTTTTCAACTCTAGTGTATTTATTAGGGTTATGTAGCCAAAAGTATAAAAAAATACTGAGCTATGTTAGTCTATTGATATATTTTCATTGATTTCTGAATTCGCTCTTAAAGTAATCGTTTTCGGGAAGTTAAAAACAGTTTCGGGCTGTGTTTTTGTTCTATAATTCCCTTTGTCAAACTTGTTGTTGCTATTCATGTCTTTAATGATTCTGATATTATATTCTTTGGGAACTAGCTTGGTAAAATATACTTTGTCAGATTTATTTATTATTTGGGTAGACTTAAAGTTTGTTTTTGAATCAAATAGTTCAATAATTAAATTAATTTCTTTAGGATTCTTGATATCTAGGATAATATCTCCATATTCTTCAATATCTAAAGTGGTGAAATTAATTTTTTTGTAGTGACTAGTGCTGTCAAAAAAATCTGCAAAAGCATGGTCTTTTAAAATTAACGAATAGCTTTTGTTGGTTTCTCTTTCAAAATCAATAATAAGTTTATGATTTTTGTTTTTAGAAATTACGTTGTATGTAATTGGAATAGAGTCACTCTCAAACAACTGAATGCTGTCATTATTTACAAAATAAACAGGTGTGTTGGTTGTTAATATTAAAGAGTCACTAGGGTGTAAAATACTTTTAATATTACTGTTTAAAACTAGTGTGTCTTTTTCTAATTCTCGTAGTTTATAAGTAAATTTTTCTGATAAAGTATCTTGAAGTACGTTTATGTATAAACTATCGGCTACTAATTCTTTAAACCAAACATATAAAGAATCTTTTTCTATTTCTCTACTTACAAAATAATTGTTTTCTGCAGTTCCCTTAATTTTTAAGGTCGGAATATCTTTTCCTTGATAACCAATAATAAGTTGGTTTCCTTTAGTTTGTTTGGGTCTGTAAATTTTATTGTCCTTAGGTTCTTTAAATAAAACAAAATCTATAGAGTCTACGGGTTGGTTTAAATCAATAGATTGATTGATGAAACCAATTCTTTCTAAACCTTTGTCGTATTTATAATTATTGTTTTTATCTTCTAAAGCAATTACTTTATAGTTAGCTTCGGATAAGTTTTCTAATTGAAAAATATTGGTTTTTAATGTATTTGTTAGGTAGTTAGGTGTGTAATTTCCTACCAGTGTATCATTTGCATTTTTATAAGCCATAATGCTAATACCTTCTACTTCTTCTTTGGCAAGTGGGTCTATAATTTTCCCAGAAATACTTAAAGAATCTAATTCTGGCCCTGTACTAAATACATAAGAAAATCTACCCAACTCGTTTCCTTCATTATTATCTACAATACTGTTCCCAAAATTAATAGTGTAAGTTGTGTTAGGAGTTAGACTATCTAAAAATTCAATACTTATTTTCTTAGAAACTCCAGATTGAGGTTTAATAATAGGCTTTTTCTCCATGGGAGGAGAAATAATTAATTGAGAGTTTAATTTTTCAAATTTGATGTATTCATCAAATAAAATCACAATCTTTTGTTCTTTAAAAGAGGTGGTTTTATTCATAGGTTTGGCAACAGCCATCACGGGAGGAATACTGTCCTTAGGTCCTCCATCTGGACTTCCCATTCTTGCACAACTCGATATTTTTAGTGCTAAGATTACAAAAATAAATACTAGTAGTTTTCTCATAATTTATTTTACAAAGAAACTATTTTTTAGCCTATTAAACTACACAAGCAATGGTAATTATAGATATGTTAACATTGTATGTGTTTTTAAGTGTATTGATGCAAGCCAATAAGGTGGCTCCAGTAGTTAAAACATCATCTACAATTAAAATATGTTTGTTGTTTAAGTTGTGTTTTAAATTTACTTTAAACATGTTTTTCACACTATTGTGTCTTTCTTCTTTGGTTTGTTTGGTCTGAGATTTATTGTTTGCTGTTTTTATAAGCGCATCTCTAATATACGGAGCCTTTAAATGTGTAGCTATTGTTTTTCCAAAGGTTTCTACCTGATTGTAGCCTCTTTTCTTTTCCTTTTTAGGATGTAAAGGAACAGGAACTACCATGTCAATTGCAGAAAATCTAGAAGTTTCTTTTAATTCATGAATAAGCGTATTAGCAGCTTCTGTACCAAAATGTTGCAGACCATTGTACTTTAGTTCTTTTAATAAGGTTTGAATGGGACTGCCTTTGTAGTAAAAATACAAAGAACATGCTTGATGAATTTCTACTCGTCCCCAAAACAGTTTTTCTAGTGGATTGTTGTTGTAGTCTGTAAAATTGGTATGACTTAATTGCAAACTACAAGACAGGCACAGAAAATTTTGATGTTTATGAATAATTGTTTTACAATGCAAACATCTATTAGGAACAAATAAATCTCTTAAATCTTTCAGGAGATTCATAGCTTTTGTTTTAAAAATAAACAATATTTTTAGATTACTTATGTGAACGCTTAAAAATAAATCACACTATGAAAAATATCAAAGAAATAATCATTGCTATCCTAGTATTAATCTTGTTGGGAGTAGTGTTTTATCTATCAAAACTTAACAAAGAAAATAATCTTTATAAACAAGATATCTTAAACGAAAAAGTAGCTTTAGAAAAAGATTTAGACTTGGCTATTCAAGATTTAACAGCAAATCAACAGCAAAACATAGCAATTACAAAAGATTTTAATCAAGCTAATGATAAGTTAAAAGTAATTAGAACTCAGTTAGAAAAATCAAAAAAGGAAGTAACTGCTTTAAAAAGTAGATTAACATCTTCAGAAGAAAATAGCTTTAAAGCTTTGCAAACATTAAGAGCGGCACTAGAGGGAGTTAAAATAAATAACCAATTGTTGTTTAAAAGTTTAGACTCTATTAAAACGTTAAATGATAGTTTAATGGTAACTATTGCCGTTACTAAATCGGAACTAAATGCAGAAAAGTTACAGAGTAAGGAGTTGGCTTTAAAATTATCTGAGGCTACAAAAATCCAGATTTCTAATGTAGAAGTTTTTGCAGTTGAAGAAAAAAAATCTGGAGAGTTTAAAACAACCAATCGCTATAAAGATGCCAATGGAATCCAAGTAAATTATAACATTTTAAATAACAAAGCATTAACAAATGCAGAGTGCGATGTTTTTTACATCTTAAAAAATTCAGATGGATTAATTGTAAAATCTAACGGAGAGTTTTTATACAAAGATGTCCTTAAAAAATTTACAGATGGAACTCGTTTAATTTTAAATGGAGAAACAATGCCTATAAGCGATGTGATTTCTTTAAAAGATGTACCGTTAAGCAAAGGAACCTATACTTTAGAGTTTTATAGCAACGATGCGTTGTTGTCTAAAGAATCTTTTGTCTTAAAAAGTAGTTTTTTAGGTGTTTTTTAAATAAAACAAGTAGTTTTTAGAACAGAATAATTATAATACAAAAAGCTTTTATATTTTTGCGCAATGGCAAAACAAGAAGATCAATTTAAGAAGGTTATATCTCACGCAAAAGAATACGGATACGTATTCCAGTCTAGTGAAATATATGATGGGTTAAGTGCAGTTTACGATTACGCACAAAACGGAGTAGAGTTAAAGAAAAACTTACGTGAATATTGGTGGAAAGCCATGGTACAAATGCACGATAATATTGTAGGATTAGATGCTGCAATATTTATGCATCCAACTACATGGAAAGCATCAGGGCACGTAGATGCTTTTAACGATCCATTAATTGACAACAAAGATTCAAAGAAAAGATACAGAGCCGACGTTTTAATAGAAGATTACGTAGCTAAGTATGATGATAAAATTGAAAAAGAAGTTAAAAAAGCGGCAAAACGTTTTGGAGATTCTTTTGATAAAGCTCAGTTTTTAGGAACCAATCCTAGAGTTTTAGAGTACAAAGCAAAAGGAGCGGCTATTTTAGCAAGAATGGGTAAATCTTTAGAAAATGAAGATTTAGCAGATGTAAAAGCTTTAATAGAAGAATTGGGAATTGCTTGTCCTTTGTCTGGATCTAAAGAGTGGACAGATGTAAAGCAGTTTAATTTAATGTTTGGAACCAAATTAGGAGCTTCTGCAGAGCATGCTACTGATTTGTACTTACGTCCAGAAACAGCACAAGGTATTTTTGTGAACTTTTTGAATGTTCAAAAAACAGGAAGAATGAAAATTCCTTTTGGAATTGCACAAACAGGTAAAGCCTTCCGTAATGAGATTGTGGCTCGTCAGTTTATTTTCCGTCAACGTGAATTTGAACAAATGGAAATGCAATTTTTTGTGCGTCCTGGTACGCAAAAAGAATGGTACGAAACCTGGAAAGAATCTCGTTTAAAATGGCATTTATCTTTAGGTTTAGGAATGGATAATTACCGTTTCCACGATCATGATAAATTAGCTCATTATGCGGATGCTGCTGCGGATATCGAATTTAAATTCCCTTTTGGATTCAAAGAATTAGAAGGAATTCACTCTCGTACAGATTTCGATTTAAAAGCACATCAAGAATTTTCTGGTAAAAAAATTCAATATTTTGATAATGAAATCAACGAAAACTATACACCTTATGTGGTAGAAACTTCTGTTGGTTTAGATAGATTATTCTTAGCCGTTTTCTCTAATTCTTTGCAAGAAGAAGAGTTGGAAGATGGAAGTTCTAGAACCGTATTAAAATTACCATCAGTAGTAGCTCCATTTAAAGCAGCTATTTTACCATTGGTTAAAAAAGACGGATTGCCAGAAATTGCAAAAGAAATTTTTGATGCCTTAAAGTTCGACTTTAATATTGCTTACGATGAAAAAGATGCTATTGGTCGTCGTTACCGTCGTCAAGATGCAAACGGAACACCGTTTTGTATAGCAGTAGATTACGAAACTAAAGACGATCATATGGTAACCATTCGTCATAGAGATACGATGGAGCAAAAACGTGTGGCTATTTCAGACTTAAAATCAATTATTGATGCTGAAGTAAACATGGGAGTTTGGCTAAATAAAGCTAAGTAAATGTTTAAAAATAGAATGTAAAAAAGGGCAAACGAATCGTTTGCCCTTTTTTGTACTTATATAATAGTATTCTTGTGTCAATATGTATAGATAAACTATTCTTTATTTTTAGATTCGTCCTTAGGAAAAATGGTTTTACTAAAGAACAATAAAATCATCACTCCAATAGATATTGCAGAATCGGCAATGTTAAAAATGGCATTAAAAAAAGTAAAGAATTTTCCTCCCATTACAGGAATCCATTCAGGTAAAATTCCTTGCCAAATAGGAAAGTATAACATGTCTACCACTTTACCGTGGAATATAGTTCCATAGGCTTCTGAGCTAGTAAAAGTAGCTACTTGACCATAAGAGTCGTTAAAAATAATTCCGTAGAATACAGAGTCTATAATGTTTCCTAGCGCTCCACAAAAAATTAATGAAACTGCAATAATTAAAAGATGATGACTTTTGTCTCTAATGCAATTACGCAACCAAATTCCAATACCAACAATGGCACACAAACGGAATAAGGTTAGAATTAACTTTCCTGTTTTACCACCTAGTTCTGTTCCCCAAGCAGCACCATTGTTCTCTATAAAATGAATTCTAAACCAATCAAAAACATAAATTTCTTCTCCTAATTGGAAGTTGGTCTTAATGTATATTTTACTAATCTGATCTATTAACAGCACAAGTACAATTAATAAAATGGATTTTTTTGCGTTCATAGGATGTTTTAAAAAAAAAGTTTGCAATGGGTATTGCAAACTTTTATTATATGGCAATTAAAAGGATAGCGTCCTTTTGTTATTTTCTTTCTGCGTTTTTTGCGTCAATACTTAAAGTTGCATGAGGAACCAATCTTAAACGTTGTTTTTGGATTAATTTTCCTGTTGCACGGCAAATTCCGTAAGTTTTGTTTTCTATACGTAACAAAGCATTTTTTAAATCACGGATGAATTTCTCTTGACGAATTGCCAACTGTACATTCGCTTCTTTAGACATGGTTTCAGAACCTTCTTCAAAAGCTTTAAACTGAGGAGAAGTATCGTCTGTATTGTTAGAACTTCCGTTCTTATATGAGCTTTGTAGAATTTCTAAATCTACTTTAGCCTTCTCAATTTTCTTTAAAATAATTTCTTTAAATTCTGCTAGATCAGCATCGCTGTATACTACTTTTTCATCTGTTGCCATAACACTTAGATTTTATGTATAAATATTTTACTTTTAATATCGTCAAATTCAATTTCTAAACCATCATTAAGTTCAGCTACAAATTCTAACTCGTTTGTTAATGTTTCACTTTTAATGTATTCTTGATTGGTGTTTACTGCATTGTTTAAAACTTCGTTATCAAGAATAGATAATTTAATTTTATCAGTAACTTCTAAACCAGAATCTTTACGTAAGTTTTGTACTCTGTTTACCAATTCTCTTGCTACTCCTTCGTTTCTTAATTCATCAGAAATAGTAACATCTAAAGCAACGGTTAAACCTCCTTGGTTTACAACCAACCAACCCTCAATATCTTGTGAGCTAATCTCTACTTCATCTAGTGTTAAATCTACTAAATTTTCTTCAATTTTAACAGAAATTTTACCTTCACGCTCTAATTTAGCGATGTCTTCTTGCGTAAATTTTTGAATTTCAGCACCTACGAATCTCATGTTTTTTCCAAAACGAGGTCCTAAAACTTTAAAATTAGGTTTGATATTCTTAATCAATACCCCAGAAGCATCGTCTAACAATTCAATTTCTTTAATATTTACCTCAGATAAGATTAAACTTTTAACAGCTTCAATATCTTCTCTTTGTTGATCGTCTAATACAGGAATCATAATTTTTTGTAACGGTTGACGTACTTTAATCATTTCCTTTTTACGTAAAGACAATACCATAGATGATATTTGTTGTGCTTTTTGCATTTTACGCTCTAAGTCACTGTCAATAGCTGTTTTATCTGCCTTTGGAAACTCGGCCAAATGTACAGATTCAAAGTTTTCAGTTTGTGTAGCTGTTGTTAAATCTTTGTAAAGGTTGTCCATAAAAAACGGTGCAACAGGAGCTCCTAATTTAGCTACAGTTAACATACAAGTGTATAGGGTTTGGTAAGCTGATATTTTATCAGTTCCATAATCTCCTTTCCAAAAACGTCTTCTACTTAAACGTACAAACCAGTTTGATAAATTTTCGGTAACAAAATTCTGAATTTCACGAGTTGCTTTGGTTGCTTCGTATTCATTGTAAAATTTGTCAACTTTCTCTATCAATGTATTTAATTCAGATAAAATCCAACGATCAATTTCTGGTCTATCTTCAAATTTAATATCTGCTTCTGCATATTTAAATCCATCAATATTGGCATATAAAGTAAAGAAAGAGTACGTGTTGTATAAAGTTCCAAAGAACTTACGTCTTACTTCATCAATTCCATCTAAATCAAACTTAAGGTTGTCCCAAGGGTTTGCGTTAGAAATCATGTACCAACGCGTAGCATCGGGTCCATATTGATCCATAGTTGTAAATGGGTCTATTCCGTTTCCTAAACGTTTAGACATTTTTTTACCGTGTTTGTCTAAAACCAATCCGTTAGAGACTACATTTTTATAAGCAACATTGTCAAAAACCATGGTACTAATCGCGTGTAAAGTATAGAACCATCCACGAGTTTGATCTACTCCTTCTGCAATAAAATCAGCAGGATAGAATTCTCTATTGTCAATTAATTCCTTGTTTTCAAAAGGATAATGTTGTTGAGCATAGGGCATAGCACCAGAATCAAACCAAACATCAATAAGGTCTGCTTCACGTTTCATAGGTTGTCCTTTAGGAGAAACTAACGTAATAGCATCTACTACATTTTTATGTAAATCGATGTTGTCATAGTTTTCTTCAGACATGTTTCCAACTTCAAAAGCATCAAAACTAGCAGGGTTTTCAATTCCAGCAGCTCTTGCTTTTTCAATTTCAACTTTTAATTCTGCTACAGAACTAATTAAAATTTCTTCTGTACCATCTTCGGTTCTCCAAATAGGTAATGGAATTCCCCAGTAACGAGAACGAGATAAATTCCAATCGTTCGCATTTTTTAACCAGTTTCCAAAACGACCTGTTCCGGTAGATTCGGGTTTCCAGTTAATGGTTTCGTTTAGTTCGTGCATACGGTCTTTAACCTCCGTAACTTTTATAAACCAAGAGTCTAATGGGTAATACAAAATAGGTTTATCGGTTCTCCAACAATGTGGATAACTGTGCTTGTATTTTTCTACATTAAACGCTTTGTTTTCTTCTTTTAACTGAATGGCAATTTCTACATCAATAGATCTTTCTGGAGCTTCACCATCGTTATAATATTCGTTCTTTACATATTTTCCTGCATGAGGACCTACGTGTTTGGTGAATTTTCCTTGTAAATCTACCAAAGGAACTGGATTTTCATTGTCATCTAATACCAACATTGGTGGTACTTCTGGTGTTGCATTTTTGGCTACAAAAGCATCATCTGCACCAAAAGTAGGAGCGGTGTGTACAATACCTGTCCCATCTTCTGTAGTTACAAAATCACCAGTAATAACTCTAAATGCATTTTCTGCATTTTCAAAAGGCAATGCCCATGGTAATAATTGCTCGTATTTAATTCCTTCTAAATCTTTACCTATGAAAGTTTCTCCAACTAAGAAAGGAATTTTTTTATCACCTTGTTGGTAAGCTTGGATTTCCTCTTGAGTAGTTACAGCAGTAAACTTTTTACCAAATTGTTTTCCAACTAAGTTTTTAGCTAAAATTACATGGATAGGTTCAAACGTATATTGATTGTAAGAGGATACCAATACGTATTCAATTTTTGGACCTACAGTTAATGCGGTGTTACTTGGTAAGGTCCAAGGAGTGGTTGTCCATGCTAATAAATGTACTTCAGCTAAGTTTTGTAAACTTGTAGGCAATGTTTCTTTAACAGCTTTAAACTGAGCAACAATAGTAGTGTCGGTCACATCTTGATACGCTCCAGGTTGATTAATTTCGTGAGAACTTAACCCTGTTCCAGCTTTAGGTGAATAAGGCTGAATGGTATATCCTTTGTAGATTAAATCTTTTTTGTAAATCTGACCCAACAACCACCAAACAGTTTCCATGTATTTGGGTTTGTAGGTTACATACGGATCTTCCATATCTACCCAGTAACCAATACGTTCCGTTAAGTTGTTCCAGATATCTGTATATTTCATTACTGCTTTTTTACAAGCAATATTGTATTCTTCAATGGTAATTTTTGTACCAATATCTTCTTTGGTAATACCCAATTCTTTTTCAACACCTAATTCTACGGGTAAACCGTGTGTATCCCATCCTGCTTTACGCTGCACTTTAAATCCTTTCATGGTTTTAAAACGAGGATAAACATCTTTAATGGTTCTCCCTAAAACGTGGTGAATTCCTGGCAATCCGTTGGCCGAAGGAGGTCCTTCAAAAAACACATACGGTTCTTTACCATCTCTAGCATCAATACTTTTCTGAAAGATGTTGTTTTCTTGCCAAAACGCTAAGGTTTCTTTAGCAATGTTTGTTAAACTTAATCCTTTGTGTTCTTTAAAATTTGCACTCATTTTATTGGGTATTCATTTAGGTTTGCGAAAATACGCTTTTAATTGATGAATCACAATAGGTATTTTTGCTTGTATTTGAGGTTTTTAGAGGATAATAATAAGTGCGTATTGAACTTAATTTTAGGATGTAGGTGATGATCTTGAATTTTTAACAAAGGTTTGAAAAAATATTACTGAAAAGAACTTATTTTGGTACAAGGTTAGATGAGTAAATAATCTAAAATTTAGAATGATGAATGTAAAATATGGAGCTTCTTTATTATCGTGGATAAAACCTTTATGGACAAATGAAGCGGGACTTTATGCAATTGAAAAAACGGCAGAAGCAGGTTTTGATTTGATAGAGATTTTGTTACCACATACCATGAATGTTGATGCTGTAGCTGTAAAAAAACATTTAAAAAAACACAATCTACAGCTTGTTTGTTCTTTAAATCTAAATAAAGAAATGCATTTGCCATTACATCCCAAAAAAAGGATTGTCTAGAATAAAAGAGGCTTTAGATAAAACGGCTGAGTTAGATACTGATTTTTTAGCAGGAGTTTTGCATTCGGGAATTGGATGTTTTAGTGGAAACCCGATCACAAACCAAGAAAAAGAAATTGTAGTGAATGTATTGGGAGAAGCGGCAAGTTATGCTCAAAAACTTGGAATAACGATGGCAATAGAGCCTATTAATAGGTATGAGAGTTATGTGTGTAATACTGCTGAGAATGCTTTAGAGCTAATTGATAAAACAGGAGCTAGCAATCTTAAATTACATTTAGATACTTTTCATATGAATATAGAGGAGGCTAATTTTAAAACTCCTATTCTAAAGGCGGGAACTCAATTAAAACATATTCATATTACTGAAAGTCATAGAGGTATGTTGGGAGAAGGAACTGTAAATTGGGTTGAGTTGTTTGCTGCTTTACAGGTTATAAATTTTGAGGGGAATTTGGTTTTAGAAAATTTTTCGTCTTCTATTACAGGTATGCAACAAGCGGTGTCTCTATGGCAAAAATCTCCTTACCAAGCAGAAGAATTAGCAGTGGAGAGTTTAGCGTTTATGCAAAAAATGGCAAGTTCATACAATTCCTAAAAGTTAGAGATATCGCAAAAAAAAGGAGAAAATCGTAATTAAGATTTTCTCCTTTTTTTATTTTACAACCCTCTTTCCTTTTTAATAATATCGTAAGCTTCTTGAATTTTCTGGAATTTTTCTTGTGCTCCTTTCAAGTGCTCTTCACCTAAATGACTTAATTTATCAGGGTGATGTTGTTTTACCAATCTTCTGTATGCTTTTTTAAGCTCATCATCTGTAGCGGTTTTATTAATTTCTAAAATCTGGTAAGCAGATTCTGTATCATCATAAAACATTGCCTTTATAGAATCAAAACTAGCCTGGTTAATATCTAAATAAGTAGCGATGGATCTTATGGTGTTTATTTCTACATCTGCTACATGTCCGTCAGATTTTGCAATGGCAAATAAGAAGTGTACTAATTGAGCTCTAGACTCTGGAGCCATATGACTTCTAATTTGTACGCATACTTCTTGAGCAGACAGTGTGGTGTCGTTAATAATTCCTTTAAATAATTTAAAGGCATTGTTAGCTCTATCTTTTCCGTACATCTGTACAAAATAGTTGCGAACGTAGTCCAATTCTTTTTGAAGAATTTTTCCGTCGGCTTTAATGACTACTGCGGCCAGGAATAGCAAACTAATTTCAAAGTCACCCGCTTGAGTTGTTTTGTTAGTGTAGTTGTTGTCGGTTTGAAATTCAGAATAATCTGTAGCGGCTCCTTTAATTACAGATCCTATTAAATAACCCAAAGCAGCACCAATAGGTCCTCCAGCAGCCCATCCAATTCCGGCACCAATCCAACTTGCAAATTTTTTCATATTTGTTTTTATTTTAAAGTAAGTGTTAAAACAAGAATCTTGCCTTAATTAGAATCGGAAGTATTGTCAGAGTTTTACAAGTTGTTTTAAAGATGAATTATGAATAACTGTTTAAATGTCACCTTGTAAGGTTTTGGAATATTTATTGTCTAAATTTGCATAACGATTCAAAAGAATTGAATCAATTATTTATTGAATTTAAAAAAGTATATACATATGTATCCACAAGAATTAACGGCTCCAATGGAGGCTCAATTAGTACAAGCAGGAGTAGAGGCTTTAAAATCTCCAGCAGATGTTGAATCATTTATTGCAAAAGAAGGAACTGCGTTAGTAGTAGTAAATTCTGTTTGTGGTTGTGCTGCAGGAACTGCAAGACCAGGAGTAATTGCTTCTTTACAAAATGCAAAATTACCAACAAGCTTAGGAACTGTGTTTGCAGGAGTTGATGGGCCAGCGGTTCAAAAAGCTCGTGAATTTATGATTCCTTTTCCTCCATCTTCACCAGCGGTAGCGTTGTTTAAGGACGGACAATTGGTACACATGTTAGAACGTCATCACATTGAAGGGCATTCGGCAGAAGCTATTGCAGCTAACTTGTCTGGAGCTTATGATGAGTATTGTTCTTAATATTTTAGAATAAGATAATAACGAAAAGCCTGATTTTATATCAGGCTTTTTTATTTTTGAAAAAAAATAAAAATGAAAAAGTGGTTTATAGTTGTTGTCTTGTTTAATAGTTTTTTTGGTTTTTCGCAAAGTTTTAAAAACCAGAAACGGACATCTGTAAAATTAAAGAGTGAAATAGGTCAAAAAAAAGTGCTAAAAGATTCTGTGGTTTTAAAGAGTAGTGCTTTTTTTAAATTAAAAGATACTGTTGGTAAAACACTTGAATTGAAAATTCCTGGAGTGGAAGTATCAAAGGATTTGACAGTTTATTCCAAAAAGAAGAGGAAAGAAAAAAAGAAGAAAAAGAAAAGAGAGCTTGATTCTTGGTTTGTAAATCAGTTTCATCAAAATTTATTTCAAGAACAACAAAATTATCAAAATCAGATAATGCAACAGCAGATGCAGCGAGCTCAAAATAATATGATGAGAATTCCTTAAGGTTTAAGCTTCACAAGCTTTCCAAATAGCATCATCAGGAACCGGAGCAATTATTGTTACCAGTTCTTTTTTTACCGGATGTATAAATTCTATTCTACGAGCGTGTAAGTGAATGCTTCCGTCTTTGTTACTTCGCTTAGCACCATATTTTAAATCTCCTTTAATAGTGCATCCTAAAGAAGAAAGTTGTACTCTAATTTGGTGGTGTCTCCCTGTTTCTAATTCAATTTCTAACAACTGAAAATTATCCAATTTCTTTACTATATGGTAGTGAAGTATAGCGTGTTTAGCTCCTTGTGTAGTAGCTTTGCAAATAATGGATTTGTTATTCTTAGGGTTTTTAACCAAATGATGAGATAAGGTTTGTTTTGCAAGAATATCAATTTTGTTTACAACAGCCCAATAGGTTTTGTGAATTTTTTTATCACGTAACGCTTTGTTTAATCTTTCTAAAGCTTTAGAGGTTTTTGCAAAAATTACAATTCCAGAAGTAGGTCTATCTAATCGGTGTACCACACCTAAATAAACATTACCAGGTTTGTTTTCTTTGTCTTTTATATATTCTTTAACAACATCACTTAAAGGTTTATCGCCTGTTTTATCACCTTGTGTAATATCGCCAGAGCGTTTGTTAATCACTATAATGTGATTGTCTTCAAATAAAACCTGTAAATTTTGTTTTGTAGAATGCATAACTAATAGTGCTAGTTATATATTTCCAGCATTAAAATCTTTATTGATAGAATCAATAAAATTTAAGATTTCCTCTTTTCCGTTTTTATTACTAGACGATGATGTGAAATAAGTAGGAAAGTAAGCCCAATTACTTTTTAACATTCCCTCTTTGTATTTGGTAATGTTTTGCGTAATTGCTTTAGGTTTTAACTTATCAGTCTTGGTGAATATAATGGCAAAAGGAATTTCGTTTTCTGCTAAAAACTCCATAAAATCAACGTCAATCTTTTGTGGAGTATGACGAGAATCAATTAGTACAAACGTACAAACCAATTCTTTACGTTGCTTAAAGTAATCTGTAATAAAACTTTGAAATTCTTTTTTAGTAGATTTAGATACACGAGCGTATCCGTATCCAGGTAAATCTACCAAGAACCAGTTTTTATTAATCTTAAAATGATTAATTAATTGTGTTTTACCAGGAGTTCCCGAAGTTTTGGCAAGTTTGTTTCTTCCTGTAAGCATGTTAATTAAAGAAGATTTACCTACGTTAGATCTTCCAATAAATGCATATTCAGGAAGTTTTTCTGTAGGGCACTTTGCAACCTCAGAATTACTTACAATAAACTCGGCAGATTTGATCTGCATTACTTTATGTTGTTTTTGTCAAACCAAGCGTTTACTATTTCGTTAAATAAATCTGGGTGTTCCATCATAGGAGCATGTCCACATTTATCAATCCAAAATAATTCAGAATTTGGCATTAGTCTGTTAAATTCATCAGCTACATCAGGAGGAGTAACATCATCTTGTTTTCCCCATACTAAACATGTAGGAATTTTCATATCTGGCAAGTCTTTAGCCATGTTGTGTCTAATAGCACTTTTGGCTAAAGCTAAAATTCTAATAGCGCAATTACGATCGTTTACAACTTTAAATAAATCGTCTACCATTTTTTTACTTGCCGTTTTAGGGTCGTAAAAAACAGCTTCTGTTTTTGTTTTAATATAATCGTAGTCTCCTCTTTTAGGGTATGTATCACCCATTGCTTTTTCATACAAACCAGAACTTCCAGTAAGTACTAAAGAGTTAACCAATTCTGGGAATGCTTTTGTAATGTATAAACTAACGTGTCCACCTAAAGAATTACCTAACAAAGTAGCTTGAGGAACATTTTTATATTCCATAAAATTCTTTACAAATTTAGCTAAGTTTTTAACGTTGGTTTTAATTATAGGTAGCGTATATATTGGTAACTCAGGTACCAGTACTTTATATCCGTTTTTAGAAAAGTGCTTTACCACACCCGCAAAATCATCAAGGGTTCCCATTAAGCCATGTAAAACAATAATTGTTTTACCTTCTCCGGCTTCAATGTATTTAAACTCTCCTTCTGTTTTAACGTTATATTCCATGCTTAATTTTCTAGGCTTAGGTTTGGCACAAATGTAAACTTTTTTTGATAAAAAACCATGTATTGTTAAATATAGCTGTTTTATAGAGGTTTAAGATCTTAACTAGTTGATATTTAAAATATAAGCATTTATGGGCTTTGTGGGAAAACTTATTAACAATGTGGGGGAAAGTGGTAAAAGGTGGTAAAATATTTTATATTTTTGAAAAATAGAACTGAATACGTGGAATCATTAATAGGGACATACGAATGTAAAACTGATGCGAAGGGTCGTGTTATGCTTGCTGTTGGATTAAAAAAACAGCTAGAAAGTATTGTGCATGAGGGTTTTGTGTTAAAACGTTCTGTGTTTCAGCCTTGTTTAGAGTTGTATCCAATGAAAGAATGGAACAAGGTAATGGGGCAAGTGGGGAAACTAAATCGTTTTGTAAAAAAGAACAATGATTTTATAAGATTGTTTACTGCAGGAGTAAAAAATGTAGAATTAGATGCTTCGGGTAGGTTGTTATTACCAAAAGATTTGTTGGCTTATTCTAAAATTCAGAAAGAAGTAGTGTTGTCGTCGGCAGTGTCTATTATAGAAATATGGGATAAGGAATTGTATGAAAATGCAATTAATGGTGCGTTGGATGATTTTGCTGAATTGGCAGAACAAGTAATGGGTGGTTTAAATACAGAAGAAGATGAGTTATCATAGTCCAGTGTTGTTAAAGGAAAGTGTAGATGCTTTAGAAATAAAGCCTGATGGAATATATGTAGATGTAACTTTTGGTGGAGGCGGACATTCCAAAGAAATTTTATCTCGTTTGGGAGAAAACGGAAAGTTGTTTGCGTTTGACCAGGACCCAGATGCGCATAAAAATGCTTTGGAGGATGAGCGTTTTACTTTAATCCCTCAAAATTTTAGATACATTCAACGTTTTTTAAGATTCTATGGAGCTAAAAAAGTGGATGGTGTTTTGGGTGATTTTGGAGTTTCTTCTCATCAGTTTGATCAGGCAGAAAGAGGTTTTTCTACTCGTTTTGATGCGCAATTAGATATGCGTATGGATCAAAAAGCAGAAGTAAGTGCTCAACATATTGTTAATTATTATTCGCAAGATGATATTGCAAATATTTTGTTTCAATATGGAGACTTAAGAAATGGTAGGGCTATGGCAAAAGTAATTGTGGCGGCTCGTGAAGAAAAGAAAATAGAAACAAGTTTTGATTTAAAGGAGGTGTTAGCAGCCTTTTTACCAAAAGCAAAAGAACATAAAATTTTAGCTCAAATTTTTCAAGCATTAAGAATTGAGGTGAATCAAGAGTTAGAGGTTTTAAAAGAATTTTTAACGCAAATTCCAGAAATTTTAACAGAAGATGGAAGGTTAAGTGTTATTTCTTATCACTCTTTAGAAGATAGATTGGTCAAACGATTTATACAAAAAGGAATGTTTGAAGGAGAGCCTGAAAAAGATTTTTATGGAAACTTTAGTGTACCTATGGCAAAAGTAGGGGGCTTAATAGTACCAACTAAAGAAGAAATAAAAAACAATAATAGAGCAAGAAGTGCAAAGTTGAGAATTGCAAAACTTAAAAACTAATGATAGGAGTTGGAGAGTTTTTTTCTGGAGTATTAAAAGGAGATTTTTTAATTAAAACGGACTCCTTTAAGAACTGGAAAGTAATTTTTGTGATTTTAGGAATGTCTATCGTGATGATTACATGTGCACACAAAACGGACGAGAAGGTAATTAAGATTGCTTCTTTAAATAAGCAAATTAGAGCTTTAAAAGCTGAGTATATAGATAGTGCAACAAAAGTGACTCATTTAAAAATGGAGTCTACCATTAAAGAAAAAGTAGAAAGTCAAGGCTTAGAAACATCCAAAGAGCCTCCTGTAAAAATAGTAGTGAAAATACCTAAATAAATTAAACCTTGAGTACCACAAAAAAAAGCATAATAGACAGATTGGGCTGGTTAGTATTAATGCTAACTGTGCTTTTTGTTGTTTTGGCGGTACGTGTAGGTTATATTCAGTCAGTAGAAGGAGCTCATTACAGAAAAATTTCTGCACAGCGTACTATAAAGACAGATACTGTATTTGCGAACAGAGGAAATATTTACGCAACTAGCGGAGATTTGTTAGCAACAACCATGTCTAAATACACTGTTAGATTAGATATGGTGTCTATTCAAAATGATGTGTTTGAAAAAAACATCAATGCTCTAAGTGATTCTTTATCTGTTCTGTTTGGAAAACCATCTTCTTATTATAACAAGTACTTACGCACAGCTAAAAGACGTAGAAATAGATATTTATTTTTAGCAAGAGATTTAGGGTATATAGATTATGCTAGGCTAAAAACTTTCCCAATTTTAAAATTAGGGCAGTATAGAGGTGGATTAATTACAGAGCAAAGAAATGTAAGAGCTAGACCTTTAGGAGAAATGGGAGTAAGAACCATTGGTTATGCTGATTATAGAGGAAATGTAGGAGTAGAAGGAGCTTATATAAAATATTTAAGAGAGCATCACGGTTGGCGAAAAAAACAAAAAATTGCCAAAGGACAGTGGAAACCTATCAATGATAAAAACGAACAAGAGCCACAAGATGGTAGCGATGTAATTACAACGATTGATGTGAATATTCAAGATGTTGCGCATCATGCTTTGTTGGAGCAATTAGAAAGTTTTGAAGCAGATCATGGTTGTGTGGTGGTCATGGAAACCAAAACAGGAGAAATTAGAGCTATTGCAAATTTGGGTAAAAATGGTCCAAATGGTGGGTATTACGAAAAAAGAAATTACGCAATTTACGAAGCACAAGAGCCAGGGTCTACATTTAAATTAGCTAGTTTATTAGTTGGGTTAGAAGATAAAAAAGTAGATACAGGAGATGTTATAGATACTGAAAAAGGAAGAATAAAAGTCTACGGAAGAAGTATTATAGATTCTCATAGAGGAGGTTATGGAAAAATATCTTTAGCAAGAGCTATAGAGGTTTCTTCTAATGTTGGAATTGCTAAAATGGTTATGGAATCTTATAGTAGCAATCCACAGCAATTTGTAAATGGAATTAATAAGTTAGGTTTTGGTAGTAAAATAGGGGTTCCTATTAAAGGAGAAGGAAAACCATTTATACCCGATCCTAAATATGTAAAGAGAGGAGATCCAAAAAGTTGGAACGGACTTTCTTTGCCTTGGATGGCTTGGGGATATGGAGTAAAAGTAACGGCTTTACAATTAATTACTTTTTACAATGCTATTGCTAATGATGGGGTTATGGTAAAACCAAAATTCATCAAAGAATTAAGAAACAATGGAGAGGTAGAGAAATCTTTTGATCCTGTAGTTTTAAATTCTAAAATAGCTTCAAAAGAAACCATTAACAAACTACAAACCATTTTAGGAAACGTAGTAAAAAGAGGAACAGGAGAAGGTTTGTATTCTCCAAATTTTTCTATGGCGGGTAAAACAGGAACTTGTCAAACAGAATATTGGACGGACAACACACAGTATGTTTCGTCTTTTGCAGGGTTTTTTCCAGCAGAAAATCCTAAGTATTCTTGTATTGTGGTGGTAAATAAACCCAATAAAAGAAAAGGATATTACGGAGCAACAGTGGCAGCTCCTGTGTTTAAAGCTATTGCTCAAAAAATTTACACTAGTGAAATGCAAGAGCAAGAAGTGATGTTAGATACACCTGTGTTAGCTACGGTAGAAAAATCAAACAAACAGTTTCAAAAAGAAAATTTAAATACAGAAAGCAAAATGCCAAATGTTAGTGGTATGCCTGTTATGGATGCGGTTTCTGTATTAGAAAATAAAGGATTAAAAGTGGCTCTTAATGGAGATTTAGGATTTGTTAAAAAACAATCTATAAGACAAGGAGTTGCAATTAAAAAAGGACAACAAGTAGTATTGTACTAAAATGGAATTAAATAAAATTTTACATAAGGTAAAAGTGCTAGCTTCTAAAAACTGGAACCAACAGTTGTTAGAGGTAACAGCTATTGCTTTTGATTCTAGAAAAGTGGTAGCAGGTACTTTGTTTGTAGCTCAAAAAGGAGTGCATGTTGATGGGCATTTATATATAGACAAAGCTATAGCTTTGGGGGCAAATGTTATTGTTTGTCAAGAATTACCAGAAAAAATTCATTCATCCATAGTATATATAGTTGTGAATAATGCCAATATAGCTTTGGCTCAATTGGCAGCTAATTTTTACGAGCATCCCTCAGAAAAAATAAAATTAGTAGGAGTTACAGGTACTAACGGAAAAACAACCGTTGCAAGTTTGTTGTGTCAGTTATTTCAAGTATTAGGGTACAAAACAGGATTGTTATCTACGGTAAAAGTAGTGATAGATCAAGAGGTTTTTCCTGCTACGCATACTACACCAGATTCGTTAGCAATCAATCAGTTTATGGCTCAAATGGTGAAAAGTGGAGTGGAGTATTGCTTTATGGAGGTGAGTTCTCACGGAATTCATCAGTCTAGAACTTATGGGTTAGATTTTAATGGTGGAGTTTTTACCAATATTACACATGATCATTTAGATTATCACAAAACGTTTAGCGAGTACAGAGATGTTAAAAAAGCATTTTTTGATGAGTTGCCTAAAACAGGATTTGCTTTAACTAATGTAGATGATAAGAATGGGAATATTATGTTGCAAAATACAAAGGCAACTAAAAAATCGTATTCACAAAAAACATTGGCAGATTATAAAGTAAGAATTTTAGAAAAAAGTTTTTCTGGAATGTTGTTACAAATCAATAATCAAGAAGTTTGGGTGCAGTTGGTTGGAGGTTTTAACGCTTCTAACTTAGCAGCTATTTATGGAGTAGCTAAAGAATTAGGTGTTGATGATTTGGAATTGTTAACAGCCTTAAGTCAATTAAAAAGTGTTGATGGTAGATTTCAATATCAAGTATCTAATACAGGTATTGTAAGCGTGGTAGATTATGCACACACTCCCGATGCTTTAAAAAATATACTAAGTACTATAAAAGATATTGCAGAGCCTAACGTGAATTTAATTACGGTAGTAGGTTGTGGTGGTGATAGAGATAAAACCAAAAGACCTAAAATGGCAGCGATTGCTGCTGAATTAAGTACGCAAGTTATTTTAACATCAGACAATCCCAGAACAGAAAATCCTACTGCTATTTTAGAAGATATGGAGGCTGGAATTACAAACGAATTTGCAGCCAAAGTTTTAACAATAGAAGATAGAAAACAAGCCATTAAAACAGCTTGTAAGTTGGCAAAAAAGAACGATGTGGTTTTGGTGGCTGGAAAAGGACACGAAACCTATCAAGAAATTAATGGAGAGCGCTCTTATTTTAACGATAAAGAAACACTAATAGAAACCTTTGAAATACTAAAAAAATAATGTTGTATTACTTGTTCGATTTTTTAGAAAATGAATATCAATTAACAGGAGCTAGTTTGTTTCAGTTTATCACATTCCGTTCTGCTTTGGCATTTATGGTTTCATTACTATTGTCTACTATTTACGGAAAAAGATTAATCAACTATTTAAGAAAACAACAAATAGGAGAAACGGTTAGAGATTTAGGTTTAGATGGACAAGTGCAAAAAGCAGGTACTCCTACCATGGGGGGAATCATTATTATTTTGGCCACCTTAATTCCGGTGTTCTTATTTGCAAAGTTGGATAATATATATGTGATTATTCTAATAATAACCACTTTGTGGATGGGGGTTATTGGATTTATAGATGATTATATCAAAGTATTTAAAAAAGATAAAGAAGGGTTAAAAGGAAAATTTAAAGTTTTGGGTCAGGTTGGTCTAGGATTGTTTGTAGGGGTAATGTTTTATTTTCATCCAGCAGTAACCATGAAATCTGAATTGCCTTTTTCTGAAAAAATTGCCAATACACATTTGTTTGGAGAAGCTCATAAATCTGTAAAAACAACCATTCCATTTTTAAAAGGAAACGAATTTGATTACACCTCTGTTTTAGGTTGGACGGGAGACAATGCTGCAGATTATGCGTGGCTTATTTTTATACCAGTAGTTATTTTTATTGTAACAGGGGTTTCTAATGGAGCCAATCTAACAGATGGGATTGATGGTTTGGCTGCAGGAACATCTACCATTATTGTAGCGGTTCTGGGGGTTTTTGCATGGGTGTCTGGAAACATTGTTTTTTCAGATTATTTAAATGTAATGTACATTCCAAATTCAGGAGAAATGACAGTTTATATTAGTGCTTTTGCAGGAGGATTGATAGGGTTTTTATGGTATAATACCTATCCAGCACAAGTATTTATGGGAGATACAGGTAGTTTAACTATTGGAGGAATTATAGCGGTAATTGCCATTGCAGTTCGTAAAGAATTGTTAATTCCCGTATTGGCAGGAATCTTTTTTGCAGAAAATATGTCTGTAATTCTGCAAGTAGGATGGTTTAAATACACAAAGAAAAAGTTTGGTGAAGGTAGAAGAATATTTAAAATGGCTCCTTTACATCATCATTATCAAAAGAAAGGATATCACGAAAGTAAAATAGTTGCAAGATTTTTAATTATAGGAATTTTGTTGGCTGTATTGTCTGTTGTAACCTTAAAAATGAGATAGATGAATAGAGTTGTTGTTTTAGGAGCAGGAGAAAGCGGAGTAGGAGCAGCCATTTTAGCAAAAAAGCTAGGAATGGATGTTTTTGTATCTGATAAATCTGTAATTAAAGAAAAGTATTCAAAGCAACTAGAAAAAGAAGGAATTGCTTTTGAGTCTGGACAACACACAACTAATTTGATTTTGAATGCCAATGTGGTAGTAAAAAGCCCAGGAATTCCAGATCATATTCCATTCATCAAAAATATAATAGCAGCAGGAATTCCCGTGATATCAGAAATAGAATTTGCAGCTACTTATAGTAGTGCAGAGGTTATTGGAATTACTGGTTCAAACGGAAAAACAACCACCACAATGCTAACACATCACCTGTTAAAACAAGCAGGGTATAATGTTGGGATTGGAGGAAACATAGGAGATAGTTATGCGGAACAAGTAGCCAACCAAAATTTTGATAAATACGTTTTGGAGTTGAGTAGTTTTCAGTTAGATGGTATTGAGTCTTTTAGACCTCATATTGCTATGATTACGAATATTACTCCAGATCATTTAGATAGATATGAATACGATTTTGAACAATACATCGCTTCAAAATTTAGAATTACCAAAAATCAAAAATCATCAGATTATTTAATCTATGATGCCGATGACCCTGTGGTTGTGGAGGGAATAAAAAAACACAAACCCAAGGCTCAATTAGTACCCTTTTCTCTAGTTACAAAACAAGAATTTGGTGCCTATGTTGACCAAAATGATATAGTGATTAATATAAATAAAGAAGAATTAAGAATGAGCATTTCAAAATTATCGTTACAAGGTAAACACAACACTAAGAATGCCATGGCAGCTACTTTAGCAGCACAATTGCTTAAAGCAAGAAAAAAAACAATTTTAGAGTCTCTTGAAAACTTTGAGGGTGCAGAACATAGATTAGAGCATGTATTAAAAGTAAATGGAGTAGAATATATTAACGACTCTAAAGCAACCAACGTAAATGCTACATTTTACGCTTTGGAATGCATGAACAATCCTACGGTTTGGATTGTAGGTGGAGTTGATAAAGGGAATGATTACGCAGAATTGTATCCGTTGGTAAGAGAAAAAGTAAAAGCAATTATTTGTTTAGGGTTAGATAATACCAAAATTAAAGCTGCTTTTGGAAGCATTGTAGATTTTATAGAAGAAGTTGAAAGTGCCGATGCTGCTGTAAAAATTGCTTACAAGTTAGCTGATAAAGGTGAAACAGTTTTATTGTCTCCTGCTTGTGCTAGTTTTGATTTGTTTGAAAGCTACGAAGACAGAGGTCGTAAATTTAAAGATGCAGTAAGAAATTTATAAACTAATGAAGTTGTTAACCTATATAAAATCATACATCAAAGGTGACCTATTTATATGGGCACTAGTTGCTGTGTTGGCATTGTTTTCTTTTATGCCCGTATACAGTGCAAGTACTAATTTGGTATATGTAGCAGGTAACGGAACAACCATAGGTATTTTAATTAAGCATGCAGTATTGCTGTTAATGGGGTTTGGAATTATGTTCTTTATTCACAGAGTTCCTTATCGTTATTTTAGTGGGGTTTCTGTAGTAATGATTCCAATAGTAATTGTCTTATTAATTGTAACACTAGCGCAAGGAACCACTATTGGAGGGGCTAATGCAGCTAGGTGGATTCGTATTCCTATTATTGGTGTAGGTTTTCAAACATCAACCTTAGCCGGTTTGGTGATTATGGTGTACACAGCTAGGTATTTAGCTAGACATAAGGATGTTGAAATTAATTTAAAAGAAAGTTTGTTAAAGCTTTGGACTCCTATAGCCTTAGTTTTGATGTTTATTTTACCAGCCAATTTTTCTACCACAGCCATTGTGTTTTTAATGGTGTTAATGGTGTGTTTTGTAGGCGGATATCCTATAAAATATTTAGCAGGAATTGTAGGGGCTGGAATTCTAATTTTACTCTTGTTTGTATTGTCGGCAAAAGCTTTTCCAGGATTAATGCCAAACAGGGTAGATACTTGGATGAGTAGAATAGAGTCTTTTTCAGACAAAGATTCAAAAGAAGGGTATCAGGTAGAAAATGCAAAAATAGCCATAGCTACAGGAGGATTAACGGGAAAAGGACCGGGTAAAAGTGTTCAAAAAAACTTTTTACCTCAATCTTCTTCGGATTTTATTTTTGCCATTATTGTTGAGGAGTATGGGTTAATTGGAGCTAGTATGGTTTTGTTGGCTTATTTTATGTTGACTTTTAGAATGTATGTGGCAACCAAAAAATCGGGAACGGTGTTTGGAAAGTTGCTGGTTGTTGGAGTAGGATTTCCAATTGTATTTCAATCGGTTATTAACATGATGGTGGCAACCAACCTAGGGCCTGTAACGGGACAAACTTTACCGCTTATAAGTAGTGGAGGTACATCTATTTGGATGACTTGTTTGGCGGTTGGAATGGTCTTAAGTGTAACAGCTTCTACAGAAGTTACAGAAGAAGAATTGGAGTTAAAAAGTGAAGATCCGTTAGAAAATTTATATCCTAAAGAAGAATTAGAAGAAGAATAAAAGTATGAGCAACATAAAGAGAATATTAATTAGTGGAGGAGGAACAGGTGGACATATCTATCCTGCTATTGCCATTGCTAACGAATTAAAAGTTCGTTATCCAGATGCTGAATTTTTATTTGTGGGAGCTCAAGATAAAATGGAAATGGAAAAAGTTCCACAAGCAGGATATCAAATTAAAGGGTTGTGGATTGCTGGTTTACAAAGAAATTTAACCATTAAGAATTTAATGTTCCCTTTTAAATTATTTGATAGTGTTAGAAGAGCAAGAGGAATTGTTCGTGCTTTTAAACCTGATGTGGCTATTGGAACGGGTGGTTTTGCAAGTGGACCTACATTGTATGTAGCTGTTAAAAGAGGAGTACCAGCCTTAATACAAGAACAGAATTCGTATGCTGGAATTACCAATAAATTATTAGCGAAAAGGGTAGATAAAGTATGTGTAGCTTACGAAGGATTAGAATCGTCTTTTCCTGCGCATAAAATAGTATTTACAGGAAATCCGGTAAGGCAAGATTTGTTGACAATTTCATCAAAAAGAGAAGAGGGAGTTCAGCATTTTAAACTAGATACTTCTAAAAAAACATTGTTGGTCTTAGGGGGGAGTTTGGGAGCGAGAGCCATCAATCAAATCATAGAAACCAATTTAAGAGATTTGTTAGGTCAGGAGTTACAGATTATATGGCAAACAGGTAAGTTTTATATAGAAGAGTATAAAAAACACAATAGTTTAGAAGGAGTTCAAACTCATGCCTATTTATCTCAAATGGATTTAGCGTATGCGGCTGCAGATATCATTGTCTCAAGAGCAGGAGCAAGTTCGGTGTCAGAATTATGTATTGTAGGAAAACCAGTAGTGTTTATTCCGTCTCCTAACGTAGCAGAAGATCATCAAACTAAAAACGCAGCAGCTATTGTAAATAAAAATGCAGCTGTTTTGTTAAAAGAATCAGAAAAGGAGCATTTTATGACAAAAATAAAGTGTTTGCTTCAAAAAGAAGAAAAGGCAACTCAGTTGTCAGAAAATATAAAAGCATTGGCTAGGCCAGATGCAACCATTAGAATTGTAGAAGAAATAGAAAAAATAGCCAAGTGGAGTTAAAAGAAATACAGAACATATATTTTGTGGGGATTGGTGGTATTGGAATGAGTGCCATTGCTAGTTATTTTGTGAAAAATGGCAAGCAAGTAGCAGGTTATGATAAAACTCCATCTGTGGTAACCAATGCTTTGGAAGATCAAGGTGTGGCTATTTCTTTTGTTGATGAAATTGAAACTATTGATACCTCTTTTTTAAAGATAGAAAATACGTTGGTGGTGTATACACCTGCCATTCCAAAGGATAGTAAAATATTAGCGTATTTTAATCAGAATGGCTTTAAAGTAATAAAGCGTGCGGCTATTTTAGGAGAAATTACCAAGAGTACTAAATGTTATGCAGTAGCAGGTACGCATGGTAAAACAACAACTTCTTCTATTTTAGGACATATTATGCATGTGTGTAAAACGGGAGCAACTTCTTTTTTAGGTGGAATTACAGAAAACTATAATTCCAACTTAATTTTAGGAGGTGATCAAATATCGGTGGTAGAGGCAGACGAATTTGATCGTTCATTTTTACAATTGGCACCCAATGTGGCTTGCATTACCAATATGGATGCAGATCATTTAGATATATATGGAGAAAAAGAAGCTTTAGAAACTTCTTTTAGAGAGTTTGCTAATAAGGTAACAGAATTATTAATTGTAAAAAAAGGATTACCTGTTGATGGCTTGACTTATGGAGTTGAAGAAGAGGCAGATTATCAGGCTTTAAACGTAAAAATAGAAAATGGATCTTTTGTGTTTGATGTAAAAACACCTAGTGGTTTTGTGCAGAATGTAGTGTTTCATTTGCCTGGTAGACACAATGTGTCTAATGCGTTGGTTTCTATTGCAATGGCAGAAAAACACGGGTTGTCTTTAGAGGAAATTAAGGAGGCTTTAGCTTCTTATAGAGGGGTAAAAAGACGTTTTTCGTATAAAATTAAAGAAGATAATTTTGTATTGATTGATGATTATGCACATCATCCAACAGAAATAGCAGCTGTAGAAAGTGCGGTTAGAGAAATGTATCCAGGGCAAAAAATATTAGCAGTGTTTCAGCCACATTTGTTTTCTAGAACTCGTGATTTTATAGATGATTTTGCAAGTAGCCTTTCTAAGTTTGATGAGGTTGTGTTGTTAGATATTTATCCTGCAAGAGAATTACCTATTGAAGGTGTGAATTCTGCTTGGTTATTGGGTAAAATCACGAATAATAACAGATATTTGCAAACCAAAAAAGAAGTAATTCATACCGTTAAAAACACAGATGCTACGGTGGTAGTAATGTTAGGTGCTGGAGATATTGGAGTATTGGTAGAAGAAGTAACCAAAGAATTGTTAATCGCGTAATGAAAAAATATTTTGTTTACATAAAAACAATTTTGTTCCTACTGTTAGTTGGGCTTATTTTGGGGTTTACCTCCAAAAGAAATGCTATGCGAACGGTTTCTGAGGTAACAATTACGTTTAGCAATGAAGACAATTTATTCTTAACGCATCAAATGGTTAATAACTTGTTGATACAAAAAAGCAAACACGTTGTAAACCAAGCAAAAACCTTAATAAATTTACAAGAATTAGAAAATAAAGTGCAGGCACACCCAATGGTCTCATCTGCACAAGTTTCTGTTGGGGTTACAGGAGAATTAGAAGTAAGTGTAAAACAAAGAAAGCCGTTGGCTAGAATGTTTAATGCGCAGAATGTGGTTTATTTAGATGCTAAAGGTTTAGAAATGCCTTTGTCTAGCAACTATTCAGCAAGAGTTCCCGTTATCAATAATAAAAATGGTTTTATAAAACCAAAAGAAGTGTTTCCGTTAATTCAGAAAATCGAAGCAGATGATTTTTTGAAAAAATTAGTGGTTTCAGTTCAAAAGGATCAAGAAGGATATTGGTTTCAAACTCGTTACAATCAGCAAAAAGTATTGTTAGGCGATTTAAATAAAATCAATCAAAAGTTAAAAAAATTAAAAGTGTTTTACACCTTTATGGAAAAGGATAGTTTGTCTGGCACTTTTAGAAAAATAGATTTACAGTACAACAATCAAGTTGTTTGCTCAAAATAAGTAAGAATGGAAAATAACCGTATTGCTATAGGATTAGATATTGGTACGACTAAGATTGCTGCCATGATTGGTCGTGAAAACGAGTATGGTAAAATTGAAGTTTTAGGAATAGGTAAAGCAAAAAGCCTAGGAGTAAAACGTGGAGTTGTAAACAATATTACTCAAACAATTCAATCAATTCAACAAGCTGTTGAAGAGGCTGAAAATGTTTCGGGTTTAAAAATTGATACGGTAACTGTAGGGATTGCAGGACATCATATAAGAAGCATTCACCATAGTGATTATATTACAAGACAAGATCCAGAGGAGGTAATTGATGAGCAAGACATAGAGAACTTAATCAATCAAGTACACAAATTGGTAATGTTACCTGGTGAAGAAATTATTCATGTACTGCCACAAGAGTTTAAGGTAGATAGTCAATCGGATGTAACAGAGCCTATAGGAATGTACGGAGGTAGATTAGAAGCAAACTTTCATGTTGTAGTAGGACAAGTATCTCAAATTAAAAATATTGGGAGATGTGTGACTAGTTCTGGTTTAGGTTTGTCTGCCATAACATTAGAACCTTTAGCATCTGCAGAAGCAGTGTTAAATGCAGAAGAAAAAGAAGCAGGAGTCGCTTTAATTGACATTGGAGGTGGAACTACGGATTTAGCTATTTTTAAAGATGGTATTATTCGTCACACAGCAGTAATTCCTTTTGGAGGAAATGTAATTACAGAAGATATTAAAGAAGGTTTTTCTATTATAGAAAAACAAGCAGAGTTGTTAAAAGTAAAATTTGGATCTGCTTGGCCAGGAGAAAATAAAGACAACGAGATTGTTTCTATTCCTGGATTAAGAGGTAGAGAACCTAAAGAAATTACTTTAAAAAGTTTGTCTCAAGTAATCCACGCACGAATTACAGAAATTGTAGAGCAAGTATATGTAGAAATTAAAAACTACGGACACGATACGCAAAACGGAAAACTAATAGCAGGAATTGTATTAACCGGAGGAGGTGCTCAGGTAAAACATTTAAAGCAATTGGTAGAATATATTACAGGAATGGATACTCGTATAGGATATCCTAACGAGCATTTAGCAGGAGGTTCTGATGAAGCTTTGTCTAGTCCTATTTTTGCAACCACAGTTGGGTTGTTAATGAAAGGATTGGAAAAATTACCTGAAGAAGTAAAAGAAGAAGAGGTAGAAGAAGCTCCCGTTTTTGAAAGAGTAGAACCAAAAGAAGAGGAAATAATTCAAGAGATACCTGTTGAAGAAGAACCAGAAATGGTGCAAAAAGAAGAAGTAAAGAAAAAAGAAGTTAAAAAATCGTTTTTTGAAAGATTTGCATCTGGATTAAAAGATTTTTTAAACGAAGCAGAATAAAAATTGACCCATAAATCCCATAATTATGAGTGATACATCATTTAACAATGTTGCTTTTGACATGCCAAAGTCTCAATCAAATTCTATTAAAGTAATAGGAGTTGGAGGAGGTGGTAGCAACGCAGTAAACCACATGTTTACACAGGATATTAAAGGAGTAGACTTTGTCATCTGTAATACAGATGCGCAAGCTTTACAAAATAGTCCTGTCCCTAATAAAATTCAATTAGGAGTTAGTTTAACTTCTGGATTAGGAGCTGGAGCAAATCCAGATGTAGGTGAAAAAGCAGCCGAAGAAAGCATTGACGAAATCAAAAAAGTATTGACTTCTCAAACAAAAATGGTATTTATTACTGCTGGTATGGGAGGTGGTACAGGTACTGGAGCTGCTCCAATTATTGCAGGTATTGCCAAAAAAATGGACATTTTAACAGTTGGGATTGTTACTATGCCATTTCAGTTTGAGGGAAGAATGCGTTCTAAACAAGCTCAAAAAGGAGTAGATGAACTTAGAGATAATGTAGATTCTTTAATTGTTATTAATAACAACAAACTAAGAGAGGTTTACGGGAATTTAGGATTCAAAGCTGGTTTCTCTAAAGCAGATGAGGTTTTGTCTACGGCATCTAGAGGAATAGCAGAGGTAATTACACACCACTACAAACAAAATATAGATTTACACGATGCTAAAACAGTACTGTCTAACAGTGGTACTGCTATTATGGGGTCTGCTAAAGAAGCAGGAGAAAATAGAGCAAAGAGTGCTATTATGAAAGCATTGGATTCTCCATTGTTGAATGATAATAAAATTAGAGGTGCCAAAAACGTATTGTTGTTAATTGTTTCTGGAGCCGAAGAAGTTACTTTGGATGAGATTGGAGAAATTAACGATTTTATTCAGGAAGAAGCTGGGTACGAAGCCAACATTATTATGGGGGTGGGTGAAGATGATGAATTAGGAGATGCTATTGCAGTAACTGTAGTTGCTACCGGATTTGCTATTGATCAGCAAAGAGATATTACCAATACAGAGGTTAAAAAAGTATATCATACTTTAAATACAGAACAAACTGCTCATTACAATTTTGAGGAAGAACAATCTGTAGTAAGACCAAGAATGACACGTATTGTTGATGAACCTATTGTAGAAGAAAAAAAGGTAGTTCATCAATTGTTAGAAGAGGAAGAGCCAGAAATGTTTGCTACTCCTAAAAAAGATGTCACTAAAGATTTAGTTTCAACTACATCGGCAATAGAACAAATAGATGTTGTTTTTGAAGAGGTAAATTCTACTGTAGAAGAAAAAATAGAAGAAGTATCAGAAGATGATTTTATTATTAATGATGTTACACCAGATTTATTTTCTGCAATAGAAGAAGAGCCTAAAGCCAAAGTAAATGTTTTTGATTTGCCTGTAAAACAAGCTGTAGAGGTTAAAAACGAAGAAATTAACGTTTTTGATTTACCTGTAGTAGATGCTCAAGAAGTAAAAGTAGAAGCTGTAGCAAAGAAAATTAAAGAAGAGGTTTTTGATATTTTTGAATTGCCTGTAATAGATGTAGAAGAGGTTGTTTTTGAGAAAAAAGAAGAAGCTCCAAAAAGAACGGTATTTGTTTTAGAAGAAGAGGAAGAAGATATTGATGATGAAGTTGAAGTTGTTGCTAAGAAACAAGCAGAACCAGAAGTAAGAGTTGAAAACACTCCTAATGGTGGAAAAAAATATACTCTAGACAGTTTTGATTATCAGCCAACAATTAGCAAATCATCATCTTTACAGATGGATAGAAAAGTTGCTGCAATTGAGGTAAACGAACCTGAAGAAATTAAGTTTGAAGTAAGAGAAAAATCTGTAGCAAGAACCGTTCTAGATGAGGATTGTGATGACAAAGTTTCTCCGTTAAACGTAACGATTTCTGAGTTGCAAAGAAGTGCAGAAAAAAGAAAGAGTACCTTTAAAAAGTACAGTCATCGTTTTAAAACAGCTAGGCTAAATGAGGATGTAATAGACGATATTGAAAGAGAACCTGCTTATAAGAGATTAGGAGTAGAATTACACAGCAAACAAGATGTGGATAAAATTTCTAGAACCTCTATAGATATTTCTAACGATAATGAAGTGACTATTAGAAAGAACAATTCTTTTTTACATGACAATGTAGATTAGTAAAGTATAACATTAAGTATTAAAAACCCAATCCTAATAGATTGGGTTTTTTTAATACTTTTGTATTCCAATCATCTAAACAGAATAAAATGAGTTTATCAAAAAAAATCATGGTTAAAATGAAAGAAGCCATGAAAGCCAAAGATACAGTAGCATTAGAATCATTAAGAGCGGTTAAGTCTGCTATTTTGTTAGCTCAGACAGAAAGTGGAGCTAAAGAAGAATTAACAGAAGATGCAGAGCTTAAAATTTTACAGAAGTTGGTAAAACAACGTAAAGATTCTGCTACTTTATATACAGAACAAGGAAGAGCAGATTTAGCAGAACCAGAATTGGCTCAGGCTGAGGTAATTTCTCAGTTTTTACCTGCTCAAATGACAGAGAATGAGTTAAAAGCGGCTTTAAGTAAGTTAATTTCTGAAACTGGAGCATCATCTATTAAAGATATGGGAAAGTTAATGGGAGTAGCTTCTAAAGAGTTTGCAGGAAAAGCAGATGGAAAAGCAATTTCGGTAGTAATTAAGCAACTATTGTCTTAAGAACTAGTAGATTATAGTATAAAAAAACCGACTCATTTGAGTCGGTTTTTTTATGTAGGAATTAGATCTGAAATTAATCGTTAGTCGCTGCTAATCGGTCTTTTACAAATTCTATTTCTGTTTTTCCGTGTGGTTTTGGTTTACCATCATCACCTAAATTAACCATAATAATATTGTCAACTTTTATAATGGTTTCTCTGGTCATTTTATTTCTTACCTCGCAATTTAGTGTTAAAGATGATTTTCCAAATTTAACAACTTCAATTCCTATTTCAATAATATCACCTTGCCTGGCAGAACTTAAAAAGTTTATTTCTGACATGAATTTGGTAACAACTCTACTGTTCTCTAATTGAATGATAGAATACAAAGCAGCTTCTTCATCAATCCAAGCTAAGAGTTTACCTCCAAACAAAGTTCCGTTTGCGTTTAAATCTTCGGGTTTTACCCATTTTCTTGTATGAAATCTCATATGTTCTGAATCTTTATATAAAGATACGTTTCATAGTATACAAAACAATACTTATGTAATAGATATAAACTGTAGGAGTAGTTGTGTTACTTATAGTTTAGTTTTAAGAAAGATTTGGTAGAACTTCTCATGACTAAATCTGTCTTAATAATTTTGGTTTCGTATTCTGGTTTTTCTACGTCTTCTTCTATTCGCTGAATTAAAAGTTTAGCAGCTTTAGCTCCCATTTTTTCTCCATGCTGACTAATAGTGGTCATTTGAGGACTAGCGTGTCTTGCTAAAATTCCGTTAGAAAAGGCAATTACAGAAAAGTTGCCAGGAATGTTGTATCCTAATTTTTGTGCTACTTTTTGAATGGCAATACCTGTGGCCTCGTTGGTTGTAATAACACCATCAATTTGATGTTGTTCCAACATGGGTGTTAAAGCTTTTTCGTATTCTTTATAGTTAATTTCTGTTAAATCAACCATAATGTCTTGGTTAATAGGAAGGTTAAATTCTTCCAAAGCTTTTAAGTATCCTTTTTTTCTTTTTTTAGTACTTGTTAATTTGTTGTTGGTAGATATAAAAGCAATGTTGGTACACCCTGTGTTTTTTAAATGTTCCACAGCGTTGTAAGTTGCTTTATGATCCTTAATCATTACTTTGTCACAATCTAATTCTTTAGGAATTCTATCAAACATTACAATAGGGAAACCTTCATCTAAAACATCTTGAAAATGACTATATTCTTTGTTAATGCTTGTTTCTAAAGCTGGGGAAATAATAAAACCATCAATACTACCGTTAGATAGCATTTCTAAAATTTCTATTTCTTTACTAGTTTTTTCGTTAGATACACAAGTAATAATTTTGTACCCAAGGTCATTAGCAACCTGTTCAATTCCATTAAAAACTTGTGCGTAAATATATTTAAGCATGTTAGGAATTAATACGGCAATAGTTTTTGTTTTTTTGTTTTTTAAACTTAGTGCATTAAAATTGGGTTTGTAATTAAACTCTTTGGCATATGCCTGAATGCGTTTTTTGGTAACCTCGGCAATTTCATGACTGTCATTCAGTGCCTTAGAAACTGTAGAGATAGAAACGTTCAGTTCTTTCGCTATGTCTTTAATTGTAAGTTTTTTTCTCATAAATTTTATATCCCCAAAAAAATAGTGAATTTTTAGATTCTAAAAGCAAATATACTCATAATTAATAAGTTGTATTTTAATATCCTTCAATTTCTTAAAATTGTAAATTTGCCACATGCAAGTAGATTATATTATTGTTGGTTTTGGATTGGCTGGAATGGCTATTTCAAAAGAATTAGAAGATAAAGGACACTCAATTGTAGTGTTAGATAACGCTTCACAAGTGTCATCGCGAGTAGCGGCAGGAGTTTTTAATCCTGTAATTTTAAAGCGTTTTACTCCTGTTTGGAATGCCGATGAGCAATTGGATTGTTTGTTCCCTTTTTACAAAGAGGTATCAGAAAAATTTGGGGGTGAATATTTAACTTTTTTTGAAACTTTAAAAGTTTTTAAATCTATAGAAGATCAGAACAATTGGTTTATGGCTTGCGACAATCCTTTGTTGGAAAAATATATGAATCCTAAAATTTTAAAAGATGAAATTAAGGGGATTCATTATTTTGAAGGTTTTGGAGAGGTAAAGGGTACCGGAAGGGTTTTGGTTAAAAAAGTATTAGATGATTATATTTTATATTTAAAAAATAAGAATCAATTTTTAGAAATCCCTTTTGTTCATGATGAGTTGGAAATTAACGAGGAATCGGTTGTCTACAAAGATATTACTGCCAAAAAAATAATATTTGCAGAAGGCTACGGCTTAAAAGAAAATCCATTTTTTAATTACTTGCCATTAACAGGTACCAAAGGAGAAATGCTGTTTATTAAAGCTCCTGAGTTAAAATTAACACAACAAATAAAATCGGCTTTGTTTGTATTGCCCGTTGGAGATGATACTTATTGGATAGGTGCTACTTTTAATTGGAATGATAAAACTTTAGACCCTACCCAAGGAGGAAGAAAAGAATTGGTAGATAAGTTAAATACGATGATTGATGTTCCTTACGAAATTGTAAATCAGTTTGGAGGAATTAGACCTACCGTAAAAGATAGAAGACCTTTGGTAGGAAAACATCCTGTACATAAAAATTTAATTGTTTTTAATGGAATGGGAACACGTGGAGTAATGATTGCTCCTATGGTAGCAAAACAACTCTATAATTATTTAGAAAATAAGGAGCCTTTACCTAAAGAGATTGACATAGAAAGATTTAAATAAAAAACAGATGCTTATCTTTAAAGAAAAAAACGCAATGCAGTTCAAAATAAGTAAAATAGTTTGTGCACAATATGTATTTTTAGCAGCTATATTTTTGATAGGTTGTTCATCAAAACAAGAAGAAACCTCTAAAGAAAAAGTAGTAACACCCGTTACACAAAAAGTGGTAGAAAAAGAAACTACTAAAGTTGTGAATACCGTTTCTTACGGAGTGCAAATAGGTGCTTATAAAAAGTTTGATGCTGAATTTACTTCTACCGTAAAAAAAGTAGAAGTAAACGGTTTACAGCATTATGTTTTAGGTAATTTTGCAACGGTTAAAGAAGCAAATAATCTTCAAAAAATCCTGATGGATTTAGGAGTAAAAGATGCGTTTGTGGTAAAGTTAGAAAATAATAAAATTGTAAAGTTTTAATTATTTTACTCTCTTGTTTGGGTCTTTTTGATAGCTTACAAATAAGTGAATCCATAGAACTCTAGAAAGTCTTAAGGTCCATGGAGCTAAGGTAAACAAACCTATGGCAATAGCCACAAGGCTTTCTCTCATGGTAAGTCCAAAAAACAATGTGCTAATTACATAAATAGCAATAGCCAAACCAACACTTAGTCCGTAACCTACATACATAGCTCCGTAAAAAAAAGAAGGTTCTCTCATGTACTTTAAGTTGCATTTTGGGCAGTGAGTTTTAGTAATTGTAGTTTTTAAAACATTAAAAGAAAATTTGTTTTCAAAAAACGCTCCTTCTCTACATTGTGGACATTTAGAAGTAAATATGCTATATAGTTTGCTTTTATTTGTAGACATGGTCTATTTATTTATGGTATTTTTGCGGAACCTTTAAAAAAAGGAAATGCATTAAGGTTCTAGTTGTTACAAGCAAATATAGTTCCAATTTAATAGATATAAGCAACAAAAGTTACATATGGTTAACGTACATAATTTAACAGTTACATTTAATGGTGAAGATCTTTTTTCGGGAATAACTTTTAAGTTAGAAAAAGGAAATAGAGTAGGATTGGTAGGTAAAAACGGAGCAGGAAAATCTACACTATTAAAAGTATTGTCTAAAGATATTCCTAGTGATGGAGGTACCTTAGCTTTTGATAAAGATATTCAGATTGGTTTTTTACGTCAGGATATAGATTTTATTCCGGGCAGAACTATTTTAGAAGAGGCTTATCAAGCTTTTGAAGAAATAAAACAAATTGAAGTTGAATTAGAACAAATTAATACGGAATTAGCAGAACGTACCGATTATGAAAGCGAATATTATGTAGAATTAATGCATAGTTTGGAAGAAAAAACAACTCGTTATGAGTTGTTAGGGGGATACAATTACCAAGGAGAAACCGAAAAGATTTTACAAGGATTAGGTTTTAATAGAGAAGATTTTGGAAAGTTAACCGATACCTTTTCTGGAGGATGGAGAATGCGTATTGAATTGGCCAAATTGCTATTGCAACAAAACGATATTTTGTTGTTAGATGAGCCTACCAACCACTTAGATATTGAATCTATTATTTGGTTAGAAAACTTTTTAAGAGGATATGCTGGAGCCGTGGTTTTAGTGTCTCACGATAAAATGTTTTTGGATAATGTAACCAACCGAACTATAGAAATTTCTTTAGGTCAGATTTATGACTATAAAAAACCGTATTCAGAGTTTTTATTGTTGAGAGATGAGATTAGAGAAAAGCAATTGCAGGCTCAAAAAAATCAAGAAAAAGAAATAAAAGCCAAAGAAGAGTTAATAGAGCGTTTTAGATACAAGGCTACTAAAGCTTCTTTAGCACAATCGTTAATTAAACAGTTAGATAAAGTTCAGCGTATTGAGGTAGATGGAGAAGACAATGCGGTTATGAATGTTCGTTTTCCATTGTCTAAAGAGCCAGGGAAAATTGTGGTAGAGGCCGAAAAATTATCTAAAAGTTACGGAAATAAACACGTGCTGTCTAATGTAGAATTGATGATTGAACGTGGTTCTAAAATTGCATTTGTAGGTCAAAACGGTCAAGGAAAATCAACCTTAGCTAAAATGATGGTGGGTGACACAGATTATTCAGGTCATTTAAAATTAGGACACAATGTAGAAATTGGATATTTCGCTCAGAATCAGGCAGAACATTTAGATGGTGAAGTTACCTTGTTAGAAACCATGGAAAATGCTGCTAACGATGGAAACAGAGCTAAGGTAAGAGACATGTTAGGTTCTTTTTTATTTAGAGGTGATGATGTAGATAAAAAAGTAAAAGTATTGTCTGGGGGAGAAAGAAACCGATTGGCTTTGTGTAAAATGTTATTAGAACCTTTTAATGTTTTAATCATGGATGAGCCTACCAACCACTTAGATATTGCTTCTAAAAATGTACTAAAAAAAGCCTTGGAAAATTTTGAAGGAACGTTGATTTTAGTTTCTCACGATAGAGATTTTTTACAAGGTTTAACTGAAAAAGTATTCTACTTTAAAGACAAAGTGATTAAGGAATATTTAGGGGATTTAGATTATTTCTTAGCAGAGCATAAGTTAGAAGATATGCGTGCTGCAGAAATGAAAACCGTAGTTGAAACGGAAAAACCTGTGGAGAAAAAAGCGGGAAAATTAAGTAGAGAAGAAGAAAAGGAATTAAAGAGAATTAAAAACAGATTTAGCAAAGTAGAAAGATCTATTGCGGATTTGGAAAAAGAAATAAAAAAGTTAGACAATCAACTGGCAGAAGATTACGAGAAACACGCTGCTGATGGAACTTTCTTTGAAAAATACCAAGCTAAAAAAGACGAGCTAGATGCTTTAATGGAAGAACTGTTTGAGTTGGATGATGAAATTTCAACCAAAGAAGGATAGTTAATATGTTCTCTACTCCGCTCGAACACCATCAAGGTCATCGAGCGGAGTAGAGATGTAAATACAAAATTTATGATTTCTCAAAACATACAAATCAACCTTCCTCTTTTACAAGAAAAAGAAGTAGTGCTGTATGTAAAAAGAGAAGATCTATTGCACCCTTTTATTTCCGGGAACAAATTCAGAAAATTAAAATACAATTTAGCAGAAGCTAAAAAACAAAAGAAAGAAGCTTTACTCACTTTTGGGGGGGCATATTCTAATCATATATTGGCTACTGCTGCTGCGGGAAAAGAATTTGGCTTTAACACCATTGGAGTTATTCGGGGTGAAGAATTGGGAGCTAATTTGCAAAAAACGCTCACTCAAAATCCAACTTTACGTCAAGCACATGCGTTTGGTATGGAGTTTTTGTTTGTTTCTCGTTCGGATTATCAACAAAAAAAAGAGTCTGATTTTTTAGCAAAATTAGAGCACCAATATCCCAATAGTTATTTTGTTCCCGAAGGAGGAACAAATAATTTGGCAATCAAAGGCTGTGAAGAAATTTTATCAGAAAAAGATAAAGAATTTACACATGTTTGCTGCGCTATGGGAACAGGAGGAACCGTTACGGGAATTATAAACAGCAGTAACATTCATCAAAATATTTTAGTCTTTCCTGCGTTAAAAGGAAGTTGGATTCAAGATGAAATTAATAGTTTACAGCCCAATAAAGAAAATTGGAAAATGGTTTCGGACTATCATTTTGGTGGCTATGGAAAAATATCCGACGAATTAATTACTTTTATCAATCAGTTTAAAGAAGAAACGAGTATTCCTTTAGATCCTATTTACACAGGAAAAATGATGTTTGGTTTGTTAAAAATGATTGTCAATCATCAATTTAAAAAAGGAAGTACAATTTTAGCAATTCATACAGGAGGACTTCAGGGAATTGAAGGAATGAATGTATTGTTAAAACAAAAAAACAAACAAATTATTTTATGAGGAAATTTTTAGTTTTAGGAGTTGTATTGTTGGTAATTTCTTGTGGGTCTAGTAAAAAAGTAACACAAAAAAGCAATGCCAAAAACATAAATACTCGTCAGGAAGTAATGGTGGTTCCTAGCAAAGAAGCTTTAAAAGAAGTAGAAAAGGCAGTTAAAGAAACTAAAAAAGATGCACATAGTAATTTAAACGAAACAACCTTGGCTTACATAGCGCAATACGCTCCCTTGGCTATGGATGAAATGCGAAAATTTAAAATTCCTGCAAGTATTACTTTAGCTCAAGGAATTTTAGAATCGGGAAGTGGAAAAAGTCAGTTGTCGGCAAAATCCAATAACCATTTTGGAATTAAATGTCACACAGGTTGGAAAGGAGAAAAGGTATATCATGATGATGATGCCAAAGGAGAGTGCTTTAGAAAATATCAATATCCAGCAACTTCGTATCAAGATCATTCTTTGTTCTTAACCACTCGTTTTAGATATGCAAGTTTGTTTAAACTTAAAAAAGATGATTATAAATCTTGGGCTAAAGGTTTAAAAAAAGCAGGTTATGCTACCGATCCAAAATACCCAAACAAGCTGGTTGCTTTTATTGAAAAATACGAATTGTATAAGTACGATAAAATGGTGTTAAAAGGAAAAATAGATACAGACCATTTAACTCAAAAAGCCGAAGTAGCAGAAATTGTAGACGATTTAAAACATGAAGCTAAGAGAAGAAAAAAACTAAATAGAAAAGGAGTACACACCGTAAAAAATGAGGATACTTTGTATTCTATTTCTAGAGAATACAACATTTCTGTAGAGGAACTAAAAGCTTTAAATAATTTATCAGATCATATCATTCATAAAGGAGATGAATTAAAATTAAGAAGCAATGCAAAAAGAGAACATTATCATACGGTAGAGAAAAAAGAAACTTTATATTCTATTTCTAAGGAATACGATACAACGGTAGAGGAGTTGAAAAAGATGAATAATTTAAGAACAAATGATTTATCAATAGGTCAGGAGTTAAGAGTGGAGTAGTTTTTACGTATATAATTTAACATCCATAGTTAAACAATATTTGTTTTTATGGGTGTTTTTTTATTTCCAAACATTCAAATGCAACATTGTTGCATTTGAATGTTTTTATTTTATATTTGCCGTGTATTTATAAAAAAATAAAAATGAAATCTTTTAAAATTTTAGGCTACGCGCTAGCCATTTCTACAATGTTATCTTGTTCAGATGATGAAAACGGAATCACTGAAAAAACAATTCTTGAAGAAGAAAACACAGCTTTGTTAATTTCTGATGTCAATTCAACAAAGTTAAATCTTTTAAAACCTTTTGATAAAACGGTTCAGAGTTTTGAGGCTAGTTATAGTGGAGGAAGTGTTTATGTAACGGAGTCAGGTAGCTATGGTGTTATTACGCATAGAGATCATAACTTTACAGAAACCTTTAGTTTGGGTGGAGAAATTCCTCACGGAGACCATAGTCACAATCTTGGAGAAGTAGGAATGGGAGCTATTAGTTTTGAGAGTGAAAAACCTACACATTTTAAATCTGAGCAGGGGTTTGTACTTGTTTATAATGATGGAGATGCTACTTTAAACTTATTTAATGAAAACAGTATTCATAACAATGCTTCTCTGGTAAGGTCTATAGGTACAGGTTCTGTTGCTCATCATGGAGCTATGGTTGTTTTTAACAATGGAACAATTGCGGTTACAGCATTGGGTAATGGTGTTGGATTGCCAGAAAAAGTGCAGATAATAAATCAAAGTGGAGAGGTAGTTTATGGAGGTGAATCAAGCGTTGTCACTTCTGGAATTCATGGAAGTGCCGGAAATGGAACGGTGGCTGTTTTTGGTTCTAACACAGGTGTTTTGGTTGTAAAAAGTACTGGAGAGCAAAGCTTGATTGATTATCCTAATGATTTTGAAGAGAATGTGTGGTTTGGGAGTTTGTTAAGTACCAATGTTGCTAATGTATTTGTTGGGTATACAGCTAGTAAAGGAGTTTATTTTATAAATATAGATAGCAAAAAAATAACTCCTGTTTTTGAAAACACAAACTTGTTTAAATGTATGATGTCAAAAGAAGGTGATCTTGTAGCAGGATTGTCTAAAGAAGGAAACTTTAGTGTTACAGATGTAGTTAGTGGAGTAGTACAATACCAGGGAAAATTAAATATTACTATGGATACAGAATCTACAGATCATGGTTCGGTAATTAGTAATATGGCCATAACAGATAGTTTTCTATATATTTCTATTCCGTCAAATAAAAAAATAGTTCAAATAGACTTAGCGGATTTAACTATTCAAAATGAGTTTAATTTAGAAATTACACCTTATCAGTTTCAAGTATTAAAACACGATTTGGATCACTAAATAGATTAGAATCTTATTGTAAAAAAAGCCTCTTAAATTATTTTAAGAGGCTTTTTCTGTTTGATAGCGATAGTATTTAAGCAGCAGATTTATCACATTTCTGATCTCTTTTACCATTGCATCCTTTGTGGCCTTTTTTCTTGTGGCTAAACATTGCTTTTCTTTTTTGTCCATGTTTTTTATGCATTTCTTTCCAAGTAGCATATTGGTCTTTGTTTAAAATGTTTTTCATTTTATTTTGAAAAGCTTCTTGTTCTTCTATGTGAGCCATAGCCATTTTAAACTTATCATCACTAGAAAGTATTTTTCTATCTTGCTTGTGTTCTCCTCTTTTAGATTTAAATTCAGCTTTTTTAGCTTCCATTTTAGTTGCTTTATCAACCATGATAGGTGTAATCTTAGCAATTTGTTTAGAACTTAAATCTAAATCAATGCTTAGTTTTTTAATCATTAACTGAGTTTTTTGTTCGGTGCTTAATTCATTTTTTTGATGCTGTCTTTTTTGAGAAAAAACAGTTGATGAGATAATGAATACGGCTAATAAAAGTATTTTTTTCATGATATAAGTTTTTAGAATTACTATTACTTTAGACCTTAGCTTTTTAAAAAAGTTTTAAAACCTTTAAGTTTTTGTGCTTATCAGCAAGTACTGTTTTGTTCTAAAGGCTTACAATTCACTTTTTCCCCGTATCTTTGCGCTATGGAACAAGAGTTAAGACTATCAAGCTGGTTGCCAACCACTAAGAAAGAATGTAAGATTAGAGGATGGGATGAATTAGATGTAATTCTATTTAGTGGAGATGCCTATGTGGATCATCCATCATTTGGACCTGCAGTAATTGGTCGTTTGTTAGAGAGTTACGGGTTACGTGTAGCTATTGTACCACAGCCAAGTGTTACAGATAACTTACAGGATTTTGAAAAACTAGGAAAGCCAAGATTGTTTTTTGGAGTGACTTCTGGGGTAATGGATTCTATGGTAAGTAACTACACAGCTAGTAAACGTAGAAGAGATAAAGATGCTTATACACCAAATGGAGATAAAGGTTTACGTCCTGATTATGCCACTATTGTATATTCTAAAATTTTAAAAGAAAAATATCCAGATACTCCTGTATTAATTGGAGGGATAGAGGCTTCTTTAAGAAGAGTTACGCATTATGATTATTGGTCCGATAAATTAAAGCCTAGTATTTTAAAAGAATCGGGTGCTGATATTTTGGTGTACGGAATGGGAGAGCAACCTTTAAAAGAGATTGTAACTTTAATGCAAAAAGGAGTTCCGTTTAGTTCTTTAAAAACAATTAAGCAAACCGCTTATTTACAGCCTAAAGAGGAGCCTTTACAAAAAAATAAAAATTGGGTAGATAAAAGATTAAGCTCTCATGAAGCTTGTTTGGCAGATAAAAAAACATTTGCAGCCAATTTTAAAACCATAGAACAAGAATCTAATAAAACCTACGGAGGTAGAATTTTACAAGATATAGATGATGAGGTTTTGGTTATCAATCCACCGTATCCAACCATGTTGGAAAAAGAGATAGATGCTTCTTTTGATTTGCCTTATACAAGGTTGCCACATCCAAAGTACAGCAAGCGTGGACCTATTCCTGCGTTTGAAATGATAAAGTTTTCTATCAACACGCATAGAGGCTGTTTTGGAGGATGTAGTTTTTGTACCATTTCGGCACATCAAGGAAAATTTATAGCTAGTAGAAGTAAAGAGTCTATTTTAAAAGAAGTAGATCAGGTAGCTAGTATGCCAGATTTTAAAGGGTATTTGTCTGATATTGGTGGGCCATCAGCCAATATGTATCAAATGAAAGGAAAGGTGCAAGAAATTTGCGACAAGTGTGTAGCTCCTTCTTGTATCAACCCAGTAATTTGTTCAAACTTAGATACTTCTCATGCTCCTATGACAGATTTGTATCAGGCAGTAGACAAGCATCCAAAAATTAAAAAATCTTTTATTGGTTCTGGAATTCGTTACGATATGTTAGTGCCAGATTTTAATAAAAATGCAGATCCTCAGGAGTTAGAAGATTACACAGAAGAGGTAATTACCAATCACGTATCGGGTCGTTTAAAAGTGGCTCCAGAACATACTTCAGATAAGGTTTTAAAGTTAATGCGTAAGCCATCGTTCTCAAACTTTCACGACTTTAAAAAGATTTTTGATAAAATCAATTTAAGAAAGAAGTTAAATCTGCAATTGATTCCTTATTTTATTTCAAGTCATCCACAGTCCGAAATTGAAGACATGGCAAACATGGCTGCAGAAACTAAAGATATGGGATTCCAATTAGAGCAAGTACAAGGGTTTACACCAACACCTATGACAGTAGCTACGGTTATTTATTATAGTGGATACCATCCTTATACTTTAGAAAAAATGGACACTCCTAAAACAGCTCAAGAAAAAGAAGAGCAACACCGATTTTTCTTTTGGTATAAAAAAGAAAATCAAGCTTGGATTCGTAAATCGTTAACCAAAATAGGAAGACACGATTTGTTAAACAAGTTGTTACCTAAAGGAGGAACCAATACGTATAAAAAAGATTTTAAATCTAAAAATACTTTTGATGATACGGTAGATGTTCCTAAGGGAATCATTAATAAAAAATCCAAACCTACTAGAGGAAAAAGAAATCAAGATGGGTTTGTAAGTGTTTTAGATAAGAACAAAAAAACAGAAGAACCTTTTAAAAAGCGAAAGCCTAAAAAAAGAAGAAGATAGAAAGAATGCTTTGTGAATATCACAAGGCATTTTTTTTCGACTTTTTTTAAATGAGAATTAAACCTTTTGTATCTGTTTGGGTCTTAGAATAGATTACAAAGTTTTTTGGTTAGTAAATTTGTAATTTTTTAATCATACTTAAGATAATTGATTAAAGATTTGGTTAGTTTAAAGCTCCTAGCATTTGTTAGGAGCTTTTTTTATTGTAATCAGAAGCAAATGGCTATTTTTGAATATCTAAAAATAGACCCATTGATTATGAAAAGAATAGTATTGTTTTTCTTGTTGATAAGTGCATCGTTAATAGCACAAAATGACGAAGTTAAAGTAGACTTGTCTAGTCCTTATAAAACAATTTTTACTCACTTACATTTTTTACAAGCAGAAAGCTATAATGAACAAAAGGCTGCGGCTACCATTAATGGAGAGTCGCTAGAGAAATCTATTCAGATTGCTATAAAAATTAAGCAAGTTTTAGACGGAAAAGGATTAAAGGTAAATATGAAAAATTTGCCAACCAATCCAAAATATAAGGATACCATTTCTGAGGTTGAAATTAGAAGTCAATACGTTTTGTTTCCTAAGCAATTACCAGAAGTGTATTTAGAAAGAGTAAACGGTAAATGGTACTATAGTCAAGATACCAATGAGCAGATTTTTTCAATTTACAAACAAGTGTTTCCTGCAGGTACAGAATTCATCAAAAAAATAATTCCTAATGTAGGACACAAGGTTTTTTTAACAATTGAATTGTGGCAATATGTTGGAATTTTCATTTTTATCCTTCTAGGAGTTTTGTTGTTTTGGCTATTAAACAAGACTATTTTCTTTGTGTTAAAAAGGTTGGAGAATTTTTTCATGCGTTTTTCTCATGACTCTTTAAATAAAACTTTAGATAAGTTGTCTAGACCGGCTGCCTTGTTAATTGTGTTCTATTTAATAGAGGTTTATATTCCTGTTTTACAATTTAATATTGATATCAATTCTTTTTTGATTAAAGGATTAGAGATTGGACAAATTGTTTTGTGGATATACGTTTTCTTAGAAATTGTAAGTGTACTAATAGAGGTGTATGTTTCTTATACATCAAGAACAGATAGCAAGTTAGATGATCAATTAGCTCCTATTTTAAGTAGATTGTTAAAAGTGTTGGTGGTTTTTCTTGGGGTTTTAAAAATGCTAACCATTTTTGGAGTAAACACAACTACGGTTATTGCAGGGGCTTCTATAGGAGGTTTGGCTGTTGCTTTGGCATCTCAAGACACGGTTAAGAATTTAATAGGTACGTTTATGATTTTCTTAGACAAACCTTTTCAAATTGGAGATTGGATAGAAGGTGGTGGTGTAGAAGGAACGGTGGAAGAAGTTGGTTTTAGATCTACAAGAATTAGAGCTGTAGACACTTCAATTTTTACCATTCCTAACAGTAAGTTGTCAGAAATTGTGATTAATAATAAAGGATTAAGACAGTATAGAAGGTATCAAACCAAATTAGGAATTAGATACGATACTCCTCCAGAATTAATAGAGGCTTTTGTGGTAGGAGTTAGAAGAATTATTGAGTTACATCCAGAAACTTTAACAAAATCTTACAATGTAGAGTTTGTTGGTTTTGGAGATTCCGCTTTAGAGGTATTAGTAAACACCTATTTTGTGTCTTTAGAGTGGGGAGTAGAACAATCGTCAAAACATAGATTGCATATGACTATTCTAACCTTGGCAGCAGAATTAGGAGTAGATTTTGCTTTCCCATCACAAACAGTCATGATAGAGCAGTTTCCAGAAAAGAGTAATGCCAATGGAAAATATGAAACAAATCAAGAAAAAATAAACGAAATTCTAAAAAACATAGAAAACGGATTTAGAGATTAGTATGTTTTTTTGATTGTTTATTGATTATTTAATAAAAAAATATATCTATATTTGAGGATATTGGAAATAGATAGATTTTGTTTTGTTAAAGTCATTGTTTCATAATTAATTGATTTAATTATATTCATGTTGATTATTTTTTCGCTGTTGAGCTGGTTACTCAACAGCGATTTTTTTTTTGTTGCTGTTTTTTAAGTGATTAGCAATAAATCTTTTCTCTATATTAATTTATAATTGTATTTTTGCACCCTATTTTTTATTAATAACTATGCATCAGGCAGTTAATATATTATTTTCATATGCTTCAGGTAAAATTACCTGCAGTACTGCTATTGTGTTTATTCGTAGGCGACGAATTAGAGAATAGCCTGTTGTTACAGGGTATTCAAAATTTTTAACACCTAATTTTTAGCTAAAACGAAACAAAACTTATAAAAACACAATAATGAAAATTGTATCTGCCAACAAATCACATTTTAAATACGCTGACATCATATGCGATACCATAGAGACTTCTGCAAGAGTTAGAGGAACGGGTATTGCTAAGAGAACTCCAGAGTATATTAAAAAGAAACTAGAAAGTGGTGATGCTGTTATTGCTTTAGATGGAGTTAAATTTGCAGGTTTTTGTTATATAGAAACTTGGGAGAACAAATCTTATGTAGTTCACTCAGGACTAATTGTACATCCGGATTACAGAAATCAAGGATTGGCAAAAAAAATAAAAACAAAAGTTTTTAATCACTCTAAAGAAAAGTATCCTGATGCTAAAATTTTTGGAATCACTACTGGTTTGGCAGTGATGAAAATAAATTACGAGTTAGGATATAAGCCTGTTACTTTTTCAGAGCTTACTAGAGATGAAGCTTTTTGGAATGGATGTAGATCTTGTAAAAACTTTGACATCTTAGAGCGTAACGAACGCAAAATGTGTTTGTGTACAGGAATGTTACACGATCCTAAAGAAGCGGAACGCAAAAACTTAAACAAAACAAAGGAGCCTAGTTTTGAGTTTAAAGCGAAGTTGGCTAGATTGAAAGATAAATTCTTTCATAAAAAAAGCTAAAACTTGTTAAAAAAATCTAATTCAAATCTGAATTAGTGTTTTCATTCGTTAATTTTTAATGTTTCATTCACATTCCGTATTTTTGCGGACTGAATATTAAATCATTACTGTTTAAGGTAAAGTGGTCTTCGATGGTAGTCAAGATGAATTGTTCTTGACTAGGCTCGAATACCTATTAAAATATATAAATATCATGGAAAAAGTAGTATTGGCATATAGTGGAGGTTTAGATACTTCGTATTGTGTAAAATATTTAATCAACGAACTAAACTTAGAAGTGCATTCAGTTTTGGTAAACACAGGTGGTTTTACCAAAGAAGAATTGGCTGTTGTTGAGAAAAAAGCATACGAAATGGGAGTTACCTCTCATGCTAGTAAAGATATTATTGAAAAATACTACGATAAAGCTATTAAATACATGGTATACGGTAACGTGTTAAAAAACAATACCTATCCATTATCTGTATCAGCAGAGCGTGTGTTTCAATCTATAGAGGTTGTAAAATATGCAAAGTCAATAGGAGCAAAATACATTGCACATGGTTCTACAGGAGCAGGAAATGATCAAGTTCGTTTTGATATGATTTTCCAAACCATCGCACCAGAAATTGAAATTATTACTCCTATTCGTGATTTAAAATTAGCTCGTCAAACGGAGATTGATTATTTAAAATCTCACGGAGTAGATATGAACTGGGAAAAATCTAAATACTCGGTTAATAAAGGTATTTGGGGAACATCAGTAGGTGGAGTAGAGACTTTAAAATCTCAAAAAGCATTACCTAGCGAAGCGTACCCAAGTCAATTACAACGTAATGATGAAGAAGAAGTAACCTTAACTTTTGACAAAGGTCAGTTAGTGGCTTTTAATGGAGTAAAAGATACTCCGGTAAACAATATTTTAAAGCTAGAAGATGTAGCAACTCAATTTGCTATTGGTAGAGATATTCACGTTGGAGATACCATTGTAGGAATTAAAGGACGTGTAGGTTTTGAAGCTGCTGCTGCAACGGTTATTATCAAAGCGCATCACTTATTAGAAAAGCATACTTTGTCTAAAGCACAACAAATTACCAAAGAAGGATTGGCAACTACTTATGGAACATTTTTCCATGATGGTCAGTACTTAGAGCCTTTAATGCGTAACATAGAAAAGTTTTTAGAAGATTCTCAAAAAACAGTATCGGGTGATGTATATGTAACCTTACGTCCATATCATTTTATTGTAACAGGAATAGATTCTAAATACGATTTAATGGCTTCTGGATTTGCAGACTACGGTGAAGAAAACAACGCTTGGTCTAGTCAAGATGCTAAAGGGTTTATAAAAATATACGGTATGCAAAATAAAATCTTTTACCACGTAAATAAAGATTTGTTAGATGCATAGTTAAAAAGTTGTTTATAGGATGAATCGTTTATTTGTTTAATCGATTTAACTAAAAACAAGAACGTTTAAAAGTTGTTAGGTGATCGAGCGTAGTCGAGATTATATAACTTTAAAAACTAAAATGAAATGATAAAAGCAGGAATAGTAGGAGGAGCAGGATATACAGCAGGAGAATTAATCAGATTGATTTTAAATCATCCTGAATTAACATTGGATTTTGTGTACAGTACTTCTAATGCTGGAAACAAATTATACAAAGTACATGTAGATTTGTTAGGGGATACCGAACAAGATTTTACAGATACCATTAACCCAGAGGTTGATGTGTTGTTTTTGTGCTTAGGACACGGAAATTCTACTACTTTTTTACAAAATAATACGTTTTCTGACAACACTAAAATCATCGATTTAAGCAACGATTTCCGTTTGAATGCAGATATGGTTTTTGAAGGAAAAGAATTTGTATACGGATTGCCAGAAGTAAGCAGAAAAGAAATTAAGAAAGCAAAATACATTGCCAATCCTGGTTGTTTTGCTACTTGTATTCAGTTTGCTTTGTTGCCTTTAGCAAAAGCTAAAAAATTAGAAAACGATATTCATATCAACGCTACTACAGGAGCTACAGGAGCGGGAGTTTCGCCAACGGCAACATCTCACTTTCCTTGGAGAGATAACAACTTTTCTGTGTACAAACCTTTTACACACCAGCATTTGGGTGAAATAGGAGAAACGTTAGAAGCTTTACAAGGTTCTAAAGCAGGAGAATTGTTCTTTATTCCAAATAGAGGAAACTTTAGTCGTGGAATTTTTGCATCAGTCTATACCAAGTTTGATGGAACTTTAGAAGAAGCTAAAGAGATTTTTACACGGTTTTATGCAGATGCACCTTTTGTTCACATTACGGATGCACCTGTGAATATGAAACAAGTTGTGAATACAAACAAATGTGCCATTTCCTTAATCAAACACGGAGACCAAATTTTAATTTACTCTGCCATCGATAATTTATTAAAGGGAGCTTCAGGACAAGCGATTCAGAACTTAAATTTAATGTATGGTTTTGAAGAAACTTTAGGGTTGAATTTAAAAGGAAGTGCATTTTAAATAGTACAAAGTATACAGTACAAAGTATTAAGAATACTCTGTACTCTGTACTCAGTACTTAATACTAAGAAAAAATGAAATTATTTGACGTTTACCCATTATACAACGTGACTCCTGTAAAAGCAGAAGGAGCTTATGTTTGGGACAATAAAGGAGATAAATATTTAGACTTATACGGAGGTCACGGAGTGATTTCTATTGGTCATACACATCCACATTACAAAGCTGCGTTAGAAAATCAATTAAGTCAAATTGCTTTTTATTCTAATGCTATTCAAAATCCATTACAACAAGAATTGTCTGATAAATTAGGAGAATTATCAGGTTGTGGAGAAGAGTATGCTTTGTTTTTGTGTTCTACAGGAGCAGAAGCAAACGAGAATGCTATTAAAGTAGCTTCTTTTTACAATCAGAAGTCTAGAGTAATTGCGTTTCAAAATGGATTTCACGGACGTACTTCGGCAGCTGTATCGGTAACAGACAATAAAAAAATTATTGCTCCGGTAAATGCGCACAATCCTGTGACTATTTTACCTTTAAATGATATTGAAGCTGTAAAAGCTGAAATTGAAAAAGGAGACGTAACAGCAGTTATTGTAGAACCAATTCAGGGAGTTGGAGGATTAGATATGCCAACCACGGAGTTTTTAACGGAGCTACGCTCAATTACAAAACAACACAATGTGTTGTTAATCTTAGATGAGGTTCAGTCTGGTTACGGACGTTCTGGTAAATTCTTTGCGCACCAACATCACGGAATCAAAGCAGATATTATTCCAATGGCAAAAGGTATGGGGAATGGTTTTCCTATTGGAGGAGTGTTAATTGCCAATCATATTGAACCTTGGTACGGAATGTTAGGGACTACTTTTGGAGGTTCTCACTTAGCTTGTGCTGCGGGTATTGCGGTGTTAGATGTGATGAAACAAGAAAACCTAATGCAAAATGTTCAGGATGTAAATGCTTATTTTCAAGAACAAGTAAAAGATTTGCCAGGTGTAAAACAAGTAAAAGGAAAAGGATTAATGCTTGGGTTAGAATTTAACTACGAAGTAGGAGAATTGCGCAAGAAATTAATTTACGACTATAAAATATTTACAGGAGGAGCCAACAACAAAAACTTGTTGCGTATTTTACCACCTTTAAATGTAACTAAAGCAGATATTGATGTGTTTGTGAAAGCATTGAAAGAATTATTATAAGATATTTATTATTAGTAATTTTACAGAGTTCTTGAGCAATCAAGAACTCTTTTTTGTTAAGAAGAAACAAATAAACAATTACACGATTCAAAGAATCCCATATTTATATGAAACACTACTTATCCATTCACGATTTACCAAGTATTAAAGACACGGTAAAAGAAGCGATTGAAATCAAAAAGAATCCATTAAAAGACCAGACTTTAGGAAAAGATAAAACCATTGGTTTGTTGTTTTTTAATAACAGTTTGCGTACGCGTTTAAGTACTCAAAAAGCAGCGTTAAACTTAGGAATGGAGCCTATTGTAATGAATTTTGGTTCAGAAGGATGGCAGTTAGAGTTCGAAGATGGAACCATTATGGATCAAGGAAAATCTGAACATGTAAAAGAAGCGGCTGAGGTAATTTCTCAATATTGTGATATTATCGCTATTCGTGCATTTGCAGGATTAGAAGACAAAGAAAAAGACGAAGCAGAAGAAGTGTTGTCTGCCTTTGTAAAATATGCTACTGTGCCTATTTTAAATATGGAATCTTCTGTGGGGCATCCATTGCAAGCCTTGGCAGATGCTATTACGATTGAAGAGCACAGACCAGCTAAAAAGAAATTAAAAGTGGTATTGTCTTGGGCACCGCATCCACGTGCTTTGCCTCATGCAGTAGGGAATTCTTTTGCAGAAATGGCTTTGGCTCACGAAGATGATTTTGAAGTAGTCATTACCCATCCAAAAGGATATGAATTAAACCCGGAAAGAACCAAAGGAGCAACTATTGAATACGATCAAAAGAAAGCTTTTGAAGGAGCAGACTTTATTTATACTAAAAACTGGTCGTCTTATAACGATTATGGAAAAGTTGCAAATACAGATAAATCTTGGACAATTACAGCAGATAAAATGGCCGTAACAGACAATGCCAAATTTATGCACTGTTTACCGGTTCGTAGAAATGTAATTGTGGCTGATGAGGTAATTGATTCTGAAAATTCAATCGTTATCAAACAAGCAAATAACAGAACTTATTCTGCGCAAGTTGTATTAAAAAAGATTTTAGAGAATTTAAAATAAGGTCATCGATAGGTGGTTACAGAACGTAGTCGAAGTATATTTGTTATATACCTCGACTGTGTTTGTGTACCAATTTAATAAATGGAATTTTTGTTAATTTCCTTTAAAATTTTTTTTGCTAAATAGTGGGTGTTAAAATTACTTATAAAATTATTTTTTTTATCAGAAGATTCAACTTCTACAGCAAAGCATGAAAGGTTGTATATTAACTTTGAATTGGCTAAATCATAAATACGAATATTAAACTGAATCTCATTGGAACGAGTTTCATGAATTCCTATTTTTTGCTTCGTAATATTTTGGTTGAAAATGTTTTTAACGGAAGGTACAATGATATAATCATGTTTTGTTAGTTCTCTAATTATTTTAAGATCTTTTTTAGATAGCTTTTCTTTGATAGGAAAGGGAAAAACATATTGACCTTTGTTGTTCTTTAATGTCTCAATTTGCATTAATCGACCCTTTAAAAAAGAATTTAAAGGGTGATTTTTAAATAAGTTATCAGAATCAGTATTAATGATTTTTTGATTTGAAATCAACCATTTTCCTTGTCTAAAATCAATAGTTTTATTGTTACTATTATAATCAAAAGAAGTGTATATGTTTTTTTGAAAAAAACAGGAAATTAAACAATTAATGATTATTGTGTAGATGAATATTTTTTTTATTACCATCCTAACCCAAATCTTAAGTGAATATTGATTGAAGATTCGAAATTGTTAGTCTTAAAATTACGTTGAATACCAAGTCCAAAACCTGTTTCATAGTTTAGGGAATTGTTAATATTTCTTCTAATTCCCCAAGTGATATTACTTTTTAGAATATTGTTTAGGTTGTATTCTTCTCTTTGATTGTTTTTAATAATATTATCTAAATAATATTTAGTCTGAAGACTTATAAAATTAGCACTATTGTTTTTAATGTCTTTTCCTTTGATTTGTCTTTTCTTAATATTATAGTACCATTTAGGCTCAATAGTTATAGATGGATTTGCTATAAAAAAGTTTTTACCAAAACCAATATCTGTTCCTATTTCTGTTCTTAATACTGTATTGTGTATAAGTTGAGTTTCATTGTATGCCCATATTCCGTATACACCTATTTGACCTCCATAAATATTTTTTTCAACTTTGCTTTCTTGTGAGTAAGAAAGCAAAGTGAAAAAACATAAAATAAATGTAATTTTATTATAGTTTTTCATGATAATTTAAAATTAATTTGAACCAATAATTCTTTTACCGTACCACCTACCATTATATAAAGCTGCACCATAAATATCAAAACTTTTTATTTCTTGAATTGTTTTGTAATTTGAAAAAGAAAAATTACTAAAACTAAAATTACCTCCTAGGGTGTGAGAATATCCAATCATAAATCCTAAGTCTATATATTTTTTAATACTATTGTCGCCAGATTTAATATGTTTTATATTACCAATAGTATATAGTTGATTCCAACTATCTTGATTACGTATTTTAAAAGCTGGTTCAGATGTGTTTTTTAAGACATTAGATAGTTGCTTTATCCCATTTTTTAATTGCTGTTGAGCTAAATTATTAATGGATTTATATAAATCTATTTTTGTATAATCTAAATGAATTTCATTAAAAAGAGGGACTTTAAGATTGATGTTAATGATGTTGTTCGGGATATCTACATTTGCTGTATTTAAAGGAAAACTATATATTCTTTCTTTGGAGACTTCTTTACCATAAGAGTCATAATATCTATTATAATACTCAAATTGATATGTATCGTTACTCCAATCGTTGTTGAAGTTATATATGGATGGTTTTTTTCTAATAAGACTCATGTTGTTGATACCTAACTGGACTTTTGAAGGGTATGATTTTTCCCAAAAAGTCCATCTCCAAACTTTTCTTTTTTTCTGAAATCTAACCTCCATTCCAGTAGAGTTAAATAAAAGATAGTTGTTGTCCCAATATTTTATTTTAACTCTTCTATTGTTTGGTGTGTAAACATATGTTGTGTGATTAATTCCTATTTTTTTCTCCCATAAACTATTTCTTCTTTCCTCGTCATAATCTAAATTGGATGAGTTTTCAAATGTCATTTCACTATCATTACTATTTCTCATAGATGTTAATGGATGCTTAGTCTCATTCTTAATCTCGCCTATTTGGCTGTAATCGGAAATTATATTATTTTGAAGATTAAGTTTAATAAAAGTTACATTATTTTTAGCCTCTTTAATTAAAGATTTTCTAGAATTATTATGGTCTACTATTGGTTGTATATATACACCTTCAGATGTGTAACGGTATAGTTTATTGTCAATTATTAATTCTCTATTTTTATTTAGTAAAACTTGAAAATTTGGATCAAGTATGATTGTTTCTTCAAAGACTATTTCATCTTCGTTGTTTAAATAGAATTTTTCAAGATATTTTAATCTTTCATCATCGTTTTCAAAATACGGCTTAAGTGGTATAAAGCCAGATTGTATATTAGGTTTTACATATTGATTATAATATTTCTCTGGAGTTAATAGTTTTATAGATTCTATTTCTTTAAGGAATTCATTTTTATTATTAAAAGAAATTTTGTTGTCTACAAATTGTAAGTTTTTTATACTTGATACTTTTGTAGGTTTACCTTCTATCAATTCATTGTTTTTAGAACAGGAGGTACTAAATAAAAAATGACTGAGTATTAGTAAATGTATAAGATACCACGTTCTTTGTTTCTTTGTTTCTTTGTTTCTTTGTTTCTTTGTTTTCATAACAATTTTAAATTTTAGTTAAAATTTTTTTCTACGAATATATAAATCAATTAATAATTTTACCATCAATATGAAAAAAAAACTAACCATCGTAAAAGTAGGAGGAAACGTAATTAACAATGCAGAGGCATTGGAAAATTTTTTAACGGATTTTGCTGCTTTAGAAGGAAATAAAATATTGGTTCACGGAGGTGGAAAACGTGCTACTCAATTGGCAGGTGATTTAGGTATAGAAGCCAAAATGATCAACGGACGTAGAGTGACTGATGAAGCAACTATTGAAATTGTAACCATGGTCTATGCAGGTTTGTTAAACAAAAACATCGTAGCTACGTTGCAAAGTAAAAACTGTAATGCCTTGGGATTGTCGGGTGCGGATGGGAATTCTATCCAGGCTCACAAACGCGTGGTGGTAGATGTAGATTACGGTTTTGCTGGAGATGTTGATGGTATCAACGCACAAAACATTGCTACGTTTATCAATGGAAAAATGACTCCTGTTTTTTGTGCCATTACGCATGATGGAAAAGGGCAGTTGTTAAATACCAATGCAGATACGATTGCAAGTACCATTGCTGTAGGAATGTCAGATTTATATGATGTTTCTTTGGTGTATACATTCGAGAAAAATGGAGTGTTGACTTCTGTAGAGGATGATGATTCTGTTATTACAGACATCAACTCAGAAAAATATGCACAGTTAAAAGCAGATGGAATTATTGCAGATGGAATGTTGCCTAAAATGGAAAACTGTTTCAATGCTTTACAACAAGGAGTGTCAGAAGTAATTATAGGCAACCCAACGGTAATTAAAAATAAAAAACAATTGTTTACAACGTTGACTATGTAGTTTTTAGTTCATAGTTCTTGGTTCATGGAGGTTTATTTTAGTTGAACAAAGAACCACTGTGTCATTTCTAAGAACTAAAAACTAATAGCCAAGAACCAAAAGAAAATGATAGAAACATTACAAAAAGAAGCTTTAGAATTATTACAAACCTTAATTCAAACCCAATCTTTTTCCAAGGAAGAAGAACCTACTGCCGAAATTTTATCAAATTGGTTAACGGCTAGAGGAGTGGAGGTAAAAAGAGATTTGAATAATATTTGGGCTACCAACAAATATTTTGACGAGAGCAAACCTACTGTTTTATTAAACTCACATCACGATACGGTAAAACCCAATCAAGCATATACAAGAGATCCTTTTGAAGCCAAAATAGAAGGAGATAAATTATACGGATTAGGTTCTAATGATGCTGGAGGCTGTTTGGTAGGATTAATGTCTGCTTTTGTGTATTTCTACAATCAAGAAAATTTAAAATACAATTTTGTATTGGCTGCTACGGCCGAGGAAGAAATTTCTGGTGAGAACGGAATTGCCTACATGCAAAACATCATGCCTAAAATAGATGTGGCTATTGTGGGAGAACCTACCTTGTTAGATTTGGCTATTGCAGAAAAAGGATTGGTGGTTTTTGATGGAAAAGTAACGGGAACTCCTGGGCATGCTGCGCATATTCCAAATCATCAAAACCCAATATTTAAGGCTTTAAAGGATTTAGAGTGGATCAATTCTTATAAATTTCCCAAAGTATCTCCTTTTTTAGGAGAGGTAAAAATGACGGTTTCTCAAATCAATGCAGGGAATCAACACAATGTAGTCCCTTCAGAATTAACTTTTGTGGTAGATTGTAGGGTTACAGATCAATATACCAATGCAGAAATTGCAGAAATTATTGCTGAACATACCGAGTGTGATGTTATTCCTCGTTCTTTACGATTAAACTCCTCATCTATAGATCCAAATCACGACATCGTAAAATCGGGTATTGCTTTAGGGAAAAATACTTATGGTTCTCCAACCTTGTCAGATCAGTGTAGGTTAACTTGCCAATCTGTAAAAGTAGGACCAGGAGACTCTTTACGTTCTCATTCAGCAGATGAATTTATTTATGTACAAGAAGTTTATGATGGTGTGGCGTTTTATATTGATTTACTAACTAGAATAGTATAATCAATAACTAACAGAATGCAAAAGCCCAAACAGTAAATGTTTGGGCTTTTGTGTTTATAGTAAAAATGAATCATCAAGTGTTGGTCTAAACATATTCAATTTCCTTTTCTAGGGCAATGGCTTTTGGAAATAAAATGTTGTTTTCTAAATGAATGTGCATATGCAAATCTTCTTCAAATTCTTTGAGCATTGCAAATACCACTTTGTATGTATTACAGGCTTCTTTAGGTGGTGTATAATCATTACTTAAAGCGGCAATTTTTCTAAAGCGTTCCCCTTCATTGTCGTGTTCGTGTTTCATACAATCAATAGGGTTTTCTAAAGTTTCAAAAAAAGGTTTTTCAATAGGATTTCCTTTAACCATAGCAATCTGTTTGGCAAACGGAAATACAATCGCTTCTTCTTTTTGCATGTGAGCGGTTAATTCTTCTGCAGAGGCTAAAAATAAATCTCTAATTTCTAACAATTCAGGATGATGTTGCCCGTGTACAGTAGCTACTTTTTTAAGGTATTGACTAATTTCTGGAATTTTAGCAACTACATATCGGTGATGTTTTTTCTGAATATAATCAGCTAACAAATCAAGATCCCAGGATTGAAAATCTGTAATGTGATCAACATTAGAGTTGGGTAGGTTGTTTAATTCCTCTAGAATTTTTTTAACATTCAGTCTTTTTTTCTCACAAGCCTGTGCAATGGTTCTGTCTCCGTTGCAACAAAAATCTATTTTATGAGCTTTAAAAACAGAGGCTGTTCGGTAGTTTTGAGCGACCAATTCTCCTATAATTTGATGTGCTAGTATCATATGGTTTTATTTTAATTGGATGTTTTTATCCGATTTATATTCAAATTTTTTTAAATCTTTAAATGAGTTAATCCTTCCGCTAAGCCTAAACTTAATTTCAGGATACTGGTATTCTCTAACATTTCTTTTAAATTAGCTCTTATGGCTTTAAATTCATGATGGATAGGACAAGGTTTATTTTCGTTACATTGATGCAAGCCCAACCCACAACCACTATATATTTTAGGGCCGTCTATGGCGGTTACAATTTCTAAAAGAGTTACGTTTTTTTGTTTTTCAGCATCTAAAACATAACCACCATTAGCTCCTTTAATAGAAGTTACAATTTTACCTTTGGCTAAGGATTGTAAAATTTTAGCAGTAAAAGCTTCGGGAGATGCTATAGCTTGTGCAATATCTTTTACACTACATCTACCTCCAGCATTGGTTTGTTTGGCAATATGTAATGTGGCTTTAATACCGTATTCGCAAGCTTTTGAAAACATAATTTTCTTTTTAAGTAGTACAAATATACGAATAAAATCAATAGAGGACTAAATCATCCGATATTAAATTTTAAATCCTCTCACTTTTAACATTACAACCTAAAAGAGTATCTTTGCGCTCATACAAAAAGAACCATTATGAAACTTTGGGACAAAGGATATGCTACCGATAAAAAAATTGACATTTTTACTGTAGGAAACGATAGAGAATTGGATTTGCAACTAGCTAAGTACGATGTGCTTGGAAACATTGCACAGTCTAGAATGTTAAACGCTATTGGAACCATTACAGATGAAGAATTAGAAGGATTAGTAGCAGAGTTAAACAATATTTTAAAAACAGTTGAAGGCGGTACGTTTACCATTGAAGACAGTTTTGAAGATGTACACTCAAAAGTAGAGTGGTTGTTAACAGAAAAATTAGGAGATGCAGGAAAGAAAATCCACACAGCACGTTCTCGTAATGATCAAGTTTTGTTAGATGTGCATTTGTATTCAAAAGATGCCCTTTTAGAATTAAAAGATTGGACAAAAAAATTGTTTGATTTGTTAATTGAATTGGCAGAAAAATATAAAAATCACTTATTACCTGGTTACACACATTTACAAGTAGCCATGCCTTCTTCTTTTGGAATGTGGTTTTCTGCTTATGCAGAAAGTTTAATTGATGATGTGTACTTTTTAGATGCTGCTTACAAAGTGGCGGATCAAAATCCATTAGGTTCTGCAGCAGGATATGGTTCTTCTTTTCCTATTGATAGAGAAATGACGACCAAAGAACTTGGGTTTTCTGCTTTAAAAGTAAACTCAGTAGCAGCTCAAATGGGACGTGGTAAATTAGAAAAATCTATTTCTTTTGCCATTGCAAGTGTATCGGCAACTTTGGCAAAAATGAGTATGGATATTTGTTTGTATATGAGTCAGAATTTTGGTTTTGTTACCTTTCCTGATGAGTTAACAACAGGTTCTAGTATTATGCCTCACAAGAAAAATCCAGATGTTTTTGAATTGATTCGTGGAAAGTGCAACAAGTTACAAGCATTACCTTACGAATTAACTTTAATCACCAACAATTTACCAAGTGGATATCACAGAGATTTACAATTGGTGAAGGAAGGATTAATTCCATCGGTATCTACCTTAAAATCTTGTTTAGACATGATGGTGTTTTCTTTAGAAAATATTATTGTAACAGAAAATATTGTACAAGATGATAAGTACAAATACATTTTTAGTGTAGAAGAAGTAAATGCATTGGTACAAGCGGGAACTCCGTTTAGAGATGCTTATAAAATTGTAGGTGCTAAAATTCAGAACGGTGAATTTAAGCCGAACTTAGAAGTAAAACACACACATATTGGTTCTGTTGGAAACTTAGGTTTAGACAGAATTGTAGCTAAAATGGAGGCTTGTTTTTAGAATAAGCATTTAAAACAACATTTGTTAAAAAGAGGAAGATGGTTTATCTTCCTCTTTTTTTGATTTATGGAATTTTTAAATAGCATAGCAAGCATTCAAATTTTGTTTTTCTTTTTTCTATTATTTAGGAAAGAGAATATATTGAATAGACTTTTGGCTCTTATTATTTTAATACCAGGGTTTAATTTTATTTCTAATACAATTAATCTGTTAGGGGGTAGTGCCAATGCTCCTTTTTTATACGGAAGCCTTTTCTTTTTTGTGCAAGGAACTTCTATGTTGTTTGCACCCTTAGTGTTTTACTATACAAGCTTAATGTGTGGTAAAAAAGTAAAACTAACCTATGGCTTGTTTTGGGTAACAGGATTGATTATTTGCTATAATTTTTATCAGTTTTTAGAGTTTTTTAGTTTGCCTGAAAACTTAAAGATTCAATTTCTAGAAGGCCTTAAAAACGAAGAGTTCCCTATGGGGCAATTGGTGATTAATTTGTTGTTTATTATAATGCAACAAGTTTATTTCACAATAGCTGCTATTAGAGTTTTTAAGTTTAAGAATAAAATAAAAGATGTGTTTTCTACAAGAAGTACGCTTAAAGTAGGCTTTGTTCAAAATTTTATTACCCTAGTTTGGGTGTTAAACATTATAAGTTTGATTTTATATGCGACAATTCCAATGTATTTGGTAGAGTATATTGTACTGCCTTTGGTAATTATTTGCATCAACTTTTTTATTGTTTATTTTGCTTTTGAATACCGAGTAATTTTTAACAAAGACACCTATGCCATTTTTTTAAAAGATTTAAAATTATTGGATTTAAACAACATACAAGACTCCAAAATAGAAATTAGCAAACGAGAGTTACACGCAAATGATATTATGGAGTTTTTAAAAAGTAATAAAACGTATTTAAATCCAGATTATACCATTTTTGATTTGGCAAAAGATTTAAATACCTCTCAGCAATTAGTTTCTTCAATTATTAATAAAGAAATGCAACAATCTTTTTCTAGATTGATAAATCATTACAGAGTAGAAGAGTCTAAAGTTCTTTTAAAAGAAAAATCAGATACAATTACTATAGAAGCTATCTCTGAACTTTCTGGATTTAAAAGTAGAGCTTCTTTTTACAGAGCTTTTAAAAATGAGACACAACAGACTCCTTCTCAGTATTTATCGTAGTTTAACTGTCTCAATCCTATTTTTTGAGACATCTTTTTCTAACTTTTGTAAATAGGATTATTTTTCATAAAATACTTTTACCATTCATTGTATTTTATGAATTTGGTAGAGCTACTTAGTCATCCTAATGAAAACGGTATTTTAGAATTTGTTCTAGGAGTACTTTTCATATTATCTATTTATCATTTGTTTTTGTTTTTTCAGAACAAAGACAAGGCTTATTTGTATTATTCGTTATATACGTTCTTAACCATTTTTGGTTACATCTGTTTGGCCAAAAACAATATTACTTCACAAATTATAGCTCCAATTCAAAGTAGTTTAGAAAAATTTGATGTGTATTCTAAGTTTCTTTACAATGCTATGTATTTTGTGTTTGCGTTTGAATTTGTAGGAATTAGCAGCAAATCTAAAAAATGGACTCAATACATTTTTTATCCCTTAATTTTTATTGTTTTTGTGGGAACTGTAGCACAAGTTATTTCTTTAATAACCCAGAATAATAGCTATATTTTTAACACGTTTCATCTGTTTTTTATACCCGCCATTTTTGTGCCTACAATTATTGGGTATATAGCTTTGTTTAAGTTTTCATTTATAGGTAAAAGTTATATTATTTGGGGTTCTTTTATTTTGTTCATAAGTTCTATGACAGGGGTTTTGTTGCATCATGTTCTAGGGAGCGATGAAACAAATGAAATACGATTTACAGTTTTTTACATAGGTTTAATTTTAGAAAACATTTGTTTTTCACTAGCCATAGGTTACAAGCACAAATTGGTTTTAGAACAGAACCAAAAAAGAGAGCAATTGTATTTGCAAAAAATGTTAAACAGCCAAGAAGAAGAAAGAATACGAATAGCCAAAGAACTACACGATGGTATTGTGCAAAAAATAGGAACGGTTATTTTGTGCATGAGAAATAATGTAAAAAATTTATCCGAAGAAAAACGAACAACCATTGTTTCTGAATTGTCTTACATAAACCAAGATTTAAGAAACGTATCTCATAGAATGATGCCAAAAGCATTGACAGATCTAGGGTTGAAATTTGCATTGATGGATTTGCTAGAATCTAGTTTTCAGTATACCGATATTGGTTTTGAGTTTAATGATTTTAACGTAGATCATAGATTCGATTCTAAAATAGAACACAATTTATACAGAATATCTCAAGAACTTATTCAAAATATCATCAAACACAGCAAAGCCAAAAGAGTTTCTTTTTTGTTGTTAAAAAACAAAACTAATGTGCTGCTAAAGGTAGAAGATGATGGAGTAGGTTTTCCTGTTTTAGAATTAAAAAAAGGAGTAGGATTAGACAATATTCAAACAAGAGCAACCTTGTTACAAGGAAAAGTTTCAATAGAGTCTAATCTTGAAAAAGGAACAATAATAACGGTTAAAATTCCATGGAAATGATAAAAGTTTTAGTAGCCGATGATCATCCGTTAATGGCACAAGGTATTAAAAATAGCTTAGCAACAACAGCAGAAATACAGGTAGTAGCCATTGTTAGCAACGGAAAAGAAGCAATTGATTTTTTAGAGCAAAATAAGGTTGATGTTATTTTGTTAGACATTGAAATGCCCGAAATAAATGGAATCGATTGTGCAAAATATATTTTAAAACACAACATTTCTACTAAAGTTATTATGTTGTCTATGTATCAAGAAAAATCAATTGTAAAAATGTTGTACGATGTTGGAGTAAATGGTTATTTGTTAAAAACAACCACATCATCTGTATTAATAGATGCAATTATAGAAGTACAAAAAGGAGATAAAATTTTTGAACAAAATTTTACAGATTCTACATCTAGTCAATCAAAAATACTGAATACAGCCAATCAAAATCAAAAAATAGTAAAAGAGTTGTCTAAAAGAGAAATAGAGGTTTTAAAAGAACTTTCTAAAGGGTTTACCAATAAAGAAATAGGAGAAAACCTTTGCATAAGCCCAAGAACTGTAGATACGCACAGAACCAATTTAATGAAAAAAATAAATGTACATAACGTAGCAGGTCTTATAAGGTTTACTTATGAAATGGGCTTGTATTAAAAATACGGTAAATACCGTATTTACAAACGTTGTTTTAAGCCATTCCTTTGTTTCTAAAATTAACTATTATGATGAAAAAACCATTTTTTTTTAAACTATTTTTATTCTTAAGTCTATTTTTAAGTGTGTTAACAAGTTGTTCATCTGATGAATCTGACAACTCCATAGACACCAAAGAATTAACTACTGCACAAACAGAGTTTATGGACCTTTTAAAATCTAAATATCCTACCCAAGTAGTTCAGTTTAACACAGAAACGGCCATAGAAAATGCTCCTTTTGTAACCAATCAAAAATTAACGTTTACATTTTCAAGTTCTGGAATGTTGTTTATAGATACCAATCCAGCAAAAAATGATGGAGATGAAATTGAGTTGCTTGTTTTTACTATAAGCGGAAAAGAATATGTTTGGAAAGATGCTAAAAACGATGTGTCTTATGCGTTGTCTTTAACCACAGAAAATTTTATAAATGAAGTCAATGTTTTTAAAACATCAACCAATACGTTATATGCTTCTTTAATAACTGTAGTAACAGATATTGTAACAGAAAATCCTGGAGAAAACAAAATAGAATCTTATTACTTTTTTACAGATGATAATATAGAATGTGCACCAGTATCACAAAGCAAACCCTTGGTATCTACTGTGCATATTATTTCCAAGCCATGTCAATCAAGCAGTGCTGCTTTAACCTTTTATTTCGATTTAATGAAATCGATCAATACAGGAACTTACACAGTTTTAGCATCTGAAGGAATTAATGTAACCCCAGGAGCTGGAAAAGTAACCATTGTTTTTTATAGCCACGATTCTAAAACTTGGTTTGCACAATCGGGAACTGTTACGGTAACCACTAATAGTAACGATGAATCTAAAATAGATGTAACGTTTAAAGACTTGGTAATGAAAGCAGAAGATGGAACAGAAACTACATTTACAGGTCAGATTATAGGGGTGTAAAAACAACAATAAGCAACAACTAAAACTAAAAACATGAAAACAAGATTACTATTAATTGCTATGTTGACTATTTCATTAGCAAATGCTCAACAAATTTCAGAGGTAAAACTAAAAACCAGAGAGTTTGGATTAAAGAAAGCAAAAAAAGAAACTAAAAAAGTATTTATAAAATCGTTTAATATTTACTATGAAGTTTATAAAGAAGCCGTTGATTATAAAAACGGATACAATGGAACCAGAGGTAAAAAAGTAGGATCTGCTACAGCAAGAGCCGCTGTTGGATTAGATGGTGTTCAAAAAGATGACATTCAGGAAAAAACAGATTTATTATACAAGGAATTTGTAAATGATTTTACATCTAAAGGTTATGAAATAATTACTGCTGATGAAGCAAGCAAAATAGAAACTTTTGAGGGGTGGGAAAAAGCAACAGGACCTTTTGTAAGAGAATCTGAATTGCCAGGAGTGCTAACTTGTGTTCCTAATGGATATTCATATTTATTTAAAAACAGATCTAAGGTATCAAAAAAGTTAAATCAAATTTTTAAAGGTCTTAAAACTCCCGTTATTTCTAAAGAGTTAGACAATGCTTTGGTAATAGATGTTAACGTGTATATTATGTTTTCTGAAATTGCATCTAAAGGTTTTAATTTAGGAAGTTTAGACAAAGTAGCCAAAGTAAAAATAAATACAAATTTAAGATTGGCTAATAATTACACAGTACAATCACCTAAAGAACCAACCAAATTAGGAGTGTTTGGGAGTATAGGTATTAAAGGAGCTATGACATCAAAAAATATTACTTCTTCTGTAGATGTTGTTTACGGAAAAGCAAAAATAGCAGCAAGTGCTATAGGTCAATATAACGGAGGAATTAAAAAGTCTATCGAGATTCAAGGAGTGATGAAAAAAGACAAGATAAGAGCTTACCAAAAACAACAAACCGTAGTGCCAACTTCTTTTTCTAATAACTATCAGCAAATAGGGGGAATGACTTTAGTAACTGTGGAAAACAGATTTTCTAAAAATGCAACCTGGATAAAAGTAGACAGTAAAAAATACGCAGAAGGATTGTACAATGCAAGTAGTGCATTTTTAAAGGCAAATACAGAGGAAATTTTAGATAAAGTTAATTAATGTTTTAGGTGAACAAGGGAACAAAAAGCCTATGAAGTTTTCTTCATAGGCTTTTTTATTTATGAGTTGTGACTTCCATCACAATAGGGTTTGTTACTGCTTTTACCACATCCACACAAAGCAACATCACCATCTTCTTCGGGTGTAAATAAAATAGGTTTTCCTCCGCCTTTGGTTGCATGAGCACTATCACAAAATGGCATTACTTGTGAATGTCCACAAGTACAATATTTATACGTTTTTCCTTTTTTTAATTCTATTACAGGCATTTATAAGTTGTTTTTGTTAAGTATTAAAACTAACCAGAAATAACTTTAGAAAGACTATAAATTAATGCGATCCATCACAGTAAGGAGCATCTTTAGTACTACCACAGGTGCATAAAAATGTCTTTTCATTTTTAGGTACTTTAAACAGCAAAGGTTTGTGTTGTGTTCCTTTATGGCTACCATCACAATAAGGTTTGGTTATGCTGTGATTACAAGTACAATATGCATAGGTTTTATCTTTAATAAGATAACAGGCTTTGGGTGTGGGAATAGGTTTGTTCATATAGGAATAATATAAAACACAAATTTAGGACTGTTTCTTAAGGATTACTAACTTTAGGGAACTAAAATAAAATCATATGAAACTAAAATTATATCAATTTAGTCTTGTTTTGTTCTTGTTAGGAAGCACTTTGTTTGCTCAAAAAACATTTACATTAACAAGTAAAACATTGGGAGGGCAAGGAACCATTACAGAAGAATTTAATGGGTTTGGATGTACGGGTAAAAATGAATCGCCACAATTGTCTTGGAGTAATGCTCCAGAAGGAACTAAAAGTTTTGCAGTTACCATGTACGATCCTGATGCTCCTACGGGAAGTGGATGGTGGCATTGGGTAGTATTTGATATTCCTGCAAATGTAAACGAGTTGGTGAGCAATGCTGGAAATATAGCGTTAAAATTAGCTCCCAAAGGTGCTGTGCAAAGTATTACAGATTATGGAAAACCTGGTTATGGTGGTCCTTGTCCGCCAGAAGGACATGGAGTGCATCAGTATATAATTACAGTCCACGCTTTAAAAACAGATACATTAGGTTTAGATACAAATACAAACCCTGCTACAGTTGGTTTTTATTTGTGGAACAACACGCTTGCCAAAGCTAGTATAGTGACGTATTATAAAAGATAATTACGAGTTATTCGTATAAAAAATCCCTCTTGAATTTTCAAGAGGGATTTTTTTAGGTTTGTATTTTAAATTTTTTAAGCATGAATAGCTCTGTCTGCAGTAGCAGCCAAACAAGCTTCTTTGATAGCTTCTGTATAGGTAGGGTGTGCATGGGACATTCTAGCAACATCTTCTGCCGATGCTCTAAATTCCATAGCAACCACGGCTTCTGCAATCATATCTGCAGCACGCGCACCAATCATGTGAACTCCTAAGATTTCATCGGTAGTGGCATCTGCTAAAACTTTTACTTGTCCATCCGTATCCATAGAAGCTCTTGCTCTACCCAAAGCTCTCATGTTAAAAGAACCCGATTTGTAAGCAATACCCTCTTCTTTTAATTGCTCTTCTGTTTTACCAACAGCGGCAACTTCTGGCCAAGTATACACAACACCTGGGATTAAGTTGTAGTTAATATGTGGCTTTTCACCAGCAATAATTTCCGCAACCATGGTTCCTTCTTCTTCTGCTTTGTGAGCCAACATAGCACCTTTTACTACATCACCAATGGCATAAATGTTCTCGATGTTGGTTTGCAAATGGTCATTAGTTTCTATTTGTCCTCTTTGAGTGGTTTTAATTCCAATATTGTTCAATCCTAATCCTTTGGTAAAAGGAACACGACCTACAGAAATTAAAGTATAATCTCCTTCAAAAACAACTTCTTCTCCTTTTTTGTTGTCAGCTGTTACTTTTACACCATCTCCTGTATTGGTTACCGATGTTACTTTGTGGCTTACAAAGAATTTAAGTCCTTGTTTCTTTAAAGATTTTTGCAATTCTTTAGATAACATAGCATCCATTCCAGGAACAATTTTAGGCATGTATTCTATCACAGAAACTTCTGCTCCTAAACGTTTGTAAACTTGTCCTAATTCCAGTCCAATGACTCCACCACCAATCACGATTAAGTGTTTTGGGACTTCTTTTAATTTTAAAGCTTCGGTAGATGTAATGACTCTTTCTTTATCAATATTAATGAAAGGTAAAGATCCTGGTTTAGATCCTGTAGCAATAATGGTTTTTGCAGATTCAATTTTTTCCACAGAACCATCATTTTTATGAATGTTGATGTGTGTCGTATCAAAAAACTCTCCACGACCTTCGTACACATCAATTTTATTTTTATCCATTAAGAAATTGATTCCAGATGAAGTTTGAGAAACAACCTCAGCTTTACGTTCAATCATCTTAGGAAAATCTAAGGTAATATTGTCAACCCCAATTCCGTGTTTGTCAAAATGAGACAAGGCATCGTGGTAGTGGTGAGACGAATCTAATAATGCTTTAGATGGAATACATCCTACATTTAAACAAGTACCACCCATAGTGCTGTACTTTTCTATAATAGCAGTTTTTAATCCTAATTGTGCGCAACGTATAGCTGCTACATATCCTCCGGGTCCAGAACCGATTACGGTTACATCGTACTTGTTCATGAAAGTTTTTTTTTCTTATGAATAACAAAAGTAAATAAAAGAGCGCAAGAGTTTTAATCAAACATCATCAAATAACGTTTTTCTGCTTTTTGTTGATTTTTTAGTTATTTTAAATAGGAAAGCCTAACATTTTTCCCATACCTACAGTAAATAACCAGCCTCCGTAAATAAGATGTTCTACACTAACCCAAAACATAGATTTGGTTTTGTGGTAGGTATATGCAAATAAATAACCTCCAATAAAGGTAATTCCTAAAACTAAAAAGCTTTGAAACATAAGGTGAGCAATAGAAAAAACAAAAGCATTTACCAAAAAGAAAATTGGTGAGTTTTTAAAAAGAAATCTATATCGTTGGAAATAAAAAATCCGATAGAGGAATTCTTGAGGAATTACAGATAAAAAAGTATAGATAAAAATCATCTCGATCCATAAAATTGGACGGGTTAAAATAGATTTAAACAATAAGTTTGGATCCATAGATAGCACATACAAAATAGTTGCAATAGCTATTATAAGCCAACGTAAACTTACTTTGTACCAAAACTGACGAGGTTTAACTTGTTTTCTTTTTTTAAAGAGTTTTTTTCGGTGTTTATAACTTAGATAAATAATATAGATGGCAACAAACGGAGCAAAACTAAGTCTAATGCTTAAAGGAATACTGTTAATTCCCAATAAAATAGGATAGAGAATAAAGAGTAGAATTAGTTCTATACTTCTTTTTAAACGTTTAGTTAGTTTCATAAACAATGCTTTACTTGGCATTGGATAAGTTTTGACGATACTTTTGTTGAAAATATAGAAAGTAGTTGTAAAGCAAATAATTAACCTCGTAGCCATAATTAATGTTAGAGTCGTAATTTATTTGCATAGTATACAAATCTGAAGAGTAAGTTAAGGGTTGACTAGCTCGTATATTCCAAGTAGTCACAAATTGAAGGTTTTTATTTTCTAAATAAGCTTGATTGTAAAACCCTCTTTGTTTGGCGGTACTGAGTAACCAAAAATTAAAACCAGGGTCTATAATAATAATTTCATAGTTAGATGCTTTATGAACAATTTTAATGGTGTCTGTTACACTAATATCTTTGGGAATCTGTTTTTGGCTAGTTGGTTGATAAGAACTGCAATGAAATGCAGTAATTAACAAAATAAATACACAAAGAGTTTTTAAAATTTTAGAAAACATAATCTACGATTTTCTTTAAAATTACAAAAAAAGAGCTGTTTATCAATTGGATAAACAGCTCTTAAGGTTGATTTATTGTATAAGTAAAAATTACTCTTTAACAATTTTAAAAATAGCTTTTTTATTGTTTTTAGTAGAGATAGTAACAAAATAGATTCCAGAATTCAAAGACTCAGTATTTAAAGTAGTTGAGTTACCTTCTAATATTTTTTGTCCTGAAATATTATGAACAACTACATTTGTAATTTTATTTTTACTCTCAATGTTAAGAGTATTGTTTATAGGGTTGTTGTAGCTAAAACTACCTGGTTCTAAAGTATTGTTATTTAATGTAGTTGGATCTACAAGGGTTAATGATGCTAAGGTGCTTCCCGCTGTATCAGTTAATCCGTTAAGACGAAAATAATATGTGGTGTTGATAGCATCCTCTGTAGGTTTTATAACAAATTCAAGTTCTGTGTATGTTGCATATGATAAAGAGTAGCCACGAGTAATATTAGAGCCTGCAGGAGGGGCTTCTTTAACACCAGCAGGCTGGAAAGATTCAGTACCAAATTGTTGGGTTGTAGCTTCTCCGTCTGTTAGGTTTGGAGAGTCTACATAAATAAAATGACTATCCGTATTATCTAATTCTTTCGTTGTGGAGTTTAAGTCTGTGGAGTATATAATTTTTGGATTAAAACCAGCATTACGTTTAGCATTATCATAATTATATATTTGAACTCGAAGCCTTATAATTGAGTTTCCATCATTGGCAATGGTTATAGGGGCATTCATATTAGCTTTCCAGGTAGCAGTTGTTTCATTTCCATCATCGTTTCTCCAACGGTAAGCTGTTTGTCTAATGTCAGCACTGGCAGTGTAAATACCAATAAAAAATAGTAAATAAAGTAATTTTGTTTTCATAACTGTAAAAATTTAAAGTGAATAGAATAATTGATTATTAATAAGGCAATCAATAAGTAAATAAATCCTAAAGGATGTTTACTCATTAAGGTTTTGTTGCTGTTTGCCTGTAAGGTTCCATGTATTACGGTAGGTTTATTTCTTTGGGTGTATTGAGGAATATTTCCATTGCTTTTAATAATAGCATTGTAGCCACAATTGTTGCTAATAGCCATGTCTTTTCTATACTCAACAGCAAGTAATCGGTTGTAATAAAAATGATGTTTGGCAACATAAGAATCTTTAAACCAACCATCGTTGCTAAGGTTAAAGAAGAAATGAACATTGTTAGTTTTGATTTGTTTTAAAGCAGCTTGTTCTATAGTAGATTCGTTACATATTAACGTACCTGCATTGCCAAAGGGAGTGTTAATAATATGATTTGTTAATGCTTTTTTTACAGTAAACTCGTTACCATTAGCCATGGGAAGTAGAAAACCTAAGAAAGGAACTTCGGTTCCTTTTACAGGAGTTTCCTTATGGTATTTTCCTGTAATCTTTTCTTGCTTAAAATAATATGCAGAATTGTAGACTTCTTTTTGGTTGGCGGTTGTTAATATTCCTAAAACATTAGTGGTGTTTGTGTTTTTAGAAATTTTTAATATTTCATTTAACAAATCATCTTTTTCACTATAAGTCCATGGTATCGTAGACTCTGGCCAAATAATAAAATCAGGACTACTTTTGATAGCTTCTCTACTAATGGAAAAATAATCTTTAGCCATTTGGTTCACCTTAGCTTGGCTCCAATTTGTGTTAGGGTCTGTGTTGGCAGATACAGATGCTACTTTAAAAGGCTGTTTTATATTTTGTGGTTGATAGCTTTTGTAGGTAATAAAACTAATAGCAAAACAAATGAAAGGAATAGTGATACCTTTTAATAAAGAGATTTTTGTTTTTAACAATAAAAAATCTGCGAACAATATATTGGTTAATATTACAACAAAGGTTAATAGGGAAAGTCCTCCAATAGGAGCTAATTGAATTAGATAAATGTTTTCACATAAAGGAAATCCTATACGATAGCTATGAAATGGGAACCCTTTAAGAACTAAGGCTAAAATAAATTCTCCTAATACCCAGATAGCAGCAATAGTTATGCGATTTATGAAACAGTAGCATTGAGAAGTGCTGTTATTAAACCATGTAAACTGGCTTATCCAAAAGAGGAGTGAGAAATAGACTCCTGAAAAAGAACAACTAAAAAACAAAAATAAAATAGCCAATCCTATAGCTTTACTAGAGTAGTTTATAAAGCCATTTGTCATCCAAAAATAGAGACATAAAGAATATAGAAAACCAAAAACAAACCCTAGTAATATCGCTTTTCTCTTTGTTAGAGATGTTAAGCAATAAAAAACAGGAACAAAACTAATAAAGGATAACAAATAGTGCATCTTCATAAGTGTGAAAGCACTAAATACTGCGGAAAAAAGAATTAATAATATTTTATGTCTTAGCATAATGAATGTCTTTTTTGAAAAGATCCTTTTCTAATTGAAATCACCAAACATGAAATTTAATAATTCATAAATGTATTTGATTTTTTTTTTCTTGAATAGCCCAATCGGGTATATCATTAGCCCAATCGGATATTTTTGTGTTTTAACTTGTTTTTTAAAAACAAGTTTGATTAGCTACTAATCCTTGTTTAAAAGAAAAAAGAAAAGGACAATTTGTTTTACAAATTGTCCTTTTTAAAGGGGGTGAAAAAATGTTTATTTACAACAATCCTGCTCTTTTTAGTAAAGCATCGGGTTTGGGCTCGTGACCTCTAAATTGTTTGTACAATTCCATTGGTTTTTGGGTTCCTCCTTGGCTTAGTACAAAGTCTTTAAATTTAGTAGCGGTTTCTTTGTTAAAAATTCCAGTTTCTTTAAAGTATTCAAATGCATCGGCATCCAAAACTTCTGCCCATTTGTAAGAATAGTAACCCGCAGAATATCCTCCTTGAAAGATGTGAGAGAAAGCGGTACTCATACAATTTTCTGCAACATCAGGGTACAATTGCGTGCTTTTAAAAGCTTCTTTTTCAAATTCTTTTACACTTTTTGTTACATTACCGCTGTCAAAACTATCCGGGCTTTGTCCGTGCCATGCCATGTCTAAAAGACCAAAACTCAATTGTCTTAACGTTTGTAGACCTTCTAAAAAGTTTGATGCTTTTTTAATTTTCTGGATCAACTCAATAGGAATAATTTCTCCTGTTTTGTAATGCTTGGCAAAGAGCTCTAAAGCCTCTTTTTCAAAACACCAGTTTTCCATGACCTGACTTGGTAATTCTACAAAATCCCAAGAAACCGATGTTCCAGATAAACTTGGATAGGTGGTGTTGGCTAGCATACCGTGCAAAGCATGTCCAAATTCGTGAAACAAAGTAGTTACTTCGTTAAAAGTTAACAAACTAGGTTTGCTTGCTGTAGGTTTGGTAAAATTACAAACAATAGAAATGTGAGGTCTAGAGTTTTCGCCATCTAAAATCCATTGGCTTTTGTAGCCCGTTTTCCAAGCTCCGTTTCTTTTTCCTGGTCTAGGATGAAAATCAGCATAATAAACCGCTATAAAATTGCCTTTCTCATCGGTAACTTCATAGGTTTTAACATCTTTATGATATTTTTCTATATTGTTTACTTCTTTAAAGTGCAATCCGTACAAGCGTTTGGCAATTTCAAAAGAACCGTTAATTACGTTTTCTAATTGAAAATAAGGTTTTAAAATTTCCTCATCAAAGTCGAATAGTTCTTGTTTTAATTTTTCACTGTAATAAGCACCATCCCATTTCTGAAAATCTTCAATTCCATCTTTTTTACGAGCAAAGTCTTTTAGTTGATTGTATTGTTCTAAAGCTTTAGGTTTTGCTTTTTGCAACATGTTTTCTAAGAAATTGGTTACTTTATCAGCAGATTCAGCCATACGCTCTTCTAAAACAAAATGAGCATGACTTTTGTAACCTAATAATTGAGCTCTTTTACAACGTAATTCTACAATGCGTAAAACAATTTTTTCGTTATTGTTTTTATTGTCTTGAAATCCTTTTTTTCCGGCAGCAATGGCCATTTCTTTTCTTAAAGATCTGTTATCAGCATACGTTAAAAAAGGAATGTAGCTAGGGAAGTCTAAGGTAAACACCCAACCTTCTTTGTTTTTGTCTTTGGCTGTTTGGGCAGCATCTTCAATAGCACCTTCTGGCAAACCACTTAGGTCTTTTTCATTACTGATATGCAGTTCGTAGTTTTGTGTTTCTGCCAATACATTTTCCCCAAAAGTTAAAGAGAGTTTAGAGAGTTCAGTGTCTATTTTTCTTAATTCCTCTTTTTTGTCATTATTTAAATTAGCTCCGTTACGAGAAAAACCTTTGTATTTTTTTTCTAATAAAGTTTGTTCCTCAATAGTTAAGTCTAAAGAATCACGTTGCTCATAAATTGCTTTTACGCGTTTAAACAATTCCTCATTTAAACTAACATCGTTAGAAAAAGCGGTTAAAATAGGAGAAACCTCTTGTGCAATTTTTTGCATTTCATCGTTGGTTTCTGCCGAGTTTAAATTGAAGAAAATAGAAGAAATTCTACTTAAGGTGTGACCAGAAAAATCTAAAGCTTTAATGGTGTTTTCAAAAGTAGGGGCTTCGCTATTATTGGTAATTTCATCAATTTCTTCTTTTGCCTTTTTAATGGCTTGTTCAAAAGCAGGTTGATAGTGTTCGTTTTTTATTTGCTCAAAAGGAGCCGTACCGTAAGGTGTGTTAAATTCTTGTAAAAGTGGGTTGCTCATATTTTTTAGATTAATCCTTTAGATTTAATTTCTATATACTTGTTAATGGAATCTATAGTAAGGTTTTCTGGAGTTGTTAAAATAGAGTTTACTCCGTATTTGCTTAATTCTAGCACCATTAATTCTTTGTCGTAAATAAATTTTTCTGCGACAGTTTTTTGGACAATTTCTTGTTCTGTACTTACTTTTTTATTGGCAAGTTTTAAAATTTCTGTATTCTTAAAGAAAATAACAATTAGTAAATGACTTTTGTTAATGGCTCTAAGATAACTCATTTGCCTTTCTAAGGCATCCATACTATCAAAATTGGTATAAAGCAGTAGCAAGCTACGTTGCCTTATGTTTTGTTTTATAGCACTGTATAAAATTCCAAAATCTGTTTCTTCGTAATTTGTTTTTACATTGTATAGAGATTCCAAAATCATACCTAATTGATGATTTCTTCTTTCTGCTGACACATAGTCATTGATGTTTTTAGAAAACGAAAACAAACCTGCTTTGTCTTGCTTTTGAATAACTACATTACTTACAATTAACGATGCATTAATGGCATAATCTAATAAGCTGAGTCCGTTAAAAGGCATTTTCATGGTTCGTCCTCTGTCAATTAACATATAAATGTTCTGAGCTTTTTCATCCACAAATTGATTGACCATTAACTGATTTTTTTTAGCCGTAGCTTTCCAGTTAATGTCTTTAATATTATCGCCTTGTACGTATTCCTTAATTTGTTCAAATTCAAAAGAATTTCCAATTCGTCTTACTTTTTTAATTCCGTAAGCAGAAGATAAACTGTTGATGGTTTTTAAATCAAACTGCTTTAATTTTAAAAAAGAAGGATATGTTTTGGTAACCGTTTCTTGTCCTAAAACATATTTTTTAGTCACCATATTTAAAATAGAATGCACAAAAACATGGGTGTGTCCAAAATGATATGCTCCTCTTTCTGTAGGAACTAAATCATAAGAAAGTGTTTTAGAACTCTGTGCCCTTAGTTTGGTGTGGATGCTAAAATCTCTAATTTGAAATTGAGCAGGAAGTTCATCAATAACTTCTATAAAAACATCTAGAGGATAGTTGTTTTTTAGTTGAATATTGATGGTGTTTTGGTCTCCGTTAGATAATTTTTCGGGTAGTGTTCTAGTGGCTTCAATTCCATTTTGAATTCTAAAAACTAAGTAAATATCAAAACAAACAATTCCTATAAAAACTACAAATAGCAATTGGCTAAGAAGGTAGAGTTCTTTGATGAAAAAACTAAGAACAAACAAAACCACAAATCCAGACAATAGGTAAAAGAACAAATTGTTTAGATAAATGCTTTGATAAGCCTTTTTTAGTTTGTTTAGAAAAGAGGTTTCTTGCATAGAATTAACTTGGTATTTCGGTAGATTGAATACTATCGTTAATAATTTGAGCAGCCGTAATTCCTTCCATTTCTCTTTCCGGAGTTACAATCACTCGGTGTTGTAATACAGGAACGGCAATTTGCTTAATATCTTCTGGAGTTACAAAATCTCTTCCGTTAATGGCAGCAAAAGCTTTGGAAGCTTTTAACAAGGCAATAGAGGCTCTTGGTGAGGCTCCTAAATACAAAAAGGAATTGCTACGGGTACTCACCACAATATCTGCAATGTATTTAATTAGGTTTGGTTCTACAATAACTTGTTTTGCAAGTTGCTGATAAGCTAGTATTTGTTCTTTGCTAATGCTTTCCGAAACAAAATCTAATTTTGGTTGTGTTGCCTGGTGCTCTCTGTTGATGATTTCTATTTCATCAGTTAAATTTGGATAATCTACGGTAATTTTAAACAAAAAACGATCTAATTGAGCTTCGGGCAATCGGTAAGTTCCTTCTTGGTCTACGGGGTTTTGCGTAGCAACTACAAAATAAGGAGAAGCTAAATTGTACTTAGTTCCATCAATAGTTACTTGTTGTTCTTCCATTACCTCAAACAAAGCGGCTTGTGTTTTTGCGGGAGCTCTGTTAATTTCATCAATTAAAATAAGGTTAGAAAAAATAGGTCCTTTTTTAAATTCAAATTCCGATTTTTTCAAATCAAAAATAGAAGTTCCTAACACATCCGAGGGCATTAAATCTGGAGTAAACTGAATTCTTTGATAGTCTATAGCCAATGTTTTGGCCAACAGTTTTGCTGTTACTGTTTTGGCAACTCCAGGCACACCTTCTATTAATACATGTCCTTCGCACAACAAAGCGGTTAATAACAAATTAACCATGTGTTTTTGTCCCACAATAACTTTAGAAATTTCTTGCTTTATGGTGTTAATTCCTTGGTGTAGTTCGGTTAAATCTATTCGGTTGCTAAATTCTAATTCTTCCATGCGTTTGTTTTTTTGTTAAAGTCTTCTATTTCTTTATTTAATTTTTTTAAGAGAGCAATAGAGGAGCTGTCTCTATGTTTTAGTACGTTAATAAAACGGATTAATTCTTTGGTTTTTTGTGCATCGTAACCCGATTTTAAACTTAGTTGTTTGGCCAGTTTCTCGTTGGTGTTGTCGGTAATCAGATTGTATTTTTGACGAATGTTTTTATAAAAAATATTTATCTTATGATGAATCATGGGTTGAAAATCATCAGCCTCTTCATATAAAACAGAAATGGTTTCTACAAAGTCTAAACTGGTGTTTCTGGTTTTGGGAATGATAGGAATAATTCTCTGTTTCCTTTTAGCGTTGATTAATAAAAACAAGCCAATTCCTACGAGTATTAACACCCAAGCAAAATAAAGCTCTTTCTGTTTTTTAATAAATCGTAAAGGGCTGTTTGCCAAATCTGGATTTCCTTTGTAATTACTCTCAAAATACAGGGTGTTAAAAGTTGTTTTGTTAGCAGTAATAGTACTTGGAAAAGAAGATAATAGCTGATCTATATACTGTGTGTTTGGAATTGCTAGCAAATAATAATTGCTAAAAATCTCGGGTTGTGTATGTAAATAGAATCGTCCTTTTTTATAGGGAACTTCAATAAAATTAGTGAGAATTTTAATAGGTTCATTTTTAGGGGTGTAGCTAATTGTTCCTAGAGATGTAAGATGTGTACTGTCTTTAAAATGTCCTTGATAAAATTTGAGTTTCTTTTCAATTTTTAAAAAATGCTTAGAGTGATGTAGGTTGATATATAAAGAATCTACGTTGTTTAACTCTTTGCTTTTAAAGCTTTTTAAAAGATGTAGACTATCTAACAATTCATCAGCAAAAGTATTGGCACTAATAAAGGCAGTATTTCCGTTTCCAATAAATTCTAAAAGTTTGTTTCTAGAGACTTTATCGGGTATAAAAACATCATCAATATTAAGGTATAAGTTGTTTTGTTCTTTTTTTACAGATGGGTTTTCTTCTTGATATTCGTAAAACGTGTTTTTAAGCGTAACTATTTTTTCAGAAGTAAATACTTTGTTTAATTGATCGTAAAATACTTTTAAATCAAAAGGGTTTTTGTTTTGCTCGTTATAGGTTTTATCCCAAATGATTTCTTTGGGACTAAGACTGTCTATAAGAATGACCAATAATACAATCACAATTCCTAGAATAATAAATCCTTTCTTTTTCATTAGGCAAGGTCTTTTAGTAATTGTTGGTAGCTAATTTCAATTTTTTGATAAGCTTCTTGGTCGATTACAAACTCACCATACCAAATATAATTGTAGTAATAAGAAACACTTTTAAAATGAGTATCATAAGAAGTGTCTTCTGTTTCTAGTTGATAATCGGCATTGGTTTTAAGATTGCTTAATTCAATAATTTCTTTTTCCGATAATTTTTGCAACACCCATAAATAATAATACTTAACAGCCAATCTGTAATTGGTTTGTGTTAGTGCTTCTTTTACAAGAATATCAAAATTGGCAGATTCAATTTCTTCCACTTCGTTTTGATAGGTTAAGTTGTTGTTCTGTTTTTTTCTAAAAAGCCAAGTACCTTCTTTGTAAAAAATCATGCGTGCAATTATATAAATGGCACCTATAATAATTAAGGTATAAAAAACAAGTTTAGTGTAATAAATACTTGTACCTCCTAAACCTAATTTTTTATAAAGATTGTAGATAAGTTGTGCCAACCATATTTTAAATTCAAGCCAAAAAGAAGGTTCTTGTTCTTGATAATTATAATCTGATGAAGTATACGCTTCTTTGTAGTTTTCTGGAATTTTTCTAGAAACCTTTACAATGCTATCGTTTGTAGCTTTTACTACGCTAACAAACATTAACAAAATTAGGTTGATGGGTTTGTTGATGAATCTCATAGCATAGAGGAATCTAAAGTTACTTTTTTAGCTATTTTGTGTGGATAGATTAAGAAATAGTAAGAAATAAGACTTAAGGTTCCTATAATAATAGCAAAGGCCAAAATAGTAGGCATGCTATTTCCGTACCTAGATACAAATCCTTCTAAAAAACCAGCAGCAATGGTAAAAGGAAAGGTGCTGATGATGATTTTAATTCCATTTTGCATTCCTTCTTTAAAAGAGTCTATTCTTTTTAAAGATTTAGGAAACAAAATACTGGCTCCTAAAAGCAATCCTACGGCTCCTTCTATCACAATGGCAAAAATTTCCATGGCACCATGAATCCAAATTCCCTTAATGCTTTGGAGCAACACACCTTGTTCTGCAAAAAAGTATTGAAAAGCTCCTAACATAATTCCGTTTTGCAGCAGTACATAAGCCGTTCCTATTCCTCCGGTAATTCCAAAAGCAAAGGCCTTTAAACCTACATACAGGTTATTAAAAGTAATTCCAATAAAGCTTCCCCAATTAGATCCCGATTTGTAAATAGCGGTGGGATTTCCGTTTTTAATATTCTCTAAAGTTTCATTTACATAACCGTCAGAAAGAATCAATCGTACAAAACTATCATCATAAATAGCAGAAAGAAGACCAATACCTACAGACAAACCAAAAATGATGAAGGAATAATAAATGTATTTTTTATAGGTATAGAGTAACAAAGGCACATCAATTAAGAAAAACTGTAAAAGTCTGTTTTTGTCTTCTTTTTTAGATTTGTATATTTTTTGAAAAGCTAAAATGGTTAAATGATTTAAATACACCACCAACTTGCTTTTTTTGTAGTATGTTTGAGCAAAAGCTAAGTCGTTAATTAAGTGTAGATAAAGTTTAGATAACTCTTCTGGATGCGCTATGTTTTTTTCTTTGATTGCGCTTTCAAAACGCAACCATTTTTCTTTATTTTGTTTAATAAATGCAATCTCTCTCATAGAGTATCAAATTACTAGCTTTAATGGCAGAAATACAAATTACCACGACCCAAAATGTAAACTTAGATTTTAAGACTGCGGAGTTAAATCATAGGATTGCAGCTTGGTTTATAGATGTATTAGTCAAATCAGCTTACATAGCTGTTTTTGCTTATTTGTTTTTTGGACTTTTAAATTTAGGAAAGTATTTAAAAACCAACGATCAATGGTCGGTAATTGCTGTGATTATAGTGTTTTTAATTCCTGTTATTTTTTACACGTTAGCATTAGAAACTATGCTAAACGGACAAACAATTGGGAAAAAGCTAATGAAGCTTAAGGTGCTTAAAATTGATGGTTACCAAACAGGGTTTATCGATTTTTTTATAAGATGGGTGATGCGTATTGTAGATGTAAATATGTTTTCTGGTGCCATTGCTTTGGTGTTTATTGGGAGTACTAAAAAATCTCAAAGATTAGGAGGAATTGCATCTGGAACGGCAGTGGTTAGCTTGCGAAATAAAATAAATATTAGCCACACCATTTTAGAAGAAAATTTAGTTTCTAATTACCAGCCAACTTATACATCGGTAGTTAAATTGTCAGACAACGATGTTAGAATTATCAAAGAACATTTTCTTAGAGCCAAAGCTAAAAGAGATCATGCTTTGTTGTTAAAACTAAAAGAAAAAATTATAGGGGTTATCAATCAACAACCCCTAGAAAACCAAACGAGCACACAGTTTATAGAAGTGGTTATTAAAGATTATAATTATTACACGCAGAATATGTAAAAAAAACCCTCTTTAGAAACTTCTAAAGAGGGTTTTTATGTTTTGTAAAATTAGTAATTGCTTAAGCAATACCAATTTCATTCAATTCGTCTGTAGGATTTTTAGGATCAGGTCCGTATTGGTTAGGTCCCTTATCTCCTTCTGTAGCAAGAACTACAATAAGCCATATCATCCCAACTAAAGGAATTAAGGCTATAAACATAAACCATCCACTTTTGTTAACGTCATGTAATCTTCTAATACTAACACCTATACCTGGTAGTAATACAGCTAGACTATATATACTAGCAATGTAGCCTATTAAACTAAATCCAGAAGTGATAGCGATTCCCTGTAGCACCCAGCTAATAATTATGTTGAATAAAAAGAACATCCAATATTCTTTTCTTCTTGCTCTACCGTTAAAATCTGCGTACTGTTTTAATACTTTTAAATACCAATCCATTTTTCTATAGTTTAATTTTTTTGTGAAAATACAAAAATGCATAGAACATAAAAAAAACTATTTACGGCTTAATTATAGAATTTAAAAGGAGTTTGTAAATACAATATAAATAATTTGCAAATTCAAAAATCTATGCTAAATTTGTGTCAATGAAATTAGATGCAAAAAATACTTGGTGGTGGCACACTCTTAATTAATTAAGCGTGAGTATCATTGTGTATTTTAATCAAATAAATATATAAAGGCTTATCTCACGATAAGCCTTTTTTTATAGTGTATAAGCAAAAGTTTATGAACAAATTACAATTTAAGACAGTTATTAAAGAGCAGATGGCCGATACGGTGACACCTGTTGGATTATATTTAAGATTTAGAGATCGTTTTGCCAACACCGTTTTGTTGGAAGGATCTGATTATCATTCAAAAGAAGACAGTTATACCTTTATAGGAATAGATCCTTTAGTTCATATAAAAGCAGAAAATCATTCGTTAAGTTTAAGTTATAGAGACGAAGTGTTGAGTACAGCTCCCTTGCAAAGAAATTTTCACGAAGTATTTCAGTACTATTCGGATTTAATTCAGACAGATTCTCCTGCAGAATACAAAGCGTTTAACGGTTTGTATGGATATACAACCTATGATGCCGTTCAGTATTTTGAGAACATCAAACTACAAGCAAAACAAGCAGAGTCTGCCATTCCGTTTTTACACTATAGTTTTTTTAGATATGTAATTGCGATCAATCACTTTAATGATGAAATGATCATTATAGAAAATGTGCCAGAAGGAGAGGAGTCTAATATTGATGAAATCATCACTATTGTAAACAATCCAACCTATCAAACACAAGATTTTTCATACGATGAAACAACAGAAACATCAAGCTGTACCGATGAAGAATTTAAAGAATATGTAAGAAAAGGAAAAGCACATTGTAAACGCGGAGATGTATTCCAAATTGTACTTTCTAGACAGTTTCAACAAAAATACAAAGGAGACGATTTTAACTTATATAGAGCCTTGCGTTCTATCAATCCATCACCTTATTTGTTTTATTTTGATTATGGTAGTTTCCGTTTGATGGGATCATCACCAGAAGCACAAATTAAAGTTAAAAAAGGAATTGCAACCATCAACCCTATTGCAGGAACGTTCAGAAGAACTGGAAATGCAAAAGAAGATCATTTGTTAGGAGAAAAATTATCAAACGATAAAAAAGAAACGGCAGAACACGTAATGTTGGTAGATTTAGCTCGTAACGATATGAGTAAACATGCCGATAATGTTACAGTAGAAGTGTTTAAAGAAGTGCAATACTTTAGCCATGTAATTCACTTAGTATCTACCGTAGTAGGAAAAATAAAAGGAGATCCTTTAAAAATTGTGGGAGATACCTTTCCTGCAGGAACTTTGAGTGGAGCTCCAAAATACAAAGCCATGCAGTTAATAGATACATACGAATCTCAAAGTAGAGGTTTTTACGGTGGAGCTGTTGGTGTAATTGGTTTGTCTGGAGAAGTAAATCTAGCCATTGCTATTCGTTCTTTTGTAAGTAAAAACAACACCTTGTATTACCAAGCAGGAGCCGGAATTGTAATGGATTCTACCGAAGAAGGAGAATTACAAGAAGTAAATAATAAGTTAGCAGCATTAAAGAAAGCTTTAGTGTTAGCTGAGAAAATATAAATTTAGTATCTGGTAACAGGTAGCAAGTATCAAGATAAATAGTGTAACAACTAAAAGTCAAATACTAGATACCCGATACTAGATACCTGATACTATAAAGTATGAAAATATTAATATTAGATAACTACGATTCTTTTACTTACAACCTAGTGCATATGGTAGAAGAAATTACGGGAGAAACTCCAGATGTTTTTAGAAATGATGAAATTCCTTTAGAGGTTGTTGGGGAATATGATTTAATTATGTTGTCTCCAGGACCAGGGGTGCCAGATGAAGCAGGGATTTTAAAAGAAGTAATTGCTGAATATGCAGGTAAAAAACCAATTTTTGGAGTGTGTTTAGGGTTGCAAGCAATTACCGAAGTTTTTGGAGGGAAGATTATCAACATGGACAATGTATTCCATGGAGTAGCTACAGAAATGAAAGTGGTAGATGAAAATGCTTTAATTTTTAAACAATTACCACAATTTTTTACAGCAGCCAGATATCATTCTTGGATTGCAGATCCTGCTACCATGCCTAAAGTATTAAAAGTAACTTGTGTAGATGAAGATGGAGGTGTAATGGCTATTGAACACAAAGATTTTAATATTAGTGCTGTGCAATTTCATCCAGAATCTATTTTAACACCAGATGGTGAAATTATGGTTCGTGAGTTTATAGAAAATGCAAAAAAGAACTTATCATAGATAGTTAAAGGTCAAAGAAATTAAGATGAAGAAAATATTAGCAAGATTATTTGAGTACGAAAAGCTAAATCAGCAAGAAGCAAAAGAAATTTTAATTAGAATTGCTAACCGTGAATTTAACAATTCACAAATAGCCTCTTTTGTAACAGTGTTTTTAATGAGACCTATCACTGTTAATGAATTGGCAGGTTTTAGAGAGGCTTTGTTAGAGTTAGCCTTAAAAATAGATTTGTCAGAATTCAATACCATCGATTTGTGTGGAACGGGAGGAGACGGAAAAAACACTTTTAATATTTCTACATTAACTTCGTTTATTGTTGCAGGTACAGGTCATAAAGTAGCTAAACACGGTAACTATGGAGTGTCTTCTGCATCGGGTTCTTCTAACATGTTAGAGCATTTAGGATACCAATTTAGCAAAGAGGAAAGTGCTTTAAAAAATCAGTTAGACAAAGCGAATATTTGCTTTTTACATGCCCCTTTATTCCATCCTGCAATGGCAGCTGTTGGACCTGTAAGAAAAGAAATGGCAGTAAAAACATTCTTTAACATGTTGGGGCCTTTGGTAAATCCAAGTATGCCACAAAATCAGTTAGTAGGAGTGTTTAACTTACAAGTAGGTAGGTTGTATAAAAATATTTTAAGTCAGACTTCTGATAATTTTGCAGTAGTACATGCTTTAGATGGTTATGATGAAATTTCTTTAACAGGGCCGTTTAAAATTTACACCAAAGACAACGAACAAATATTAAGACCTAGCGACTTTCATTTAAATCAGATTCAACAATCTGATATTTATGGAGGGAATACAGTGCCCGAAGCCGCTGAAATTTTTATCAATATTTTAGATGGAAAAGGAACCGAAGCACAGAATAATGTAGTCTTAACAAACGCAGCATTTGCTTTAAGAACTTTTGATCCTAGCAAATCTTTTAAAGAAGCGTTTGCGCAAGCACAAGATAGTTTAATGGGAGGAAAAGCTAAGCAAAGTTTAAAAACTTTATTAGAGTTATAAAAAGGTGTTCGAGCGGAGTCGAGAACAAAGCAGAGTTGAGAACAATACGAATTAGTTAAAATTTGTAATTAATTATAAGATGACAATATTAGAGAAAATTGTAGCCTACAAAAAGAAAGAAGTTGCAAAAATAAAGGCAGAAGTACAGGTTAAAAAACTAGTAGAAAGTCCTAATTTTAAAAGAACACCACTTTCTTTAAAAAGATCATTATTAGAGGTTGGGTCTACAGGAATTATTGCAGAATTTAAAAGACAATCTCCTTCTAAAGGAATTATAAACGATAAGGCAGATATTTTAGAGGTAACCAACGGTTATTTAGATGCCAATGTAGCCGCACAATCTATTTTAACAGATACCCACTTTTTTGGAGGTACCATGGTAGATTTAATGAAAGCTAGAAGCATAAATGAAACCAAGCCAATTCTTAGAAAAGATTTTATTGTAGATGGTTTTCAAATTGTAGAAGCCAAAGCTATTGGTGCCGATGTTATTTTATTAATTGCGGCTTGTTTAACTAAAGAAGAGTTAAAGCAATACGGTCAATTAGCAACAGATTTAGGAATGGATGTGTTGTACGAAGTTCATACCCAAGAGGAGTTAGATAAAATTGATGCAAACGATAAAATTATCGGAATTAACAACAGAAACTTAAACACATTTAAGGTAGATTTAGAACATTCTATTGAGTTAGCTTCTAAAATTCCAGACAATTGTGTAAAGGTTTCAGAGAGTGGAATTAGCGATCCTAAAATTATTATGGGATTAAAACAATATGGTTTTCAAGGATTCTTAATTGGAGAGAATTTTATGAAAACAGACAATCCAGGTCAGGCTTGTAAAGAGTTTATTGGACAAATGTAAAATATAGTACAAAGTAAATAGTAAAGAGTACAAAGATAGCGTAGCTACGGTACTCAATACTTAATACTCAGTACTCAGTACTTTAAAAATATGAAAATCAAAGTTTGTGGAATGAAGCACGAGGAGAATATAAAAGCAGTAGCGGGTTTACAGCCAGATTATATGGGGTTTATATTCTATCCAAAATCGCCACGTAATTTTGAAGGTGCTATTCCTAAAATGGATGAACACATCAAAAAAACAGGAGTGTTTGTAAATGCCCCTATAGATTTTGTATTAGAAAAAGTAAAACAATACGGTTTTAAAGCGGTACAATTACACGGATCAGAATCGGTAGCCTATTGTCAAGAACTAATCAGTCACGATTTAGATATTGAGTTATTTAAAGTCTTTTCAATTAAAGACGAGTTTGATTTTTCTGTACTAAAAAATTACGAACCTTTTGTAAATTACTTCCTGTTTGATACCAAAGGAAAAGACAAAGGAGGGAATGGTTATACGTTTGATTGGTCGGTGCTAAAACAATACCCATCAACCAAACCTTTTATTTTAAGTGGAGGTATAGGAGTTGATGAAATAGAAAAAGTAAAAGAAATTTTAAAAACAGAATTGCCTATTTATGCTTTGGACATCAATAGCAAATTTGAAACTGAACCTGCTGTAAAAGATGTGGCCTTGTTACAGCAATTTTTTAATGAAATAAAAGGTCTTGGAGCGTAGCCAAGAAGTCAAGGAATAAAAAGGTAATAAAGAAGTGTAAAGGGTGTTCGAGCGGAGTCGAGAACTATTATATCACGACTAAGCTTGATGACCAAGAAGGTAAAAAAGAGTATTGATTTGTTATTCGTTTAGTTGTTTAATCAACTTAAGACTTTAACAGATTCGTAAATAAATATAAATAAAAGGTCTTGGAGCGTAGCCAAGAAGTCAAGGAATAAAAAGGTAATAAAGAAATGTAAAGGGTGTTCGAGCGGAGTCGAGAACTATTGCATTCCGACTAAGCTCGATGACCTAGAAAATAAAATAGAAACAATAATTAGTACAGAGTATTTAGCACAAAGTACAAAGTGAGCGTAGCTACTGTACTCAACACTCAATACTCAGTACTCAGTACTATATAAATTATGTCAGAATTTCAAGTAGACGAAAATGGATATTACGGACAGTTTGGAGGAGCTTATATTCCTGAACTATTGTATCCTAATGTAAAGGAATTAGAAGATAATTATTTGGAGATTATCAATTCTGAAGCTTTCCAAAAAGAGTATTTGTATTTGTTAAAACAATACGTAGGTAGACCTACACCATTGTATTATGCACCTAACTTATCAGACAAATATGGAGCTCATATCTATTTAAAAAGAGAAGATTTAAACCACACAGGTGCTCACAAAATAAACAATACCATTGGGCAAATTTTAATTGCTAAGCATTTAGGTAAAAAAAGAATTATTGCAGAAACAGGAGCAGGGCAACACGGAGTAGCTACAGCAACAGTTTGTGCGTTAATGAACCTAGAGTGTATTGTGTTTATGGGAGAGGTAGATATTAAACGTCAATCTCCAAACGTAGCACGTATGCAAATGTTGGGGGCTGAGGTAGTTGCCGCAACAAGCGGAAGCAAAACCTTAAAAGATGCAACCAACGAAGCTATTCGTGATTGGATTCAACACCCAGAAGAAACCTATTATTTAATAGGATCTGTAGTAGGACCACACCCATATCCAGATATGGTGGCTCGTTTACAAGCTATTATTTCAGAAGAAATCAAATGGCAGTTAAAAGAACAAACAGGAAAAGAAAATCCAGATACCATTATTGCATGTGTAGGTGGAGGATCTAATGCAGCTGGAGCTTTTTATCACTATATGGATGATAAAGAAGTACAGTTAGTAGCGGTAGAAGCTGCTGGTTTAGGAATAGATACCGGAGAAAGTGCTGCAACATCTCAGTTAGGAGAAGTAGGGGTTATTCATGGTTCTAAAACCATTTTAATACAAGATGAATACGGACAAATTGTAGAGCCTTATTCAATTTCTGCAGGATTAGATTATCCTGGAGTAGGACCTTTACACGCACATTTGTTTGAAACAAAAAGAGGAACCTTTTTAAACGCAACCGATCAAGAGGCATTAGATGCTGCCTTTGAATTAACCAAATTAGAAGGAATTATTCCAGCCCTGGAAAGTTCACATGCTTTGGCGGTGTTAGGTAAAATGGATTTGCAAAAAGATCAAGTAATTGTCATCAATCTATCAGGTAGAGGAGACAAAGATTTAGAAACATATATTACTGAATTAGGTAAAAGACAAGCTAGAGGAGATGAGTAAATTAACCCAATTATTTAAGGAGAAACCAAACAGATTGTGTTCTGTTTATTTCACATCAGGATATCCACAGTTAAATGATACAGTTAGTGTAATTAAAGGTTTAGAAGCTGCTGGAATAGATTTTTTAGAAGTAGGATTGCCTTATTCAGATCCTATGGCAGATGGACCTACCATTCAAGAAAGTAGTGCTATTGCATTAAAAAATGGAATCAACTTAGATGTTATTTTTAAGCAATTAGAAGAAATTAAAAACCAAGTAAATATTCCATTAATTGCTATGGGGTATTTTAACCAAATGGTGCGTTACGGATCAGAAAAATTCTGTGAAAAATGTCAGTCAGTAGGAATAGAAACTTTGGTTTTACCAGATATGCCTATGATTGAGTACGAAAAAACTTACAAGGCTATGTTTGCTAAATACGGGTTGTCTAACGTGTTTTTAATCACACCACAAACATCAGAAGAGCGTATTCGTAAAATTGATGAAATGACCGATGCTTTTATTTATGTAGTAGCTTCATCGTCTATTACAGGAGCAAAAGGAAGTATTTCGGAAAAGCAAATAGCCTACTTTAATAGAATTAAATCTTACAACCTAAAAAGCACCTTAATTGCAGGTTTTGGAATTTCTAGTAAAGATACTTTTGATACCGTTTGTGAACATGTAAACGGAGCTATTATTGGATCTGCATTTGTAAAATATGTAGGAGCCAATGGAGTGAATACAATAAATGGATTTGTAAAAGAAATTATAGGTTAGGACGTTCCCCCGTACTTACGGGGTCGGGCTTTTACCACTCGCTTTTTAGATCCTGAAACAAGTTCAGCATCTAAAAGAGCTCAAACAAAGGTGCAATCCCTAACGCAACAACAAATAAAAAAGCCTTCTGAATATTCAGAAGGCTTTTTTTGTGATTAGTGTAATCTATAAATTTCTCTAATTTGATCTAGAATTTTTTCAAAATCAATTTTTAAATCTATCAATTTACCAGAGTGAATATCAAAAACCCATCCGTGAACAGTTACTTTTCTGTCGTTGTAAGCTTGTTGAAACTCCGAAGTTTTAATAACATTTACACATTGCTCTTGAACGTTTAATTCCACCAAACGTTTGTATTTTTTGTCTTCGTCTTTAATCGTGTTTAATTCATCTTTGTGAATTCTATATACATCTCTAATATTACGTAACCAAGGGTTTAAAATTCCTAAGTCTTTAGGTTGCATAGCTGCTTTAACACCTCCACAGTAATAGTGACCACAAACCACAACGTGATTTACTTTTAAGTGCATTAACGAATAATCAATAACAGACATTGCGCTTAAATCTGTGTTAGGAACCATATTAGCTATGTTTCTGTGCACAAAAGCTTCACCAGGTCCAACTCCCATCATTTCTTCGGCAGTTACTCTACTATCAGAACATCCAATATAAAGTATTTCTGGATTTTGTCCTTTAGACATGTCTTTAAAATAGTTTGTATCAATAGCTAATTGATGTTGTACCCATTTCTTGTTGTTTTCAAATATTTTTTGAACCTCCATGCGTAGTGATTTTTAGAGTTTTTTATAGGTACTAGTACTGTTATTTTAATAGTACTAAGATAGTTCATATAAACTAAAAAAAGAGGTCGTAAGACCTCTTTTAAAACGTTATGTAATATTGTTTTTAACTAAAAAAAGTTACAGAACCATCGCTAACATTGTACATGGCTCCAACAATCATAATTTCTCCTTTTTGTTCCATATCGGCCAAAACATCACTTTCGTTTCTAATTCTGTCTATGGTAAGTTGTACATTTTTTTTCGAAACGTTGTCTACAAACTCTAAGTTAGTAGATGTTCTTAAACTTTCTTCTTTAGGCTCTTTAATAGAATTTACGGCAGGTTTAATGTTGTTAAGCATTGCTGTAAGGTTTCCTAGTTTAGCATTGTCACAAGCACCTTTTATAGCTCCACAACTAGTGTGTCCTAAAACTACTATTAATTTTGTTCCTGCTAATTTAGAGGCAAATTCCATAGAACCTAAAATGTCTTGGTTTACAAAGTTACCTGCAATTCTAATGCTAAAAATATCTCCCAATCCTTGGTCAAATACAAGCTCTGCAGATACTCTAGAATCTATACAACTTAAAATGGTTGCAAAAGGAAATTGTCCTTCACTAGTATCGTTTACTTGTTCTAGTAAATTTCTATGTGCTTTTAAGTTGTCTTGAAACCTTTGGTTACCTTCTTTTAAAAATTCTAATGACTTTTCTGGAGTCATTGTGGCTTGCGTTTCTTTAGTGTGTGCTTTCATTTTTTAATACTTTTATATGAGGCATTGGTTTGTTGTGCTTGTGTAGATTTATGTCCAAATCAACCAATGTCAATTTAATTTCTTTGTTAGCAGCTTTCACCGCAAAATCTTGAATAATTTCTACAATATCCAAATGTATAAATTGTGTTTTAGTAGCAATAATAGTTACAATACTTTTTTCTGGAATTTTATCCAATATTTTTAAAACAGAGGCTTTGTTTAAAAACGTAACATCTTCTGACAATTCAAGAGTATAAGTTCCTATGTCTCCATCTTTACTGTGTTCTAAAAAATAAGGGATTTTGTAGTTGTTTCTTAATATAATAAAAATAGCCACGGCTATCCCTAATCCTATTCCCATCAATAAATCTGTAGCAACAATACCTACTACAGTAACAACAAACGGAATAAATTGATCCCATCCTTCTTTGTACATTTTTTTAAATGTAGCTGGATTTGCCAATTTATAACCTACAATTAATAGAATAGCGGCTAGAGTTGCTAATGGAATTTGGTTTAATAAGGTTGGAATTAAAAGGATACTAATGAATAATAAAATACCATGAAAAATAGTAGATAATTTACTTTGTCCTCCTGCTTGTTGGTTGGCAGAACTACGAACAATAACCTGAGTAACAGGTAAACCTCCTATAAGTCCAGCACACATGTTACCAACACCTTGTGCTATTAATTCTTTGTTGGTAGAAGTGGTTCTTTTTTGAGGATCTTGTTTGTCTGAGGCTTCTACACAAAGAAGAGTTTCTAGACTAGCTACAACGGCAATTACAATAGCTGTAGAATATACAGCTGGATTTAATAGACCTTTAGAAAAATTAGGAAAAGTAAAATTGTTCAAAAATTCTGTAGGAGAGGTAGCAACGGGAATTTTAACAAGAAAAGTGGTATTGATAGGAAATACAAATAATTGTAGTAAAATACCAACTGTAACTGCTAATAATGCACCGGGAATAATAGCTAGGAAACTAATTTTTTGAATAAATTTAGTTTGCCATAGTAATAAAATACCCAAAGAAATTGCAGTAATAATAGCTACGTTAAAAGTGATTCCTGTTTTAATTGCTTCAAAGTTTTGGGCTCCAAGTGCATTGGGAATTTGTTTGTAAAAAATTAAAATACCAATACCTGCAAGCATTCCTTTAATTACAGAAGATGGAAAATAATAAGCAACAATACCTGCTTTTAAAATTCCCATTATTAACTGTAGCAATCCGGCAAGAATAACACTTACCAAAAATATCTCAAAGCTACCCAAGTCTGTAATAGCATTTAATACAATTACAGCCAATCCGGCAGCAGGTCCACTAACACCTAGTGCAGAGTTACTAAGAGATCCCACTACTACACCTCCAATAATTCCACTAATAATACCAGAGTATAATGGAGCTCCAGATGCTAGAGCAATTCCTAAACATAAGGGAAGTGCTACTAAAAAAACTACAATACTTGCAGGAAAATCTTTAGATAGATTTTTTTTAAAATTATTCTTTATGTTGTTCATTTTTATTTCTTTAACGCGTAAAAATATAACACCTTAATTCTAAATTAAGAGTTGGTAATATGTGTAATGTGTAACCTTAAGGTTATGCTAAAGAAATGTCGGGTGGAGGAGTATGTACCTTTAAATAGGGTGAGATAATTTTTAATAAAGAATGGAAAACAGCATGCAATAAAGTATTGGTGTAGTTTTCCTGATTAAAATCGGTAGAGTTATTGTATTTATTATATACTTCTTTACCTATTTTAGATTCTTTTTCGTGAGATTCTTCTTCTAAAAGTTGTTGAGAAGAAGTTTTTTTGGCCATATCTATAGAGTCTATAGCGGCTTTTAAAGAAGGAGCAAACACAACAGAAACAGCCATACATAGCATTACTAAAATGTTTAAAACGTATGTTTTTTGTTGTGTTTGCATTCTTTTATAATGTTAGTCTATAAGGTTAAACCCAGTATAAGGTACTAAAACTTTTGGGATTTGAATACCGTCAGCAGTTTGATAGTTTTCTAAAATAGCGGCTAATACTCTTGGTAATGCTAGTGAACTACCATTTAAGGTATGTGCTAAAGTGCTTTTTCCTTCAGCATTTTTGTATCTTAATTTTAATCTGTTGGCTTGGAATGTTTCAAAGTTAGAAACAGAACTAATTTCTAACCATCGGTCTTGACCTGCAGAAAATACTTCAAAATCATAGGTTAATGTAGAGGTGAATCCTAAATCTCCACCACATAGGTTTAAAACTCTGTAAGGTAATTCTAACTCGCGTAAAATTTCTTTAACATGAGTTACCATTCCATCTAAAGCAGCAGCAGAACGTTCAGGGTGTTCTATTCTTACAATTTCTACTTTGTCAAATTGATGCAATCTATTTAAACCACGTACATGTGCTCCATAAGATCCCGCTTCACGTCTAAAACATGGAGTGTATCCGGTTAAACAAATAGGAAAGTCTTCTTCTTTGATAAGTTCGTCTCTAAAAATATTTGTTAAAGGAACTTCTCCTGTGGGAATTAAGTACAAATCATCAATAGTAGAATGGTACATTTGACCTTCTTTGTCTGGTAATTGACCTGTTCCCATTCCAGAAGCCTCGTTAACCAAATGAGGTACTTGTGTTTCTTCGTATCCTGCAGCGGTGTTTTTATCTAAAAAATAGTTGATCAATGCACGTTGCAAACGGGCACCTTTTCCACGGTATACAGGAAAACCAGCTCCTGTAATTTTATTTCCCAATTCAAAATCAATCAAATTGTATTTTTTAGCCAATTCCCAGTGTGGTAATTTATCTGTACCTAAAGTAGGGATGTCTCCTTCTTCAAACACAGTTTCGTTATCATCTTCAGAACTACCTGCGGGTGTGATTTCGTTAGGAATGTTGGGAATGTTATATAATAGGTCTAATAATTTACGATCAGCATTGTTAAATTCCTCCTGTAATTCTTTAGATGTATTTTTTAATTGTCCGGACTTTTCTTTTAAGATGTTTGCTTTTTGAGCTTCTCCAGATTTGAAAAGCAAACCAATTTCTTTGTTCAAAGCATTAGATTCAGCTAGCACAGTATCAAGTTTTGCTTGTGTGCTTCTTTTTAGCTCATCGGTAGCTAAAACATCATCAATAATAGTTTCAGCATTTTTAAAGTTACGTTTAGCTAATCCAACTAATACGCGTTCTTTGTTTTCTCTAATAAAAGGGACTTGTAACATACCTGTAAAATTGTTTGCAACAAAGTTAAACTTTCCATTGAAACACAGAAATAATCTTAGGAATTAAGATGCTTTGTTTTGGGTAAGGTTTTGAATGTAATTTAGACTGTTTTTTTTGTCTACGGCTAATTGTTCTTTAAGAGCTTCTATAGAATAAAATTTTTCTTCTTCTCTTAAGTAATAAAGGAATTCTATTTTAATGTCTTCTCCATATATATTAAAGTCAAAATCAAAAATATGAGCCTCAATAGTTTTGTCTTTTCCGTTAACAGTAGGTCTGTTACCAATGTTTAACATACCGTAGTAATTTTGTTCTTTATGAGTGGCTAAAATTACATAGACTCCGTTTTTAGGAGTAAGTTTGTAAACTTCGGAAATTTCTATGTTTGCTGTAGGGTAACCAATAGTAGCTCCTAGTTGCTGTCCTTTTACAACAATACCATTGATAAAAAAAGGAGTGGTTAAGTACTGATTGGCAATTTCAATTTCACCCGTATTTAAAGCATTTCTAACTTTGGTAGAACTTACAGCAGTATTGTTAATGTCTTGGGCTTTGATTTCTTTTATTTTAAAATCAAAAGTATGACTGTATTCTTTTAATTGTTCAAAATCTCCTTCTCTATTTTTTCCAAATCGATGGTCGTAACCTACAACCAATTCTTTTACATTTAATCGAGTAACCAAAACATCTCTTACAAAGTCAAAGGCAGAAAGGTTGGAAAAATCTCTGTCAAAAGGTTGAATAACTAAATAATCTAAATCTGTTTTAGATAGAATATCAATACGTTCGTCAATAGTGTTAATCAACTTTATAGAATTGTCGGATTGTACAACCATTCTAGGGTGAGGAAAAAAAGTTAGCAATACAGATTTTAAACCTTTTGCTTTTGCTTCTTTAAAAAGTTGATCCAAAATTTTTCTGTGTCCTACATGTACTCCATCAAAAGTACCAATGGTAACAACCGTAGCTATGTTTTCAGGAAAATTATGATAGTTGTGAATGACTTCCAAGTGCTAAGTATTTAATAACAAAAATAAGAATAGTATTTTTAAATGATTTGATGATACGAAGGAAATAATTAGAGAATTAGATAAAAAACAAAACAAATCATTAGCATTTGTTTATTTTTTGTATTTTGTATAATGAACAACTATTCTATAACGTTATGAAAATCAAACTTACACTTATTTTTTCAGTACTATTTTGTCTAAGCTCTTATGCACAATACTCATTTGTGGTCAAAGGAAGGGTTTTAGATAAGAAAGACAAATCTAAAATTAATACAGCTACAGTTTCGGTTTTGGGATCTTCTCAGACAGCTGTTGTGAATAATAACGGAGAATTTGTATTAGAGTTAAAACAGTCTCCTCCGGTAGAAATTACGGTAAAAGCAATAGGTTATAAAAACCATAGTTATGTAATTACAGCCAAAGAGGAAGAACTAACCGTTTTGTTAGAAGATGATATTACTAGTCTAGATGAAATTGTGTTATCAGCTTCTAGAACACCAGAACGTGTTTTTGAATCTCCTGTATCTGTAGAAAGAATGGGGATAACCGCTATAGAGAATACAACGGCTCCAAGTTTTTATGATGGACTAGAAAACATGAAAGGGGTAGATGTAAATACAGGAGGACTAACGTTTAAGTCTGTAAACACTAGAGGGTTTGCTGCTATTGGAAATACTCGTTTTGTACAGTTGGTAGATGGAATGGACAATTCTTCACCGGGATTAAATTTTCCATTAGGAAACTTAATTGGGTTGAATGAACTAGATGTAAGTTCTGTTGAATTATTACCAGGGGCATCATCTGCATTGTATGGAGCCAATGCCTTTAACGGAATTATGTTTATGAGAAGTAAGAGTCCTTTTGTGCATGAAGGAACAAGTGTATATGGTAAAACGGGAGTAACCAATTCAGAAAACACAGGAGTAAATGAGTTTGTAGATGTAGGAGTAAGAGTAGCAAAAAAAATTAACGATAGATTTGCGATTAAATTTACATCTTCTTTGTTAAAAGGAACAGATTGGTTTGCTTCGGATACTAGAAATATAGATGGAGATGGAAAGATTGTTGCGGGAGATAGAAGTACAATTGATTATAACGGTATTAATGTATATGGAGATTTAATCAAAACAAACTTAAAAGCAGTTGCGCAAACTCTTGCTGATGCGGGGGCTGCCATAGATCCAAATGATTTTAATGCAGAGGATGTAGTTTCTAGAACGGGGTATTCAGAACAAGATTTAATCAATTCTGATACAGATAGTTTTAGAGCTTCTTTTTCAGCACATTTTAAACCTATTAAAGGAGATGATGATACCGAAATAATTTTGAGTAGCAAATTTGGAACAGGAAACACTATTTATCAAGGAGCTAGTAGATATGCGTTAAGAAACTTTATCATGCATCAGCATAAAATCGAAATTCAGTCTAAGCATTTTATGTTTAGAAGTTATGCTACTATAGAAAATGCAGGAGATTCTTATGACATTCGTTTTGCAGGAGTAAATACCTTAGGTACTACAAACGGTGGAAATGCGAGTTGGTTTGGAACTTATGCAGGAGCATATGCACAAGCTATTAATAGTAATAGTCCAGGAGTAAATCCAACAGCAGCCCACGCTATTGCTAGAGTTCAAGCAGATGGGTTAAGATTAAATCCAAATTCTGCAGAATTTAGAACTGCATTTAATAATGTTATTAGCAATTCCGACTTAACCCAAGGAGCTAAGTTTGTAGATAGCTCTAGATTGTATCATTCAGATTTGAATTATAATTTTAAAGAATTAATTGATTTTGCAGAAGTGCAAATAGGAGGTTCAGCACGTAGATATGCTTTAAATTCTGAAGGGACTATTTTTACGGATACCAAAACAGAAAATATTACGTATGATGAATTTGGAATATACACACAGTTGCAAAGAAAGTTTATAGAGGATAGATTAAAGTTGACGGGATCTTTGCGTTATGACAAAGCTCAAAACTTTGATGGAAATTTTTCACCACGATTGTCTGCTTCCTATAATGTAGATTCAGAAAAAAATCATAACATAAGAGCTTCGTTTCAAACAGGATTTAGAAATCCAACAACACAAGATCAATATATAGGACTGTATTTAGGGAATACCATATTAATAGGTTCTGCTAAAGACAATCCAGAAAGATATAACAGAAGTTTCTCTGTAAGTTCTCAAGCAGGGCAGTTTGCTGCAGGTGGAACAAGCATTAACTTTAATGGATTGCAAGGGTATACAAATTCTTACACAAGATCATCTGTAGAGGCTTTTGGAAAAGCGGTAACAGAAACGGCAACTCAAATTGTAGTAAATTCAGGGGGAACCACATCGCCAAGTTATGCTAAAAAACAAGCAGCAGCATTAAATGCAGGTTTGTTACAACAGTCTAATATAGATTATGTAAAACCAGAACAAGTAAAATCTTATGAATTTGGGTATAGAGGTAGGTTGTCTAAACATACAGTTTTAGATTTTAGTGCCTATTATAGTCAATACAAAGATTTTATTGCTATTGTAACTACAGTAGCACCTTTGTATGGAAATGTTTCTGCAGGTATTACAACTGCAGAGTTGCAAAGTACTAGTCCAGTACCAAACAATTCTAAATTATTATTAAATGCAATTGGAGAAGGAGAATATACACCTGCTTCATTGTATACAAATACAGATGCAGATGTTGCTTCTTATGGAGTAAATGTTGGAATTGAGACTAAAGTATTTGGAGATTTTGATTTTGGAGTAAATTACGCTTATGCAAAACAAGACTTTGATCAGTCTCAAGACCCTGATTTTGAAACAGGATTTAACACCCCAGAGCACAAAGTAAAAATGTCTTTTGGAAATAATAACTTATATAAAGGTTTAGGGTTTGGGTTAAATGTACGTTGGCAAGATGATTTTTACTGGCAATCTACTTTTGTAGATGCTCAAATAGATGCTAGAACCCTAGTAGATTTACAGTTGACTTATGCGATAACTCACTGGAATTCAAAAGTTAAAATAGGAGGGGCTAACATTCTAGAGAATGAGTATGAGTCTGCTCCAGGTTCTGGAACAGTAGGGTCTCAATTTTACGGATCATGGACCTATAATTTTTAATTATTTCAAACTAATAGTCAGTAGATTGAAGTAATTTACATTATTATTAAAAACAAGGCTATTTTTTTATAAAATGAGTTGTGTGCAATGATAAAAAAATTATCTTTGCACACACTTAAATACGTGAAATCATTTAAGTAAAAACTAGAAATTAAATTCTTTTAATAGTATAAAAATGTCTAAAACAACAGGTAAAATCGCTCAAATTATTGGACCAGTAATTGATGTTGCTTTCGAAACTGGGACTGAGCTTCCAAAAATTTACGATTCTTTAGTAATCAACCGTACTAACGGTAACACTTTAGTGTTAGAGGTAGAACAACACATTGGTGAAAGCACTGTGAGATGTATCGCAATGGATTCTTCTGATGGATTGTCAAGAGGTCAAGAAGTAATTGTTACCGGAGACCCTATTAAAGTTCCTGTTGGTAATAATATTTACGGGCGTTTGTTTAATGTATCTGGAGATCCTATTGATGGATTACCTGCATTACCAAAAGATGGTGCTAATGGATTACCAATTCACCGTGATGCTCCAAGATTTGAAGACTTATCTGTATCTACAGAAGTTTTATTTACGGGTATTAAAGTAATTGACTTAATTGAGCCTTACGCAAAAGGAGGTAAAATTGGATTGTTTGGTGGAGCCGGAGTAGGTAAAACTGTATTAATTCAGGAGTTGATTAACAACATTGCAAAAGGACACGGAGGTTTATCTGTATTTGCAGGAGTTGGAGAAAGAACACGTGAAGGAAATGACTTGATGCGTGAAATGATTGAAGCTGGAATTATTGCTTATGGTAAAGATTTTGAGCATTCAATGGAAGAAGGTGGATGGGATCTTGAAAAGATCGATCACGAAAAAATGAAAGAATCAAAGGTAACGTTTGTATTTGGACAAATGAATGAACCACCTGGTGCACGTGCTCGTGTTGCTTTATCTGGTTTAACAATTGCTGAATATTTCCGTGATGGTGCTGGAGAAGGTGCTGGACAAGGAAAAGACGTATTATTCTTTGTTGATAATATTTTCCGTTTTACTCAAGCTGGATCTGAGGTTTCTGCTTTATTAGGACGTATGCCATCAGCGGTAGGATACCAACCAACATTAGCAACTGAAATGGGGGCTATGCAGGAGCGTATTACTTCTACAAAAACAGGATCTATTACATCTGTACAGGCAGTATATGTACCTGCGGATGATTTAACTGACCCTGCACCAGCAACAACGTTTGCTCACTTAGATGCTACAACTGTATTGTCTCGTAAAATTGCAGAATTAGGTATTTACCCAGCGGTAGATCCTTTAGATTCTACATCAAGAATTTTAACAGCAGATATTTTAGGTAAAGATCACTATGAATGTGCTCAAAACGTAAAAGAGTTGTTACAACGTTACAAAGAATTACAAGATATCATCGCTATTTTAGGGATGGAAGAATTATCTGAAGAAGATAAATTAGTAGTTCACAGAGCACGTCGTGCACAACGTTTCTTATCTCAGCCTTTCCACGTAGCAGAACAGTTTACTGGAATTCCTGGAGTATTGGTAGATGTTAAAGATACAATCAAAGGATTCAACATGATTATGAATGGTGAATTAGATCAGTATCCAGAAGCAGCTTTCAACTTAAAAGGATCAATTCAAGAAGCAATTGATGCTGGAGAGAAAATGTTAGCAGAAGCATAATCAATGAACAATTTGCAATGAGCAATTAACAAAAGTTTTAATTGACCATTTGTAAGTATGGAACATTGTTAATTATTAATTGTTAATTGATAAAAAATGTATTTAGAAATAGTATCACCAGAAGCTGTATTGTTTTCATCAGAAGTGGATTCAGTAGTAGTACCTGGAGTTCAAGGAGAGTTTCAGATGTTGGATAATCACGCAGCGATCGTTTCTGTTTTAGGAAAAGGTATTGTAAAAATCCACGTACATACTCAAGAACATTTAGAGTTTGATGAATTGTCAGGGGATGTAAATCCAGAAATTGATGATGATAAAATCTTAACACTAAAGATTAAGAGTGGAACTGTTGAAATGAAAGACAATAAAGTTACCATTTTAGCAGACTAAAACTTTCGAATAAAATAATACAAAACGCTATCTAATTTTTAGATAGCGTTTTTTTATTTTTGCAACCTATGTATAAACTTCCTATATCTTTACAAGAAAAACTAAATCATAGAAATCAAGAGAATTCTTTTAGATCTTTAAGTCTATTTCAAGAAGGTGTCGATTTTTATTCAAATGATTATTTAGGGTTTTCTAGATCTAAAACAATTGCTGAGAATGCATTAAGTTTCTTAGAAGAAAATTTGGGTTGGAATGGAAGTACGGGCTCTAGATTAATTTCGGGTACTCATAAATTACATCTAGAAGTAGAAGAACAACTAGCAGTGTTTCATAAAGCAGAAGCAGCTTTGTTGTTTAACTCAGGCTACGATGCTAATGTAGGTGTCTTCTCTTCCATGTTACAAAAAGGAGATGTGTTGCTGTTTGATGAACTGATACATGCCTCTGTACGAGATGGAATTAGATTGAGTACAGCCAATACTTATAAGTTTAAACATAACAATCTATCTGATTTAGAAGCCAAACTGATTCGTTGGAAAGAGAATGCAAATCAACTATATGTCGCTATTGAAACTGTTTACTCTATGGATGGAGATAAAGCTCCGTTAAAAGATATAGTAGACCTGTGTAAGAAATACAATGCGCATTTAATTGTTGATGAAGCACATTCTGGAGGAGTGTATGGTGCTAACGGACAAGGCTTGGTGTGTGAGTTTGGTTTAGAGGCTGATGTATTTGTTAGAGTACACACATTTGGAAAAGCATTAGGGGGGCATGGAGCTGTGGTTTTAGGGTCTAAAATGTTAAGAGATTATTTAATCAATTTTTCTAGATCTTTTATTTATACAACAGCGATTCCTTTGCATGCTGTAGCTACTATAAAAGCTGCTTATCTAGAATTAGGTAAAACAAATGCCATAGAAAAGTTAAGAGCTATCATCTCTTATTTTAAGCTACAAATAAAAGAGTTACAATTAGATGATTTTTTCATAATCAGCGATAGTGCAATTCACTGTTGCGTGATTTCTGGAAATACTCAAGTTAAAAATGTAGCCTTACAAATTCAAGAATTAGGTGTAAATGTAAAAGCAGTGCTATCTCCAACAGTTCCAAAAGGGAAAGAAAGATTGCGTTTTTGTTTACATGCTTTTAATACTAAAAAAGAAGTGAATTTGGTATTAAACACATTGGTTAAAAATTTAAAAGAAGCATAATGTCAAAAAATATATTTGTTACAGGTATCTCTACCGATGTAGGTAAAACACTAGTGTCGGCGGTTTTAGTAGAAGCATTAAAAGCAGATTATTGGAAACCTATTCAGGCAGGGGAATTAGACTATTCTGATATGGATAAAGTAAAAGGATTGGTGTCTAATACAGTATCAAAGTTTTTTCCAAACAGCTATGCTTTACAAACACCTATGAGTCCTCATGCAGCTGCAGAGATAGAAAATATTACAATAGAGACAGATAAAATTAATATTCCACAGACGACTAATAATACTTTGGTGATTGAAGGTGCTGGAGGTATTTTAGTTCCTATTAACAATACGCAAACCATTTTAGATATTATTCCAAAGGATGCTTTTGTAATTGTGGTATCTAGACACTATTTAGGAAGTATCAATCATACTTTAATGACTTTAGAATTGTTAAAGCAAAAAGGATTTAAAATTGGAATCATTTTTAGTGGTGATGAACATAAATCTACAGAAGATATTATTAAAAAAATGAGTGGAGTACCTGTAATTGCTAGAGTAAGTGAACAAGCTGTGGTAGATAAGTCCACCATTACGACTCTTTCTAAAGAGTTACAAAACATTCATTTAAAGGAGTTTATTATTTAGTTTTTTTTCTCGCAATATTAAAATATTAACATTTATCATTTTTATTGATGATAAATGTGTATTTTTGCACGAAAAAAAATATGCAAATCAATAAAAGATTATTACTTATTGTATCTTTTTTTACCTTAACATCTACAGTTTTTTCTCAGTATAAAGATGCTAAAGCTACATATAAAGATCAGAAGTATAGATTAAGAACATTAGAACTTAATACAAAGTATCGTGAATATGGTACAAGCTATATAAATGATACAATGGTTGTTTACTCTGGACCTGATTATAAAAGTGTGGCTAGTTCAAAAAAATCTTCACGTATAGAGTTAACTCAAGGCTTGGTAACAAAGCATGGGGATCTTGTTAATGTAGATAAATTCTCTATGGATTTAAATTCTGGGTTTCAAGAGGCAGACTTTGCTTTTACTAAAGATGGTAAGTATGTTTATTTTACTAGTGGTGAAAAAAAACTTGGAAAAGGACTAAGAAACTATCAAAAGATTCAATTATATGGTGCCGATGTGGTTGATGGTGCTATCAAAGATATCAAGCTTTTACAATTTAACGATAGAAGACATTCTATAGGGCAACCAACCTTAGCTGACGACGACCAAACGTTGTACTTTGTTTCTGATAGACCAGGAGGAAAAGGAAAAATGGATCTTTACAAAGTGGCTATTTTAGGGTACAATCACTATGGAGATGTTGTTAATTTAGGGGATAGAATTAACTCTTCAGAGGATGAGGTTTATCCTTTTGTTGATATTGATGGGACTTTGTATTTTTCTTCTAATAGACAAGGAAGTAAAGGAGGATTAGATGTATATGGGGTGTCTTTAACCAATTCTTTAGATAGTGTTTATCAATTACCGTCCCCTGTAAATTCATTAAAAGACGATTTTAGCTTTGTTTTATCACAAGCTAATCATGGTTTCTTTTCTTCTAATAGAGATGGAGGAAGAGGAGATGATGATATATATGCTTTAAAGTTAAACAGTCTTCAGAACATTACAGGACTTGTAAAAAACAAAACAACAAAAGAGCCGTTGTCTAATGTTCAAATTGGTATTTATAAAAGTGGGATTTTAGTAGATTCCTTACAAACCAATCCTAAAGGAATGTTTACTTCTAGTCTAAAAGTAGAAGCTGATGAAAAGTTTAAATTAGTAGCTCTTAAAAAGAATTATTTAGGGGATTCTATTTTGATAACCACACCTAGAATTCGATATTTTTCAAACAAAGTAAATTTAAGTCTAACTGAAATAATCAAAAAGAAAAAGGTTAAAGAGGTTCTTAAGGTTTTAAATATAGAACCAATTTATTATAGCTTTGATGAATCAAAAATTGATAATGAATCTGAATTAGTGTTAAATAAATTAATAGAGATTCTAAACAAACATCCAAAAATAGTGATTGCAGTTAATTCCTACACAGATGTAAGAGGAGGTGAAATTTGGAATCAAATGTTGTCTGATAAAAGAGCAAATGCAGTTGTTGATTATTTAGTTTCTAAAGGAATAGCTTTAGAGAGATTAAAAGCCAAAGGTTATGGAATGCACAATTTGGTGAATCAATGTGTAGAAGGGGTGATTTGTAGTGAGAAAGAGCATCAGTTAAACAGAAGAACAGAGTTTAGAATAATTTCTAAACAAGAGGAATAAAAAACAACTAAAAATAACATTAAAAAAGGAGGCTCTAATTAGAGCCTCCTTTTTTAATGTACTAGCGTTTCATTGATTATTTTAGCATAAATTTTTTAGGCATGAGTTTAAATTCAAGAGATCAAAAACATTTATGGCATCCTTTAACCCAACACAAAATGACCAAAGAACATTTGGGAATTGTAAAAGCTAATGGAGTGTATTTGTACGATGAGGAAGGAAATAAATATGTAGATGCTATATCGTCTTGGTATACTTGTGTGTATGGACATTGCAATCCACATGTGGTTCAAAAAGTAACAGAGCAAATAACTCAGTTAGACCAAATTGTATTTGCAGGTTTTACCCACAAGCCAGCTGTAGAAATGTCGGAAAAGCTAATGGAGATTTTACCTAAAAATCAACAAAAGATATTCTTTTCAGACAATGGCTCTACCACAGTAGATATTGCTATTAAAATGAGTTTGCAATATCATTTTAATCAAGAAAAAAAGAAGTTAAAAATAATTGCTTTTGAAAATGCATTTCATGGAGATACTTTTGGAGCAATGTCTGTATCTGGTTTAGATGTATACAATGGTCCTTTTGAAGATGTTGTTTTAAATGTAGATAGGATTCAAGTTCCGAACGATGATAATTTTGATTTGGTAGTTACAGAGTTTAAAAGGTTGATTGCAACAAAAGAAGTAGCTTGTTTTGTGTTTGAGCCTTTAGTGCAAGGAGCCAATTGTATGCATATGTACAAAGCAAAATATTTAGATGAATTAATAGCCTATGCACAAGAGCACGATGTAGTCTGTGTAGCAGATGAAGTAATGACAGGCTTTGGTAAAACAGGAAAGTTGTTTGCTTCGGACTATTTGGTTCATAAGCCAGATATTATGTGTTTATCCAAAGCATTAACAGCAGGTATGGTACCTATGGGCTTAACTACCTGTTCTCAAAAAATATATGATGCTTTTTATGCTGATGAAATTGCAAAAGGTTTTTTTCATGGTCATACCTATTCTGCAAATCCTATAGCGTGTACTGCCGCTATTGCAAGTATTGAATTGGTGCAATCTAAAGAAATTCAGGCAGGAATTCAGATGATTGAAGAATCTCATGTTAATTTTGCTTCAAAAATTAAAAGTCATACAAAAGTTACAGAAGTTAGAACTTTGGGAGCCATATTAGCAATTGATTTAAATATTGATATTGATAGATATGGTAAAGAAAGGAATGTGATTTTTAAACATTTTATGTCCAAGAGAATTTTTCTAAGACCCTTAGGGAATACATTATATATTTTACCACCTTATGTGATAACAAAAGAAAAGCTAAGTTTTATTTATACAGAAATAGAGCACTTTATACATTCGTTATAACTTTTTACAAAGAAGAACAATTTGTTCTTCTTTTTTGTTTGTGGTAAAAAATAAGTAAACAGATCCTCCGTCTTTAATTCCTGTTTTCTTTCGGATGCTAGCAACACTTTCTTTAAAGTTACGCGTTGTTATGTTTGCTTTTTTATGAGGTAACTTTTTTAAAAGTTGCTTTTTATTGTAGGGCAATATTTCCAAAACTTCAAAACTTCTACCTGGGAATGTGATTTCTGATGCGGACGTATATATATGAGAGTGTTTGTGTAATTTGTATAGGTCAAACAATTCAGAAACGGCCTCAAAACCACCTGATTTTAAAATAGCACTGTTGGGCTCATAAATATATTTTAAAGGCTCAGAGAGTACTACATTATAATCTTTTTGATAAGTAAAGCTAAATTCATCGGTTGTTTCTTGAAGGTTAACAGCGTGAATTTGTATCGTTCCTTGGTACTCTTTTTCTACGTGAACTAAAACTTCTTTTACCTCGTTGTAAAGTGCTATAATATGAATTTCCTTTACAAAAGAAAGTTCGTTAATACAGCTTGTAAGATCAATTAGAGGGGAGTTTTTAATGAGAATATTATTGCTTTTTTCTAACAATGCATTTAAGTGCAAAGGAATATTGGGCAAGCAATCCTCTAATAAAAAGACTTTTCCTTTAACATCATTTCTTCTCGAAGGATCTACATAAATCCAATCGTAATGAGTGTTGTTGTTTGTAATATAGGTTACTCCATTACCCTTGTGTGTTTTAATAGTATCAACCTTAAGACTTTTAAGATTATGTTTTACAATGTCAGATAAAGATTCGTTTAGTTCGCAATGAGTTACAGAGTCAAACTGTTTGGAAAATGCATAACAATCTACTCCAAATCCTCCTGTAATATCAATTATAGAAGTTCCACTCATCAACTTACTTTTGTAAGCAGCAGTAGCTTCTGAGGAGGTTTGCTCTATGTTTAATTTGTTGGGAAAATAAATAGCACTTGTGTTGTACCAGGTAGGGAGTTTTCTTTCACATCTCTTTTTGGCTTCTATTTGCTCTATTAATTCTGTAGTGTTAATAGTAGGAAAAGGAGAGCCTTTTAAAACCAATTTAGTAATATCGGCTTTAAGGTTTTGATGAATGAAATCCTGAACTTCAGGTAAAAGAATAGAAGGGTTCAAATTAAAAATCTTTAGTCAGTAATTTTACAGCTTTGTACTTATTAAAAAATTCTTTAGCAATAACTTTAATGGCTGTGTAGGCGGGTATAGAAACGACCATTCCTATAATACCAAACAAGCTTCCAAAAATCATAATAACTAAGAAAATTTCTAAAGGATGCGATTTTACACTTTTAGAAAAAATAAGAGGTTGACTCACAAAATTATCAATTAACTGAGCCGTTAAATAACCTCCCATGATGTATAAAGAGTTTGGTAGAATTTGAGTTTGAAAATCTAAATCTAAATTGCTAGTGGTAGCCAAAACAAACATGATTAAACCACCAATTAAAGGTCCTATATAAGGGATAAGATTAAACAAGGCACATAAAAAAGCAATAATAATAGCATTTTCAATATTAAAAACACTTAATACAATGCTGTAAATAGTAAATAAAACAGAAATTTGAATAACCAAACCAATAAAATATCTAGACAATAAATCTTTAATAGTTTCTATAGATCTGGCAGCGTGTAATACATGTACTTTAGGAATAAAAGCATAGGTTCCTCTAGATAAAATTCTAGAGTCTAGCATAAAGAAAAAGGTAATAAACAAAACGGAAAACAGTCCCATACTAAAAGAACCTATTTTACTTAGAATAACATTTAAAATATTGGGAATGTTTTTTAGGCTTGGTAGAAAATCTATGTTTTTGGTCTTTTCTAAAATGTCAATATTGTGAAAAAGTAAATAATCATTCACCTCGTTGCTTAGTTTTTCTATGTTGTTTTTAAACTCATCAGAATTTAACAAGGCAATGTTTTCACTCTGCTTACTAATCAAAGGAGTAAAAGCATTAAAAACAAGTAGTGTAAAAAAACTATATAGGAGAATGGTAATTACCACGGCTAAGGTGTTGTTAAACTTTAGTTTTTGTGTTAAAAAACGAACTCCTGGTCTAGAAATTAAAGCCAAAACAGCCGATATAATAATATAAACAACAATGGTTTGTATTTGTATAAAAAACCAAAGTAATCCAATAATACCTACTAAAATACCAAGGGTTCTTAAAAGTCCGTTACTAAGTGTTTTTGCGGTCATAGTTTTCTAAGTATTGAGTGCTAAAAATTCGAAGTTCCTCAAAAAAAGCAGTAAAATCTTGTTCAAAAATAGTGTAATTCTCGGTAAGGTCTACAATAGCCTCGTCCATTTTAGACAACCCTTTGGTTCTTACATTCATATTGTGTAAAACACTAGTAATTGCATCTGTAGTTCTGTAGTTGTACAACCAATCCTGGTCTGACATATAAGGCAATAAATGTTTGGCTCTGTCCGGAAGAATATCAAAGTTCTCATGCAACAAAGCATATACTTCTTGACTAAAAAGGTTTAGGGGGGTAGAAGAGTATTGTTCCCAGTTTTTGGCCAAAAAATGATCGTAAATAATATCTATAATCACTCCTTTGTACAATCTGTATTTGGGATCTAATCTTCTTTTACTTTGTCTAAAAATAGGATGCTCATCCGTAAAAACGTCTATAGCTCTGTGCATTCTAACGCCAAACTGAATTTTCTCGGAAAAGTGATGAAATTTATTTCCTCTAATTGTATCCGCAATAAAATTTCCAATGATAATTTCTTTATCAGTAGCTGCTAAATATAAGTGAGCAAGGAAATTCATAAGCAATTGTTTTAAGCTTGGTTAAAGGTAAAGAAAAAAGCGTTTTGCAAAAGATTGCAAAACGCTTTTAATATAGTTTTATGTAATGTTTAGTTGCTTAACATTACAGGCATTACTAACATGGTAATTTCTTCACCTTCTTCTGTTCCGTCTGCAGGAGTTAAAATTCCGGCACGGTTAGGTAAAGACATTTCTAATTGTACGTTGTCAGAGGATAAGTTGTTTAACATTTCTGTTAAAAAACGAGAGTTGAATCCAATTTCTAAATCATCACCTTGATAATCACAATTCAAACGTTCGTTGGCTTTGTTAGAAAAATCAATATCCTCTGCAGAAATATTCAATTCAGTTCCTGCCATTTTTAAACGAATTTGGTGTGTTGTTTTGCTAGAGAAAATAGACACACGTTTGGTAGAGTTTAAAAAAGAACCTCTAGAAATTGTTAATTTATTTGGATTCTCTTTAGGAATAACCGCATTGTAATTTGGATATTTTCCATCAATCAATCTACAAATTAAAGCCACATTGTCAAATGTAAACTTTGCGTTAGATTCGTTATATGATATAGAAACTTCTGCATCTGATGTAGCTAAAATTCCTTTTAAAATATTCAAAGGTTTTTTAGGCATAATAAACTCAGCTACTTCATCGGCTTGTACATCTGTACGAGTATATTTTACTAATTTGTGAGCATCTGTAGCTACAAAGGTTAAGTTTTCTGTTCCAAACTGAAAGAAAACTCCACTCATTACAGGTCTTAAATCATCATTACCTGTAGCAAAAATAGTTTTAGAAATAGCATTTGCCAGTACATTTGCAGGCACTACTGTAGTACTTGGGTTTTCTAAAGCTACTGCTTTTGGAAATTCGCTACCATCAAAATAAGGCATTCCGTAGTTTCCTTGTTCAGAGGTAATTTCTACTTCACTGCTTCCTTCAATTTTAAAAGTTAAAGGTTGATTTGGCAACGTTTTTAACGTATCCAATAAAATTCTAGAAGGCACAGCAATAGATCCTTCGCTATCAGATTGTACTTCTATAGTAGTAGACATGGTAGTCTCTAAATCTGAAGCAGATATTTTTAGTTCGTTTTCGCTTAGTTCAAATAAGAAATTATCTAAAATAGGTAAGGTATTACTTGTGCTAATAACACCACTTAAAACTTGCAATTGCTTTAACAATTGAGAGCTAGATACTATAAATTTCATAGGTTATGTTGTATGTAATGATACATGATTCGTGATAGCTAATATAGGAGGAAAACTCAATGAATCAAAGAAATGTTTTGAACATAATTAACCAAAGTGTTAATAACCTTTCCTTAGTATTTAGATTTTCTATAGTAGAAAATAAGACCTCCAAAAACCGCTAATAAGAGCAAAGGAACAAATGTATTTATAAGTTGCCATTTGGTTTTTTCTTGCGTTGCTTTGGGTCTGTTAATGCTGTCTAAAGCAATTTGTTTTGCACGTAACTGAATCAAACCGGTGTCATTTAACAAGTAGTTTACTGTGTTAATTAAAAATTCTTTATTGGCATAATAAGCTTGGGTCCATTTGTCTAAACCTAATTCCAAGGGTTTTCCTTTGCTAATTTGATTAGAGGCAATATCGCCATCGGCAATAACCACCATGCTGTTTTGTGTTCCTTTTTCTTGAAATTGATTTTCAAAAGGTTTGATCCTGTTTTTATAGGCCGATGAAAAATCTCCTTCTAACAAAATTCCTAAAATTTTAGAACCGGCATTGTAGGTTGTAATGTCAGAACTTTGTGTTATACTAGCCAGCGCTACATAACTTGGAACCGATGTGGTTTTGCTTAGCTTAGAACTTTCTAACAAAACAGTTTTTTGAATGTTTGGGTTTAAAGTGTCTATACTATTGGTAAATTCCAACTTTACTTCTCCTATGTTTTTGTTAATTACATGTTGATTGTTGGTTTTTAATACCGGATAATAATCCCATAAAAATTCGTCAAACTGAGTTTTGTTCCCCACTTTACCCACAGCTAAAGGAATTTTAGCAGCATACAAATCTCTCACCAAATGTTTCTGAATTCGAACTCCGTAATTAAATAAATAATCGGTTAAGTTCAAATCTCTTTGATAGGCTAATACTTTTCCGTTTTGCATTAAACTATCCTTAGGGGTGTGTACTAGGTCTAACAACCAAAGTGTTTTTCCTCCATTAATGGTAAACTGATCCAAGGTGAATTTTTCTGCCTCTGTAAAAGCTTCTGTAGGTTTGCTAATAATAGCCAAATCAAAACTTTGTAACTGAGCTAATGTTTTTTGTGGCTGTTTAGCCACAGAATCTAAAGTAAAAGGAGCTAAAAAATAATTTTGTCCTAGAGTTTTTAAAAAGTCATATTGATAAATATCTTCCAATTCTCCATTTCCTCTAAGAATGGCAATTTTTTGTTGCTTAGTAGCGGTGACTTTCTGAATAGCATTGGCAAAAGCAAATTCTAAATTTTGGATAGAGTTTTCTATCTGTGTAGTTTCATCATTAAAAGAAGAATTTTTTAACAAGCTAACAGCAGTAGTCTGGTCTCCATATTTTACAATAGCCCAAGGAAAAATAATACTTTCAGAAACAACTCCGTCCTCTTGCACTGTTAATTTACTAGGAGCTAATCCTTGTTGAGTTAGTTTTTCTTCGTTGTTTTTGGGATTTAAAAAACGATAATGAATATGGGAGTTTTTAGCGGTAATTTCTTTTAAAAAATAATCAGTTTCCTTGCTCAATCTTTCAAAATCATAAGGAAGATTTCCAGACAAATACACGCTAATATAAATGTCTTTATCAATGGTTTTTAACAATTCTTTAGTAGGTGTAGATAAAGAATATTTTTGATCCTTGGTCAAATCCCATCGATAATTTACTTGGTTGATGATAAACTGAATCAAACCAAAGAAAACAAATAAGAGGATGTATTTTTTCTTAATCATTGTCTAACTGTAATTTAGTAATTCCTAAAAAAAGAAAAGTAATGCTTAAAAAATAAAAGAGATCGGTAGTGTCTAAAACTCCTCTACTAATACTTTCAAAATGTTGTGGAATTCCAAAGGAGTTCCATCCAAAATTTGAGGCAGCCGATAAGCTTTCTAAAGCAGAAAAACCAAAGTAAAGAACAGTATTGATAAGAATACTAAGAATAAATGCAGTAATGCTGTTTTGAGTATAAATAGAACTAAAAATTCCAATAGCTATATAAGTAGCCGCTACTAAAATTAAGCCAATATAAGAGGTAAAGGTGCTTCCTAAATCTATATTCCCAACAGGATTTCCTAATTGATAGGTGCTGTAAACAAAAATAAAAGTAGGGACTAAAGCAATGGCAATAATAGCTAAATAACCTAAAAATTTACCAATGATTATTTTAGTGTGAGAAATAGGCAATGTTTTTAAAATTTCAATGGTTCCGTTGCTGTATTCGTCCGCAAAACTTTTCATGGTAATGGCGGGAATCAAAAAAACAAAAAGCAACGCACTGTTTTCAAAAAAAGCATTAATGTTGGCAAAGCCTGTGTAAATAACATTGCTATAACCTTTAAAAACCCATAACAATAAAGCATTCATTAATAAAAAAGAAGCAATGATTAAGTAGCCCACAGGGTTGTTAAAAAAGGACTGTATTTCTTTGTTAAAAATAGCTTTCATTAAGGATGCGTGGGTTTCTTAAATTCGATGCTAATGCTACTTCTGTAATCTAAACCTAACAAGGTAGAAGCTCCACCAACGGTTTGTAAATTACTTTTGTAGACGGCAATTTCTAAAAAATCTCCTGAATTAAAAAGAGCCATTTTGTTACCTGCAACGTTTCTTTGGTTGTCTGGCAAATCAAAATTAACAATGTCACTGTATTTATTGTGCACTTTTTTTAAGGTATATCTTCCTAAAGAAATTACATAATCTCTTCCTTTTCCTACACTGTGAAACAATTCTCTAGTAACGTTAGTAATTACGTTTCCGTAGTTGTCTATATAAATTACAGAGCCAATAATTTTACTTTCAGAGATGGTTTGCGGTTGCAGTTCTACCATTTTCTTAATTTCAGTTAAAGGTCTACCAATCACTTCTAAGGTTCCACCTCTAGCAATATGACAAGCTACATTTACAAAAACATCTAACACAGAAAAACTAGTCTCTACACGATCGTGAATATTGATTTCTACAATTTTTGTAGGATTGATTTCCGATGCAATTAAAGACATAATTCCGTTGTTGGGACAAACAAAATAATGATCGTCTAACAACAAGGCAATGTGTTTGTTTTCAGGAGTCATTTCAGAATCTACTCCTACAATATGTATGCTTCCTTTAGGAAAACTCTTGTATGCGTTCTTTAAAATATAAGCCGTTTCGGTAATGTTAAAAGGAGAGATTTCGTGAGAAATATCTACAATAGTAGTCTCAGGTAATAAATTGTAAATGGCTCCTTTTACTGCCGACACAGAGTGGTCTTTTCTTCCGAAATCAGTAGTTAGGGTGATGAATGCCATATGTAGAAACGGTAAGGATGTTTTTGTGAATTATTCTAAGCAAATTTACAGAATTGTAAATGATAATTATGTACTTTGTAGCTGCAATTTATAAACAGATTTTTAGCTTGAACGAACGTTTAATTACCCTAGAGGAAATCAACCCAATAGACTTTTTTGGGCCTAATAATTCTCATATTAATTTGATTAAATCTTATTATCCAAAATTAAAATTGGTAGTTAGAGGAAACGAAATTAAAGCTTACGGAGAAGCCATTTTATTAGATGAATTTGAAAAGAGAATAGAAGTTTTAGTAAACTATCTAGCCAAGTACAATAAGTTAGATGAAACAAGTATAGAGCAACTTTTATTGTCATCAGAAATAGAACTGCAAAAACAACGTCTTAAAAACGATGTGTTGGTACATGGTGTAGGAGGAAAATTAATCAAACCTCAAACAGAAAACCAATACAACATGGTAAAAGCCATAGCGGTGAACGATATGTTGTTTGCCGTAGGACCTGCAGGTACCGGAAAAACCTATACTGCGGTGGCCATGGCTGTGAGAGCTTTAAAAGAAAGAGAGGTTAAAAAAATTATTTTAACCAGACCAGCAGTAGAATCTGGAGAAAACTTAGGTTTTTTACCAGGAGATATGAAAGAGAAATTAGATCCTTACATGCAACCTTTGTATGATGCTTTGCGAGATATGATTCCTGCAGAACGTTTGGCATCGCATATGGAAAAAGGAGTTATTCAAATTGCTCCATTGGCTTTTATGCGTGGTAGAACTTTAGACAATGCTTTTGTAATTTTAGACGAAGCACAGAACACCACTCACAGTCAAATGAAAATGTTCTTAACCCGTATGGGAAAAAGAGCCAAGTTTGTAATTAACGGAGATCCTGGTCAAATAGATTTACCAAGAAAACAAGTGTCTGGATTAAAAGAAGCTTTGTTGGCTTTAAAAGATGTAAAAGGAATTGCTCAGGTCTATTTAGATGGGAAAGATGTCATTCGTCACCGTTTGGTTAAGGAAATTATTACAGCTTATAAAAGTATAGAAACTGAGTAAGATAAAGAGATAATAGTTTAAGAGCTAAGCTTTAGGAAGTAATTAGAATAAAAGTCTTGATTCTAGATTCTAGATACTTGATTCTAAATACCTATTTTTGCATCAAATTAAATTCCGAGATGAGTAACACAATTAACGATACCAACTTTAATTTTCCAGGGCAAACAGCTATTTATAAAGGAAAAGTTCGTGAAGTTTATACGGTAAACGAAAAATTAGTAATGGTAGCATCAGACAGACTTTCTGCTTTTGATGTCATTATGCCAAAACAAATTCCTTATAAAGGACAAATCTTAAATCAGATTGCAGCTAAAATGTTAGAAGCAACCAAAGATATTTGTCCAAACTGGGTATTGGGAACACCAGATCCTAATGTAACTATAGGTTATGCTTGCGAGCCTTTTAAAGTAGAAATGGTAGTACGTGGATACTGTACAGGTCATGCTTGGAGAACTTATAAAAGTGGAGAAAGAGTGTTGTGTGGAATTACCATGCCAGAAGGATTAAAAGAAAATGATAAGTTTCCAAATCCAATTATTACTCCAACAACCAAGGCAGATTTAGGTGATCATGATGAAGATATTTCTAGAGAAGCTATTTTGGCTAACGGAATTGTGTCAGAAGAAGATTACAAACAATTAGAAGCGTATACGTTGGCTTTGTTTGCAAAAGGAACGGAATTAGCTGCAGAAAGAGGATTGATTTTAGTAGATACCAAATATGAATTTGGAAAAACAGCAGAGGGTAAGATTGTGGTAATTGATGAAATTCACACACCAGATTCTTCTCGTTATTTTTATGCTGATGGTTATCAAGAAAGACAAAACAACGGAGAGGCTCAAAAGCAATTGTCTAAAGAGTTTGTTCGTCAATGGTTGATAGAAAACGGATTTCAAGGAAAAGAAGGACAACAAATTCCTGAACTAACTGAAGAAAAAATAGAAGAAATTTCTAATAGATATATTGAGTTGTACGAGCAAATTACAGGAGAAGATTTTGTAAAAGCAGATATTTCTAATGTGTTAGAAAGAATAGATAAGAATGTTACAGATTTTTTAAAAGCGTAACTTTTACAAATCATAAAAAAGCCTCAAGCTAATTGTTTGAGGCTTTTTTGTATAATCTTTTTTTAGTTCTTAATTACTTTTAGTACGCTAGGTTTGTTACTTATAATTTTTACAAAATAAACTCCTGGAGGTTGATTTTGGATGTTTAACGGAGTTTGGCCATTTGCAATGGTACATGTTTTAGATTGAATTAATTGAGATTGTACATTGTAAATCTCTACAGGAACTTCTCCATTACTAACAGGAACCGTTAAATAAAATTCTCCATGTGTTGGGTTAGGGCTAACTTTTGCATTGCTGTAGTAGTCTATAGTGTTTATAGAAAGCCCTTCGCAGTTTGGTTCGGAAGCTATTTTTACGACATCTCCTTGGTTTACTTGGATTTCTATAGAAGTAGATGTGGTTTCAAGAACCAATTCATCATTTACAGAAACTTTATAAGGGGGTGTACCATTGTTAATTTCAATAGCGTAAGTTCCATTGCTTTTTAAAGAGGATTCTACATGAATACTTGAACTTTCTTCTATTTGAACCTTAAAACATTGTTGTTCCGTTTTTCCTTGTAAAGAAATACACAAATCATAAGTATTAGGTTCTATATTTTCTAGAGTAATTTCTTTGGTAAAACCAGTAGTTTGTCCGTTAAAGGTTACAGTATAGTTTTCTGTAATATCTGCAGAAATGCTTACTTTTCCATTGTTTTCGTTTGGACAGGTTTCTGAGTATGAAGTAATGGTGAATTGAGAGTCAAACACCGTCCATGCTTCCCCTTCTCCAGTATCTTCAATAGCGTTTATACCTGCAGTCCATCGGGTACCACCACGTTCGTAAGCACCAATATCTGGGCTAGAACCTTGGTAAGGTTTGGTAAAGCCATTAATAATAGGAGCTGCATCAATTAAAGAGCTACCTGCAGATGGCATGAAATTTAAATTTTCTGCATTTTCAAAAGGAGAATCTGTAAAAATAGGACTGTTCTGAATGTCAAACTCACTGGGTCCTGTACCTGTATGCCAACTACCCGTGTTTGCGTAATTGTTATAAATTTTATTGTTAGGTTGGGGGTACCCATTTACCCAAGATTCCATTGCGGTTTGAGCATTCCATATAGTATTGTGATAAAAGTCTAAGTGAGTATTGTTCCAGTTTACTTGGTAACCAGACCAAGATACATTCCAAATGACATTGTGATGCACAACATATCCTTTGCTATTGTTGTCTAAATAAATACCAGCTGCTTTGGCTGGATCACTAGGGTTGTGTGAGTAGGATGGAGCTGTGGCATCATGAAACCAGTTGTGGTGAATTTCATTGTTTTTAAGGTTGTTGTTTCCAACGGTGTAAAAAATACCAGAATCACTATTAATTATTTGAGATCGAGATACATCGTTATAAGCTACTTCGGAGTCTGTTCCTGCAACATACATACCATCTCTACCTGTGTTAAAAATGGTGTTTTTAAGTATTTTCATTCTGTCTCCACTAGTTCTTATAGGAGATGCGTGTATTCCAATATAATCTGTATTGCTAATGGTATTTCCTTCCACCGTACAATCATCAGCTGCCCATCCAGATATTACAATACCATTTACAGAACTGTGGTTAATGGTACATCCTTTAATAAGTGTATTATCTCCTAAAACCTCTATGGCTGCTTCTCCAACTTGAGCTCCGGTATTGGTAAGTGAATCGTGACCTTCGCTACCATGGGTTATCGTACAGTTGATGATTTGATTGTAGTCAGCGTTGTTGGGGATTTTAATAGCTCCTCCAAAAAATTCAATACCTTCTAATTTTATATAATCCCCGTTTAATTCAGCAGCATATTTTCGAGTAGCGTATTTTACGGTACCATTACTAGGTAGGTTTCCATCGGCAGGTTGAAAATATAAGGTTTGATTGGTAGAATCGTAATACCATTCTCTAGCATAATCTAAAGCTTCTAACTTATCAAACAAATACATTTGTCCTCTTTGGTTGCCTGGGTAATTTCTCCAGGTGGTAGGGTTGTGTGTGCTAAAAGGCCATTTGTTAATATCTACTTCGGTAAAATCAATTCTAGAAGTGGTGTTGGCTGTAATAGTTCTAGTCCAACTAGCACCAGAATGAGCCCCTAAATAATAAACCAATCCTCCTGTCCAATTTATATTAGGAATGTTATCGGCTGTAAAGTGAGTGCCATCACCTCCGGTAACAGGAGTACAGTTTATGGTCCAACGGTTGTTATCTGTATTGTTTGGCCATCTAGCTAAATCCATAAATTCATTATGGTGATAAACAGCTCTAAATCTTTTCTCTATATTCATGTTTACAGAGGTTTTGTAAATAGAGCCGTTGTGTGGTTGCCAATTGTTTAGACTTTTGGTAGCGTTAATTTCTACTTTTTCGCCATCGGCTGCTTTAAAGGTTAAATAATTAGAAGCGTTTCCGTTTTTATTGATAATAAATTCTTGTTCATAAACGCCCCCTCTAATAATACAGATATCTCCTGCATTCATTACAGAAACAGCCTTGTTAAAAGTAAGGTAGGGTTGATGAATACTTCCATTGTTAGCATCGTTACCATTGGTAGAAATATAAATAGTTTTTCCAAAAACAGTAGCACTAAAAAGAAAGGCAATTAGAATAAAATGTAGTTGTATTTTCATTTAAAACATAGTAATATGTGTTGGACTAATTTATAGATTACTATTTGTTTTTGAGGTTGCTCATTCGTAATTCACTAGAACATATATGCTATTTTACAAATCATTTGATTTTTTGGATGTTTAAATTTCATCACCTAAAAAGCTTTTAAATTTTTGAGGATTTCCGTCTTCATCATTAGTGAGTAAGTAGTAAATCATTCCAGCATCAGAAATATCTGCTCTATCTTCTTTGTGTTTGCGCATGCATTTCCATATCCAGGCAATGTCTGGGTTTGGATGATTTTTTAACCAATCCCAGGGACTCCAATTGTGATTAGAACTCCAACCTTCGTTAGGGTTGTTTTTGTTGTTTTGATCTTTAATTCTTTTAAACGCTAATCGGTTTTTGCTTAATTCTATTACTTGTTCAATGCTATGGTGATTAGGTCTTCTTAAGTGATGATCGTTGTAATTGCTGTGAGATAAAATATAGACATGCGATAAACAGTTGATGTTTCCGTTGCTAACCGTTTTTTGTACAGCTTGGTATAGAAATTCAGAAGGTCCCATGTTGATGAAAAACAGAGGGTTGTTTTTGGTGGATTTTTCTAGCTCTTTTTGTAAGTGTTTAATGGCTTTTTCTTTGTGAGTACCCACATCAAAAAAAACAGAAGAATTAAAATTCCATCGTTCAATAGCTCCATTTACCCCTTCTTTCATGTAATTTCTTACTGTAGTATGCGGAGGTGATGGCATAAAGTTGTTATAAGAAAAATGAACCAGTTTATTTTGTAGTTTCTTTTTTGCCAACATGGCCAAGGCAGCAGGAGTAGCTCCCCAATCATCAGGATCTGCATAGTTGTATTTTCCAGTGTACTCTAAATCTGGTTGTGCATTACCATCTGCACTACAAGCAATTCTGTTCTGATTGTAAGTTAAGAATTGAGCTGATGAGCTAAGAGAAAAGTAGAAAAGAGTAGTGAATAAAAATAATGATTTCATTTGCTAAAATTAAGTGATATAAGACAAGTGTTGTTGAGGTTAATCACAAGTAGTACTTTCAGTTAGATTTTTTGAATTTTCTTGAGCATCTGTATCCGATATACCACTAGAAAGAACAATTTTATCTAGTTGAAATAGAGATGATCTTGCACAAATTTTTAAGATATATTCTCCAGCTTCTGGAAATTCAACTCTCATCCATGAGCTAGATTTTTTGGGTTCATGAAGATCCAGAGCTCCTCCGTAAGCAAATTCACCATCTTTACCGCTTCTACTTACAAATTTTTCGTAGTGTTCTAAAACATAAGGACTTCCGTCTATATAGGCTCTACCTAGGTTTCCAGGGAAATAAATCCATACATCGTTCGCTAAATCGCCTGTAGCTTCTTCTTCGGGTTGTCTCATATACCATCTCACAAGATAATTTCCTTGAGCACTAACTTTAAATTTAACACTAATTTCGTTATTTAAATTTTGGGTGTTGTAACTATTGGCTCCTATATATTGTATGTATTTTCCTCCCGAAGCTTTTTCGTCTGATGCAACTTTCCATTGTCCTTTTAAATTAAAACTTTCTCCTTCTATAATTAACAAACCATCTTTATGGGTAATAAAACATGCTGTAGGTGTTTCTTCTTCATTTGGTGTCTCCTCTTCTGCAGGTGTTTCGGTAGGAGGTATAAAAGTGTCTTCTTCATCTTTGTTACAAGATGTGAATAGTGCAAAGAATAAGAATGGTAGTAAAAGAAGTTTTTTCATAATTGTTCAGTAAAAATTAAGTTAGAATTTTGTGCCTGTACCTATCTTTTGGAATCTGTAGTTTTCAAAGGCTTTTGTAACAGGATTTTCATCTCTTCAAAAATAGATGATGAATTCAGAAAATAGGTTGTTTTTAACTTTACAATAACTTTACAAATAGCTCCTTATGCACTGTGTTTGCTTGTCAATCACCTTATCAATCCATAAAAATGACTAAATTGCCTATTATGAAAAGATATCTATTTTTTGTTGCGGTTTTAATATTGTTTACCTCTAAAGTTTCGGGAAACAATAAAAATAAACGAATTAAAGTTTCTAATATAGAAAGTGATTTTTTGCTAAAAAAACTTCAAGAAAAATCACCAACATCTAGTTTTGATACCATTGTTTTGATAGAGAAATATATCAAACAAGCGGATGTAAATAAAAACAAAGGATTGTATACGTTGGCATATGGAGATTTGTGGAAAGCTTTATCATTGGCAGATTCATATGGAGAAATGGAGCAATTGATAACAATTCATAGTGAACTAGGAGGGTTGTATGGGATTTATGGGAAACATAAAAAGGCCATTGAGCATAAGTTATTAGCCTTGCAACATGTAAAAAAACAATTTAAGGATAGTAATAAAGACAAAATACTTTTAAGAAAGGCTTATTACAACTTGGCTGTGCAACATAGAAGATTTGGAGATTATGAGAAAAGTTTACAATACTTAGATTCTTGCGTGTACATATTTAAAGAAAAATTTAAATCTAAAGAGAATCCGTATGTTTTGGCGGAAAGAGGAAAAGTGTTTCTCTTGCAACAAAAAACAGAAGCTGCGGAACCTTTGTTGCTAAGGGCAGAACATCTTTTGAAAAAGGAAGACAGACATTATTTAGTAATTATTTATTCCTTTTTAGGTGATTTATACACACAGAAATCAGAATTTAATAAAGCGCGAGAGTATTATAAAAAGAGTTTAAATAAATTGGAAAATTTTAATGCTCATACAGATATAAAGTCTGATGTTTTAAAAAAAATAGCACTTACGTATCAATACCATCAAAAATTAGATACAGCATATTACTATCTTCATAAATCTACTAAAATAGCGGATAGTTTGTTTAGTATGCGAAATCAAAACAATAGTCAGTTGTTTGAAATCAAAAATGAGTATGAGGAAAATTTATTAAAAAAAGATCAACAAATTTTTTACCAAAATCATTTGATAGAAAAAAAGAAAAGAATACAAGCACAATTGATTTTTGTGATTGTATTTATTTTGTTTTTGGTAATTGGATTTGTGATTTTGGTGTATTATAGAACTAAAGTTAGAAAGCTAGAGGTAGAGCAAGAGAAAAATGAAATTAAAATTAAACACGATCAGGAAAAGCTAAATGTTGTTTTAGAGACAAAGAGTAAAGAGCTTACGGTGTCTGCTTTGCAATTGATAGAAAAAGATAAAAACATAGATAAGCTATTGAGCTTGTTAAAGGATAGTAGTCCTGAGTCTTACAGAACAATAAAAAAAGAAGTTGTAAGAGGAAATAAAGATTTATGGGAAAGTTTTAATTTACGTTTTACAGAGGTGAATATAGGGTTTTACAAAAGGTTAAAAGAAAAGCATAGTAACTTATCGCCTACAGAGCAAAAGCACTGTGCGCTTATAAAATTAAAGTTTGATAGTAAAGAAATGGCTAGATTGTTAAATATTTCAGTAAACAGTGTGCATATTTCTAGACACAGAATAAGAAAAAAAATGGAACTGCAAAGAGATGATGATTTAAGCAATTACATAGCTAGTATTTAGTAGCTTAGCATAGAAATAAAAAAGCCCAAGCAACTTGCTTGGGCTTTTTGGGTTTATAAAGGTAAATTTTGAATTGCTTTCTGAATTGGAGTAGCCCCACTGTGCATGGTAATTACTTTTTTGTAGGCTGTTTTTTGATTTAAAACTTCAACTAAGGTACTAGCAACATCTTCTATAGGATTTTCTCCGGGGTGCTGAATGTTAACTTCAATCTTTCCGGTTCCTTTAGATTCGGTTAAGGCACTGGGTTGTAATAGGGTGTAGTTTAGCTTAGTATTTCTAACTAACCATTCATCGGCATAGTGTTTGGCTATGTAATAATCTTTTAATTCGTTAAAACCTTCTTCTTTCCATTTTTGTGTTTCTAAAGAAAATACAGAACTTAACATAATGTATTGTTTTACTTTTTTATGCTCAGCAATTTTCATAGTTTTTACAGCTCCGTGTAAATCTAAAGCAAGTAAGTTTTTAGCCCTAGAGCCCGCTACAAAATAAAAGGCATCAATACCGTTGGGAATAGTAGCCTCCATATCTTCTAATTCTCCTAATAAATCAAGAGAAATCTGAGTGTAGTTTTCGTTTTCAAAAAGAACTTCATCTTGTCGGGTAGTTCCTATAACTTCGTGCTTGTTGTCTAATAATTTTTGAGTTAAAATTTTTCCAACTCTTCCGCTTGCTCCTATAACTAAAATTTTCATAAATGTGTTTTTGGTGATACAATATAAAGTTCTGTTCTAATGCCTAAAACAGTAATCTTTGTAGTGGTAATAAATGCAAAAAGGATACCGTAGCTCATTTTTTGTTGTTGATGCTAATCAAGTTAACAAGCTAAATTGGTGGCTTAAAATGTTAATTTTTCTATTTTGCAACGACCAAGCAAGAACTTAAAAAAACAATAATGGCTATTCAAGATATTAATACATACAGTTACAAAGATATTTTTTCGTTAAGTAGTGTGAATTTTGAAAATGCCTGTGTGTTTAACAAACCCGAACAGGTAAATACCTATAGTATTTATTGGATAAAAGAGGGGAGTGGTTTTTATAATATTGACTTTAAAAAATATCATTTTGAAAATAACGTATTGTTCTTTTTATCGCCAGGACAATTTTTTTCGGTAGCCTCAGAAAGTGTAAAAGAAGCTTATAAAATTAGTTTTGTAAAAGATTTTTACTGTATTCAAACCCATGACAAAGCAGTGGCTTGTAACGGGGTGTTGTTTAACAATGTATACGAGACTCCTTATGTAAAGCCTTGTGAAAAAGATACGTTAAAATTGAGTTTTATTTTAGAGAGTTTGGAAGAAGAGTTTCAGAAGAACGAAGTGGCTCAATACGATATGTTACAGGCTTATTTAAAACAGTTTATTATTTTGTCGGTAAGAATTCAGAAAGGATTAGCTCCTACCAAAACGGATGTAGAAACAAAGTTGTTTAAAGACTTTAGCTTACTAGTAGAGCAGAATTTTAAAAGCATGCATGCTGTGTCAGAATATGCAGAACGATTGGCCTTATCTCCTAAATCGTTAACAAAAAATTTTCAGAGAGTAGGAGCAGAATCACCTAGTGATTTTATCAAAAACAGAATTCTACTAGAAGCCAAACGTCAGTTAATTTATACGGATGTACCTGTTAAAGAAATTGCTTATGATTTAGGTTATAATGATGCTGCTTATTTTACACGATTTTTTACCAAGGCAGAAAACAAATCGCCCTTACAGTTTAGAAAAGAATATTAATAAGTAAAGCAGCTTATGAAGAAATAGCTACTTTGTTCTTTTTACCCAAATACCACATTAATAGACCTCCTGTAAGATACATCCATATAGAATAGGCAGCAGTAGGAATGGCCATTTCTACACTATCTAAAATGGTGGTGGCAATTACAAATCCTAAGGTAGCGTTCTGAATTCCTCCATCTACTCCAATAGAAATAGCATTTTTAACTCCTAGTTTAAAAATTTTAGCGAGTAAAAAACCAGATCCAATAATACCAATATTTAAAAGAAGAGTTACAAACCCTACTCTTTTTAAGGCATTTCCTACTTGGCTAAAATTAGTAGCAATAATTCCAATAAATATTAAAATAAAAATAATGGTAGAAGCAATTTTCATAGGTTTTAGCATTCTAAGAGCAAAGTTTGTTTGGTAAGAGCGTATTGTCATTCCTATAGAAATGGGAATCACGGTAATCATCATAATCTGGATCATAGTATCTAAAACCGGAAGCTCTAGAACAGCTTCTGTATATGTGCCAAAATAAGACAGAGCGTAAGCTGTAATAAACTGAGTTGTAAAAATACTTGAAAAACTAGCAACAGCAGTTAATGTAACTGACAAGGCAATATTTCCGTTGCAAATTTGGGTGATGATATTGCTAGTAGGACCTCCGGGGCAAGATGCCAAAATAATAAGTCCTACAGCCATAGTTGTGTCTAAATGGAAAGCAATTGCCAAGGTAAAAGCAATAAGAGGTAAAATAACAACTTGGTTAAAAAGTCCAATAACAACAGATTTGGGTTGTCTAAAAACTCGAGTAAAATCGTGAATAGTTAAAGACATTCCCATTCCTAACATAATAATAGCAAGAGATAAGGGTAATAATACTTTAAGTAATAAGTCGGTCATACTAGTAAATACGTTAGGGGTATAGTTTTTATCATAACAAACATAAGTTTTTAGAGGATGAATAGCAATCCAAGTACTAGGAACTTTTGTCCATTTTTAAAGGCTTGTGTGGGTTGCATCTTTGTAGTGTCCATAAGGCAAAACAAAAAACAACAATTATAATATAGAAACTATGAGTACAAAAATTAAAACACTAAATCCGGCAACAGCAACGGGAGAGGCAAAAGAATTATTTACAGCAGTAGAAAACAAATTAGGTTTTATACCCAACTTAATTAAAGTATTTGGAAATTCTCCAGCAACGCTAAAAAGTTATTTGTCTTTGGGAGAGTTAACAGCTAGCGGAAACTTTACCAACAAATTTAGAGAACAATTGGCTTTGGCAGTGGCAGAAGAAAATTCTTGTAACTATTGTTTATCTGCACATACCGCAATAGGAAAGTTAAACGGGTTGAATGAAACACAAATTATAGCAAGTCGTAAAGGAGAAGCAACTGATGCAAAACAACAAGCAGGGTTAAAATTTGCACAAGAAGTAACGGCTAAAAGAGGTTTGGTTTCTGCAGAGTCTTTACAAGCAGTAAAAGATGCAGGTTATACAGATGAAGATATCTTGGAAGTGGTGTTAAACGTAGTGTCAAACACCTTAACAAACTATGTCAATCATATTGCAGAAACAGAAATTGATTTTCCAGAAGTAAAAGCAGGAGACTTAGCCTAGTTAAAAAATAAAGAGTCCAACCACTAGGAACTTTTGTCCATTTTTAAACGAAAGTATTGGTTGCATCTTTGTCAAAGAATTAAAACAATAAATCATTAAAATAAGTAGAACATGAAAAATTTAGTATTAGGATTAATAATTGCAGTAGGGTCTTTATTTACAGCAAACGCACAAAGTAAAGCAGTAAAAACAGTAGCTTTAGAGCAGACCAAAGGAGAGTTTACTCAAAAAGCCATTACCTTATCAGAAGGAACTTATGTGTTTGAAATTGCAAACCACGAAGTAGGAAAAGATGTTGGTTTTGTATTGGCTCCTAAAGGAAAAACAGATCAAGCAAATCACATCAAAAATGCGTATGTTACATCTTTGGTAAAAAACAATACCACAGGACATTCTAAAGAAGTAAAATTAGAAAAAGGAGAATATGTGTATTTCTGTCCTTTAAATCCAACTCCGCAATATACACTGGTAGTTAAATAATTTAGTAAGTAAAAAAGTAAAAGGGTCACAATTAGTTTTGTGACCCTTTTTTTAGGTGTGTGTAATTATTTTCTTTTTAATTCGTAAACATCTTTACGTCTGTCTTTTAGGTTTCTAACACTACCGTGTTGATTCAGTTCTTTTAATAGGCTTAAATCTACATCAGCAATTAAAATCATTTCGGTGTTAGGAGTGGCTTCTGCTTTAATACCGTTGCTTGGAAAGGCAAAATCACAAGGTGTAAATACCATAGATTGCGCGTACTGAATGTCCATGTTCTCTACATTAGGTAAGTTTCCTACACTTCCTGCAATAGCCACATAACATTCGTTTTCTATAGCTCTAGCTTGAGCACAATGTCTTACTCTAGAATAGCCGTTTTGGGTATCGGTTAAGAAAGGAACAAATAAAATGTCCATGCCATCATCTGCTAAAATTCTGCTTAGTTCTGGGAACTCAGAATCGTAACAAATTAAAATTCCAATTTTTCCACAATCGGTATCAAAGGTTTGCAGTTTGTTTCCTCCTTGCATTCCCCATACTTTTTCTTCATCTGGAGTAACGTGTATTTTTTCGTAACGTTCTATAGAACCATCACGTTTGCATAAGTATCCTACATTGTACAATTTTTCATCTCTAATTTCAGGCATACTCCCTGTAATGATGTTGATATTGTAAGAAATAGATAATTCAGAAAATTTCTGAACAATTTCTTTAGTGTGTTTGGCCAATTCTCTAATAGCTTGGGCAACCGGTAAATGGTTGTTACCTGCCATTAAAGGAGCGTTAAAAAATTCAGGAAACAAAGCAAAATCAGAACGATAACCAGAAACAGCATCTACAAAATACTCGGCTTGTTTCATCATGTCTTTTAAACTATCATAGGGTCTCATTTGCCATTGAATCAATCCTATTCTGACAACTTCTTTGTTTTGTGTGGCAATTTTTTTAGGTTTCTGATAGTAAATATTATCCCATTCTAATAGCACAGCAAAATCATTAGATCCAGTGTCTCCTTCTAAATAACCTTTGATAATTTTTGAAGGATGAAAATCATTAGAAATCTGAAAATTTAAAACAGGGTCGTGAATTTCTTTTAGTTTTACCTTCTCTATATAAGCTTTAGGGCTTAATTTATCTGCATATTTATGATAGTTTGGAATTCTACCTCCAAAGGCAATTCCCTTTAGGTTTAAATTTTCACACAGTTCTTTTCTATAATCATACAATCTTCTTCCCAAACGCAAACCTCTAAATTCAGGTCTAATAAAAACCTCAATACCATATAACATATCACCTTTGTCGGTGTGTGAGTTAAAGGTGTAATCTTCGGTAATTTCACTATAAGTATGGTCGTCAGAAAAAGTTTCGTAATCCACAATAATAGACAAAGCACAACCTGCTATATGTCCATTTACTTTAATAACAACTTGCCCTTCCTTAAATTTGTGAATCAACGTTTTTATATGATGCTCATCCCAATAAGAGTTTTCCAAATCATGATATACCTCTATCATGGCTTGTTTTAATTCTTGATAATCATTAATATCAAGATATTTTAATTCAATTGTATCTATTTCTTTAATATCCATTTGTGTAAATTATAATTCTGTAGCCTTTAGGTAGCTAACTAGAATTTCTGAATTAAATGTAATTAATTTTTTGATGATTTTGCGATGAAAAATTAAAATAGATAAATACTTATAGCAAGGTTAAAATAATTCGGCATTAATTTTGATAGGAGGATTGCTTGCTTCTACCAAATACTTTACTTACCTTAGTTTAATCGGTGAAAAGAACAAACCAACTAGATGTTAAAACAAAGCTTAAATTTAAAATTATCTCAAAAATTATCTCCTCAACAAATTCAGTTGATGAAAATGATTCAATTGCCTACACAAGCATTTGAACAGCGATTGAAACAAGAGATTGAAGAAAATCCTGCTTTAGAGTCTGGAAAAGAACAAGAAGATACTTTTGATGAGAATTATGAAGAGGACTATGGAGATGAAGGAAACGAATCTATTGCTGCAGATGACATCAATATTGATGAATATTTAAGTGATGATGACATTCCTAGTTATAAATTACAAGCCAATAACTATTCTGCAGATGATGAGGATAGAGATGTTCCCTATGCAGGGGGCTTAAGTTTTCATCAATCCTTAATCAACCAATTAAATACATTTACCCTAACCGATGAAGAGTTTGCTATTGCTGAATTCTTAGTGGGGAGTATTAATGATAACGGATATTTACGAAGAGAAACACTAGATATAGTTGATGATTTAGCTTTTACTCAAAATATTTTTACAGAAGAAAGTAAGGTAGAAGATGTGCTTTACAATGTGGTACAAAAATTAGATCCTATAGGAGTAGGAGCTAGGGACTTAAAAGAGTGTTTGATCATTCAGTTAGAAGGAAAAAGACCTACAAAATCGGTAGAATTGGCCATTCAAATGCTAGATCAGTCTTTTGATGCGTTTGTAAAAAAACATTATGCCAAATTATTAACAAAGTTTGAGGTTACAGAGGATGAGCTTAAATTGGCGATTAAAGAAATAGAAAAATTAAACCCTAAGCCAGGAAGCTCTATTGTAGGGAATTCTAAAATTGTAGAACAAATTGTTCCAGATTTTACCCTAAGAGTAGCCGATGGTGAAATAGAGTTGTTACTGAATTCTAGAAATGCTCCAGAATTACACGTGTCTAGGGAGTACAACAATATGTTAAAAGGTTATCAAGAAGCCAAAACAAAAACCAAATCTCAGAAAGATGCCGTTTTGTTTATCAAGCAAAAATTAGATTCTGCCAAATGGTTTATTGATGCCATTAAACAAAGACAACAAACCTTAATGGTAACCATGAGCTGTATTATTGATATTCAGCGTGAATACTTATTAACAGGTGATGAAAGCAAGTTAAAGCCCATGATTTTAAAAGATGTGGCCGAAAAAATAAATATGGATATTTCTACGGTTTCTCGTGTAGCCAATAGTAAATATTGTGCAACTCCTTATGGAACCAAATTGGTGAAAGAATTTTTCTCAGAATCTATGAAAAATGATCAAGGAGAAGATGTTTCTACCAGAGAAATAAAGAGTATTTTAAAAACAGTATTAGCAGAAGAAGACAAAAAGAAACCTTTAACAGATGATAAATTATCTGCGCTTCTAAAAGAAAAAGGTTATTTAATTGCGCGTAGAACGGTTGCAAAATATAGAGAACAATTGGATATTCCAGTTGCTAGATTAAGAAAAGAAATATAAGGATGATTAAATTATACAAAGCAATTTCTGTACTACTTCATCCTGTTTTTTTACCGTCTATTGGGGCTGGTATTTATTTATCAGTTTTGCCTTTGCCACTGTCTCCCGCTCAAAAATATTTGGTATTTTTTATAGTATTAGGGAGTACGCTTATAGTGCCTTTGTTAACCTTGTTTTTATTAAGAGTATTAGGTTCGGTAAAAACCAATCAAGCAGAAACCATACAAGAAAGAAAAATTCCCGTTGTTTTAATGATTGTAAATTACTTGTTTTTAGGTCGAGTATTGCAAGATCTTTGGCAACTAAGAGAGTTGACGATTTTAGCCTATGCTACTGCAGCAGGCCTAGTAGTTACAAGTTTAATGTTTTATACCAAAACAAAAATTAGCTTGCACATGTTAGGTATGGCAGGTATGTTAGGTTTTACTTTAGTCTATGGTGCTAATTACGGCTATGCAAATAAAACAATTGCTTTGTTAGTGGCTTTGTTGGGTTGCTTAGCAACTGCTAGATTGCAATTAAAAGCGCACAATGTAAAAGAGATTGTGTGGGGAGTTTCTTTAGGGTTAATAATTCCTTTAGTTTTAGCCTTTGTTCTATAAAATATAGAACATCACTCCAATTTTTAATTGATTGAAGCTTAGTTTTTTGTTGTCAGTAGTTCTAATGCTATCTTTAAAAGGAGATTTTAAATAATACTTTAGGTGAAAATTCCAGGTTCCAAAACCAATAGAGCTGTAAACAGTGTAGTTTATTTGGTTTAAGGCTTCTAGGTCGGTATAGGTAAAGGTAGCGCTCCCTGTGTCAAATTCAGTTTTACTACTTAGGTTGTAAACAACAGATCCTCCAGTATAGAATCTCCAAAAACTATCGTTGGTAGCTGTTGAGGTTCTCCATCTAAATTCTAAGGGGATTTCTAAGTTGTGAGATTGATATTTGTAGCTACTAAAAGTATCGCTAATGGCATATTCAAAATCAGTACCATTAGGAGTAACAGTAATGTTAGGTCTTAAAATATCGTAACTATAGCCAATTCCTAGTCCCAAACCTATGTTTCGTTGTTTGTTTAAAGGCATGTCTTTTATAAAACCTGCCTCAAAACTATAAGGAACACCATTGTTGTTAATTCCATTATTATAGGTAATCAAACTATTGTACTGAATTCCTACATACAACTGATCTTCATAATATTTTTCATCGGCATATAAGGTTGCTTGAGACATCAAGACCAAAGGTGCTAGTAAAAACAATAGGAAAGATAAAAATTTCATTTAACGATTTGTTGGCTTAAATTTTAAAGGCAAATGCACTACTTTTTTAGTTTCAAAAAAGTCTTCTTCAAAATAAGTAGGCAAATCAAACAAGGTAATACTTGCAAATTCTTTTAACTCTTCTGTTAAATCACCTCCTTTTAAATACAAAATACCGTTTTTAAGTGCGTGATTTTGTTTTTTAGCACATTTCTTTTTTACCCATTTTACAAAATCGGGCATAGCAGTTACGGCTCTACTTACTACAAAATCAAATTCCCCTTTCACTTTTTCTGCACGCATATGTTCGGCAGTTAAGTTGGTTAGTCCAATTCCTTCTGCAACACCATTTACAACTTTAATTTTTTTACCAATAGAGTCTACTAGTAAAAATTCAGTTTCTGGAAATAAAATAGCCAAAGGAATTCCTGGGAATCCACCTCCGGTACCTACATCTAAGATTCTAGAACCTGGTTTAAAGGGTTGAACTTTAGCAATTCCTAAAGAGTGCAATACGTGTCTTATGTATAGCTCATCTATATCTTTTCTAGAAATTACGTTTATTTGAGCATTCCACTCTTTATATAAACTTTCTAGTTGGGTAAATTGAGCTATTTGCTTTTCCGTTAAATCAGGAAAATATTTTAAAATAATGTCTACTGTAATCATACAAGGCAAAAGTAATTCATTTCGCTCTAAAATAGATTAGGAATCTTACTATTTGATAAAATGTTCCTTACATATGTAAGAAAAGCGTTTAAATCTTAAATTTCTTGTACGAATATTAAAATAATGTGAATAAAAAATGGTTATTTTTGTAGACTGAATATATCATTGAATGCAACAAGTAAGTTTTTCTAAAGATCAAAATAAGTTGTTCTTTAAAACTCTAAATCAAAGAGTTAATAAATACTTTAAGGACAACAACCTTAAACGTACCGGGAATGGATTGCTATATACCAAAGCAATTTTAATGTTCTCGTTACTATTTGTTCCTTATTTTTTATTAATGCTAGTTCCTATGGGAACCGCTTTGCAAATAACCATGTGTGTGATCATGGGCTTGGGAATGGCTGGAGTGGGAATGAATGTGATGCACGATAGCAATCACGGTTCTTTTTCTAGCAAATGGTGGGTCAATCAACTTTTAGGAAATAGTATTTACATTTTAGCAGGAAACGTGTACAATTGGAAAGTACAACACAACCTATTACACCATACCTATACAAATATTGAAGGTTTAGATGAGGATATTGATATACAAGGAGTGATTAGATTGTCTAAGCATGAAAAATGGAAACCTTTTCACAAATATCAAAAAGTATATGCTTTTTTTCTATACGGATTGTTAACCATTCAATGGGCATTGGTGGTAGATTTTAGACAAACGCCTAAATACATCAAACATGGTTTAAGTGCGGAGGGAGAATTAAATCCTAAGAAAGAATGGGCTTTGTTAATTATGACCAAAGTAGTGTATTACCTATTCTGGTTAGTGTTACCAATGTTAGTATTGCCAATTACTTGGTATGCTTGGTTAATTGGATTTTTTATCATGCATTATGTTGCTGGTTTTATTCTAAGTGTGGTATTTCAATTGGCTCACATTACAGATTCTGTAGAAGTAATATCACCAGAAGAATTAGAAAAAGAAGAAAGAAGTTGGGCAGCGCATCAATTGTTAGAAACAGCCAACTTTGCTACTAAAAATAATTTTGTGTCTTTCTTTTTAGGAGGATTAAACTTTCAAATAGAACATCATATTTTTCCAACCATCTCACATGTACATTACAAAGATTTGGCAAAAATAGTAAAGAAAACAGCGAAAGATTTTCAGTTACCATATCACGAATATGAAACCATGAAAGATGCCTTGGCTGCACATATCAAGCAATTGATTATTTTAGGAAAACAACCCCAGTTGGGATAACAACTATATATTTACAATTAAAATGGAACAACATTTATCAGACAGAATTACTGGTTTACCAGCATCGGCTACTTTAGCAATGGCGGCAAAAGCAAGAGAGTTAAAAGCAGCAGGAAAAGATATTATTAGTTTAAGTTTAGGTGAGCCAGACTTTAATACTCCTGAGTATATTAAAGATGCAGCAATTCAAGCAATTAACGATAATTATAATTCTTATAGCCCTGTAGATGGTTATGTAGATTTAAAAGAAGCGATTTCTTTAAAATTTAAGAGAGATAATAACTTAGAATACAAGCCAAGTCAAATTGTTGTTTCTACGGGAGCTAAACAATCTTTAGCAAATATTACACAAGTATTATTAAATCCAGGAGATGAGGTTTTATTACCTGCACCATACTGGGTATCTTATTCTGCATTAGGAATTTTAGGAGGAGCTACTTACAAAGAAATTCCATCTACGATTGATACAGATTTTAAAATTACACCAGCACAATTAGAGGCTGCAATTACACCTAAAACCAAATTAGTTTTCTTTAACTCTCCAAACAACCCAAGTGGAACGGTATATACAGAGGAAGACTACAAAGGATTAGCGGCAGTTTTAGAAAAGCACCCAAATATTTTTATCATTTCTGATGAAATTTATGAGCACATTAACTACGGTACTCCAAACTTTAGTATTGCTTGTATTCCATCTATGTATGACAGAACCATTACCGTAAACGGATTGGCAAAAGCCTTTGCAATGACAGGATGGAGAATTGGTTATATAGGTGCTCCTGAGTGGATTGCAAAAGCTTGTACTAAAATGCAAGGACAAATTACTTCGGGAACGAACTGTATAGCTCAAAGAGCTGCAATTACTGCATTAACAGAGCCTGTTTCTAAAATTCAATACATGGTAGATGAGTTTGAGAAACGTAGAAACATGATGTTAGAATTGTTAGGAGAAATTGAAGGATTTAAGTTAAACGTTCCTAAAGGAGCTTTCTATATTTTCCCTGATGTATCTGCTTTCTTTGGAAAAACATTCAAAGGAAAAACAATTGAAACGGCTGCAGATTTTTCTATGTTATTATTAGAAGAAGCTAACGTAGCAACTGTGTCTGGTGAATCTTTTGGAGCACCAACATGTATCCGTATTTCTTACGCAGCTTCTGAAGCTCAATTAAGAGAAGCGGTAAAAAGAATTAAAGAGGTATTGTCTTAGTACAAATCACTATATAAAATAATAAAGCCTGCTTTTGTAAAAAAGCAGGCTTTATTATTTTATGTTTTTAAGTAATGTACTCTTTAGAAGTGAACATCAAACTGTACCCTAAATTGCAAACCTTCAGAAGCTCCAGCAACAGTAGTATAACTTAGGTCTGTTTGTACTTTTAAAGCATGTCCTACAATGTATTTTGAGACACCAACAGTATATTGCTCTGTGGTGTTTCCTACACCTTTATAGTCTATTTGTGTGTATCTAGTAGCTATTTCATAGTTGTTTGCAAATAAATAACCCGTTGCTAAATTATACCCTTTTCCTTCTTTAGGTGGGTTTTCTCCTAGGGTAGCATCATCGGCATTTCTATAGGCAAATTCTCCCATAGCAGAATAACCCTTGTGTTTGTACATAAAATCTACAAAGCTTGTGTTTATGTCTGTGGTAGCAAAAATATGATCCTCACCACTATCTTCAGGGTTTTCAACATAAATTACACTACCTTGACTACCTTTTTGTCTAGAGGCTCTGTCATTATGGTTATAAGTAGCACCTACAGATAATTTTGGGCTTGTTTCTCTTTTTAAATCTCCACCTTTATAATCTCCTTTTGATGAAAAAGCTCCAAAGGGTAACAATTCAATTCTACTAGTGTATTGTTGTCCTCCAACATTTCCTGTAGTAATATTTCTTCCTTCTCCTTGGCTAATGGCAAAAATTTCTCTAATAATAAAGTGTTTACCAATTGTGTGATGATTCCTTAATTGAAATCCCATATCTCTATCTAACGTAAACTCTTTGTTAAGCAAAGATCTGTCTACCAACTGCAAGTTTGCAGAAGAAACAACACGTTCTCTGTTTCCGGGTAATTTAGTTTGTCCAGCCCATAACTCTAAGTTTTTATAGAAATTCCATTTTAAAACGGCATCTAAAATTAGTTTGGGACCTAGTTTTGTATATTCATTTGCAGAACCGGTATCGTTATTAGACATACCAATCTCAATTTTGTATTTAAGTTTTGGATCTAATACAAAACCATCAAACTTTAAACGATATCTTCTTACTTTGGTGTCTGTTTGAAGGTTGTTTCCGCTAAAATTAAAGTTGTTGTTTCCATCTGCATCTAAACCTATAGAGGTAAGGTATTGCATACGAAGTCCGAATTTCATACTCCAAGTACTATCTTTGGCAACGGTATTTATAATTCCTTTACCAAAGGTATCACGACTTATTTTTTGGGCACTTAAGTTTGCGATTGATATAACAAGAATGAAGAGGGTAATTTTTTTTGCTTTCGCCATAATCAAATAATATGAAGGTGCAAAAGTAAGTTAGATTTATGTTAAGGAGTGTTAATTTAATGTTAACAAAGAAAGAGGTGAAGCTAGGGAGTACGCTTTTGTAATAATTAATAGGTGTTGAATTTATTAGAATTCAAATAAATTTTACTTGTTAGGAGATTGTTAATCAGAAACTTCAATGTTAATTTAATGTTAATAAAAAAGCCTTCTTAATCTTAATTAAGAAGGCTTTTTATAAAATAGGTTTGTTTGGTTATCTTTTAACGTTCGATTGAATTTCATCAATAGATTCAGATAAATTAATTAAGGCCATAATTAAATCCTTAGACTCCATAATAATACCAAAGTGTAGTGTACTGTTCTTTGGACTTGTTTCTATGGTTCTAATTCGGTCAATTTGTTTTCCTAAAGATTCAGAAACATTTTCTAATAAAGCTTGTTTCTTTTCTATAATAACAGAGATTTTACTAAAATCTTGATCTTGCAATACTTCTGTAATTTCTGTTAAAACAGTGTTTAAACCTTTCATAATAGCTCTTAAATCACTGATTTGCTCTTTGTTTAAAGACTTGTGATTGTTGTTTACGTGCTTGTAACTAATCTTAGAAATATAGTTGATAGATTGAGAGATATCTTCTAAATATCCTAATACTGAAATGTAGAATTTACTAGCTTCAACAGATCCTTTTTCAAGAGATTTAATAAAGTAGAAAACATCGTTTCTTAATTGTTCAATTTCTTGATTCAATTTGGTTACGTGCTTGTCGTTTTTCTTAAGCTTGTCTAAGTTTTGATCCGCTAAGTTATTTACTACGTTAGAGTATAGTTTTTGTACTCTCCCTAATACCTGAATAATGTGTTCAGAACTTTCGTTAATCACTCCATTAATGGTATCTATAGTTTCTTTTTTAATCGCTTTTTTAGCTTCTTTTTCTTTTTCTTTTTGTGAGTGCTTAATGTAGTTTCTTCCAATTAAGAAAAGAACAGTTAATAGTAAAACAGCAATCATTAAAGAACCTCCTAAGTTGATTAAGAACGCAACAATAGCAGAAAAAGTAAAGGCAACTAGTGCTGTTAAAAACCAACCACCAATTACACTTAATACTCCTGCAATTCTGTATACAGCACTTTCTCTACCCCAGGCTCTATCCGCTAAAGAGGTACCCATAGCAACCATAAAAGTTACGTAAGTGGTAGATAAAGGTAATTTTAAAGAAGTACCTATAGAGATTAAAATACCAGCGACTACTAAGTTGATAGAAGCTCTAATCATATCAAAGGCAGGAGCTTCATAGCTCTTGTTTTTTGAAATAACAATAGAAGGTCTTTCAAATCTTGTATCTATGTATTTTCTTGTTTTTTGAGGGATAAAGAAGTTCAATCCAGAGTTGATCAACATACCAAATCTAACAATACCTCTAGAGGCTGGGTTCGGCTCAAATTTTTCATGTCCATCTCCTTGTCTAGATAGGTTAACTCCTGTTTCAATAACAGTTTTCGCTTTTTTAGAAAACCATAAGGTAACCACCATAATACTTCCAGCTAAAATTAGCAACATAGGGCTAGAAGGTACTTTGTCTGCTAAAATTCCCATTGAGAATTCATTGGCAGCAACACCAGAAGCAGACCATGCTTGGAAAGAGTTCCAGGCTGCAATAGGTACACCTACAAAGTTTACCAAGTCGTTTCCAGAGAAAGCCATGGCTAAAGAAAAAGTTCCAATTCCAATAATCACTTTTAAAATATCAATTTTAAAAACACTAATTAGGAATTGAGAAATTAAAGTCCAACCTAAAAATCCTAGAGCCAAAATGTTTAAAGTTTGCCCTTCTATTAAATGTTTTGCATTGGTGTAATAAGGAGTTCCTTTCATTCCTTTAACAAAAATGAAATAAGTGATAGCTGTAATAGCTAAACCTCCAAAGATTGCGTTTATATAAGATTTTTTATCGTTTAAGTTAAAAGAATAAACAACTCTAGATACAAACTGAACCAGTGCTCCTACGGTAAAGGAAATGGCTACAGAGAGCAGAATTCCAAAAATAATAAGTAAGGCTTTTTCATGGTTGATGTATTCCCAAATATCAGCTATAGTTTTAGTGTCATCAGCAGATATTTTAATCAATGCCATGGCAACTGCGGCTCCTAACAATTCAAATACAATAGAAACGGTTGTAGATGTGGGCATTCCCAAGGTGTTAAAGATATCGAGCAGTAGTATGTCTGTAATCATTACAGCCATAAAAATGTACATAATTTCATTAAAATAGAACTGACTAGGAACAAAAATCCCTTTCCTAGCAACTTCCATCATACCGCTAGAAGTAACCGCTCCAACAAGTACTCCAATACTTGCAATAATCATTATTTTTTTTGGAGTAATTGCTTTAGATCCAATGGCTGAATTTAAAAAGTTGACAGCATCATTACTAACACCTACAACTAAATCTATTGTGGCTAGAACAGCCAAAGCAATAATCATTAAAAAATACATATCTTCCATGGGGAAAAATTAAATTAGGGCTCAAAACTACTAAAAAAAAATAAGCTTAAATGTTAACTAAATGTTATGAAATATACTCTAATTTTAGTGTAAATCACGGGCTTATAGTTTCTTTTTCTGTGGAGTAACTACAAAATCTTTTAAATAAAAAGGTTCAAAGTAGGCGGTGTCTTCAAATACTTGATTTTGAAACTGTTCCTCTGCCAATTTTGCCATTTCGTTGGCTGATGGAAATTTATCTGCAATAAAATGAGCATTGCTGTGGGTAATAAGAGTTTTGCATTTTTCAGCTCCATCTCCTAAAAAGTAGGTAGGTTGGTTTTCTAGTAGATCTTGAAAAGAATGCTCATCAATAATTTCAGCTTCAATAGCTCTTGTAAGTTCGTAGTTAGCAGTAAAAATAGCACTGTAAACTTCTAATCTTCTTGCATCAATCATAGGAACAATCAATCCTTTTGTAATCTGATGGGTTGTTGCCAAAGCGGTTAAGGTATCAACAGCAATTAAGGGAATAGCAGCAGCATAAGCTAAACCTTTGGCTGCAGATACTCCAATTCTTAATCCTGTGTAAGAGCCTGGACCTTTTCCTACGGCAATGGCATCTAAATCGGTTATTTTTAGTTGTTGCTCTTTTAGGAGTTCTTCTATAAAAACATGAAGCTTTTCTGCGTGAGAATAATCTCCATTGTTTGCTTCTTTTAATGCAATACATACACCATTTTTAGAAAGCCCTACAGAACAGTTTTTGGTAGATGTTTCTATGTTTAAGATCAATGCCATACAACTAAGTTTTGTGGCAAATATACTTTAGAAAGTTAAAATAGTTACTCGTTTTCTTTTAAAAGATAGCTGTATACCGGATAATGATCGCTATAACCACCTAAATACGTCCCTCCAGAAAAACTTCTTTTGGGACTCCCTTTGTATTTTCCAGTTTGCAAAGTCATATAAGTAGGGTTGTGAATTCCGGCTTTGTAAAAACGGAAACTACTATAGTCTTTGTTATGAGTAATAAAACTTTCGCTAAAAATAATCTGATCAAATAAAAACAAATCTCCTCTGTAAACAAGGGTGTTAAATCCATCTCTAAACATTTTTTCAAAAGGATTATACAGTTCTTGTGCTTTCAGTTTTGTTTTAGATATTTTAGTGTCTAGTACTTTTTTAAAACTTTTGTCAGTGGGGCTGTCGTTAAAATCTCCCATCACTATAATTTTCGCATTGGGTTCTTCTTCATAAATTTTGGCAATCTGATCTTTCACTCTTTTGGCTACTCGTTCTCTTAAAATGCTACTTTTTTTAGCTCCTCCTCTTCTAGAGGGCCAGTGATTTACGAGCAAATGTACCTTGTCGTTTAGCAAATAACCCGTAGACCATAATATGTCTCTAGTGTATACCATTTTGCCTTCTTTGTATAAATTGGCCGGAATGGCTTCACTATATAAGGGTTTGTAAATGTCTTTGTTGTACAATAAGCCTGTATCTATACCTCTTTGGTCTGGAGATTCATAATGGATAATTCCATAATTATAAGTGCTTAGTGGAGGAGTGGCAATTAAGTCTTCTAATACCGCTCTGTTTTCTACTTCAACCACTCCTATTAAAGAAGGGGGTTGATTGTTTTGCTCTTTTCCAATAGCACATAAAATATTAGAAAGCTTAGAAAGTTTGTCTTTGTATATAAAAGCTCTGTTAGATTTTATTTCCATCATAGGACTCAACTCATCCATTTTATTAGGATTGTTAATCGTGTCAAATAAATTTTCTAAGTTGTAAAAAGCAACAGTTTGTACAATGTAGTTTTTTTGAGCAAAGCAACTGCTAGTCGCGGTTAAAATTACAAATGTTAAAATCAAATTGATTCTCAATAACATAACTTTTATTTAAAGATGAGTTTCAAAACTAATTTTATTTTGGAACTCAAATTAAAAGAGAATGTTATCAATACATAAAATTTTATGGACTTGCTTTTTAACCACTTCTATTTTTGCGCAAGACACCATTAAACCTGTAGAAGATGTAAAAGATGTTTTTAGCATTGTGAATTTATCTGATGATGATTTGAATGATGAAAGCGGAGAAGTGGCCAATATATCTGGAATTTTTTCAGCTTCGGATGATATTTATTTAAATACCATCGGTTTTGAATTTCAAGGAGTGTATTACAATGCAAGAGGTTTAGGTTCTGATCAAATTACGTTTTTGTTAAATGGTGTAAATCAAAATAGATTGTATGATGATAGACCTGCTTGGAACAATTGGGGGGGAGTAGATGGAATTTATAGAACACAAGAATTAACAGAACCATTAGGGGCTTCCGAAAAAACAATGGGGAGAGCTTTGGGGGTTACTTCTTTATCTACCAGAGCTTCTGATTACAGAGCAGGAACCAGAGTAGCCTATGCTCGTTCGGATAGATCTTATCAAAACAAAGCTTCGGTAAATCATGCTGGGAGTTTTTCAAACAATTGGTATTACGTGGTTTCTGCAAGTAGACGTTGGGGAAACGAAGGTTATAGAGAAGGAACTTTTTACGATGCCAATTCTTTAATGCTAAGTGCCGAAAAATACCTTAATACACAGCATAGTCTAACCGCTAGTTTTTTATACACTCCAAATAGAAGAGGTGTTGCAGGTTCGTATACCAATGAGGTTTTTAGTTTAAAAGGAAATAGTTACAATGGAAATTGGGGATATCAAAACGGAAACAAAAGAAATGCAAGAGTAAAAACAGTAGAAGAACCTTTGTTTTTGTTAACGCATGCTTATAGCAAATCAGACGAGTTTAGATGGGAAAATACCTTGTTGTTGCAAAAAGGAACTACAGGGTATTCTCGTATAGATTATAACGGAGGTGCCAATCCGGATCCTGCCTATTATCAAAAGTTGCCTAGTTATTGGTTGTCTAGAAATACGGTGGATTACGAAAACGTTTATAGATATCAACAGGCATTTATAGAGAATGGACAATTAGATTGGGATTTTTTATACCAAGCAAATTCAGAGAAAAAAGCTGTGGGAGAAAATGCTGCTTACGTCTTGTACGATGATAAAAGAGATGAGCGTAGAATTCAGTTCAATTCTAACATGACTTATAAAATAAATACGGATTGGCAGTTAAATGCTAGTGTAGATTACAGGAATACAATTTCAGAAAACTATGCAGAGGTCTTAGATTTGTTAGGAGGAAATGGCTATTTAGATGTAGCAAGTTTTACCTTGGTGCAAAGTGATTTAAACCATCCTAATAGAGTAGTAACAGAGGGAGATAGATTTAAATACAATTACCATATAAACAGTAACAATCTTAGTGGTTTTGTGCAAAGCAAATGGAAAGGCAAAAAATTAGAATTGTTACAGGCTTTGGGGCTTTCTTATACCACTCATCAAAGAGAAGGGATGTACAATTATGAAAATTACACAGATGCAGAGGGAAAGAGTAAAAAGGTAGATTTGTTGGCTTTTCAAGGAAAAGTAAATGCCTTGTATAAATTTTCGGGAAGAAATTTAGTAGACTTTAAAACGGCTTATCTTCAAAAATCACCTAGTGTAAAACAAGTATTCCCAAATGCAAGAGTGAGCAATGCTACCTTAGGAAATTTAGAAACAGAAAACTTGTTTACCAATTCGCTTAGTTATATCCGTAGAGGGTTGAATTACAATCTAAAACTAACAGGATACTATAATATACAAAGCAATGTAACAGAAACAGGTTTTTATTTTGCGGAAGGTTTTGGAACAGATGCCGATGATACAGAAACTAATTCGGGAGAATTACTAGATGAAAACAGTTTGTTTGTACAAGAGGTGTTAAACGGTGCTCAAAAGAAATATATGGGGCTAGAACTAGGAACTTCTTACGATTTAAATTCAGCAATTAAATTAACGGGAGTTGTGGGCTTAGGAGATTATAGTTATGCCAACAACCCAAGCATGATATTTTTTACGGAAGATGATGTTACTGCTCAAAACTTAGGTTTTGTAAACGGAAAAAAAGATTTAGGAGTAGCAAATGTCAAAGGAAAAAAATTATCATCAGGACCTCAACAAGCATTTTCTTTAAAGTTGGCTTATACAGATCCTAATTATTGGAGACTTAAAGTAAGTGTCAATCATTTTAGAAATAACTATGTAGATATTGCTCCTATAAGATATACCAGCAATTTTGTAAATGAGATAAACGGAAATCCTATTCAGAATATTGATGAGAATCTAGTGGCTTTGTTTAGAGAGCAAGAACAGCTTAAAAATTTTACGTTGGTTAATTTGTCTGGAGGAAAATCTTGGAGATTAAACACGGGGTATTTAAGTGTGTTTTGGACAGTACAAAATGTATTAGATATTAGCTATACAACTGGAGGTTTCTCAAGTAGTAGAGCAGCCAACTACAGTGAACAGTTAACAGAGTACAATCGGGAAGAACCTCTTTTTGGAAACAGATATTTTGTAGGAAACGGAAGAACCTTTTTTACAGGAATTTATTATTCATTCTAACACACAGTCATCATGAAATATAGTTACTTTTTAATCCTTGTTTTTTTAGTGTCTTGTGTTGATGATTTTAATCATCATGCTATAGATACCACCATTCAAAATCCAGATATCAGTAAGAAAACAGAAATTACTTTTCAGCAATTGTTTGATTTGCATAGCAATGAAATTGGAAAAGACACCATTGTAACAGGTTATGTTGTGTCCTCAGATCAAGAAGGGAATTTTTACAAAGAAATTTTTGTGCAAAACACCTCTGGTGTTAATGATTTAGGAACGAACAATCCTAGAATGGGATTGCGAGTTCGTGTGGGGGTAACCACTACAAGTACCAAATATGCCAAAGGAAGAAAAATCGTGATCAACTTAGAGGGCTTAAAGAAAACAACTAGCGATGATTTGTTAACACTTGGGAAACCGAGCAATACCTACATCAAAGATATTTTAGAGTTCAATTTAGATACTCATATTTTAAAAACGGAGGAGCTTGTACCCATAGAGCCTAAGGTTTTAGAAATTTCAGATGTAGCGCTAAACGACCTGAATACGTTGATTAGAATTGAAGACCTACATTTTAAAGCTGAAGAAATTGGAATTCCATTTGCAGGATTGCCTACCGATGATTTTGATGGAAAAAGAACCTTAGAGTTTTGCAATACAAGCAGAAGAGATACCCTTATACTAGAAACTAGTAATTTTTCGGATTTTGCTTCGGAGCTCATCCCTAACAAGCAGGTAAGTGTTAGTGGAATTTATACGATCAATTTTGATGATGAACCAGTATTGGTGTTGAATCAGTTTAGAGATCTAGAACAAATAGGGACCTATGCAAATTGTGCACAAATTGTAACTCCTAATTTAATGATGACAGAAGTAGCCGATCCAAAAGTAGGAAGTGGAGAAAAAGCAAGATATGTAGAAATATACAATCCTACAGATAATTGGGTTTCTTTAGAAGGATGGAAGCTAATTAGATATAACAAAACAAGTACTAATGAGAATGCGTATACGATTCCTTTAGATGAACTAACTATAGCTGCCAAAAGCACCTTAATTGTGGCTACAAATAGCGAGGATGCTCTAACTGCTAAAACCTGGTTTCAAGTTTATTTTAATTTTGCTCCTGCACTTACAAATGCTAGCATAGATGGAAATGGAGATGATGCTTATGAATTGATAGATCCTTTAAATAAAGTAAAAGATGTGTATGGTGAACCTAATGTAGATGGAACCGATTTACCTTGGGAGTACGAAGATGGTGTAGCGGTAAGAAAAACAACAGTTACAGAACCTAATACGTTGTTTGATGTTACGGAGTGGGAAATTAAAACAAAGGCACCTCAGCTTTCTACCACAAGTTCTAATGAGGATTTTACACCGGGTCTTCGATAGTTTTTTATCTTTGGGAAAAAGAAAACATGGCATTAACTCCCTCTAATAATATGAATAATGGAGCAAAGGCTCCAGATTTTAACTTGCCCGATGTTGTTTTGGGTAAAGAACTAAGCTTAGCTCAGGTAAAAGGAGCAAACGGAACCGTGGTTTTGTTTATCTGCAACCATTGTCCTTTTGTAATTCATGTAAACCCATTGTTGGTTTCTTTGGCAAATGACTACAAAGCAAAAGGGATTCATTTTGTAGCTATCAGTAGTAATGATGTTGAGAAGTATCCACAAGATGCTCCGCATTTAATGAAACAACATGCTATAGACAATCAATATCCTTTTCCTTATTTGTATGATGCCTCTCAAGAAGTAGCAAAGACTTATGATGCGGCTTGTACTCCAGATATTTATGTGTTTGATCAAAATTTAAGATCTTATTATCACGGACAGTTAGATAATTCTAGACCGGGTAACGGAATTCCGTCTACAGGAAAAGATATAAAGGAAGCGTTAGACTTAATGTTGCAAGGAAAATCTTACGATAAGCCAGAAAAACCAAGTGTAGGTTGCGGAATTAAGTGGAAGTAAAAAAGAAATAAAATAAAAAAAGCCGAGCTCTAGAGCTCGGCTTTTTTAGGTATAAATTTTAATGTTTATCCAATAATTTGTAATTGGTTAAACTCTTTAGTCACTTCAAAAGTTCTGTGATTAAATTTAAGATCTTCTAAACTAACTTCTTCACTATCAATTTTAATAGTTTTCACCTCAAATGGCAATCCTATTAAGTTAATTTTAAAGGTGTCGTAACCAGTAATAAAAGTACCAGATTTATGTTGTTTAATAGTTAATCTATCTTCTTTACCTGTTAATGTAAAGTGTCTTAAACAATATCTTCCTTTGGTGTAATCATAACCGTCATTAGCATCTTCAAAAACATCAGAAGCTTCTTTTCCGTTTTTGTAGTATACATCTAAAGTTAATTGATCAATTTCTTTTTCACCTACGTATTGTTGAACAGGCCAAAGAGGAAGAATAGCTCCTTCTTTTACAAAAATAGGCATACTGTCTAAATCAGCATCTACCCATCTTTCGTCTCCACCTTCTACCAATTCGTTGGTCCAGTAGTTAAACCAATTTCCATTAGGAATGTACATTCTACGTCCCTTAGAGTTAGGTTCTCCAATAGGACAAGCTAAGATATGTTCTCCACAAAGGAATTCATCTGTTCTATGGTGTGTTTGTGAATCTTCTTGATCGTATAAAACCAAAGATTTTAACATTGGAATTCCTTCTTCTATATACTTGTAAAAAGTAGTGTATAAGTAAGGTAATAATTTGTAACGTAATTCAATAAACTTACGAACTACATCAGTAATTTCTTTACCAAAAGTCCAAGGTTCTTGATCTCCGTGATCTCCTGAAGAGTGCGTTCTACAGAATGGGTGGAAAATACCTAACTGAATCCAACGAGCGTATAATTCTCCGTTAGGTTGCTCAGCAAATCCTCCAATATCGGATCCTACAAAAGAGAATCCAGACATGGCCATTCTTTGTGCTTGTACGTTTGCAATCCATAAGTGTTCCCAAGTAGCTACGTTGTCTCCTAACCAAGTAGAAGTATAACGTTGTGTACCAGAATAAGCAGAACGAGTAATTACAAAAGGTCTTAAAGGGTAGTTGTATTTCTTTAATCCCATGTAGGTGGCTTTCGCCATTTGCATTCCATAAATGTTATGTGCTTTTCTATGAGAACAAGGATTTCCGTCATAATCATGACGAACATCATCTGGGAAAGATTTACCAGGAACGTCCATAACAGCAGGTTCGTTCATGTCATTCCAAACACCTTTTACACCGATGTCTTCAATCAATCCTTGGAATAAGCTAGCCCACCATTCTCTAACCTCTTCACGAGTAAAGTCTGGGAAATAACATTCTCCTGGCCAAACTTTCCCTTTCATATAAGGTCCATCGGCTCTTCTACAGAAGTAATCTTTTTCTAATCCTTCTTTAAATACATCGTATTCTAGATCTAATTTAATACCTGGATCAATAATAACAACGGTCTTAAATCCATCATCAGCCAATTCCTTCACCATTCTTTTGGGTTCTGGAAAATATTCTTTACTCCAAGTAAAACAACGGAAACCTTCCATGTAATCAATGTCTAAATAGATAGCATCACAAGGAATCTTTAAATCTCTAAATTTTTGAGTAATTTCTTTTACGTTAGATTCTGGATAGTAACTCCATTTACATTGGTGGTATCCTAATGCCCATAAAGGGGGTAATTCTGGAGTACCGGTTAAATTGGTGTAAGAGGCAACTACATCTTGTAATTTAGGTCCGTAAATAAAGTAGTAATTCATTTCACCACCTTCTGCCCAAAAACTAGTTACGTTTCTTCTCTCAGAACAGAAATCAAAATGAGATCTAAAAGAGTTGTCAAAAAAGATTCCGTAGGCTTTTTTGTTTTGGATGGCAGTATAAAAAGGAATGGCTTTGTAAATAGGATCTGTATATCTACCAAAAGCATAAGAATCTGTAGCCCAGTTTTGGAATCTACGACCTTTTAAGTTTGTATGCTCGGGTTTATCACCTAAACCGTAAAAACTTTCTCCGTTGGGAGAATTTTTGGTCATTTTAACAATGTTACCTCCTAATTCGTAGCTCTCTTCCCAGTGAAAACCTAATTCGTCTTCACTGATGATAGTTTGGTCAACAGCATCATAAATACGAGTTTTAAGATCTGTTTTAGAAATATAACAGATTAATTTAGAGGTGGTAATGATGTATTTTTCAATATCCTCTGTAATTTCTAATTTATTATATCCTCTTACTGCATCTTTTGAGATAGCGTATGAAAAATCGTTTTCAAATTTTGCACCTGTTGCATATCTAAAACGAAACATACTATCTCTTAAAATGGTCATTTGTAAAATAACTCCGTTTTCACAACTGAAGTATAGTGTATCTACATCCTTCTTGAATTCGACTATTTTAGCAGGAAACGCATTTCCTTTATGTTCAATTTGTTCGTTTAAAATCATAAATATCAGTAGTTTATTTCTAGTTTTATGAGTCCAAAATATGAAAAATACTTGGGATAACGTTTCTTCCGAAATTTTTTTATGGATTCTCTTTGTGGGCTCGTTAATTTTTAATTATATCTCATTAATTTTAAGGTATTACTGAGATATTTCTAAAAGGAACAAAGCCCTTAATTTTTGATTTTAAGGGCTTTGTAGGGTTTATTCAATTTTAAAAATAGTAATTGATAATGGTGGTAAGTTAACTTCTGCTGAGTAATCTTTCCAGTTCCACGGTTTGTCAGAAATGCTGATTTTTTTACCGTTTTTAATACCGCTTCCTCCGTATTTTTTTAAATCCGAATTAAAAACTTCTTTTAGTTTTCCTTTTCTATGAACTCCTATTAAATAGTTTTCTTGAGGGGTTGGTGTATTGTTACAAACAACAACAATATCGTTTTTAGGATCGTGACCTTTTCTAATATAACTTAAAACAGATTTTTCACCATCTTCGTGGTTAATCCATTCAAATCCTTCTTGAGAAAAACTTTTTTCGTACAAGGCAGGAGTGTCTTTTAAGAAAGTGTTTAAGTCTTTCATGTAGGTTTGAACTCCTTTGTGTCCTTTGTCTTCTAAAAGGTGCCAGTCTAAACTTTTGGCATAGCTCCATTCGTTTTCTTGTCCAAATTCGGCCCCCATAAACAATAGGTTTCCTCCTGGGTGAGAATACATGTAACCGTATAGCAATCTTAAATTAGCAAGTTTTTGCCATTTGTCTCCAGGCATTCTGGTAATAATAGATCCTTTTCCGTACACCACTTCATCATGAGATAAAGGCAGCATATATCTTTCTGTAAAGGCATAAGCCATGCTAAACGTAATTTCGTTGTGATGGTGTCTTCTGTAAATAGGATCTTTTTTAAAGTAACCTAAAGTATCGTGCATCCAACCCATCATCCATTTCATACCAAATCCTAAGCCTCCGTGTTCAACATTACGAGTAACGCCTGGAAATGCAGTAGATTCCTCTGCAATGGTTTGAACGCCTGGGAAACTTTGATAGACTTCTGTATTAAAATCTTTTAAGAAAGAAACAGCGGCTAAGTTTTCGTTTCCTCCAAACTCGTTAGGTTCCCATTCGCCATCTTCTCTAGAATAATCTAAATACAACATAGAGGCTACAGCATCTACACGCAATCCATCAATATGATATTTGTCTAACCAGAAACAAGCATTGGAAATTAAGAAAGAACGAATTTCGTTTCTTTCATAATTGAAAATTAAACTCTTCCAGTCTTTGTGATATCCTTTTTTCTTGTCTGGGTGTTCGTATAAGTGAGATCCGTCAAAAAAGCCTAAACCATGTGCGTCTGAAGGAAAGTGTGAGGGTACCCAATCTAAAATAACTCCAATGTCATTTTTGTGGAACTCATCAATTAGGTTCATAAATTCTTTGGGATGTCCAAATCTACAACTTGGTGCAAAATAGCCGGTTAATTGATATCCCCAAGATTGATCAAAAGGATATTCCATAATAGGCATAAACTCTACATGGGTAAAGTTCATTTCTTTGACATATTTTACCAAAGCAGTTGATGCTTCCCAATAGCTTAAAGATCGATCGTCTTCTACATTTTTCATCCAAGATTCAAAATGTACTTCGTAAACCGCATAAGGTTTGTCTAAATCGTTTTTTTCTTTACGATAATTCATCCAATCCCCATCTTGCCACTCATAACCTTCTAAGTCATAAGTTACCGAAGCTGTTTTAGGTGGGTGTTCTGTATGGTATCCGTAAGGATCACATTTTTCAGTAACAATTCCGTTGTTGTTCGAGTGAATTTTATACTTGTAAACTTCACCTGATTTTACATGCGGAATAAATCCTTCCCAGATACCTGAACTATCCCATCTTACATTTAAAACATGTTCACTATCGTTCCAATAGTTAAAATCTCCAACAACAGAAACTCTGTTGGCAGTGGGTGCCCATACAGAAAAATACATTCCCTCTACACCATCAACAGTGGCAGGATGGGCTCCAAATTTTTCGTATAGTCTATAGTGTTTTCCAGATTTAAATAGATAAATATCAAAGTCTGTAAAAAGACTATAAGTTTTTACATGATTCATATGTTAAGTGTTATGTAGTTAAAAATACACCCAAGTAGAAATACTTGGGTGTAAGATGTATGTGGTTTTGTTATTAAATGATGCTAGTTCCGCTAGGGACAACAACACCACTTTTGATGACTACAATACCATTTCTTACGGTGTATAAGTCTGTTTCGGTATCTTCTAAATGATCTCCACCATTAATTTTAACATCATCTCCAATGGATGAGTTTTTATCTATAATACAGTTGTTAATATAACAACGTTCACCAATTCCTTTTAACGGAATGTTGTTGTATACCTTATGAGCAATTTCATCGGCACCTTCGTATTTATCGTTACCCATTACATAACAATTAGAAATAGTTGTACCTACCCCAATTCTTGCACGAATACCAATTATGGTTCTTTGGATTCTACTAGCATTGATAATTCCACCTTCTGCAATTAAGGTTTTTTCTAAAGTAGTTCCTGATATTTTTGTTGGAGGTAAAAAACGAGGACGAGTTAATACATTGGTGTCGTTTCCAAACAAATCAAATTGTGGAATGTCGTCTGTAAGCCCTAAGTTGGCCTCAAAGAAAGAACCAATGGTTCCAATATCTGTCCAATATCCTTCGTATTGATAACTAGAAACTTTATGGCTTGAAATAGATTGAGGAATAATTTCCCCTCCAAAATCCATGGTTTCTTTGTTTTTCATTAATTCAATTAACAGCTCTCTGTTAAAAATATAAATACCCATAGAAGCTAAATATTCTCTTCCTTGAGATTTCATTTCATCTGTAACATCAGAAGACCATTCGCTTAATTCTTCAGAAGATGGTTTTTCTACAAATGCAGTAATGTCTTGGTTCTCATCTGTTTTTAAAATTCCAAACCCAGTAGCATCTTTAGCATTTACAGGTAGAGTTGCTATGGTAATGTCTGCATTGCTTTTCTGATGGGTTTTAACCATTTTGTTAAAATCCATTTGATACAATTGATCCCCAGAAAGAATCAAAGCATAATCCCAATCATGAGCTAAAAAGTGTTGCATAGATTGCCTTACAGCATCAGCAGTTCCTTGGAACCATCCATCGTTTTCAGGAGTTTGTTCTGCGGCTAAAATGTCTACAAAAGCACCTGAAAAATTTCCAAAAGTATAAGTGTTTTTAATGTGTTTGTTTAGAGATGCAGAATTAAATTGAGTAAGTACAAAAATTCTATCAATCTCAGAATGTAAACAGTTAGAAATCGGGATATCTACTAACCTGTATTTACCCGCAATAGGTACGGCAGGTTTAGACCTTGTAGATGTTAGGGGTTTTAATCTTGATCCTTGTCCTCCTCCTAAAATGATTCCTAATACTTTCTTCTTCATGTTATTATTGTGATATAAGGTTATATAATTCGATGTATTCAGTTGCTGAGTTTTCCCATGAGTTGTCAATTTTCATGATCTCTTTTCTAATGCGTTTAAATTCCGCAGTAGTGTTGTATAGTTTGTTGGCACGGGTAATGGCTAACGCAACATCATCTACAGATACATGTTCGTGTCTAATTCCAAAACCACCTTTTTCACCAATATCTTTCACTGTATCTTTCAAACCTCCAGTAGTTCTAACTACAGGAATGGTTCCATATCTTAAAGCATATAATTGATTCAAACCACAAGGTTCAAAACGAGAAGGCATAATTAAAAAGTCTGCCCCTGCATATATCAAATGTGATAATTCTTCATCGTAACCTATAAAAGTATTGTATCTTCCTGGGTATTTTTCTTTTAATTCGTTTAGTAAAAATTCTGCGTGAGGATCACCAGAACCCAAAACCAATCCGTTAATATCGTTAGCATCTAAAGCTCTATCAAATATTCCAGCCATAATATCGGCTCCTTTTTGATAAACCAATCGACCAATAAAAGCGACTAATGGTTTTTCTGGATCTAAGTCAAACTTTTCACAAATAACTTGCTTGTTTGCTTTTTTTCCAGCTTCTACTGTTTTTACATTAAAGTTTTTAGAGATCATTTTATCTGTTGATGGATTCCAAACATCGGCATCAATACCGTTTAAGATTCCTACAGATTTTTCTCTTTCAGTGTCAAACAACCAATCTAATCCGGTTGCTGCATAAGGCAATTCGTTCATGTAGTTTGGAGAAACCGTAGTGTATCTCCAACAAGCTTTAATTGCGGCTGCCATTGGGTTGATGGCATAGTCCCATTCTAATATTCCAGATTGTTCTAAATCATATTCTGGTAAGTATGATAATTTTTCGAAAGAAAATTCTCCCTGATATTGTGCATTGTGAATAGTGAAAATAGTAGGCACACTACGCATAGATTGATACTTAACACACTGCGTTAGCATAAAAGGAATTAATCCTGTGTGATGATCGTGACAATGAATAATTTTAGGAGCTTGTGCAAATTGTAAAATCCAATCTAACACTACTTTTTGAAAAGCAATAAAACGCTCAGTGTCGTCTTCATAACCATATACATTTTCTCGGTCTAACAAGCCTTCAATTTGTACTTGATAAAGATGGTAACCCAACTCTTCAAAACTCTTTTCAACTCTATAAACTTTAGCTTTGTATTTGTTTTTGGCTAAATCTACTTTACACCTAAAATCAGTTTTGTATTTAGCTGTTTTGGCATACTTGTTGTCATAAAATGGCATAACAACAGCAGCCTCATATCCTAAATTGGTTTGATATTTAGGAAGTGCTCCTACAACGTCTGCAAGTCCACCTACTTTAGCGGCTGGATAACATTCGGCACTTACGTGTATTACTTTCATATTGATTATTTTAATTCACTCCTTAAACTTAATAAAAATATTCGTTAACATATATTAATAAGAGGATAAATTGCTAAAAAAACAATACGGTATATACGGGTAGTTTTACTGATGAAACGCAGAAAATGGGTGTAAAAAAAAAGACCTTGCTAGGCAAGGTCTTTGATACTTAGTCGTTTAGTTTTAAAACGGCCATAAATGCTTCTTGAGGTATTTCTACATTACCTACTTGTCTCATACGTTTTTTTCCTTTCTTTTGCTTCTCCAAAAGTTTACGTTTACGTGAAATATCACCTCCGTAACATTTTGCAGTTACATCTTTACGTAAGGCTTTAGTGGTCTCTCTAGAGATAATTTTAGCTCCAATAGCCGCTTGAATTGGAATATCAAATTGTTGACGAGGAATTAATTCTTTTAATTTCTCACACATTTTTTTACCAATATGGTGTGCGTTGTCTGCGTGAATTAAAGCAGATAGTGCATCTACAGAACTTCCGTTTAATAAAATATCAACTTTTACCAGTTTAGAGGTTCTCATTCCTGTAGGGTGGTAGTCAAAAGAAGCGTATCCTTTAGATACTGTTTTTAAACGATCGTAAAAGTCAAAAACAATTTCTGCCAAAGGCATGTCAAAAATCAATTCAACTCTTTCTGGAGTTAAATAAGTCTGATTGACAATTTCTCCTCTTTTTTCAATACACAAGCTCATTACTTGTCCAACAAAGTTAGACTTGGTAATAATAGAAGCTCTAATATAAGGCTCTTCCACTCTGTCCATACTAGAGGGGTCAGGTAAATCCGTAGGGTTGTTCACTAAAACAACAGCCTCTGGGTTCTTTTTGGTAAAGGCATGGTAAGATACGTTAGGTACAGTCGTAATAACAGTCATGTCAAACTCACGCTCTAAACGTTCCTGAATAATTTCCATGTGTAACATTCCTAAGAATCCACATCGGAAACCAAAGCCTAAAGCCGCAGAACTTTCTGGTTGAAAGACAAGAGAAGCATCGTTCAATTGTAATTTCTCCATAGAGTTTCTTAACTCTTCGTAATCTTCGGTGTCTACAGGATAGATACCTGCATAAACCATTGGTTTTACATTTTCAAATCCATCAATTCTTTCAGCAGTTGGGTTCACCAAGCTGGTAATGGTATCTCCTACTTTTACTTCGGATGCTGTCTTAATTCCGGTAATTAAATAACCTACATCTCCCGTTTTAATTTCTTTTTTAGGACTTTGTCTCAAGTTTAAGGTACCTACTTCATCAGCAAAGTAATCTTTACCGGTGGCCATAAACTTAATTTTTTCTCCTTTTTTAATAGAACCATCAAGAATTCTAAAGTAAGTTTCGATTCCTCTGTACGAGTTGTAAACAGAATCAAAAATTAAAGCTTTTAAAGGAGCTTCTGGATCTCCTTTTGGAGCAGGAACTCTTTCTATAATAGCTTTTAAAATATTTTCTACTCCAAAACCTGTTTTTCCACTTGCGTGAATTACATCTTCGGGTTCACATCCTAAAAGGTCTACAATATCATCAGTAACTTCTTCTGGATTGGCACTTGGCAAATCAACCTTGTTTAAAACAGGAATAATTTCCAAATCGTTTTCTAAGGCTAAATATAGGTTAGAAATAGTTTGCGCTTGTATGCTTTGAGCAGCATCTACAATTAGTAAAGCTCCTTCACAAGCAGCAATAGATCTAGAAACTTCGTAAGAAAAATCTACGTGTCCCGGAGTGTCAATAAGGTTTAAAACGTAGTCTTCTCCTTCGTAATGGTAGTCCATTTGAATGGCATGAGACTTAATGGTAATTCCACGTTCTCTTTCCAAATCCATATTGTCTAACAGTTGGGCTTGTTCCTCTCTTTGAGTTACAGCTCCTGTAAAACCTAATAACCTATCGGCTAAAGTACTTTTACCGTGGTCAATATGTGCAATTATGCAAAAGTTTCTTATGTTCTTCATCTATCCTTAAATACTAGCTTGTTCAACGTGCAAATATATAGTATTCAAACGGGATATTAATCTCTTAAAAATAAATTAGCAAATAAGCGTAAAGTATATTGTAATTTAGCTACTAATAAGTTCAATTAATTAAAACAAAATAGAGTTATGAAAAAAATAATCGCATTCGCAATGCTATTGGGGAGTTTAACAGTAACAGCTCAAAAAATTAAACCTTTAGATGTGAGTCCTATGGATGCCTTATCGTATCCGTTGAGTTACAAAACTTCTGATAAAGTAGTAAAAATCATTTACAGTAGACCTCAATTAAAAGATAGAAAAGTAGAAGATTTAGCCGTTCCTGGTAAAATTTGGAGAACAGGTGCAAATGAGGCTACAGAAATTAGTTTTTACAAAGATGTGGTTTTTGGAGGGAAAAAAGTAAAAGCAGGAACCTATTCTTTATTTACCATTCCAAATGAAAAAGAATGGACGGTGATTCTAAATAAAGATTTAAATGTTTGGGGAGCTTATTCTTACAAACAAGAAAACGATGTGCTAAGAGTAAAAGCAAAGGTTTCTAAGAATGATGAAAATGTAGAGGCTTTTACCATGGCTTTTGATAAAGATATGAACTTATACATGGCATGGGGAAAAACGTTGGTTACCTTGGCTATGAGTGAATAATTAAGTAAAGAAATTGATAACCAAAAAACAGCAAGTAAAATTGCTGTTTTTTTATGCTTAAATTTTAGCGAGATGATAACTTTCAACTCTCGTTTAAGAACTGTATTTTTGCTACTCAAAATAGCAGTTAGCCTTTAGTTGTTAGTCTCTGTCTTTTAGCAATGTTGCAAAAAAGGGAACGAGCAAGAGCTAAAAGCCAATAGCGAATAGCTAAAAAATGGAATACAATTTTAACGAGATAGAGGCCAAATGGCAAAAATATTGGGCAGAAAACCAAACATTTAAAGCAGAAAATACTTCGGAAAAACCTAAGTTTTATGTCTTAGATATGTTTCCTTATCCATCGGGAGCAGGATTACACGTAGGGCATCCGTTAGGATACATTGCTTCAGATATTTTTGCGCGTTACAAACGTCACAAAGGATTTAATGTATTACATCCACAAGGATACGATTCTTTTGGATTGCCTGCAGAACAATATGCCATTCAAACAGGTCAGCACCCAGCGGTTACTACCGAAACAAATATTGCTACCTACAGAAAACAATTAGATAAAATTGGGTTTTCTTTTGATTGGTCTCGTGAAATTAGAACCTCTACACCAGAATACTACAAACATACACAGTGGATTTTTACAGAATTGTTTAATGCTTGGTACAACAAAGTAGCAGACAAGGCTGAGAAAATTGAAACGTTAATTGCTTTGTTTGAAGCAAGCGGAACAGAAAATGTAAATGCGGTTTGTGATGAGGAAGTTAGTAGTTTTAATGCAGATGAGTGGAAAGCATTTTCAGAACTAAAAAAACAGCAAGTGCTGTCTAAATATAGATTGACCTATTTGTCCGAAACAGAAGTTAACTGGTGTCCTGCACTAGGAACAGTTTTGGCAAATGATGAAATCATTAACGGATTGTCTGAACGTGGAGGACATCCGGTAGAACGTAAAAAAATGATGCAGTGGTCTATGCGTATTGCAGCCTATGCACAACGTTTGTTAGATGGATTGAATACCATCGACTGGCCACAACCTTTAAAAGATTCCCAAACCAATTGGATTGGACGTTCTCAAGGAGCAAGTGTAACATTTAAAGTAGAAGGGTCTTCGAGCGGAGTCGAGCAACCAACAACCAATAACCCAAACTTAAAAGGGTCTTCGAGCGGAGTCGAGAAGCAGGACTTGGATAGCTCTTCGAGTAAGGTCATCGAGCGCAGTCGAGATGGAGTCGAGCAACCAATAACCAATAACCAAAACTTAGAAGGATCTTCGAGCGGAGTCGAGCAACCAACAACCAATAACCAAAACTTAGAAGGGGCTTCGAGCGGAGTCGAGAAGCAAAATTTTGAAATAGAAGTATTCACCACCCGCCCCGATACTATTTTTGGAGTAACCTTTATGACCTTAGCTCCAGAACACGAGTTGGTCTCAAAAATTGTAACGGACGAACAAAGAGCTGAAGTTGAAACTTATATTCAGGCAACAGCAAAACGTTCGGAACGTGATAGAATGGCCGATGTAAAAACCATATCAGGTGCTTTTACTGGGGCTTATGCTGTACATCCTTTTACAGGAGAAAACATTCCAATCTGGATTGGAGATTATGTGTTGGCTAGCTACGGAACAGGAGCCGTAATGGCAGTTCCGTGTGGGGACCAACGTGATTATGATTTTGCCAAACATTTTGGAATTGAAATCAAAAATATTTTTGAAGGAGTAGATATTTCTGAAGGTGCTTGTGAAGACAAAACCGCTAAAATTGCCAATTCTGATTTCTTATCGGGATTGAATGTGAAAAAAGCAACCAAGTTAGCTATTTATCATATGGAGCAACAAGGTTTTGGACAAGGTAAAATAAACTATCGTTTACGCGATGCGGTGTTTAGCCGTCAGCGTTATTGGGGAGAGCCCTTCCCTGTGTATTATAAGGACGGAATGCCACAAATGATTGCCAAGGAACATTTGCCAATTTTGTTGCCAGAAGTTGAAAAATACTTGCCAACAGAAGATGGACAACCTCCTTTAGGAAATGCTGAGGTTTGGGCATGGGATACTGTGAATAATAAAGTTGTACACAACACTGAAATAAATAATGAAACTGTCTTTCCACTAGAATTAAATACGATGCCAGGTTGGGCAGGTTCTTCTTGGTACTTTAACCGTTACATGGATGCTAACAATCCAAATGAGTTTGCAAGCAAAGAAGCTTTGGACTATTGGAAAGAGGTAGATTTATATTTAGGAGGATCAGAACATGCTACAGGACATTTATTATATGCTCGTTTTTGGCAAAAATTCTTGTTCGATTTAAACTACGTTCCTGTAGATGAATTTGCAAAAAAGCTCATCAACCAAGGAATGATTACAGGAACTTCTGCTTTTGTATACCGTTTAGAAGGAACACAAACCTACATTTCTAAAGGATTAATTGGGGATCAAAAAGTACAACCAATCCATGCGGATGTTTCTTTTGTAAATGCACAAAACGAATTAGATACCGATGCGTTTAAAGCATGGAGGGAAGAATATGCTAATGCTGAGTTTGTTCTAGAAGATGGAAAGTATATGGTAGGACGTGAAGTAGAGAAAATGTCTAAATCTAAATACAATGTGGTCAATCCAGATAGTATTTGTGAAGAGTTTGGAGCAGATAGTTTACGTTTGTTCGAAATGTTTTTAGGGCCTTTAGAACAGTCTAAACCGTGGAATACAGCAGGAATTTCAGGAGCACATTCTTTCTTAAAAAAGTTGTGGAGATTGTATGCCAATGCAAACGACTTTAAAGGAGTAGAAGGAGAGCCAAGCAAAGACGAATTAAAAGTTTTACATAAAACCATCAAAAAAGTACAAGAAGACATAGAGAATTTCTCTTTCAATACTTCAGTAAGTACCTTTATGATTGCAGTAAACGAGTTGGGAGCTTTAAAATGTAACAAGAAAGAAATTTTAGAACCTTTGTTGGTTTTAATTTCTCCATATGCACCTCACATTACAGAAGAATTATGGTCTAAATTAGGAAATGAGCAGTCGATTGCAACAGCTGCATTCCCAATTTTTGAACCAAGTCATTTGGTAGAAAGTGCAAAAGAATATCCTATTTCTTTTAACGGAAAAATGAGATTTAAATTAGAGTTACCTTTAGATTTATCGGCTAAAGAAATAGAAGAGATTGTCATGGCTCACGAAAAAACAGAGGCACAATTACAAGGGAGAACTCCTAAGAAAGTAATTATTGTACCTGGTAAAATTATCAATATAGTAGGATAGATTTACAATTTTTTTTAATAAGAGCGATACATTAGTATCGCTCTTTTTTGTTTATAGGAGCTGTATGAATTAACTTGGCTTAGCTTTTGATTGTTCAACAAAGGAGAATCATTTTAAAAGTAAATAATGAACAAAGTTTCTTTAAGAATAAGAATATTTTTAGCCATGCTACTCTTAGTAGGATTGGCATCTGTATTAATTGCGGTAGTTACCGTAAAGCAATACAAAGAGCAAACTAAAGAATATTACTATTCCCGTTTTGATAGAAAAGAGCGAGCAGCTCAAAAAAACATAAATTACGAATTAGAAAATACCATATATCCGGCTGCACAACAGTTTTTAGGATTTATTTTTAGAGAGCGTATTTATGAAATAGCAACTGTTCATAAAATGAAAATGAGCATTTACGATTTAAATGGTCAGTTGCAAATAAATTCTTACGAACCCTGGTTTCGAATTTTTAAAGAAAAAATTACTCCCAATATTTTAAGTACCCTTAAAAAGAAAGACAAATTTGAAGAATCTGTCGCTTTAGAAAGTGGAAAAATAGCGCAGTTAGCTTATTCCTACATTCATGATAGGAATATGAATAAGGTGGGAATTTTAAAAGTAGAGTACATTCAAGATAACACACAAGAAGAAGAGCAATTGGCTTTTTTCTTAAATAGATTGTTTTTAGTCTATGGGGTAATGTTACTGTTGTCTATTGTGTTTGCGTATTTCTTGTCGAGCTATATTACGCGTTCTTTACAGTCTATTTCTGATAAAATTCAAGAAACAAAACTGCTTAAGAATAATCAAAAAATTGATGTGGCAGGAACTACGTCAGAAATTGCATCTATTGTAGAGGCTTACAACAACATGATTGATGAGCTAGAAAAAAGTGCCGAAAAGTTAGCCAAAGGAGAAAGAGAACAGGCTTGGAGAGAAATGGCAAAACAAGTAGCACACGAAATTAAAAATCCGCTAACGCCAATGAAATTAACGGTGCAGAGTTTTGAACGTACTTTTGATCCTAATGAAGAAGGAATTAGAGAAAAAGTAAAAGATTATGCGCAAATGCTTACCCAACAAATAGATGTAATGTCGTCTATTGCAACCTCTTTTTCAGATTTTGCAAGAATGCCTCAAAAGAATATAGAGGATATTGATTTGGTGGCTGTTGTAAAATCATCCATAGATATTTTTTACGAAAACCATATTGAGTTTCATACCAATAAAGAAGAGATTCATTTAAATCTAGACAAAAATCAAATTACCAGAGTACTAAACAACTTGGTTAAAAATGCTGTTCAAGCAACGGAGTCTGTAGAACAATCAAAAATAGAGGTCATCCTAGAAGACAAAGCTACTCAAGTAGTACTTTATGTAAAAGACAACGGAAAAGGAATTGAAGAAGCAGATAAAGAATTAATTTTTGAACCAAAATTCACAACCAAAAGTAGTGGTATGGGCTTAGGTTTGCCAATGGTAAAGAATATTGTAGAGGCTTATGGTGGTTCTGTAACTTTTGAATCCATTTTAAATCAAGGAACGTTGTTTAAAATTGTATTGCCTAAATAATTAATAAGTTTGTTTTTTAAACGAAGTGATAGATTTTATATATATTCGTTAAATACATATAAAAAGAGAACAATGTTTAAAAAAATAATCTTATTACTGGTGTTTATGGTGGTAAATGCCATTTATGCTCAGAAAACATCAATTTTAGTTTTTACAAAAACGGCAGGTTTTAGACACAAATCTATTGAGGCTGGAAAAGCAGCAGTAAAAAAGCTTGCAGAAAAAAACGATTGGGATGTGGTGTGTTCAGAAGATGCAAATTTGTTTAATGACAAGGATTTGTCAAAATTCGATGTGCTTTTCTTCTTAAATACGACAGGTGATATTTTAAATGAAGCGCAACAAAATGCCATGAAATCTTTCTTTGCAAAAGGGAAAGGATTTGTAGGAACCCATGCTGCAACAGATACCGAAAAAGATTGGGAGTGGTATGTAGAAATGTTAGGAGCAACTTTTAAAAGTCATCCTAAACAACAAAAAGCCACGTTACACATTCACAAAGAACACGGACACAAAGCAGTAGCACATCTAAATGACAAAGAAGAGTTTTTTGATGAATGGTACAATTTTAAAGATCCAGTGGCAAAACACGTAAATGTCTTGGCAACTTTAGATGAAAGTACTTACTCAGGAAAGCAAATGGGAATAGAACATCCCATTACATGGTACCATCATTATGACGGTAGTAGAGTTTTTTATACAGGTTTAGGACATACAGAGGCTGCTTATGCTGATGAGCGTGTAGTAAAACAATTAGAAGCAGGGATAGAATGGGCGGCTAAAACAACAAGTGTAAACACCTTAACAAGTAAGTGGAAAAATTTGTTAGAAGGAGATCCATCTCAAAACTGGGACATTTACATGGGAGTTCCACATAGTTCTGTAAAAGGATTGCCAAATGTAGATCCAAACAGTAATGGAATGAAAGGAGAGCCTTTGGGATTAAACAACGATCCTAAAAAAGTATTCAATTTTATCAAAGAGAAAAAAGAGAAGAATACAGTACACATTACAGGGGAAATCTACGGAGCCTTAACCTCTAAACAAGAGTACGAAAATTACCATTTAAAATTAAAAGTAAAGTGGGGAACACAAAAATGGAATCCTAGAACAAAAGCAAAAAGAGATAGTGGATTACTATACCATTGCGAAGGTCCTTTTAGACAGTTTTGGAATGTTTGGATGCGTTGTCAAGAACTTCAGGTTCAAGAAACAGATATGGGAGATTATTATGCTTTAGGCGGAGCAACAAGTGATGTTCCTGTAAAGAAAGTAAAAGTAGATGGAAAGACTAAAAAAGTGTATGCATTGGATGGAGACTTACAGGAAGGAAGTGCTAAGCGTTCTTTTGACAACGAAAAAGACAATGGAAAGTGGAATACCATCGAACTGATTACCTACAACGGAACAAGTTTGCATATTGTAAATGGAAAAGTGGTCATGGCTTTGTTTAATTCTAGGCACAATGTTGCAGGAAAAGGAATGCAACCTTTAACAAGGGGTAGAATTCAAATTCAGTCAGAGGGTGCTGAGGTGTATTACAAAGACATCAAAATAAAAAGTGTTGATGGAATTCCTAGCAAATACAAAAAGTATTTAAAACAATAGAAAAACAGAAAAGCAATCTAATTTTAGATTGCTTTTTTTTATCTTAAGGTTTCTAAAATAAATAGTTATGGCAGATAGTAAAGAGGTGATTGTTAGTGTAAAAGATAAAATAGCTTTGATTACAATTAATGCACCTAAAAGATTAAATGCATTAAACAGAAAAATTATTAAAGAACTTCATCAATGTTTGTACGATTTAAAGTACGATGCAAATGTGAGAGTGGTAGTTATTACGGGTGCTGGAGAAAAAGCATTTGTAGCAGGTGCCGATATTAAAGAATTTGCTTCTTTTTCTAGAAAACAAGGAAAGGAACTGGCACAATCTGGACACGATTTATTATTTAATAAAATTGCAAATTATTCCAAACCTGTGATTGCAGCTGTTAATGGGTTTGCGCTTGGAGGGGGATTAGAATTGGCAATGGCTTGTCATATGAGAGTAGCTACCACCAATGCAAAATTAGGACAGCCGGAAGTGTCTTTAGGGTTAATTCCTGGTTATGGAGGTACACAAAGATTAACACAGTTAATTGGTAAAGGAAAAGCTTTTGAAATGATTTTAACAGGAGATATGATTACAGCCGAAGAAGGTTTAAAGTTAGGTCTGTTAAATTATGTGGTTGCTCAAGAAGAATTATTACCCAAAGCATTTGAAATAGCAAACAAAACCATTAAAAACTCACCAGAAGCACTTAGGAAAAGTATCAAAGCAATTAATGGAGTATTTGGAAATATAGGCTTGCAAAACGAAGTAGAGCTTTTTGGTCAGTGTTTTGGAACCAGTGAGTTTAAAGAAGGAACTCAAGCATTTTTAGAAAAAAGAAAGCCGAATTTTGACTAGGCTTGCGTAACTTTGCAATTCTAAAATTTACCCATGTATATATACAACGTTACCACTAATATTGAGTTAGAAATAGAACAAGAATGGCTTTCTTACATAAAGAATACCCACATACCGGCAATGATTGCTACAGGATGTTTTACGGGAGCTAAGTTAACTAGAGTAATGGTACACGAAGAAAAAGGAGGAAAGACCTATTCTATTCAGTATGCTGTAAAAGATAAAGAAACCTTTAAAGGGTATTATGTAGCTTATGCTTCAGATATGAATACTACTTTGGACAATTTGTTCAAAGGGAACTATGTTTCTTTTCAAACGGAATTAGAAGTGATAGAAGATTTTTATTAGAATTGCTTCTAAATTTTATTTTGTAAGATAAAATAGTGTTGATATAGGCTAATAACAGTCAAATAATACTACTTTTTATTTATTTACTTTGTTTGTCATCCCTTTCAACTAGTTGAAAGAGACGACAAACGGAGTTTAGTCTTTACTAGTCTATAAATAAAAATATCTTACAATGAAAAAACTTTTTTTTGGGGTTCTGTTAAGTTTCATAGCTGTTGTTCACGGGCAAAATAAAAAACCAAATGTGTTGTTTATTGCTGTGGATGATTTAAGAACAGAACTGGGTTGTTATGGTTCAGAAATCGTAAAATCTCCTAATATTGATCAGCTTTCAAGTGTAGGGGTTCAATTTAACAGAGCGTATTGCCAAGAGGCTATTTGTGGTCCTTCTAGAGCAAGTATTATGACGGGGGCTAGACCAGAAACCATTAATGTGGTAGATTTATTTCAAGATTTTAGAGAAAATAGACCTAGCATTGTAACCATTCCTCAACACTTTAGAGAAAACGGATACGAAACGGTATATACCGGTAAAATATTTCACGGACAGTACACAGATGATGTCATGTCTTGGAGCCGTAAAGCAGTAAAAGTACAAAGAAGTGCCAATGCTCCTAAAACAATGGGAGGTTATGCACTTAAAGAAAGTCAGCAAATTTATTTAGAAAATAAAAAAGCCTTAGAAGCTAAGTACGGAGCGAAAATTATTCGTGAAAACTGGTTGGCTAAAGGGCCAGATACGGAATGTGCAGACGTTCCTGATGATACTTATGAAGATGGGTACAATACCAAAAGTGCCATTGCGACTTTACAAGAATTGGTAAAAAACGAGAAACCTTGGTTTTTAGGCTTAGGTTTTAAAAAACCGCATTTAGATTGGATTGCTCCCAAAAAATACTGGGACATGTACAACGAAAAAAACATTCCTATTGCAAGTCAAGTAAATCCTCCAAAAGATGGGGCTGCTGTTGGTTTGTCAGAGTCTTTAGAGGTTAGAGTAGGGGCTAATATGCCAAAAACAGAAAAATTTTCACCTGAATTACAACGTCATTTACGTCATGGGTACTATGCGTGTATCAGTTATATAGATGCGCAAATAGGAAAGATGATTCAAGCCTTAAAAGAAACGAATCAATATGAAAACACCATCATTGTTTTATGGTCAGATCATGGTTTTAATCTTGGTGAAATGGGGTACTGGGGAAAAGCAACCAACTACGAAATAGCAACAAGAGTTCCTTTTATTGTAGTAGCTCCTGGAGTTTCTGACAAGGTCAAAGGACAAAAGTCAGAAGCTTTGGTAGAACTAATTGATGTGTTCCCTACATTATGTGACTTAGCAGATTTAAAAAAGCCAAATCATTTAGAGGGAAAGAGTTTGGTAAAATTATTAAAAAAACCAAGTACTAAAGGGGCTAAAGCTGCTTTTAGTGTGTTTCCATCACCTGCTTTAAGAGAATGGGCTGCTAGGCCTTTTACACCTCCATTTCGTACAACTTTCTTTATGCCTTTGATTAAAAAGATTGAAGCTAAAATAGCAAAGCAAATGGGAGATAAATGGGATAGAGATACCTTTGAACGTTTTGTAATGGGCTATGCCATGAGAACAGATCAATATAGATTGGTGGTTTGGAAAGATAGAAGAAAGCCTAACGATGAGCCTTTGTATGTAGAGTTGTACGATCATAAAAACGATCCAATAGAGTCTGTAAACATCGCTAAAAAGCATCCTAAATTAATTGCAAAGTTGAGCAAGCAGTTATATGCTGAGATTTATAAATAAGAAGCTTATAGAATTAAAAAAGAGGTCAAGAAGTTACATTCTAGACCTTTTTTTTATGAAAATTATTAATAGATAAGGGTTTTGTGTATTGAGTTGTGAATTACTCATTTTTTATAGTTTTTTTGTGCTTGTTTGTTAATAAATAGATGTTTGTTTTAGTAAATATTAAAAACACAATAGGTTTTTAGGCGTTTTGGTCAATAGAGTATTGTTAGTTGTAAAGTTTTGTATATAACTGGCTGATTATTAGCGTTAGTTTTGTTTTTACAAATCCAAAAAACAAAATAACATGATTAAAAAATTACACAAAAACATTGTTCTAGCGGGAGCTTTATTGTTAGGGGTCGCTCAAATGAATGCTCAAGGTCCTTATACATTTAGTACGGCTAGTTTAGATTCTTGGACTTCTGGTTTTGGAAGTGCAGCGGGTATTACACATGAGTCTTCTGAAGGAATTTCAGGAGATGGAGCTTTAAAATTGGTAAGAACTAACAACAATTCTAACATAGGGTACAACCAAGGTTTTGATGCTGACACCTATAAGTTTATTAAAATCAGATATAAAAATACAACTTCTGCAACTAGTTTTAGAGTACAAGGGAGTCAAGATGCTGGAAATACCAACCTGATTACTCCTACAGTTTTTCCTATTAGCTCTAATATGACTGAATATACAGTTGCCTATTTAGACATGACAGGGGTAACCAATTGGTCTGGAACAGTATTGAATTTAGATATTTTGGTAAGAGTTAATTATGGAATTACAGATGAGACTGGGGGAATATTGTTTGATGAAATAGAACTAGTGTCAAGTGTACCTCCTACTCAGTACTCAGAATATATTAAAAACCCAAGCTTTGATGGTCCTTCAGGAATAGATCATCTTACAGGAGGAAAAGAATTTGTAACAAGAGGTCTTACTTATACGGAATTCCATGATGGAGATCAGAGTTTAAAACTGAATTTTACAGGAAATGCGGATTCGACTTTTTGGACTTTTAGTAACTATGAAAAAGTGTATGATGCTCCGTTCTCTGCAGGTTCAGATTTTCAGGTTAAAATGTGGGTAAAAACAAATAGAACCACTCCAATAAAACTTTCTGGAAGGGTAAAATTAACAAATGGAGGTGTAGATACGGCTACAAAACCAATAGCTTCTGTAGTCACAACAAATACAGCAATGGAATGGGAAGAGCTTACTTTTAATATTGAAGCTGCTGAAGATTTTGATGGTGTTACTTTTTGGTTCGCTGTAGATTATACAGAGGGAGAATCCATAAATTTATTAAGTGGTGATGTGGTGTATATAGATCAAATAACAGCAACAGTTACTGAGGGAACCTTATCTTCTAGTAAAAATACTTTAGAAGGAGCAAGTGTTTCTGTTTCAAACAATGCAATCCATATCGTAGCACCTACAGGAAGTCAATCTAATGTGTATGCAATTACAGGGGCTTTAGTAGCTACATCTAATCAAGCAAGTATAGATATTTCTTCTTTTAACTCAGGGGTGTACTTTGTAAAAGTGTCAAACGGAGGTAAAGTGTTTACAAAAAAGGTGCTTATTGAATAAGCTTAAAAGGATCAATATAAATTAGTTTATAATTTAAAAGCCTATGTGATTTGTTTCACATAGGCTTTTATCTTTTTCCGCAGTTTATCATATTATTCGTTTTCAGTTGTTTCTGTACTAGCTTGCTTAGTAGCGTTAACTTCATAAGTAGCTTTCATATTTTCTTCGTACTTTCTTGAAACTTCATCAGCAGTCATGTCATCGAATTCTAATTGGACATCTTCTGTACAAGAAGTTAAACAAACCGACACAACAACGGTAGCTAACAGCCCTTTTAATAAATTTTTCATAGCATTTAATTTATTTGGTTTATAATAACTTTAAGTCTTTTCATGTTTAAACCTTCATAGCATTGAGGTAAACTTTAGTAGAACTTATTAATTTTCTTACAGTAAAGATAGGGAATATTATGATATAAACAAGGGTGAATTGTGTTTTTTTATCGATGAATTGTTATTTAATGTCGTTTAACTTGTGTTTGTCGAGGTTTGGTTAGACGGTATGCCTAGTGTTTCTTTAGGTTTTTGGATGTTTTGTTTTTTTGTGAAATAGAACCAATAAATTTCATTTTTTTTTAAAGGGTGGAAAATACTTGTATATGTATATATAGTGTTTAATAAATATTTTACTTGTGATTAACTTACACAACTACATGTAAGAAATCGTAAAATTGAATAGATGATAAATAAGCAGTTAGGTAAATACTTATTGGTCTTTGTATTGATGTTAAGCTATACTAGTTTTTCGCAAACATTAGAGCAAAAAGCTAGAATTAAAATAGATAGTTTAAATGGATTCATCGCTGAGGTTGAGTCTTTAGGGAAAGATGCTTTAAAAGAAAAGTTGGCAGTTCGTACTGCAGAAGTTTTCTTAAAATTTGCAAATTGGGACGAAAATAACATCGAAGAAAATAAAAGTCACTTCGAAAAATATTGGTTGTACAAAAACGTAGCGACTCAAATGGCTCAAGAATTACCAGATTTTGAGAGAAATGACATTTTAAAAATGTTAGATGAGTCTATAGCATACATCAAAAAAATCAAAAAAGAAGAGGTTTTTAGAGCTCCTATTCCCAAAGTAGATTGGTCAAAAGTGACGGTGGGGCAGGATGAAATTACAATGGATAATAACAAGCCTGTTTTCTTGGCCGATTATACTTGGAAACCTGACACGCCTGAGTTAACCGAATTTTATGGAGAGTTAAACGGTTTTTACATATCTCCATACTATGTGACCAATGCTTCTGGAAAAATAAATCAAAATGTAATAAATAATTTAAATACCAAAGCGAGTGGGACTCCTGGTTTTGTATTCATCAATAATAAGAATGTGCCCCAATGGGCTATAGATAGTTATGGAGCGGATTTTACCAAGTTTCAAGGAGCTCCTTTTTTAGATTATGACATTGACCATCCTGGGGCAAAAGTGATGATGTCGCATTTGTTAAAAGGAACGGTAACTAAAATGAAAGGGAAGCATTATACAGATTTAGGTTATATGTTGTGTAATGAGCCTAGATGGATAACCTATAAAGAGGGTACAAAAAAAGTATGGTATACAAGTGGTGTAAGTACTTATACCTTAGATAAGTTTAAAGGTTGGTTACAAAACAAACACCAGAACATAGCTCAGTTAAATGCTTTATGGCATTCCAATTTTTCTAATTTTGAGGAAGTAGCCATAGAAATTCCAATTGATATTTCTTTAATGGGGACTCCAAAATGGTACGATTGGGTAACATTTAATGAAGATAGAGTGACCGATTGGTTTACCTGGATGAAATCAGAATTAAGAAAATACGATCCTACTGCCAAAGCTCAGTTAAAAATAATGCCTTCGTTCTTTACAGAAAATGATCCGGCTACAGGAATAGATTTAGAGGCTTTAACAGAGTTGAGTGAGATCAATGGAAATGATGTGGCTGCAAATTACAACTACATGGTAAAAGGAGAGATTGTTAAAGATGAAAAATATGCCTTTGGTTGGAAAGAATTATATATGGGTTATGACTTTTTAAAATCGGTACAGCCCAACCAATTAATTTTTAATTCAGAAAGTCACTTATTAAGTACCAACAATGCAAGAGACTTATATATGGATCCAAAATATCCTAGAGCTGTCTATTGGGCTGCGCATACCTTAGGGTTAAATGCTTCTCAAACTTGGTATTGGCCAAGAAAAGAAGATGGTTCTCTTAAATCTGGAATCACAGGTGCTTATGCGGGTTCTAACAACCAGCAACCTCGTGTTACAAATGCATTGCATGCAACGATGATGGATTTAAATACGCATAGTGAGTTAATTATGAAAATGCAAAGAGAGCGTAAACCTATAAGAGTTTTTTATTCTAAAGCTGCAGCAGCTAATAAAAGAAGCTATATGGAAGGAGTGTTCGAAATGTACGAGGGGTTAAATTTTGAAGGAATTCCTTTAGGTTTTGCTACTAAAAACATTATCTCAAAACAAGACTCAAGTTTATGGGATGTGATTGTTGTTCACAAAACAGAACAGGTAGCGCTAGGGGAGTTAAATACCTTACAAGATTATATAGATAATGGAGGAACCGTAATTACGGATGCAATAAGCTTAAAAAAGAATGAATATGGATTGCCTTTAGAGGGATTAAAACAAACCAAAGGAAAGTTAATTTTAGCCAATACAGTAGCGCAAGCTAAAATAGAAGCTTTACAAATTTTAGAGACAAAAAATCATTTACCAAAGGTTACGGTTACAGAAACGAATGCTGAGGGATACAAAGGATGTACTTGGAGATGTGTAAAAAATGAACAAGGAAATTATGTGTTGTCTATTGTAAACTTAGGAAAAACGGAGACTACTTTAAATGTGCAACTAAAACAAGCTAAGAACGGAACTGTTGCTAAGAATTTATTAAACGGATTAAAGTTACCTTCTCAATTAGTTTTAAAACCCTACGATGTTTATTTGATTGAATTATTAGATGAAAAAGGAAGTGATTTAGCGAACAAAGAAGAATTAAAAAAAGATAAAATAGCCACAATATATCCAAACCCTTCTCACGGACCAATTACTGTTGAGTTGAATGAGTTTCAAACTCAATTAACTGTTGAGATGTACAATATGGATGGAGGCTTAATAAGTCAAAGTGAATTTAACAATGTTAAAACATTTGAATACAATCAACATGCAAAATTAGCAAAGGGAATGTATTTGTTAAAGTTAAAAATGGGGAACAAAATTCAGTACATAAAATACATAAAAGCATAAATAAATTTTAATTCAATAAAAAAGCCTTTGTTATAGATATAAACAAGGGCTTTTTTTGATTAAATGATATGTTGAAATAATTCAGGTTTTTCGTTTAAATATTCCCCAAAAAAACCTTTGGCTTTCATACGCTCAAGCAGTGGAGAAAAATCTTCAGGCTTGCTTAGTTCAATACCCACTACAGCAGAAGCTGTGCTACGGCTATTCTTTTTCGTATATTCAAAATGAACAATATCATCAGTGTCAGAAAGTACATTTCCAACAAACTCTTTTAAAGCTCCAGCACGTTGTGGAAAACGAACAATAAAATAATGCTTAAGTCCATCGTATAACATAGCTCTTTCTTTCATTTCTTCCATTCTAGTAATGTCATTATTTCCACCACTTAAAATGCAAACAACCGTTTTACCTTTAATAGCTTCTTTGTAATGATCCAAGGCAGAAACAGCCAACGCTCCTGCAGGTTCTGCAACAATAGCATTTTCATTGTATAGTTTTAAAATAGTTTTGCAAATATGTCCTTCGTCTATTAAGGTTACATCACTTAAGTATTCTTTACAAATAGGAAAGGTATGGTCTCCCATTTTTTGAACGGCTGCACCATCTACAAACTTATCGATGTTGTAAATTTTGATATTTTCTCCTGCTTCTAAAGATCTTGTTAAAGAAGGAGCTCCTTTAGGTTCCAAACCTATAATTTTAGTATGGGGACTTAGATTTTTAAATACTGTAATAATTCCAGATGCCAAACCACCACCACCAACAGGAAGAAATAGATAGTCAATAGGAGTATTCATGCTATCTAATATTTCTAAGCCTACAGTTCCTTGTCCGGCCATAACGTCCCAATCGTTAAAAGGATGTACATAGGTGGCATTGTGTTGCTCTTGATAAGCCTCAGCAGCCTTAGAGCTTTCATCAAAGGTATCACCAATCAATTGAATGCTTGTATAGTCACCTCCAAACATCTTAACTTGCGATACTTTTTGCTTGGGAGTAGTTACGGGCATAAAAATAACTCCGTTTACTTTTAAATGATGACAAGCAAAAGCAACTCCTTGCGCATGATTCCCTGCACTGGCACATACCACACCCTTGTTTAATGCTTCTTTTGATAAGTTTTTAATTCGATTATAAGCACCTCTAATTTTATAAGATCGTACTTGCTGTAAGTCTTCTCTTTTAAAGTAAATGTTAGCATCAAACAATTGGGAATAATTGTCCATATAAGATAAAGGAGTCGTTTGCACAATTCCTTTGATATTCATTTGTGCTTTTAAGATAGATTCTAGGCTTATCATAATTTAGGAATTTTAAATTCTATTGGGTGTAATAATGGGACACGCTGAACTTGTTTTAAGGAAGCAGTGGTTCTGAGTTGAATTCTGAAAACAAGTCACGGTATAAAAATAAAAAAAGCCGTTGCATTTGCAACGGCTTTTGTAATGTATTAAAATTCGTTATTAAGAAACGATTTTTTTCATTGCAGTCATTGCTTCACGTAATTCTTCACCAATGATTTCAACATCGTGCTCACGAATTTCTCTGTTTACAGCAATTAATTCAGCGTTATCAACACCGTTGTTTGCAGCTCCAAATGGTCTACCAATTAAGTTACTAGGTGCGTTTTTAACGTACTCAGCAATTAAAGGCTTACAAGCGTGGTCAAATAAGTAACATCCGTACTCAGCAGTATCAGAAATAACTCTGTTCATTTCAGCTAACTTCATTCTTGCAATCGTGTTTGCAATTAATGGAGTTTCGTGTAAAGATTCGTAGTATGCAGATTCGTCAATAATTCCAGACTCTACCATTGCTTCAAAAGCCAATTCAACACCAGCTTTAACCATAGCTACCATTAGAGTACCATTGTCGTAGTATTCTTGCTCAGAAATTTCAAAATCTCCTGCTGGAGTTTTTTCAAAATTAGTTTCTCCTGTAGCAGCTCTCCAAGTTAATAAGTTAATATCATCATTAGCCCAGTCTTCCATCATTGTCTTAGAGAAGTGTCCAGAAATGATATCATCCATGTGCTTTTGGAATAAAGGTCTCATAATATCTTTTAATTCTTCAGATACTTTGAAAGCTTCAATTTTAGCTGGATTAGACAAACGGTCCATCATGTTAGTAATACCTCCGTACTTTAATCCTTCAGTAATAGTTTCCCATCCGTATTGGATTAATTTAGAAGCGTATCCTGCATCAATTCCTTCAGCTACCATTTTGTCAAAACATAAGATAGATCCAGTTTGTAACAATCCACATAAGATAGTTTGCTCTCCCATTAAGTCAGACTTAACTTCGGCAACAAAAGAAGACTTTAATACACCTGCAGTGTGTCCTCCTGTTCCAACAGCATATGCTTTAGCATAATCCCATCCTTTTCCTTGAGGGTCATTCTCAGGGTGTACAGCAATTAAAGTAGGTACTCCAAATCCTCTTTTGAATTCTTCACGTACTTCAGATCCTGGAGACTTAGGTGCCACCATGATTACTGTAATATCTTTACGAACTTGCATTCCTTCTTCTACGATGTTAAAACCGTGAGAGTAAGATAAACAAGAGTCTTTTTTCATTAATGGCATAACTGCATTTACAACAGCTGTGTGTTGCTTATCTGGAGTTAAGTTGATTAATAAATCAGCAGTAGGAATCATTTCTTCGTAAGTTCCTACAGCAAAGTTATTTTCAGTAGCGTTTAAAAAAGATTGTCTTTTTTCTTGGATAGCTGCTGCTCTTAAAGTATAAGATACATCTAATCCAGAGTCACGCATGTTTAACCCTTGGTTTAACCCTTGAGCACCACATCCGATGATTACGATTTTTTTACCTTTTAAAGCTTCAACTCCATCGTTGAATTCGCTTCTGTCCATAAATTCACACTGTCCTAATTGCTCTAATTGCTCTCTTAAAGAAAGTGTGTTAAAATAATTTGCCATTTTGCTTTTATTTTGATTCTAATTGTTTACTTGTTATATCGCTAAAAATGAGCTTAATGGTATAAAAATACCGTCAAGCTCAAAATTAATTTTTATGCGTTGCCAAATTTAGTGATTTCTATTGAACTATCTCACCTAAAATTTTACGAATATTCATGGCCTCTTTTGAAATGGCTACTCTACCTGAACGAACAAATTGAGCAATTCCAAAAGGAGCAAAGGCATCGTAAATAGCATCTATTTCGTGTCTTCTTCCTGCCTTTTCTACAATAAAGAAAGTTCTGTTTACCGTAACAATATTCATGCTGTGCTCTTTAATGATGTTTTGAATCTGTGGATTCTCAAACAACAAATCAGATTTGAATTTAAACATGGCAGTTTCTGTAAATATAATTTCATCATCAGTATGATAGTAAGCCTGAATAACTTCTACTTGCTTTTCTAACTGACCAATAATTTTCTTTACGGCTTCTTCTGTCATATTCACAACAACAACAAACCTTGAAACGTTTTCAATTTCTGAAGCAGAAACAGTTAAACTTTCTATGTTGATATGTCTTTTCACAAAAATGGTTGAGATTCTGTTTAACAACCCTAAGTTGTTTTCAGAATAAACCGATATGGTATATAATTTTTTTTCCATGTCTTCTTTTTATTAGCTTAATCTTACATCAGATACACTAGCACCTGTAGGTACCATTGGGAATACATTGTCTTCTTTTTCTACCATTACTTCTAAGAAGTAAGAAGTTTTACAAGCAATCATTTCGTCAATAGCTCCTTGAAGATCTTCACGTTTTACAACCTTTTTGGCAGGAATACTATAAGCTTCTGCTAACTTTACAAAGTCAGGGTTAATCATTTCTGTAGAAGCGTAACGTTTGTCAAAAAACAATTGTTGCCATTGACGTACCATTCCTAGGAATTCATTATTTAAAACAACAATTTTAACTGCAGTTCCTGTTTGTAAAATAGTTCCTAATTCCTGACAAGTCATTTGGTAACCACCGTCTCCAATAATAGCAACCACATCTCTTTCTGGGGCTCCCATTTTTGCTCCAATAGAAGCTGGTAAAGCAAATCCCATAGTTCCCAATCCTCCAGAAGTAACATTACTTCTAGTGTGGGTAAAGTTTGCATAACGAACAGCCATCATTTGGTGTTGTCCTACATCAGAAACAATAACAGCATCATTGTCGGTTGCTTTGTTAATTCCTTGTAAAACTTCTCCCATCGTTAAACCTTCTTTAGTAGGGTTCAACTGACCGTCAATTACTTTTTCAAATTCTATGTTGTCAAAAGCTCTAAATTCATGTAACCAAGAAGTGTGTTCTTTTGGCTGAACAAATTCTAAAATTTTAGCCAACGTGTCTTTAGAGTCTCCTAAAACGGCAACATCTGTTTTAACGTTTTTATCAATTTCAGAAGGATCAATATCAAAATGAATCACCTTAGCTTGTTTTGCATATTTGCTCAAATCACCAGTTACACGATCATCAAAACGCATCCCTATAGCAATTAACAAATCACATTCGTTGGTTAACTTGTTAGGTCCGTAGTTACCGTGCATACCTACCATACCTACATTTAAAGCATGATTGGTTGGCAATGCAGACAATCCTAAAATTGTCCATGCCGATGGAATTCCAGTTTTTTCTACAAAAGCTTTAAATTCTTGTTCCGCTGCTCCTAAAATAACTCCTTGACCAAAAATAATCATGGGTTTTTTAGCAGCGTTAATTAACGTAGCAGCTTCTTTTACTTTTTCTATATTGGTTTCTGGTACAGGTTTGTAACTTCTTACATGTGTACATTTTTCATAGGCATAATCTAATTCTGCTAATTGTGCATCTTTAGTAATGTCTATCAAAACAGGTCCTGGTCTTCCAGATTTAGCAATGTAAAATGCCTTGGCAATAGCTCCAGGAATATCTTCTGCTTTGGTTACCTGAACGTTCCATTTAGTAATTGGAGATGAGATACTAATCACGTCTGTTTCCTGAAAAGCATCAGTTCCTAACAAATGAGAAGCTACTTGTCCGGTAATACATACCATAGGAGTAGAGTCTATTTGTGCATCGGCAATACCTGTAATTAAGTTAGTAGCTCCAGGTCCTGAAGTAGCTAACGCAACTCCAACTTTACCAGAAGTTCTAGCGTAACCTTGGGCAGCATGCGTAGCACCTTGCTCATGTCTAGTTAAAACGTGATGTAATTGGTCTTGGTATTTAAATAACTCGTCATAAATAGGCATAATAGCCCCACCTGGATATCCGTATGCAATGTCAACACCTTCTGCAAGTAGACTTCTTACAACGGCTTCGGCTCCTATGATTCTTTCTGTTTTTTTCATACTTCGTATAGTAGAGAATACAGAGTACAAAGTATAAAGTACAAGTCTAAAACTTTGTACTCAGTACTTAGTACTCTGTACTAATGTTAATATTTATCTGTAACACACCCTTCAGAAGCAGAAGCTACTGATCTAGCGTATTTAAATAAAATTCCTTTATTGTGTTTTAATGGAGGTTGAATCCATTTCGCTTTACGTTCTGCAATTTCTTCTTCAGAAACTTGTAGTGTAATTGAATTATCTACAGCGCTAATGGCAATGGTATCTCCCGTTTCTACCAATCCAATCAACCCACCGTCTTGTGCTTCGGGCGTTATGTGACCTACAACAAACCCGTGAGTTCCACCAGAAAAACGTCCGTCAGTAATTAAAGCAACAGATTTTCCTAAACCTGCTCCCATAATTAGTGATGTTGGTTTTAGCATCTCTGGCATACCAGGTCCACCTTTAGGTCCAACATAACGAATAACGACGACGTCTCCTCTATTTACTTCTCCATTAGAAATTCCAGTGTTAGCTGCTTGTTCACCATCGTAAACAACAGCCTTTCCTTCAAATTTCAATCCTTCATTTCCAGAAATTTTGGCAACGGCTCCTTTTTCAGCAAGGTTACCATATAAAATTTGTAGGTTACCAGAAGATTTTAAAGCTTTGTCTTTAGGGAAAATCACATCTTGATCTTCAAATTCCATCACTTTAACATCTGCTAAGTTTTCTGCTAAGGTCTTACCCGTAACTGTCATACAGTCTCCGTGTAAAAATCCTTGCTCTAACAAATATTTCATAATAGCAGGAGTTCCTCCAATTCCGTGAACATCTTCCATTAAGTATTTACCAGAAGGTTTTAAATCGGCAATTAAGGGAGTTCTGTCTGAAACTCTTTGGAAATCTTCCAAAGTAAATTCAATATCTGCAGCGTAAGCAATCGCTAAATAATGTAAAACGGCATTGGTAGATCCTCCTAATGCATTTACAATAGCAATCGCGTTTTCTATCGATTTCTTAGTAACAATATCTTTAGGCTTTAAATCCAATTCTAATAAGTTTTTCATAGCCTGTGCAGTACGCTCAGCTTCTGATAATTTATTTGGATTCTCAGCAGGAATAGAAGAGTTAAAAGGCAATGCCAATCCCATACATTCTATAGAAGATGCCATGGTGTTAGCAGTATACATACCTCCACAAGCTCCAGCTCCTGGAATGGCAGCCTTAATAATTTCTCTATATTCTTTTTCGTCAATTTCACCAGCTACTTTCTGACCTAAAGCCTCAAAAGCTGATACAATGTTTAACTTACGACCTTTGTATTTACCAGAAGCAATAGTTCCACCGTATACCATAATAGAGGGACGGTTCAAACGCAACATAGCAATAATAGCTCCAGGCATGTTTTTATCACATCCTACAACTCCTACCAAACCATCATAGCTTTGAGCATTTACAACGGTTTCCATAGAATCAGCAATAATATCTCTAGAAGCTAATGAGTAATTCATCCCAGAAGTTCCCATAGAAATACCATCACTCACACCAATGGTGTTAAAAGTTAATCCAACTTGATCGTTAAGATTTGTATATTTCTTAATTTCTTGAGCCAAATTGTTTAAGTGCATGTTACATGGATTACCATCGTAACCAGTACTTGCAATACCAATTTGTGGTTTGTTCATGTCCTCATCTGTTAATCCAACTGCGTATAGCATAGCTTGTGATGCTGGTTGAGAGGGATCTTGAGTAAGTCTTTTACTATGTTTATTTAATGCCATTCTGAAAGGTCTTTTTGTTCTAAATTTACTTAACAACATACAAAATTAGAATAGTAATTTAGCTTTAAAAAAAGAACCAAAAAAACTTACGTTGTTCAATCTTTGTTTTTTGTTGTATGTTATTGTTTTTTAGTGTTTTACGATTTTTATTTAATGATGTTAACTTGCTGTTTCTCTTTTGAGAGTAAGATTTAACAGAATTAAGAATTATTGTGGATTCTAACAGAAAAGTATTTTGTTGTTAAACTAAGTATATATACGTAAATAGATTAAGTATTTATTTCTTTTATTAATACTTAATTATTTGTAGATTTGTGAAATTCAAAAAAAAAGGAAATAACATTTATATATGTCAAACACAGCAATATTAGAAATAGAAGGGAAAAAGTATGAGTTTCCAATCGAGAAAGGTTCGGAAAACGAGTTGGCAATTGATATCAAACAGTTAAGAGGGGTAACAGGTGGTGTTACTACAATTGATCCTGGATTTAAAAACACAGGTTCTTGTAAAAGTGCTATTACGTTCTTAGATGGTGAAAAAGGTATTTTGCGTTACAGAGGTTACGCTATTGAGGAGTTAGCTGAAAAAGCATCTTTCTTGGAAGTTTCTTATTTATTGATTTTTGGTGAGTTACCAACACAAGCTGAGTTGGATAAGTTTGAACAAGATATTAAAGATGAATCTTTAGTAGATGAAGATATTCATAAAATTTTGGATGCATTTCCAAAAAATGCACACCCAATGGGAGTGTTGTCATCTTTAACAAGTGCCTTAACAGCATTTAATCCTAGATCTGTTGAGATTTCTTCTAAAGAAGATATGTATCATGCAATTACGATGTTAATGGGGAAATTTCCTGTGTTAGTATCTTGGTGTATGCGTAAAATGACTGGATTGCCTTTAGATTACGGAGACGTAGAGTTAGGGTACGAAGAGAATTTTGCAAAAATGATGTTTAAGAGACCTAACAAAGAATATAAGTGCAATCAAACAGTAATTAATGCTTTAGATAAGTTGTTAATTTTACATGCAGATCACGAACAAAACTGTTCTACTTCTACAGTAAGAATTGTAGGTTCTTCTCATGCTGGATTGTTTGCTTCTATCTCTGCAGGTATTTCTGCTTTATGGGGACCTTTACATGGTGGAGCTAACCAAGCGGTAATTGAAATGTTAGAAGCTATTAAGAATGATGGTGGAGACTTTAACAAGTACTTAGACAAAGCAAAAGATAAAAATGATCCTTTCCGTTTAATGGGATTCGGACACAGAGTATATAAAAACTTTGATCCTAGAGCTAAGATTATAAAAGTAGCAGCAGAAGAGGTGTTGGCGGATTTAGGAATTGAAGATCCTGTTTTAGATGTAGCTAGAGGTTTGTCTGAAGCTGCCTTAAATGATGAGTATTTCAAATCAAGAAACTTATATCCAAACGTAGATTTCTATTCAGGTATTATTTACCGTGCTTTAGGAATTCCTGTTGAAATGTTTACGGTATTGTTTGCAATGGGACGTTTACCAGGTTGGATTGCTCAATGGAAAGAAATGAGAGAGAATAAAGAGCCTATTGGTCGTCCACGTCAATTGTATGTGGGAGAAACTTTAAGACCTTATTCTGGTATTGATACTAGAAAATAGTTTTAGAAGCTTAGTTATAAAATTAAAAACCATCATTCTAATTAGAGTGATGGTTTTTTTATGGGCATAAAAAAAGGTCATTTTAATTTTAAAATGACCTTTTTGATATATAAGAAAAGAATCTTTTAAGATGCTTCTGATCTAAGTGGATTGTTTAAAATCAAATCTAGGTATAGGTTGATTTGTTTCTTTAAGTTTTTACGTTCGTAAATAGCATCTAAGAAACCGTGTTCTAATAAAAACTCAGAACGTTGAAATCCTTCAGGTAAATCTTGTCCTGTTGTATCTCTAACTACACGAGGTCCTGCAAAGGCTACTAAGGCATTAGGTTCTGCAATATTAATATCTCCTAACATAGCATAAGATGCAGTAGTACCACCTGTTGTAGGGTCTGTACATAAAGAAATATAAGGTATTTTAGCTTCTGCTAACTGAGTTAACTTGGCAGATGTTTTAACCAATTGCATTAAAGATAAAGGAGCTTCTTGCATACGAGCTCCTCCAGACTTAGAAATCATTAAGAAAGGAACTTTGTTTTCTCTAGCGTAATCAATGGCTCTGGCAATTTTTTCTCCAACTACAGATCCCATAGATCCTCCAATAAAAGCAAAATCCATAGCAGCAATAACTAAAGGTTTTCCATAAGAATTACCTACAGCAGTTCTTACAGCATCTTTAAGTTTTGTTTTTGCTTGTGCTTCTTTGATTCTATCAGGGTAAGGTTTTGTGTCTTCAAAACCTAAAGAATCAACAGAGCTTAAATTTTCGTTGATCTCTGTATATTTATTATCATCAAATAATATTTCAAAATATTCATTACTCCCTATTCTTACATGGTAACCGTCTTCTGGGCTTACATATAAGTTTACTTTTAATTCATCAGTGTCAATAATTTTTCCACTAGGAGTTTTGTACCATAAACCTTTAGGTACATCTTTCTTTGCTTCTGTAGGGGTTTGAATTCCTTTATCACTTCTTTTAAACCAAGCTGTCATAATTATTCATTTTAATAGTAGGGCAATTTACTAAAAAAAATAGAGAAACTGTATAAAAACAGTTCCTCTATTAAGTGTTATAAAAAAGATATAATCTAGTTGATTATAAAGTGTTTACGTTATTTAAGTCTGTAAAAGCTTGTTTTAAACGTGCTTTTAAAGTTTCTTCTCCTTTACGTAACCAAACTCTTGGGTCGTAGTACTTCTTGTTAGGAGCATCTGCACCTGTTGGGTTACCAATTTGAGATTGTAAGTAATCTGCGTTAGCAGCAAAGTAATCTCTAATTCCTTCCATAAAAGCATATTGTAAGTCAGTATCAATGTTCATTTTGATAGCTCCATATCCAATAGCTTCTCTAATTTCTTCTACTGAAGAACCAGAACCACCGTGGAATACAAAATCAATAGGGTTGTGACCTAATCCGTGCTTCTCTTCAATAAACTTTTGAGAGTTATCTAAAATTTTCGGAGTTAATTTTACGTTTCCTGGCTTGTATACACCGTGAACATTACCAAAAGCAGCAGCAACAGTAAATCTTGGCGATACTTGAGATAATTCTTCGTAACAGTAGTTTACTTCTTCTGGTTGAGTATATAATTTAGATTCGTCAACGTTAGAGTTGTCAACACCATCTTCTTCTCCTCCTGTAATACCTAACTCAATTTCTAAAGTCATTCCCATTTTGTCCATACGCTTTAAGTATTCTTTACAAATAGCGATGTTTTCTTCAATAGGCTCTTCAGATAAATCAATCATGTGAGAAGAGAACAATGGAGCTCCAGTTTCAGCAAAGTGCTTTTCAGAAGCATCTAATAAACCATCAATCCAAGGTAATAATTTTTTTGCAGCGTGGTCTGTATGTAAAATTACAGGCACTCCATAAGCAACAGCTAATTCGTGTACGTGTTTTGCTCCAGCAATAGATCCAGCAATAGCAGCTTTTTGGTCTGTATTGTCTAATCCTTTTCCTGCGTTAAAAACACCACCTCCGTTAGAAAATTGAATAATTACTGGTGAGTTTAATTCTTTAGCAGTTTCTAACACAGTGTTAATTGTGTTGTTACCTGTTACGTTAACAGCAGGTAATGCAAATTGTTTTTCTTTTGCTAATTTGAAAATCTCTTGAACTGCATCTCCTGTAGCAACTCCTGGTTTAATATTGTAACTCATTATATAATTAGTTTATTGTATTAATCATAGCAAAAATAGTCATTTTTATGAGAAATAAGAGCTTGATGCGTACATCTTTATACGAAAACGATATCGTACTAGAAAGGATAATTGATCCCAATGTTTAATACAGATTCATTTAATCTGTAACTAGACAACCATTTGTTTTCTGTTAAATAGGGTTCAAATGTTTTAAAAGCAAGATCTAGTCTTAGTACCAAAAAGTTAAAATCGTATCGAACTCCAAATCCTGTTCCTAAAGCAATGTTTTCTAGGGATTTAAGGCCGTCAAAGATTTCTTCGTCAGAAGCTGTTGTTGAACTGGGTAGATTCCAAATATTACCGGCATCCGCAAAAATAGCTCCGTGTATACTGTTAATAATCTTAAATCGATATTCTAAACTAGAAAGTAGTTTTAGATTTCCAATATTAAACTCTAATCCAGTGTTGGAACTACCAGGTCCTAATTCGTAAGTTTTCCAAGCTCTAATGTCGTTAGATCCTCCTGCAAAATAACTAGTAATAAACGGAATATCTTTGTTTTTTCCAGTAGGAATAGCAACTCCTACAAAGGCTCTAAAAGCTAAAGAGTTGTTGATGGATTTGCTCCAAAATTTACGGTAATCAATATCGATTTTAATAAATTCAGAAATGGCAATGCCTTGAAATGTTTTCTGATGGTCTTCCTCTTTAAAAAAAAGACCATTTACATTTCCAGAAGAACTTATTTTGGTTTTGAAAAAATTGTAACTAGTGTCAGACAAGCCTCTTCTGCTGTTGTGTTCAAAAGAATAAGACGTAGCGGGAATAATATTGTTACTGGTAATAATTTCTTCTCTCTTGGCAATATTTTTTAAAGAGGTGTATTCCGTAGGATTACTGCTAGCAAAACTGCTAGGAACACTATTAATAAAATTTAAAGCATTGCTAGTTGTTAAGTTGAAGTTGGCATCTATCAACGGTTTGATTTCTGAAATTTTTCGGAACTCAGAACTATAGATATCAAAATAAGATTCAGGGTTTAAGTTGTTGATAAATTGTAGATTTAACAACTCAATATTATGAGTATTTTTACTAGATGATTTCCATGAATAATTAATAACACCACTTACTTTTTGCTTATCCAATCCTATGTTTTTTTGAAAACTGGTACCAATGGTAACTTTGGTTTTAGGAGTCATGGTACGAGGTACAATATTGGAGAAAAATGGAAAAATAAAGCGTGGAAATTCCAAAGAGGCATCTACCCCAACTTCATAAGCATTAAAACTAGCAGAGTCTTCTCCACTAACTTTGGTAGCCGTATCAAAAATACTTCCTTGTAGCGATAGTTGAAAAATTTCAGCACCTCTAAATAGGTTTCTATTAATAAAACTAAATCCTCCAGACAAACCTAGTTGCTTAATGTTAGAGTGAATAATTTCAGTATTCAATCCAACTCCATATTTTTTTTGTGGGGTTAACACAATAGTGGTAGCCAATTTGTTGTTGGCTAATTCTTTATGAGTTATTTTAATCGACTTAAAATTGTTTAAAGATCTTAAGTGATTTCGGGTAAGTTCAACACTTTCGTCATTATAGATTTGATTAGGTGCTATAAAAATAGAATTGGCCAATGTTTTGGTTCTGTACTTTAATTTAGAATGTGCATAAAAGTCTAACAGATTATAGGTCTTTTTAACATCGTTAGGGGTGTTTCTCGTCTGATAAGAATAGTCTGTATAAACACTAATTTTTTGTAGCGTCTGAATTTTTGTAGGCAATTCAATAATTTCATTCCCTTTTTTAATTCGTCTATTCTCTATATGTATATCTATAGGAGTAATATGGTCGGGAGCTAAAGTGTCTATCTCTTTAAAGCTAACCAATCCTTCGCTAAAATGATAATAGCCATTGTTTCTTAAAGTACGGGTGATTTTGGAAACGGTATTCTTAAAATTTTCTAAATGATATTGTTGTCCTGTTTGTAACGGAAGCCTGTCTAAATGAGTTCCCAATGTTTTGGCAACCGATGGAGAGCTAATTTTATAATGAATAGGTCCTATATAAAAAGGCTCGTTTTTGGTAATGTTGTAAATAACATTGGCTTTTTTAACATCGTTAATAACAGTGGTTTTAACGGTAGAGTTAAAATAACCATTGTTAAAAAAATGAGTTCTTAAGTTTTGCTCTGTTTGTGATGTTTTCCTAGAGTTTAAAATAATAGGGGCTTCTCCTTTATTTAAGAACCAGTTATTGATGCTCTTTTTTTTATTTAAAAGTTTTAAAGTTTGTTTTTTAGACAAGGTTCTATCCCAGAAATTATTCCTGTTAACAAAAGTTTCCATTTTTAATTGGTGAATAGAATCGTAGTCTAAATTTCCAATATTATAGATGTGTAATCCTAAAGGGATACCTAAAACCGTATTGTTGGGTCTTTGAATTAAATAAGAAGTAATTTCAAAATCAGAAGTTGTTTTACCATCAATTTTAATGGTGTTTTTATCTAGTAAATATTCCTGATCCTTAACATACTTAGTCGTATTACAAGCACTCAGTATAATACTGATGGCTAAGAGGGTAATAAAGTGGGGAAAGTGTGATTTCAAAAAACAACGAATTTTGTTCAAAAATAAGCATTAAATAGATGACTAAGTAACGCTAATTGATTTTTAGTAGTAAATTTGACTTTTTAAATAACTACTTTATGTCGATTTCTAAAAATCAAATCAAATTAATAACGAGTTTACAACAAAAAAAGTATCGTTCCCGTGAAGGTCTTTTTGTGGCTGAGGGGATAAAAGTTGTAGGAGAGTTTTTAAAATCGGATTTTGAATTGCATAGTTTATTTTGCACGGAGGATGTTATTGCTACGTATCATAATTGTGGTCCTGTGACAATTTCTGAATTAGAGTTGAAAAAAATAAGTGTATTAAAATCGCCAAACAAAGTGCTCGCACTGTTTCAAATTCCAACTAAAAAAGGAGTAGATGATTTTGGATTAAAAGTAATGTTGGATGAAATAAATGATCCAGGAAACTTGGGAACCATTATTCGATTGTGTGATTGGTTTGGGGTAAAAGAATTAATCTGTAGTAAAACAACAGTAGATTGCTACAATACCAAAGTAGTACAGTCTACCATGGGCTCTTTAACTAGGGTTGCTGTGCAATATGTTGATTTGGCCGAGTACATCAACACTTCAGAACAACCATTTTACATAACAGATATGGAAGGGGAAAGCGTATACACCGCAAAGCTCCCAGAAAATGGAATTATAATTATGGGGAATGAGGCAAATGGAGTAAGTGCTGAAATAGAAAATTTAGTGTCACAAAAAATTACCATTCCTAGGTATGGTGACATACAACAAACTGAAAGTTTAAACGTGGCAACAGCCACAGCAATTATTCTAAACGAATTTAGAAGGGCTACTGGAAAGTTAGGCTAAGCAAAATAGCTCTAGACTTTAGGCTGCTTAAACTGCTTTTAGCAGTGCTTCCCAATCCTTTGTATTCGTTGTTAAATCCGTAGATACCTCTAATAGAGGGAGAGAATTTAAAAAACGGAAAATAGAAACTAGTTCCCAAAGCGAGTTCCCCCATAAAATTGTGTTTTGTCAATACAAAATCATTGGGTTTTGCTCCACCGTCTCCTATGTTTTTTTCTGCTGTAAAATTGTAGTTGTAAGAAACTCCTGTAGAGATAAAAGCACTGGTATTGTTGATTCTCTTAGTTACAAATTTAAGAGAAATAGGTAGGTGAAAGTGTGTAGTAGGCATTTGAATAGTTTCTCCCGCAAGTGTTAGCTTGTTGGTAGTGCTAAAAACCCCAGGTTCTGCAATAACACTTATATATTCGTTCAAACGTAAGTCTGCCAAAACACCCAATTGAAATCCTGCTCCTGGACTAATACTGGCATTACTTCCTTCTAAAGCGTATCCTTTGTAATGCAAGCCTAAATAATATCCGTATCGAATACGAGTATGATCAAAATCTCCTAATTGTGAAATTTTCTCCCTTTGCGCATAGCTAAATGTGCTGGTGATAAGAAGAAAAATGACAATAAAACGTTGCATTACTTAGTGGCTTTGTATATGGTAGAAACTCCAAAGGTAACAGGAAGATCTTCTACATTGTTAAATCCGTTGTCTTTTAAAATAGTATTAAATGCTTCTCCATAAGGAAAAGAATTGGCTGATTCTGATAAATAAGAATAAGCAATTTTATCTTTAGAAAACAATCTTCCTACCAAAGGCAAAATAACTTTGCTGTGAAATTGGTATCCTTGTTTAAAAGGAAATTTAGTAGGTACAGAAGTTTCTAAAACAATAAAAATTCCACCAGGTTTTAAAACTCTGTAAATTTCTTGCAGTCCTTTGTTTAAATTTTCAAAGTTTCGGACTCCATAAGAAACGGTAATAGCATCAAAAAAATGGTCTTCGTAAGGAATGTTTTCAGAATCCCCCAAAACCAATTCTATAGAGGCTTCTAAACCTAAATTTTTAATTTTGTCTTTACCTACCTCAAGCATTCCTGCAGAAATATCTAAACCTACTACCTCGGCAGTAGGAATGGCTTTGCTTTGCATAATGGCCAAATCACCAGTACCGGTAGCAATGTCAAGTATTTTTTTAGGGTTTGTTGCTTTTACAAGGCTAACTACTTTTTCTCTCCATTTCACATCAATTCCAAAAGTAATGACTCTGTTTAAGCCGTCATAATTTCCAGAAATATTGTCAAACATATTAGCTACCTGATCTTTTTTAGTAGCATTAGAGTCTTTATAAGGTTTGATGGTTTTAGACATAGATAAAGATTAACCGTTGGCTGCAATTACATTGTTTATTTTATTAGGTAGCATTTCTTTAAGCATGGTTTCAATTCCATTTTTTAAAGTAATGGTAGAAGATGGACATCCACTACAAGCTCCTTGTAAAATAACATAAACGTCTTTGGTGTTTTCATCGTATTGTTGAAAAACAATGTTTCCTCCATCATTAGCTACGGCAGGTTTTACATGTTCTTCAAGAATATTGGCAATCTCTAAAGAAGTACCCTCTAGGTTTTCTATAGGAGTAGCTTCAATTTCTACCTTAGCCTTGGCAATAGAGGTATCAATAATAGTCTTGTCTGATTGTATATAATCTTTTAAGAAGTTTCTTAATTGAGTATTAACTTCTAACCATTCTACCATGTCGTTTTTAGTAATAGACACGTAGTTCTCAGAAATATAAACTTCTTCTACAAATGGGAATTCAAATAAAACCTGAGCAAGTGGAGAGTTTTTAGTCTCTTCTGCCGATTTGTATTCATTGTCATCAGGTGTTAACATTTTGTTACAACCAAATTTCATCACCATAGGGTTAGGAGTACTTTCTGCATAGACTTCAATAGCCTTCTTTCTAGTTTCAGCTTTATCAGTTACAATGGTATTTCCTTCGTTTAAGTAGATTTCAATCAACTCTCTAATGTCGTTCTGAATAGCACTCCACTCAACAATATCGTATTTTTCAATAGCAATAAAGTTAGCGCTAATAAAAACTTTACCTACAAAAGGAAGTTTAAACAACTCTTGAGAAATAGGAGATTCTTTAGCTTCATCAATATTGTTGAATTGATAGCTACCTCCTTGGGTAATTTGATTGTTGCTAACAAACTTAATGATGGAAGGATTGTTAGTTCCTTCTATGTTTATTTTATGTGTACTCATCTCTCAAAAAAATTTGTACAAAAGTAGGGTATTTATATTTAATGACCTTGTAATTTAATCAGTAGCTGTTACAGATAATAAGTCTAAATACGCTGATTAAAAGATATAGGTATAGCTCATAATAAAACTACTGTTGTTGTTATCTATAGTGGCCGTATTTACAATGTTTCCATCATAAATATCGTAGCTACTGTCTTGACTGGTTTTCTGGTAAGCCAGATCTATTTTAGAATTCCCAAATCGATATCCCATTCCTAAAGACCCTGAGTATTTATCACCCAGTTTTAATATATCAATATAGTTAGGATCCAAATTGTCTTTAAAAGGACTTTGTTCATATCCTGCTCCTCCTCTTAGGTGTAAGTTTCCTAAGCGTAGTTCTGCTCCAATACTAACATTGCTCGTGTTTTGTAGTGCTTCTGTAAAATATTGATTGTCATCTCTAAATTCTGTAATCCCATCAAGGTTTAAGGAGTTGTATCCTTTATAAGTATAATCAATATTAATAAAACCTAGGGTTCCTAAAACTACAGCAGCACTTGCAGTTACTTTGCTAGGGGTTCTTAAGCTATATTCTAAATAAGAATTGTCTATATAAGGGTCAGCTGCATCAATTCCTTTGTTGGGAATACTAGCAATTAATTCAGTAACGTCATATTCTTCTAATACATTATAATACCAAGTAGGAGAGGTAACGGACAGTCCTAATCTAAGTTCGTGTATAGGTTTTACAATAATTCCTGCGTTGATGGAAAAACCACTTGCGTTTTGTGAGTTGTTTTGAATAGACAATCCATCTAAAACGTTCCCGTCGTTATCTTCGTTTAGTTCATTCAGTTCAGTAGTTTGTGCAAAATTTAAGCTGTGAAAGTTCAATCCAGCTCCTAAAAACACATTGTCATCGTATTGTCCTGCCAAACTAAAGCTTAATTTAGAGGTTTTACCATCAATGGAGTTAAGCAAACGTTGACTTTGTGCATTGGTATATTCATTAGTTGGATCATCATTTGGATGAATATAAAAAGTAGCATAACCACTATTTCCTTCATACAAATCTCGAGTATGAAAATCATTGGTTAATTGATAGTTTACGGCAAAGGCTACTTTACTCCAACCACTATAAGAGTGAGTGTCGTTAAAGACAAAAACACCTCCAATTTGATCTAGGTTAAAACGGGTAGATTCATTTTGGGTTTGATTACCGTAATAGTTGTTACTATTACGGTAGTTGTGTATTCCTGTTGTAAAAGCAAATTCACCATGATTAAATATGGCAGCTCCAGCAGGGTTTACTTGTATAGCGCTTAAATCTCCTCCAACAGCTCCCATAGAACCATTTAGTCCTACAAAACGTGCTGTTCCTAGTTTTTTTTCTGAAGAGAACAAAACACCTAAATCTGTATAATTGAATGTCTGGGCACTAGCACCTAAACTAAAGGTTGCAATAGCCAATAGGCAGATAATATTTTTCATGTCTTTAAAGTTTTATCTTCTTCTAGAGCTGTTGCTGTTAGATCGGTAAGATGACGATCCATTGCTTCGAGAACTAGAAGAACTAGAGGATGAACTTGAATTGTTGTAGTAACTGCTTTTTGAAGAAGAGCTACTTGAGTTGTTGGTAGACGGTGTTCTTATGGAAGAACTATTGTTGTAAGAAGGTGATCTTCTGTAACTTTTAGTGGGCTGACTACTGCTGTTGCTACTACTATTGTTATAGTAACGGCTTCGAGAGTTAGAAGAACTAGAAGATGAGTTTTGATTACTGTTATTGTAATAACGACTATCGTTGTTAGAAGAACGATAGGTATTGCTATTGCTTCTTTTACTTTGGTTTTGTCTGTAATAATTGGTGTTGTTCTGACGGTAGTAATAATAAGGGTTTCCGTAAAAAGAACTATAATATGGAGAGTTCCAATAAGAATTATACTGATAACCAAATCCCCATGCCCAATCATTGTATCCGTAATAATTGTTCCATCCCCATGAGTTCCATCTATTTCTACCTCCCCAAAAAGGATCGTTCCACCCCCATGAGTTTCCCCAGTAAGGGTCATAGGTGTTTACATAGACTTGAATATTTTGAGCATTGTCATTTACATAAGAAGCTCTTGAATCCTTAATACTAGATGGAGGAATAGGTGCTGTATCTTCTAAAGTGATGCTATTAAGTCCATTTACACGATTCATTTCATCGCTAAAAGCAGTGTTGGGAATGTGTTTAGGACTTTCGTAAATTCCATCAGTATAAGTGTAGTTCTGATAAAAAGTACAAGATGAAAACAGAAGACACAACATTCCTATCAAAAAATAAGGAGTTATGTTGATATGTAGAAAGTTAGTGCTCTTCATAATACTTGTCATTTTATTGTTGAACAATGCAAAAAATAGTAGTTTTGCCAACCAAACCCTAAGAGGTTTAAGGATATTATTAAAATTACAACTTTTGTGCCAAAGAAATAGATATGGGGTCAAAATTAACGAGTAGGAGTACAGATTACTCAAAGTGGTATAACGAATTGGTTGTAAAGGCCGATTTAGCTGAGAATTCAGCCGTTAGAGGATGTATGGTGATTAAGCCATATGGTTATGCTATTTGGGAAAAAATGCAGAATGAATTGGACAGAATGTTCAAAGAAACGGGGCATGAAAATGCGTATTTCCCGCTATTTGTTCCTAAAAGTTTGTTTGAAGCAGAGGAAAAAAATGCAGAAGGATTTGCAAAAGAATGTGCGGTAGTAACACATTATAGATTAAAAACAGATCCAGACAATCCAGGAAAATTAATTGTAGATCCTAACGCAAAACTGGAAGAGGAATTAGTGGTTCGTCCTACCAGTGAAGCCATTATTTGGAATACCTACAGAGGGTGGGTACAGTCTTATAGAGATTTGCCTATCAAGATAAATCAATGGGCCAATGTAGTTCGTTGGGAAATGAGAACAAGGTTGTTTTTAAGAACGGCTGAGTTTTTATGGCAAGAAGGGCATACAGCTCATGCATCTAAACAAGAAGCTTTAGAAGAGACTTTACAAATGCAACAAGTATATGCCGATTTTGCAGAGAACTTTATGGCCATGCCTGTGGTAAAAGGAGTAAAGTCTGAAAGCGAACGATTTGCAGGTGCAGACGATACATACACTATTGAAGCTTTAATGCAGGATGGTAAAGCTTTACAAGCGGGAACTTCTCACTTTTTAGGACAGAACTTTGCCAAGGCTTTTGATGTGAAATATACATCTAAAGAAGGAAAGCAAGAACATGTTTGGTCTACTTCATGGGGAGTATCAACTCGTTTGATAGGTGGTTTAATTATGACTCACTCAGATGATCATGGTTTGGTATTGCCTCCAAAATTGGCTCCAATCCAGGTGGCAATTGTTCCAATATACAGAACAGAAGAGCAATTAGAAGCAATTAGAGCTAAGGTTAACGAGATTTCTTCGGAACTAAAGGCAAAAGGAATTTCTGTAAAGTTTGATGATAGAGATACTTATAAGCCAGGATGGAAATTTGCTGAATACGAACTAAAGGGTGTTCCTGTAAGAGTTGCTATAGGAGCAAGAGATTTGGAAAATGGAACTTTAGAAATAGCTCGTAGAGATACATTGGTAAAACAAAGTTATCAGCAAGAAGAGGCTGTAACTGTAATAGAAGGCTTGTTAGAGGAAATTCAAGAGAACTTGTTGAATAAGGCATTAGAGTACCGAAAAGAGCATACGACTTATGTGGAGTCTTTTGAGGAGTTTAAAGAGGCTATTGAGAACAAAGGAGGTTTTGTTGCCGCTCATTGGGATGGGACAGAAGAAACAGAAGATAAAATTAAAGAAATAACCAAGGCTACAATTCGTTGTATTCCTCTAGCTTTTGAGGAGGAGCAAGGGCTTTGTGTGTTTTCAGGGAAGCCTTCAAACAAGCGTGTTTTGTTTGCAAAAGCTTACTAAGAAAAAAAACTTTAAAATTTTTTTTAAAAAACTTTGTAGAATTATAAAACGTGTGTATATTTGCAACCGCTAAAGCAAAAAGCACAGCTTTAAAGTTTAAGCTATAATGGTCCGTTCGTCTAGGGGTTAGGACGCATGGTTTTCATCCATGTAACAGGGGTTCGATTCCCCTACGGACTACAATTTTTTTTTAGAATAAGATAACACATACATACGATGGCAAATCATAAGTCAGCATTAAAGAGAATAAGAAGTAACAGCGCTAAGCAGGTAAGAAACAAATACCAGCACAAGACGACTAGAAACGCTGTTAGAGCTTTACGTAGTACAACAGATAAGACTGAAGCTGAAGGGCAGTTGTCTAAAGTTGTTGCTATGTTACAGAAGTTAGCTAAGAATAACATTATTCACAAGAATAAAGCAGCTAACATTCAGTCTAAGTTAACTAAGCACGTAGCTTCTTTATAAGAAACAAATAATGGTCCGTTCGTCTAGGGGTTAGGACGCATGGTTTTCATCCATGTAACAGGGGTTCGATTCCCCTACGGACTACAAAAATCCTTACTGTTATTCAGTAAGGATTTTTTCGCATGCATATATATGAAAGAATAAAACTGTGTTTTCTTGGATCATACCTAAAAGTTGTGTTTTAGGCAAAAATATTGGTGAGTCTAAATAGGAAGAATTCAACGTTTTTAAGGATCATACCTAAAAGTTGTGTTTTAGGCAAAAATATTAGTCAATCTAAAGAGGAAGAATTCAACGTTTTTAACACCTCTGAACTGAGCTCTAAAAGCTTTGATTTTGGCATTGAAAGATTCAGCAGCAGCGTTTGTACTTCTATTATTAAAGTAATTCAATATGGATCGATAATTATTATAGATGGAGTTTGCGACTGTATTAAAAGCCTTAAATCCTGATTTTTCTACTTGATTGTACCACTGTGCTAACCTTGTGTATGCAATTTTTATTGATTTAGCTTGGTTAAATATATTTCTAAGACTTTGCACTAAGTCAAACGCTTTTTTGATATCTGGGTATTGTTGGAATAGAATTTTACTTCTTAAGTATTGATTTTGTGGGATCATACCTAAAAGTTGTGTTTTAGGCAAAAATATTAGTCAATCTAAAGAGGAAGAATTCAACGTTTTTAACCCCTCTGAACTGAGCTCTAAAAGCTTTGATTTTGGCATTGAAAGATTCAGCAGCAGCGTTTGTACTTCTATTATTAAAGTAATTCAATATGGATCG
>NZ_JAATJG010000002.1 GCF_011927765.1 Wenyingzhuangia aestuarii
AATATCATTAGCTTTAAATGGAATGAGCCCGATAAAATATCGAGCTCATATCAATAATTAATTTTTTAACCGTCCAACTTTTTGGGGGCTGTCCACAATTGCCAACCCCTTTTTTTATTTTTTAAATGTCTTAATTATAAACTTGTTCTTCTACAATACTAATATTAGTATAATTAGTAATAGTACCGTTATTGTCTATATTTAAAGATCCAGTACCTGTGGTTTTATCTCCAGTTATAGTATAGATGCTACTTTCATCTCCATCTGTTTTGGTAACTACAATAGTATATGTTGTATCGTCAGAACTGTCTGTGTAGTTAGTGGTGTTGTATTTGTTTAATCGGGTAGTTGTTTGGTACTCTATAAGCAGAGTTTTAGATTGATAAACGTTTATTTTTTCTAAACCACTACCAGTTATATTACTTAAGGTGTACACTTTTACCAAATCAATATCAGGAGTTCCTTCAAAAATAGATTCTTTAGAGCAACTACCTAGTAAAATGGCAAAGCAAAAAAGAGTGATTGTTTTTAGTATATTTTTCATTTTGTATTCTTTTTTAATCGCTCTTGTAGTTTTTAAGTAACAAGAGCGATGAGTTTTTTATTAAGGTCTTGTTTCTATTTTAATTAAAGAGAAATCATCAATGTACATTTCTTGAGCACCTGTAACTCCTGCGTTTAATGGAGGATGAATTCTAAATGCCCATCTAGAGTTAGATTCGGTAATGTCTTCTGGGAATGTAATTTCTTTTTCTATTAATTGCCAGCTACCTCTTTCTACATTTTCTATGTCCCAAACTTGTTGTAAAAATACAGGTTTGTTAATTTCTGTTCTTATTGCTTTTAGTGTGTTTCCAGGTTCTAAGAAGACTCTGTAAGATGCTTTATAAGTTCCTGCAGGTATAGGATCTGGTTTTGCAAAAGCAAACCCCCACAAGTTAATTCCAGGAAGTGGATTTGCATCTGTAGATTTAAAATGCATAGAAGCTTCTCCTAGAAATGATTTACTTGTTGTTCTTTCGTAATAACCATCTGTGTTACTACCATCTACTTTATTTCCGTTTCCAATAAAATAATCTAGAGCAAAAGCATTGTTAATAGCCGGATGTGAGGTTTCAAAACTAGCCCAACCGTTTCCAGGTAAAACATTAGGTTCAAAATATGGAGTTACCGTTATAGGAGTTGTAAAATCTTCTAAGGGTCTTTCATCAGATGAGGTAATTGTTCCTCCTGCATAGTTTACAGTAATTACATCCGAATTATAAATAGGCTCGCTAAGAGTTAATTCAATATAAGTGGCATCTGCTTCGCTAACTTTTGCATTGCTAACAGAAATGTTTTGGTTAAAAGCTCCGTTGGTTACATTTACGGTAAAGAAACTTTCTTGACTTGTAAAAGGAGTTAATTCTCCAGAAACTTGAAAACGCAAGACTTCGTCTTTGGTTTCTTTAATTTGTCCATTAATAGCAAAAGGTTGTGATGATTTAATAACCTTAACTTTTAAAGGAATAATTTTAGTAGCAGAAGCACTAGGATAATTTACACCGTTAGAGACTCCTCTATTGGCGGTTATGGTTCCGGCATCAAACGTTCCTAATTTAAAAAATTTAATAGTTGCTTCTTTAGCATTATTGGTTATAGGACTTCCGTTTGGAATTTCCCATCTTCTGCTAGTAGGTCTACCTTCAGTAGTTTGATCAAAATAGGTTAAAGAGCTACCTGCTTCTACCTCAACAGTAGGCCATGAATCTTTGTTTTTAGTACTTGTAAGTTCATCAGCAGTAATCGCTATTTTTTCTACACCGTCTTGTAAAATTTTAAAATCAGGCTTTATGTGTCCATATACATCAAAAGTAAATGTAGTATCTATTACATGTAAATTTCCTACTTGTTTAGAAGTAAAAGTTCCTAAACTTGTTTTGTTACTAACAGGAGCATCGTAAGTGTTAAACAATCTTATTTTACTGTAGCCCTTTTTTCTAAAAAAGACATGAGCTTTAGTGTTTTTAGTAACAGTATCATTGTTAATAATAAATAATGGAAGAGAATCAGAAGCTGTAAATCTTTCTTTTAAAAAGTAATTTCCTTTTTCAATAATCCATCTGTGTTCTTTTTGACCTTGAGATAAGTCTAAAAAACTAATATGGGTGTCAATGTTTATAGAAAATCGATCATCACCATTTACATTGGGATTAAAACCAATAATCCAAGAGGTGTCGTTAATTGTATCAGGTGCTGTATAATCAGCGTATTCTTGAGTACAACTTACTACTGTACAAAGTAGTAATGTACCTAGTATTATTTGTTGTATGAATTTATTTTTCATCTGGTTGTGTTTTAAGTTCGTTATAATAACAATTAGTCTATGTTACCGTTTGCGTTCTTTTCTCTTGATGGAATAGGGTAGTAGCTATTTAAGGCATCTGTATAATTACTGTTTGCCAAATCATATTCATAATCTACTACTTCTGCTTGATTTATATCTGCAGGAGCCGTGTCTGTTAAAGAAGGGAAGTTTTGTTTTGTTTTAGCTACTCCTTCGTTATCTGTATAACTATAATTAACTCCATAAAGTGTTAAGTCTGATAGTTCTTGCAAACGTTCTTTAAATCCGTAGTTATCAGATTTTTTCCATCTAATAAAATCAATCCAACGCATAGCATGTCCTTCTGCACCTAATTCTAATGGTTTTTCTATTTTCATAAAACGATCCATAAGGCTAGTTTGTGTGTATACTTCTTCATCATAAGTTCTACTAGTATCTCCATTTGATGGACCTAATAAAACCAATCCCCATCTTTTTCTAATTTGGTTAATTAAACCTAGAGCTTCATCAATTTTATTGGTTTTAATTTTGCATTCTGCTAGGTTTAAAATGGCTTCTGCTAATCTAATTACTGTTAAGTTTTTTGCAGAATAAGCGACTCCGTTTGGTATGTCTCTTTCAGCAGCTACAATATCATGATTGGTGTATTTTTTCCAGTAAGCAAATCCTCCCCAGGCTCTACCATTAAAAGCAGGTCCTGTAACTTCTGTAGTAGGTGCTTGGTAATATAAAGTTTGATAATCTTCTACAATAGCCATCATTGATGATGCTCTAAGTGGTACATTTCTTAACTTTTTTGTGTTGTCTGCAGGATCTATATAATAATTCCTGTCATCTAAAGGATCTTTAGGTTCGTTTTTAAATTCGTATGCAATCCATGCTGGTCCTGCTGCAGTTGTAGAGGTGTTACCACGAGTGTATAATGCCAATATACTGGTACCTGTTCCTCCATCCCAAGGAGCAAAATTTAAATTGATATTATCTGCTGTAAAATTTACTTCAAAAATAGATTCATCATTAAATTCTCCAGCGGTTGTAAACATTAAATCTAAGTCTGTTACAAGCTCGTATCCATGGTTATTAATTACGTCTTCGTAATAAGCACTAGCTTCTGTATACTTTAGTTCGTTTAGGTAAGAGTTTCCTAAAACCATAGCAGCAGCACCTGCAGTAACTTTAGAAATATCATTATCTGGATATTCTCCTTTTTTATAAAGGTTAGCATAGGCATATTCTAAATCTTCTCTAATAAAAGTTAAAACATCAGCAGCCGATGATAATGGTAGTTCATACTCCTCTCTATTGGTAGGAACTTTATTTCTTATAATAATACTACCATTGTTATAAGTAGTGTATAGGTAATAGTGGAACAGTCCTCTAAAAAAACGAGCTTGAGCCATTTGAGATGTCCACTCTTCTTGGTTAATATCTGTATTGGTTTGAATTCTTTCTAAAGCTTCTATTACTTGATTTGCTCTAAAAATTCCTAAATAGTTAGACTGCCATTTTTCATTTACTTCATCAGAAGTTTCTGAATAGGTATGAATGTAAAAAGGAGAAGGAGATGCAGGAGTAGGTCTGTTTAAAGACGGGTATCCCATATCTGATCTTAACATTTCTTCTGGAATGTTAAATGTAGAAGGGTCGTATAAAGTTTTGTATACAGAATACAATCCTTTTTGTGTTTCTCCTAAATCTCTCCAAAAGTTGTCTGTTGTAGCTTCGTTAGGGTTTTCTTGTTCTAAGAAATCTCTTTTCATTTCATCTGTACACGAGGTCATAAAACCAAGAGCAAGCGTGAATATGGTAATTTTAAATATGATATTTTTCATGATTGTACGGTATTAAAAGTTGAAATTAATTCCTGCTAAATATTGTACAGATATAGGTCCTGTTCCTTTATCTAGTCCTTTTGCCGTTACACCACCACCTACTTCAGGATTGTATCCTTTGTAGTTGGTAAAAGTTAAAGGGTTTTGAGAACTGATGTAAAATCTTAGTCTTTCAATTCCTAGTTTTTTTGTTGTTTTTTTAGGTAAACTATAACCTAAGGTTACTTGTCTTAAGCGTAAGTAAGAACCATCTTCTAGCCATAAATCACTATAACCAATAAAGTTTCTGTGGTTTCTAATATCATCACGGAAAGCAGGTACATTGGTTACAGGGTTTGCTTCTGACCATTGATATATTAAATCTTTGTGTCTTCCAAAACCATATGCCCATGCATTAAAACCATTCATAATTTCATGACCTAGTGATGCATACCAGTTCATAGAAAAATCAAAGTCTTTGTAAGTAGCATTTACATTGTAACCAATTTCGTATTTAGGAAGTCCGCTTCCGCTGTATACTCTGTCGTTATCATCTAATTGCTTGTCATTATTTTGATCGATAAACATTACATCTCCCATTTTAGCATTAGAGTCAATAGTTTGATATTCTGCTAATTTTTCCTCAGTATTAATAATTCCGTTAGTTCTCCATAAATAGAAAGCTCCAGCTTCTCTACCTACTTGATGTGCTGTAACTCTAGATTGTGTTTGTGCTCTACTTACCAAACCATTATCATTGGTGAATAAGAAATCATTATCTCCGTTTATTTTGGTGATTTTGTTTTGATTGGTTGTAAAAGTTCCTGTCATTTGATACCAAACTTTTCCAATTCTATTTCTATATCTAGTAGATAACTCAATCCCTTTGTTAGTCATGTTTCCTGCATTTAAAATTACAGTAGCATTGTTTCCACCACCAGCAGATGTTGGTAAGAAAACAGGGAATAACATATCTCTTTTGTGAGTTGAGTAATAATTTGCTCCAAACGTTATTTTGTTTTTTAAGAAAGCTAAATCAACACCTACGTTTGTTTGTACAGAAGTTTCCCACTTTAAGTTTGGGTTTTTAAAATCTGTTTGAGTAGCACCATTGTTTAGTACTTCGCTAGTTCCTGTAGCTCCTACATAATCTATGTTTTGAGTAATAGTAGCTATGTATTGGTAATCTTGAATTCTATTGTTACCTACGGTACCGTGTGTAATTCTAAATTTAAAGTTATTTACAGTGTCTTTAAAATTATTCCAAAATTCTTCATCAGATACATTCCATGCAAACGCTAAAGAAGGAAACATTCCAAAATTGTTATTGTATGCGTATTTAGAAGTTCTATCAAAACGAACACTAGAACTTAAGTTGTATTTTCCTTTGTAATTATATTGTAAACGGGCTAGTTGACTAAACATGGTGCTTGTGTAATCGTTACCAGAGTTTACAATTTGTTCTCCTGTAGCGCTGTTTAAAACATCTAAATCATTATTAATAGCTTCTAGTCTTCTTGCATTAAATTGTTCAAAACTTGTTTTTTCTGCAGTAATAAAAATTCCTAAGTCAAGTTTATGATCGTCAAATTGTTTTTTAATATTACCTCCAATTTCTGCGTAAAAATTAATTCTCTCGTTACTTCTGTCTTCTATATAACTATTAGTAGGTTGAGTAATAGGTTGACCCGTAGTACGGTTAATAACTTCTTGGTAAGGAACTTTTATTTTTCCTCTTCCTATATTGTATGTAACTCCAGAATTAGCTCTTAAGCTAATGTTTTTGTTTACATCGTAATTTAGGTTGATAGAAGCATTGGATCTTAATGTTTTAAGGTATTCTTTAGTTTTTAAACTCTGAATTACCCATGTTAAACGGTTAGCTTGGTCTCCGTTATCTACCAAATCATTAAAATCATCTAAAACCAATCCGTTTTGGTTTGGACTATATACAATGGCTTGTGATAGTAAATTGTTTCTAGGAATATCTCTTTTATCAATAGACAAACCAACGCTTGTACCTACAGATAATTTTCCTTTTTTGTAGGTAGTATTAGATCTGGTATTAAATCTTTCGTAATTAGAGTTTAATTGTAATCCTTTTTGATTAAAAATACCCATAGTTACATTGTAGGTAAGTTCTTTATTACCTCCAGAAACACTAGTGTTGTAATTGTGTATGTATGCTTGGTCGTTAAATAATAGTTTGTTTAAATCTGTATCATTTTGTAACGCATAAGGATTTTGTAAAGTTGGAAGTCTTAAATTAGCATCTACATCTCCTGTTGTATTTCTAAAACTTACTGTGTTTACAAATAATTGCTCAGTAGCATTTAATAAAGGAACAGCTGGTCTTCTTAACTGAATGGCAGAACTACCGTTAACACGAACTTTTAAAGTTCCTTCTTCTCCTTTTTTAGTCGTAATTAATATAACTCCGGCAGCACCACGAGCACCGTAAATAGCTGTAGAAGCAGCATCTTTTAAAATGTCTAAACTTTCTACTTCACTTGGCGGAATTCTAGGATCTCCATCTTGAATAATTCCATCAACAACATATAAAGGAGTATTGTCTCCGTTAATAGAAGTAATTCCACGAATTAAAATTTCTGATTCTCCTCCAGGGGTAGATGGGGCTACAACGTTTACACCAGATACCTGTCCTTGTAATGCCGTACCTAAATCTGAAGTAGTAATTCTTTCTAGTTCTTCAGCTTCAACTCTGGCAACAGCACCGGTTAATTCTTTCTTTTTTACAGAACCATATCCAATTAAAACAACATCATTTAAATTTTCTACATTACTATTTAAAGTTATGTTTTGTGTTGCAGAGGTAATGGTTATGGTTTTATCTTCAAAACCTAAGTAAGCGAACTTTAAAATATCGCCAGATTTAGCTTTTATTACGTATTGACCATCAAAGTCTGAGGTAACAACTACTTTAGTACCAAGTTTGTATACATTGGCACCTATTAAAGGTTCTCCGTTATCATCAACAATAGTACCTGTTACCTTGGTAAATGTTTGTGCATTTGATGGTAAACAGACTAATGAGAGCATAACAATAAGTATGGAAATACTTTTAGTTATGGTTAATCTTGAAAAAATAAAATTTATCATAATTAGTTAGTTAAAATTAGAATTGCTTATCTAGTTTGATAAGCGGGTTTTTGGTTTTGAATTAATGACACTTTATTGATGTGTATTTTTTTAAAATGTCAGTTTTTTAGTTTTAAAAAGTGTTTAAAAATTCGGTATTTGTATTGGATTATTGATAATTAAATATTAAATAATAGTGTTATATAGCAAAATAATAGCTTTTTATCTATTGATTTGTTACGTGGTTTAGCCAATAGTAGTACTATTTTGATTTTTTAGCCTAAAACCACTCTTTCAGGAAATACTAGAAGGTATTAGATTTACATCCATAAACAATTAACAGTACAATTTTGATGTTATTTAAACTATCTAGAGATTAAATTATCATACACATAAGCTTTTGTTTAAGTTTATGTTAAGAAACAAATAGTAAATATTTTGTATTATTTGTTTTAACCGTCTTTTTTTAACAAAAGCATAATTATTAATGAATTATTATACTATGAGAAAAGTTTTTTTAGGGGTTTTAGGTATGTTGACTTTGGGAGTTGCCAATGCACAGGAAAAAGGAATTATGAATAACACTAAAAGTCCTAGTGTAAAATTTAAAAGTATAGACATTGGAGATTGTCATTGGACTTCTGGTTTTTGGGCTGATAAGTTTAAAAAAGCAGAAGAGGTAATGGTACCTTATATGGGAGAAGTTCTAACGGGAGATGTAGGTCATGCATTAAATAATTTTAAAATTGTTGCAGGACTTAAAGAAGGAAAGCATAAGGGAATGAAATGGCATGATGGAGATTTTTATAAATGGATGGAAGCTTCTATGTACATATACGCACAAAACAAAGACCCTAAAATTTTAAAAGAGTTAGATGAGTATATTGATATTATAGGAAAAGCACAAGCTCCTGATGGATATATTCAAACACAAGTACAAGCTTTTACAGATAGAGAAAGATTTGGAAATAGACAATATCATGAAATGTACAATGCAGGTCATTTATTTACGGCTGCTTGTATTCATAATAGAATTACAGGTAAAACCAATTTTTTAGATATTGCCATCAAACAAGCAGATTTTTTGTACAAAACCTTTATGCCAGAACCTAAAGGAGATTTAAAGCGTTTTGGATTTAATCAAACTCAAATAATGGGATTGGTAGAGTTGTATAGAACTACTCAAGATGATCGTTATTTAAAATTGGCTGAATTGTTTATCAACTTAAGAGGAAAGTCAGGTGTAGAGCCAAGTTCTGTTGCAGGTTACAAGTTTATTGGAGATATGGTACAAGAACGTACCCCATTAAGAAAAGCAAAAACAGCAGAAGGACACGCTGTATTGGCTTTGTATTTTTATGCAGGAGCTGCTGATGTATATGCAGAAACAGGAGAGCAAGCATTAATTGATGCTTTGGATAGATTGTGGAGTAATGTGGTCAATAAAAAAATGTATGTAACAGGAGCTGTAGGGCAAACACATCACGGAGTATCATCACATGTAGATATGGTTCACGAAGGTTTTATTAATGAATACATGATGCCTAACTTAACGGCTTATAATGAAACTTGTGCTAATATTTGTAACTCTATGTTTAGTTACCGTATGTTAGGGTTGCATGGAGAAGCTAAGTATGCAGATATTATGGAATTAGTATTATTTAACAGTGCTTTGTCTGGAATTAGTATTGAGGGGAAAGATTATTTTTATGCAAATCCATTACGTGTAAGTCATAAAGGATATGATCCTGGAAACGATACAGAATTTGATGTTCGTCAGCCTTATATTCCATGTTTTTGTTGTCCACCAAACTTGGTGCGTACCATTGCAAAATTATCAGGATGGGCATATAGCTTAACTAGTAACGGTGTTGCTGTAAACTTATTTGGAGGAAATGAATTGTCTACAAAAATGTTAGATGGTTCTAAACTTAAATTAACGCAAGAGTCTCAATACCCTTGGCAAGGAAATGTAACTTTAACCGTAGATAAATGTAAAAGAGATGCTTTTGATATTTTGGTTAGAATACCAGAATGGGCTAAAGGAACTACTGTAAAAGTAAACGGTAAAGATGCTGGGTATAAAGTTATACCAGGTCAATACCTTACTATGAATAAAAAATGGAGAAAAGGTGATGTGATTACTTTAGACATGCCAATGGAAATTAAATTGTTAGAAGGAAATCCATTAATAGAAGAAGTAAGAAATCAAGCAGCAGTTAAAAGAGGGCCTGTGGTATACTGTGTAGAAAGTCCAGATTTACCTAACAATACAGAGGTTTTAGATGTGTATTTGCCTTTTGATTCTAAATTAACAGCAAATTACAAACCAGATTTCTTAGGAGGAGTTACTACTATTTCTGGAGCATTGGCTATTCGTAAAGATAAAAATGAAGCTATGTATAACGAAGTGTCTAAACCTACATGGGAAACCAAAAATGTACAGTTAGTTCCTTATTTTTCTTGGGCAAACAGAGGAGTAAGTGAAATGTCTGTTTGGTTACCCGTTCTTTGGAATAAGTAATAATAAATACATTTTAGTTATTGTAAAAAAAACAGGTATTTCTTTGTAAGAAAAGTAACTGCCTGTTTTTTTAATGTTAATATGTTAAGAAAGTGTTGTTTGTAGTGCATATACACCCATAGAATAATAGGTTATTGTGCTAATTTTCAACTCTAATTTAATAGCTAAAATATATGAAAACGATAAAGGTATTTTTCTTAGTTTCTTTCTTGTTTGTAATGAGTTTATCATCTCAAAACAAGGCAAGTATTAAGGTTGTAAAGAATTATAAAAATTGGAATTGGGAAGAAGTATATGTGGCTAAAAATCCATACATAAGTGTGGCAGTAGTTCCTAAAGCAGCAGGTAGAATTTTAGAATATAATTTGGGTGATGTTCCTTCGTTATGGATCAATTCTAAGTTAATGGGAAAAAGTTTTGCACCTACCGATGAGGTTAAAATGCAGGAGTGGAGAAATTTTGGAGGTTATAGATTAGTTCCTTTGCCTATAGAAAATTGTTCGGTAGATAAAGATGGAAGTAAAGCCCAACGTTGGCCACCACCTGCCATTATTGGAGACAGTCCTTACAAAGCAAAAAAGGGAGTTGATAGAAAAGGAAATGAAACCATTGAAGTCACTTCTGGAATACAAGAATTACCAGTTCCATCATACAATGGAAAATTAAAACGTTTTGTATATCCTAATAAAATAGAAGAAAAGTTAGAATATAGTAGAAGTTTGTATATAGAGCCTAATTCTAGTTTGGTACATATCAATCATCACTTAAAAAATGTAGGAAACAAAAAAGTAAAACGTGGAATTATGATTTCTAGTCAACATGTTTCTAGAAGTAATCCCAATTTAACGGATGGCGAAAATTATGTAGCTTATGTTCCTTTTAGTAAAGAATATTTATTACCTAACGGAAAGCAATATCAAGTAATGTCAAGCCCAGAAGCTAGATGGAGATACATTAACAGAAATAGGTTTAAGTTAGATAAAAACAACCCAGAAGATGTTGCAAAATATTACAACCACGGAACCAATTGGAAAGGAGAAGTTGCTCCAGGAATTTATGAGGTGGAGTATGATTATAATTTAATGGCAGGTTTTCATATTGTTTCTTCAGAATCTTGGATCTGTTATGTAAACAAAACGAACAATACTGCTTTTGCTAAAATTATGGAACCTTATGATAGCTCTTTAGAGTACGATCATGGTTTAAATATGGCTATTTTTTGTAGCGGATTAGAAACAGGTTATTTAGAAACAGAAGTAAAAACTCCATTGTATACTTTACAACCTTTAGAAAGTTTTGATTATAAAGAAATACACGGAGCCGCAAAAATTCAGAATACACCTGTGTTGGGGGTTACTATGGCGGGAATTACCACTCAAAAATTAAGTTGTAAAAACGGACAGGTTTTGGGTAGTTATGGAGTGTTTGTAGCATCATCGGCTTACTTAGTTTCAGAAGATGATAAGGGAGTAGAAATTGATAGAATATTTATAGAAAAAGTAAATCCATTACAACCTTTTAATGTGCATGTAAACTATACAAAATTGTTTAAAACATTAAAACTAGTGTTGATTGATGAAAATAATAAAGAATACGAATTAGATAAATTTAATAAGTAATAAAATGAAAAATAAGTTTAAAAAAGGATTGTTGAGTTCTTTAACGGTGTTAATGGCTTTTACAAGTGTATTTGCTAAAGACAAAAGACCTAACATTGTAGTTGTGTTGTGTGATGATTTAGGTTATGCAGATGTTGGCTTTAATGGATCTAAGGATATTATTACTCCAAATATTGATAAGTTGGCACATGCAGGAACCATATTTTCATCGGCATATGTAGCACATCCTTTCTGTGGACCAAGTAGAACTAGTATTATGACAGGGCAATACTCTCATGCCATGGGAGCACAATTTAATTTAATTAGAAATAGTGAAAAATATAATTTAGGAATTCCTCTTACAGAAAAGTTCATCAGTAAAGAACTACAAGATGCTGGATATTACACAGGAGCTATTGGAAAATGGCATTTAGGATCTAATGAACAGTTTCATCCTAACAACCGTGGATACGATGAGTTTTTTGGTTTTTTAGGAGGAGGACACAGATATTTTCCGGAGCAGTACAGACCTATATACGAAAAGCAAAAAGCAGCAGGAAATAAAAATATTTTTGATTATTTAACTCCATTAGAATACAACGGAAAACAAGTAAAAGAAACTGCATATATTACCGATGCTTTTTCTAGAGAAGCTGTAACGTTTGTAAACAAAGCAACTAAAAAAGAACAGCCTTTCTTTTTGTATTTAGCATACAACGCTCCACACGTTCCTTTAGAAGCTAAGGAAGATGATTTAAAAGTGTTTAGTACTATTAAAGATGTAAAACGTAGAACTTATGCAGCTATGGTTTATGCTGTAGATAGAGGAGTGGGTAAATTGGTAGAAACCTTAAAAGCAACTAACGAATTTGAGAATACATTAATTGTCTTTTTAAGTGATAATGGAGGAAAGTTAGTAGTTGGTGCGGCTAATAACGATCCTTTAAGAGAAGGAAAAGGAAGTGCTTATGAAGGTGGTTTTAGAGTTCCAATGTTTTTTCATTGGCCCAATAAAGTAAAAGCAGGACATGTGTTTAAACATCCGGTTTCGGCTATAGATTTTTATCCAACTTTTGCTGGTTTGGCAAAAGTAAATGTTTCTAAAAATAACAAGCTAGCAGGAAAAGATGTATGGTGCGATGTAAAGGCAAATAAAAATCCACATAAAGATGATATGCTATATATTTTAAGACACAGAACAGGATTAAGTGATGTAGCTGCTAGAAAAAATGAATGGAAAGCTGTTAAAGTTGGTACTAAAAAATGGCAATTGTTTAATATAGAAAAAGACATTCGTGAACAAAATGATTTAAGTAATCAGCATCCAGAAATTTTAAAAAGTTTGGTTACAGAAGCTGAAAAATGGAGTAAAACAAATGAGGAACCCAAATGGTTTCATTCTTTAGAAGAAGGAGAGTTGTGGAAGAAATACAATATGCCTAGGTTTGATGAAACTTTTTCGTTAGATTAAAATATTTAAAAGAGTAAAATAAAAAAGCAACCAGTAGGGTTGCTTTTTTTATGCAGAATGGTTTTATAATTGTGAAATCAGTACAATTTTAATTGTATTTTTATAATATATTTGTTTTCAAACCAAAAATAATGAATAAAAAGAATACACTAATCCTGTTGTTTCTTCTATTTACCTGTCTTGCGTTTTCTCAAGAATCTAAACTAAATAAATTCAAATCTCTTAATATTTCAAACGGATTAACTCACAACGGAGTTACTTCTATTTTTGAAGATTCTAGAGGCTTTGTTTGGATTGGTACTTATGATGGATTAAACAAGTACGATGGATTTAAAATTAAGCAGTATAAAAACACCTATAAAAAGGAAATTCTAACAAGTAACAGAGTTAGATGTATTAACGAAGATGAGTCTGGGAATTTATTAATAGGTACAGACAAAGGATTGTCTATTTATAATTTGGAAACAGAAAAGTTTTCTAAAGTTTATAGTACTGCATCTAAAAATGTGTTGATAGAACCTATTATTAGGAGTGTTATTATTCATCCGGAAACACAAGAAATTATATGTGCTACCGAGGGACAAGGACTGTTTGTTTTTAATAAAGATTTTAGTTTTCAGGGTAGGTATACCCTATTTATTTCCGATGGACTGGTTAATAAAAATATTATCTACGGAGGTATTGCTTTGGATGATGATACCTACCTATATGCAACTACTTATCATTTGTTAAAGTTTAATATTAAAACCAAAAAACTAGATTTTGTACCTGTTGATGGTGCTTTTAATACAGGGTTTATTAATAGATTAGATAATGATACTTTTTATGTAGGTAGCAATTCAGGAGGAGTTGTTTTTATAGACTACAAATTCATCAACAACAAATACGAATTTAAAGTTCAGTCTAAAAAATTAAAAGAACATCGAATTTTTTGTGCCAATGTTGATACAAAAAATCAACTATGGTTGGGTGATGCTAGAAATGGAATTATAAAATATAAAGATGCTTCTGTTTTTGAAAAAACAGAAGCATTAGCAAAATTGGAGCACACAACATTATTAGAAAAAACAAGGATGAGTACCATTAAAATATTTAATAATAGGTATTGTTGGGTGGGGTCTTTTGATAATGGTGTATATGTTATAGATTTAAAAGAAAATCCTTTTCATAACAAAGTTGTAAAACTTAACAACTTTTTAGATATAGTTCCTTTATCGGCTCATGAGTTTTCTTTAGGTGCTACAGGAGATGGTTTTAGAACCTTTAATACCACCACTAATACGTATGGAAATTTAGCTGTAAAATTATCAAAAGTAGAGGTTCGTAGAGCAAGTGTAATGTTGTCAGACTCTAAAGGTAATGTTTGGTTAAGTTTTTCTGGAGGTAAAAAAGAATATGTAGGAAGAGTTAAAAAAGGAAAATCTAAAGTTGAGAAAATTTTGGTGTCTCCAAAGTTTGAAGGTGGAATAAAAGATGTTGTAGAAGATAAAGCGGGTAATATATGGATAGCCTATACCAACAATGTTTGTAAAATTAATTTAGATGCTAAAGGAAATGTTGTAGGTAATGAAAGCTTAACGGATAATTTGGTGTTTCAAAAAATAAGTTCATCAACTTATAAAAGTTTATATATAGATCCGTTGTATAATTATTTGTGGATAGGCGATAAAGTAAGTGGTTTAATAAGAATTAAATTAGAAGAAAATAAGCCTCTTAAAGACTTAGAAATTAAAAACTTTACGGTTAACCATCAACAAGAAAATGCTATAAGCAGCAATTTTGTAACCTCTATAATTAGATTAAAAAATAATCAATTATGGATAGGTACTGAAGGTGGGGGAATTTGTAAAGTAGAAAACAGCAATGGAACTCCTAAGTTTATTCCGTTTACAGAAGAAGAAGGTTTGTCTAATAATGTTGTAAAAAGCATTTTAGTAGATAAAGATCAAAATTTATGGATATCTACCAATATGGGGTTAAATAAGTTTGATGTTAAAAAGCAGACTTTTAGAAGTTTTACTTTAGAAGATGGGTTGCCTTTTGAAGATTTTCATTACAATTCTAAAAAACTATCAAACGCTCAATTTGTTTTTGTAGGAAACCATGGGTTCTGTTATTTTAATCCTAATGACATTGTAGAAGCAGAACCTTTACCAAGACTAGAATTTGGAGATTTTAGAATTTACAATCAAGTTGTAAAGCCTACAGATACTATTAATGGTAAAGTGGTCTTAAAAAAGCATTTAGCAAATCATACCAACATTCAATTAAGTTATAATCAAAATGTGTTTTCAGTAGAGGTAGTGCCATTGCATTACTCAAGCTATAAAAATCGTTCTATAAAATACAAGTTAAGCCCATTAAATAAAAATTGGGTAGAGTTAAAAAGTGGTCAAAACATTATTGAGTTTAATGGGTTACAATCGGGAACATATAATTTAAAGGTAAAAGCATCTAATTCTTTACAAGAATGGACTATACCAAAGGAATTAAATATTGTTATTAAACCTCAATTTTGGAAATCTAATGTAGCATATACCTTATATGTTCTTTTTGGGTTTTTAGCCATTTATATTGTTTTTCAGATTTTCTTTAAAATTCAAAAACTAAATCACAATTTAGAAATAGAGCAGTTGGAAATAGATAATTTAAAAGATTTAAACGAATCTAAACTAAGGTTCTTTTCTAACATTACTCACGAAATTAAAACACCAATTGCTTTAATTTCTGGACCTGTAGACTTTTTATTAAGCAAATTAAAAACAGGAGAAAAAGTAGATGTTGTTGATAAATTAGAAATTGTACAAAGACAGTCTAAACGAATTTCACAGTTGATAGATCAGGTAAATCAATTTCAAAAATCGGATGAGCGACAATTAAAAATGAACTACGAAACATTTTGTTTTGATACGTTTTTAGGAAATCTATCTACAGATTTTAGTTTTTTAGCCAAAAAAGAAGGTAAAGAGTTATTAATTAATAGTGGGAATAGTAAAACCGTATTTGTTTCTGCCGATAAAGATAAAATAGAAAAAGTATTTAATAACTTATTTAGCAATTCCTTTAAGTATACCAAGTCTGGAGATACAATTGAAATTAATTATTATACAGATGATTCTAATTTAATGGTTTCTTTTAAAGATACCGGAAAGGGAATTTCTGCAGAAGATTTACCAAATATTTTTGATCGTTTTTACCAATCACAAAGAATGACCAAAGAATATATTGGTGGTTCTGGTATAGGTTTGGCTTTTTCTAAACGTTTGGTAGAAATGCATTATGGATATATTAATGCCGAAAGTGAATTAGGCAAAGGAACCGAAATTCATTTAAAACTTCCAATTATTGTAGAAGCTGTTGACGATGGAACGCAAATTGAAGAAGTTTTATTACAAGAAGAACAATTTGAAGAAACGTTAGTACCTACCTATGATGAGGTTGATTTTAACAGTATTAAATCTGACGAGACTTTTGCGCAAGCAAAAATATTTTACGCAGAAGATAATTTAGACATGCGAACCTTTGTTTCGGAAATGTTGTCTAACTTTTTTGAAGTAAAACAATTTAGCAATGGTGCAGAATGTTTGGAAGCCTTAGAAAGTGAATGGCCAGATATTGTTTTGAGTGATGTATTAATGCCAGAGTTAAATGGTTTTGAATTGTGTAAATCTATTAAGAACAACATTAAAACAAGTCACATTCCGGTAGTGTTATTAACAGCCTGTATTTCTACAGATGAACAAATTCAGGGAATAGAAGAAGGAGCAGATGCTTATATTAAAAAACCTTTTAATACACAGCAATTAGTTTCTACTATAGAATCTTTATTAAGAAACAGACAGCAATTAAGAGAGCGTTTTAAAATTGATTTTCCGCTTGAATTGCAAAAATCAACAGACTCTAAAAAGAATATTGTTTTTATAGAAAAATTGTACGATTTAATTTTAGAGAATTTAGATAATAAAGATTTAGATATAGATAACTTGGCTAAACATCTTTATTTAAACAGAACTCATTTTTATCAAAAAGTAAAAGAAATCACAAATCAAACTCCATTTGAATTGTTAAAAGACTTTAGATTAAAAAAAGCTGCAGAATTTTTAGTGAGAGAAAAAATGACAGTCAACGAAGTTTTTGTAGCTACAGGATTCAAGAGCAGATCACATTTTAGTAAGGTTTTTAAAGATAAATACAAGGTTACTCCAGGTCAATTTGTGAAAAAAGGAATTGAAGATTTATCGAAAAACTCAGAGTAAACAAAGTATATAATATACGTTTTTTTAATCCCTCAGTCTTATTACAAGACTGAGGGATTTTTTCGTGTTTAATCTATTGTTTTGTCTTTCAGGTTGTTAGTTTTTTTTTGAGGTAAATAATGTATTTGTTTTTACGTGAGCGTACAAATTATTTACAGAGTGGCATACCGCTAATGTATATATAATTGAATTTTGATTTTGATAATAAAACAACAAGCAAAGTATTTATTACTCTATTAAGAAATAGATATTAAGGCTTTAGGAACACTATAATTAACCAGCTTATAGTAAAAAAACAAAATAAAAACTTACCAAATTAAAAAATGAAACAATGAAGAAGCTATTCTTTTTAAACAATCAACAAGTATTATTACGGAGCTATGATAATGTAACCAAGATGAAATCATAAAAACTAAAACTAATTTAAATGAAGAAAAATAGAACTATAAAAGTAAGAACAGTATTAAGAAGAGTATTTCTTATTCTATTTTTATCCGTAGTGTGTTTTAAAGGAAAAGCATACGCTCAAGAAACTGTAACAGGTGTAATTACAAGTTCAGCTGATGGATTGCCTTTAATTGGTGCTACTGTACAAAAACTAGGAACTAAGGCTGTAACAACTACTGATTTTGATGGACAATATGTAATAAAAGCAACCCAAGGAGATATTTTACAGTTTACTTATTTAGGAATGACTTCTAAAACGTTAACAATTAAAGGGAATGTGTTAAATGTAATACTAGATCCAAGTCAAGAACAGTTAGATGAAGTTATTGTTGTAGGTTATGGAACTGTAAAGAAAAAAGAAATAACAGGAGCTGTAGCTAGAGTAAAAGCGGAAGATATAGAAAACATTGTTACATCCGATTTAGGAAGTGCTATACAAGGACAAGTGTCTGGAGTAAATGTTGTTGATAGTGGAGAACCTGGGGGAGATTCAGATATTTTAATTCGTGGAATTACTTCATTAACTGGGAGCAACGAACCTTTGTATGTTGTAGATGGAGTAATGCAAGAGGGAAACCCTAGAATTCCGCCTAATGTAATTGAAAGTCTAGATATTTTAAAAGATGCTGCCTCTACAGCTATTTACGGTACAAGAGGAGCCGGAGGGGTTATTTTAATAACAACCAAACAAGGTAAAGAAGGAGCTTTAAAAGTTACTTTAAATTCTAGTTATGGTATTCAGGTAATTAATGGAACACCTACTCGTTTAATGAATGCAAACGAGCAATTGTATTCTATTATGTTACAAAAACGTAATTCTGATGGATTAGGTTTGGCTGATGATCAATTAAATCTTGGGTTTAACATGTTTAAATCTGCATACTTAAATGATTCAGATTTATTTGGAAATGTTATTTTAAATAGCCGTCCTACACAAAATCACTCATTAACTATTTCAGGAGGAGGTAAAGAAATTAATTACAATGTTACGGCAGGTTTTTATAGACAAAAAGGAACTATTGTAGGTTCAGATTTCCAACGTTTTAATATTAGAGCAAACACAGGATATCAAAAAGGAAAATGGGATATTAAAGCAATTGTAGCTATTACAAATGAAGAGAATCATAAATCTCCAGGGGGGTTAACTTCTCAAATTATTAAATACTCTCCTTTAAATATTGATGTTGAAGATGTAAGTTTAAACGATGTTATTTTTACTACAGGTGGTAGTAATGGAAATAATTTACAATCTGCAATTAATAGTTTTAGAAATGAAAACACGATTAATTCATTAAATGCAAATACTACATTTAGTGCGGTTTATAAATTTACAGATAACTTATCACTTACGTCTAGATATGGAATGTCTTCAGATTATGATTATGGACATAGTTTCAGACCTTATCAACAAGTAATAAATGCTGTTACAGGAGAAGAAATTAGTCAATCAAGAAGTAGTGGTGTCGGAAATAATGCTCAGAAAAAGATAAACAATACATTTAGTATTTTTTCTAACTACAAGTTTAATATCAATAAAGATCATAGAATTGCTATGACTTTAGGAGCTACTTATGAAAAGTACACAACAGAAAGATTTTCTGCTGGTGGGTCTGGTGTAACTAACAACGATATTAAAGTTTTAAATGGTACAACTTTAAATTATACGGTAGAGTCTGGAAATGATTATATAAGTAAAACTTTTGGTTTATTATACCGTTTACAATACAATTATCAAGGGAAATATATATTTAGCTCAAGTATAAGACGTGATGCTTCTTCTCGATTTAATGTAGATTCAAGATCTGCTTTATTCCCTTCAGCATCTTTTGCTTGGAATGTATCTGATGAAGGTTTTTGGGATGATTACAAATCGGTTGTAAATAACTTTAGAATTAGAGCTTCTTATGGTAAAGTAGGGAACCAAAGAGTGGGAGATTACATTTATCAGCAAACATTTTTAACAGAATACCAATATGCATATGGACGTTCTGGAAGTGATAATCTAACCAATGGAAATATTCAAAACGGTTATGCTAATAAAGATTTAAAATGGGAAACATCTATACAATCAAATTTAGGTGTAGATCTTAGTTTCTTTAAAAATAAAGTAACTTTTACAGCAGAATATTATCACAAAACCAATAGTGATATGTTGTTTCCTATAACATTGTCTGGATCTACAGGAGCTATTAATAATTCAGGAATTATATTAAACGTTGGTAACATGACTAACAAAGGACTTGAACTAGCAACTAAATACAAAACAAACATAGGAAATGTGAAGTTAAACATGAGTGGTACTTTTACAACTAATAAGAATGTAATTACCAAGTTAGATGGGTTTGGAAGATTTACTTTAATGGATGACTCAGGTTTAATTTCAGGAGCTAGAGATCAGTCTCAAGTAACTGCTATTGCTAAAGGTTATGAAGCTGGAGCTTTCTTTATTTATACTACAGATGGTGTTATAAATACAAGTGAAGAATTAGCAGATTATCAAAAAATTAATCCTCAAGCGAGTATGGGAGACCTTGTTATAGTTGACACCAATAACGATGGACAAATTACTAATGACGATAGAACTTATAGAGGTAGCGGATTGCCTAAGTATGAATTAGGGTATAATTTAAATGCAAGCTATAAAAGTTTTGATTTTTCTATGAACTGGTATGCTGCATTAGGACAGGAAATAATGAATGGTTCTAAGGCTACAGCGTTTGGATATGGAAGACATGCAGATTTAATCAATCAGTGGTCAGAGGTTAACCCTACTAGTTCAATTCCTTCTTTTAAAAATCAAATCAAAAACCATTACAATTATAATGGAAATACAGATTTATGGTTAGAAGATGGTAGTTACTTAAGATTAAAAGCAGTTACTGTAGGGTATAGTCTATCTAAATCTATTTTAGAAAAATTAGGAGGGATTTCTAGATTTAGGATTTATGCTACAGCTCAAAATCCGTTAACATTTACTAAGTATACAGGTTATAATCCTGCAGTAGGAGGTAGAATTCAAAGTAGAGGATTAGATAAAGGAACATATCCTATTACAGCTACTTATATGTTAGGATTAAATCTAAACTTTTAATAAATAAAAACAATTATCATGAAATATTTGACTTTTAAAAACATTATAGTGGTTTTTATGTTATTTGGTTTATTGTCATGTTCAGACGAATCATTAACAGAAATAAACCCAAACCAACCACAGGTACGTTGGGATAATTTATCGGATACGCAAAAAGGTTTAAACTCAGTTTATAATTCTTTATTAGATGAAAATTTACTAGGAGTTATGCAAGAAGCTTGGAGATCGGATATGGGATATCCAGGATTTGGTAGGCCAACCCCTACAAACCAAGGGAATTTACCTTACTATTATCAAACATATACAAATAACAATGAATTTATATCTGCTAAATGGGATGCATGTTATGCAACTATTTATTATGCAAATCAAGTACTAGAAGGTCTAGAAGGATTAGAAGCTACTTTAACAGAAGATTCATTAGAGTCTTGGACAGCACAAGTGGCACAAGCTAGATTCTTTAGAGGATTAATGCATTTCTATTTACACTCTACATACAATAACGGTAATGTAATTATTAGAAAAGAAATTCCTAATGTTACAACTGGTTTTGGTAAAGAGCTATCATCATCTGCAGAGGTAAGAGACTTTTTTAGAGAAGACTTATTATATGCTTATGAGAATTTACCTGAAGAATATGATAAAGATTATTTAGGAAGTGCAACAAAATGGGCAGCAGCTACAGCTTTAGGAACATCATACTTATATGAGGCTACAGATGGTCCAAGTGCAACTGGAGACTACTCACAGGCTATGACGTATTTTGAAGATGTTATAGATAATGGCCCTTTTGAATTAGTAACGGATCCTTCTTTAATTTTTACTCCAGCAGGAGAGTTTAATAAGGAATCTATATTTGAATTAGCCTACAATACAGAGCATAGACAGAGTTTAAAAGTTTTTGATGCAGGAAAAATGTCTAATCAATTATCTTTTAATTCAACAGGATCGTCAGGTTTCTTTATGCCCGTTTGGATGATATACGCTTACAAATCAGAAGAATTAGATTTAGCAGATTCTAGAAACGTATATACAGAACCAGGAACAGGAGGTACCATTATAAGACCAGTATCTTTAAGAGCATCTTCTATGGCAGCTATTGTAAATGATGAATTAACAGATTTTGGAGGTAAAAAAACAACAGAAGGTATTAAAATTCAAAATGGAGGTTTTGGATTTGGTTACTATAAAAAATATATTGAATTTAATAACACCGATCCTAGAGGAACAAGAAGTGCGGGTTCTAATGTTGTTGTAAACAGATTGGCAGAAGTGTATTTAATGCAGGCTGAATGTTTAATTCAAACTGGAGATTTAAATGGAGCTTTAAAATTAATCAATAAAATAAGACATAGATGGGCTCTTCAACTAATAGGAATGCCAGATACTGATTGGCCTGATGCAACTTTTGAATCTGACAAAGATAATGATGGGGTTATTGATGTGGACTATGTTGATTATACTCAAGAAACACTAATGAATAGGTTAATGTATGTTGAAAAACCATTAGAATTATCTGTAGAAGGTCATGCAATACGTTGGATAGATTTAAGAAGATGGGGGATTATAAAGGAAAACTTTAACAGGTTATCAAATGCAACGTATTACGCTCAAAATTATGATTATGATAAACGAGATGCTGATACTGGAGAAAAAACAGGTAAAACAGGAACTATTAAAAACGGAGAAATTTTAAATGTAAACCCTGGAACTGCTACAGAGTTAAATATCATAGATTATGAATATGATGTTGCAGCAGATAATTATACTCCAGCATTAAATAATTATTACCCTATTCCTTTAAATGAGATTTTAAGAAATCCATTATTAAACTAATAATTGAAGCAAGATGAAAAATATTAAAAAAATAATACAAATTATTTCAATCGTAGCATTTCTTGTAGGTTGTAATAATGATGAAGTAAATTCTTTAGCAAAATTTAATGATGCTACTTGGTCAACCTCCGAATATAATTATGCAAATACAACTTCAGATATAAATTTTGGAATAAATAAAGGAGATTATATTTCATTTATAGATTTGTCTCAAAATGCAATATCTCACGAATGGATTATCGAAAAAGAGGACAAATTTTTAAATCCAAATTTTAAAACAAGTGATAAGAATTTAATTCCTTTTATCAATAATGATTTAGGCACTGTGTCAACATCTAAACCTGCACATATATTGTTTTTAAAACCAGGAATTAATGAGGTTAAAATGGTAAATACTTTTGATAGTCCTGTAACGTTTAATGGAAAAGTAAAAATTGAATCTGTTAAAAAAGGAGATGTGTATGAACTTAAGAATATTTGGAAAGTAGATGTTTATGATAGTTTAAAACCTGCAGTCAAAATTTCTAAAGAAGATGACTTAGGAGTTAAAACGGAGTTGTACAACTCTGCAAAAGAGCTGATACCTGCAGATGGAGTTATTAATATAGAAGCTGGTGAATCTTTAATTTATGAAGATATTACTACTATTGGACGTCCAAATGCAAATAGTTGGAAATCGCCAGGATCAAATCAAAAGACAGCTTCTGGTACAAAAAATGTTGTTTTTGATTATTTAAAATTAGGAGAATTTGAAGCTGGATCTCTATCTGTAAGTAGAGATGGAGATGATAAAACAGTTCCTAAAGCAGAGTCACAAGTATTAGATATTCCCTTAAAAATTATAGTAAACAAATCATCTAAGCCTTTTAATATAATAGAAGAAAGTGTTGTTAGATTGGAGTCTAATAAAATTAGTTTTGATGTTAGTGGAGAATTAAAGGCTTTTACAGATCAAGAAGCTAACTTTAATGTACACGTAACAAATACTGCAGCTAGTTTTGATAGTGATATTACAGTTACTAAAGCTCAAGTAAGCTCTACAAATAAAGCAACTATAGAATTAACTTTAGCTTCGGATATTTATAATACGGACGATATTAAAGTTTCTTATATTGTAGGTGCTACAACCATTGTATCTGCAGATGAAAGAGATTTACTTGCTTTTACAGATCAAACTGTACGTTTTACAGATGAACTTTTGGATTCAGATTATTATGGTTTTGAATTAGGAGGATCGGAGTGGTTTATACAACACCCAGATCAATGGTCTTACAGTTCTTCTTTTGCAAATACAGGCACGAATAGTTTAAAATTTAGTGAAGCTGATGTTTCTTCAATGGATAATAAAATTAAAGTACAAGGAACAAGTGCTACAGAACTTAAAATTGTAGCAGGTACCTATAATTTTTCTATAAATGTATGGATTGATGTTGATTCTGATTTGAATACGCTGCTAACAAATTTTCAAGGAACTACTTTTAAATCTGTTAAATGGGATTTAACAGGAGTAAAAAAGGGAGAATGGGTTAAGTTAAACCAAGAAGTTACTTTAGCTGATTACGATAATACAAATAATGATAAATTAGTTTTTCAAATTAATAAGGTAGATGTTATTAGTACATCTGCAACTATGTATGTAGATGATATATCTATGGTACCTGTAGAACAAAGATAAAATTAAACAAAACCTCTAAACTATTTAATATGGTTTAGAGGTTCTAAAAAATATAAAATGAAACAAGCAATCAAATATATAAATTTAATAGCTTTAGTGTTTTTAACACTTAGTTGTGAAAAAGAAACAGGATGGGAAAAAGAAAATTTAGAATTAGTACCTGTTTATAGTGCTTTTGATATATCTTCAGAATTAGATATCAATCCAACTTTTGATGTAGAACAAGACCCCGCAATAGCTACTGATGAAGAAAAATTCTTGAAAAACGAATACGACAATAGGTTTGTACCATATAAATTACAGTTGTTTAAGAATAAAGATTTAACAATTATTTTTAATACAACTTCAACAGCAAGTAAATTTGAAGTACCTTACATTGAAGATACTACAGATGCTGATGTATATGATATTAAATTGACCACAGAAGTTACCAATCCTATTAATAAAGGAGGAGTTACTGGTACAGAAATGATAACAAACAATTATTCTCTTTATTTTAACAGAACGGCAATGTCAAATGCTGTTACGGCTGATGTAGCTATAGAAGGATTGATGTTAAACACAATAAAGGTAACTACAACAACAACTGTTCGAAATACAACAAGTTCTGATACCGAAGGAGTAGTAGTAGAAACTAAATATGAAACACCTAATGTTATTTCGCTAGTAACCAAAACAGAAACAAGTATTGATACAGAAACAAACAAAACAACTGTAACGATTACAAAAACGATAGATGAAACATTTAAGTATAAATTATTATTTGTAGAAAAAGAAATTTATAATTAATAACATAATACATAAAACAATTAAAAGCTCTATTATTTATAATAGAGCTTTTTAGTTTAAGGACATATTGTTTTATAAAAAGAATGTTAAAACAGGATATAGCACAAGGTGCTATATCCTGTTTTTTTATACCAAATAATCATATTTGTAAGATGTGTTCTTTGTAATTTGTTGTTTTATAGTATGAAAGTGATTTTATGTACGGATGAATACAAATTATTTACAGAAGAGTATGTTATAAACATAGATAGCTTTTAATATTGTGAATATGATAATATTTTATGTTTAATATAGTGTTTATTTCGTTTTTAGTGCTTTTTTATTTTTAAATTGTTAAATAAATAAGCGCTTTTGTGTTAATAACTCTAAATATGTAAATCTGAATTTAATTAAAACTATGAACAAAAATCTAACAAAAAAAGAAATCTTCTTGCGGAGTTTCATTTACTAACCAAATTAAAACTATAAAAACTAAAACTAATTTAAATGAAGAAAAATAGAACTATAAATGTAAGAACAGTCTTAAGAAAAGTATTTCTTATTCTGTTTTTATCTGTAGTGTGTTTTCAAGGAAAAGCATACGCTCAAGGAACCGTATCAGGAGTCGTAACTAGCTCTGGTGATGGATTACCTTTAATTGGAGCAACAATACAAAAACTAGGTACTAAGGAGGTAACGACAACAGATTTTGATGGTCAATATGTAATCAAGGCAAAAAAAGGAGATGTTTTGCAATTTACTTATTTGGGAATGACTCCTAAAAGTACAACAATTACAGGTAATGTGCTTAATGTAATTTTAGATCCAAGTCAAGAGCAATTAGATGAAGTTGTTGTTGTTGGATATGGAACTCAAAAGAAAAAAGAAGTAACAGGAGCTGTAGCACAAGTAAAATCTGAAGAAATAGAACAATTTGTAACGACAGATGTGTCTTCAGCTTTACAAGGTCAAGTTACAGGGGTAAATGTAACTGCAGCAAGTGGAGAGCCAGGAGAAACCGCTAGTATACAAATAAGAGGGGTAACTTCATTAATTGGTTCCAATGAGCCGTTATGGGTTGTAGATGGAATAGCTCAACAAGGTAATCCAGGGTTAAGTCCAAATGAAATTGAAACTATTGATATTTTAAAAGATGCAGCCTCTGCAGCTATTTATGGTACAGAAGGAGCAGGAGGAGTTATTTTGGTAACTACCAAGCAAGGAAAAGAAGGAAAAATGAGCATTACCCTAAACTCAAAATATGGTATTCAAGATTTAGGGAAAGGAATTTCTTTAATGAATGCTAAAGATGAACTATTTTTTGGTTTAACACAGTTAGATAATGGTGCTTCTACTTTTGTTCCAGGTCCTATTAGAACTCCAGAGTGGTTAAATAATGATAATACTTTTAATGATTATGTATTGGTAGAACATGCAGCTACGCAACAACACACTTTAAATGTTTCTGGAGGAACTAAAGAGTTTTCTTACAACGCAGTAGGTGGTTATTTTAATCAAGAAGGAACGTTGATAAATTCTGGTTTTCAAAGAGTAAATGGACGTATTTCTGCAAACTATAATAAAAAGAATTGGAAGGTAAGATCTAGTATCGCTTTTACTACAGAAAAAAGAGATAGAGTAGGAAACAACTTAATAACAAATGCACAACGTTATTCACCACTATATCCAATTGTAGATCCTAGTTCAGATGTTGTATACTCTACAGAAAGTGGTGATGGGGGAGTAAGAACTCCATTGGAATTGTTGGCACAGGCATTAAAAAAGAAAGACAATAGTACTAGTGAGAGAATTAATGCAAGTATAGGAGTTACAAGACAATTAACAAAAGATTTAAGTATGTCTGCTACTTTGGGTACAGCTATTACCAATACTTATAGAGATCAGTTTTTACCTCAATATTCAATTGTTTATTTAAACGGAGATCCTACAGAAACAGATCCAACGAAAAGTAATGTAACTACATCTGCATCTAGAAGATCTACATTATCAGGAGATATAGGACTTAGCTATAAGAAAAAAATTGAGGATCATAATTTTGGAGCACAAGCAATTTTTGCAATCAAAGAAGAAGGATATAGAGGTTTTTCAGCAAGAAAAGAAGGTGTCCTAAATAATGATATTCGTGTGTTAGACGGTGCAAGTATCAATCCTGTAGCCGATTCAGAAATTTATTATAATAGTACACAAGTTGGTTTTGTTGGTAGAGTAACCTACGGATACAAAGACAAATATTTGTTATCAGGAGTGGTAAGAAGAGATGGTTCTTCCAAATTTAGCCCAGAGAATCAATGGGGGATATTTCCATCAATTACTATGGGGTGGAACGTATCTGATGAACCTTTTTGGAAAGACTTAAAAGGAACCATTAATAATTTTAAAATTAGAGCGGGTAGAGGTACTGTAGGAAACAACCGATTTGGAAATTATGAATATCAAAGTACCATACGTACCAATGCGAATTATATTTTTGATCCTACAGACAATCAATTAACATTTGGATCTGCTGTATATACCTATGCAAACCCTCAGGTAAAATGGGAGACAAAAACAGAAACAAATATTGGTTTTGATATGAGTTTATGGAGAAACAAATTGATTGTTACTGCAGATGTTTATAAATCTAGTAATGAAGATATGCTGTTTCCTGTAAGAACTCCAAGTTCTGCAGGTGCTTATGACGGAAATAATTTAAATAGTATTTTAAATGTAGGAAACATGACCAATCAAGGTTTGGAAATAGCTTTAAAATATAGAACAAATATTCAAAAAAGTAAATTATCTACAAGTTTAGTGTTTACTAGAAATACAAATGAGGTAACTAGTACAGCAGGACAATCAACTATTTATAACACGCAATCTAACATAAATTCTACTCCAATTACTGTTTTTGCAGAAGGATACGAAGCAGGAGCTTATTTCTTGTACAAAACTAACGGAGCTATTAATAGCGAAGAGCGTTTGGCAGCTTATCAAGAAATTAAGCCTGATGCAAAAATGGGGGATATTGAAATTGTTGATTATAATAAAAATGGTAAAATCGATAATGATGATAGGCATTATGCAGGAAGTGCATTGCCTGATTTTGAATTAGGTTGGAATATGCAATGGACCTATAAAGGTTTTGATTTGTCTATGAACTGGTACGCTTCTGTAGGGTCAGAAATTATAAATGGTAATAAAATTGAAGCTTATACCAAAGGTAGGCACAAAGATTTATTAGACATGTGGTCTAAAGATAATCCAACATCTAATATTCCAATTTTAAGAGATTTTGGTACTAATAACTATTTACCAAATAACGATTATTGGGTTGAAAGTGGAGACTATATACGTTTAAAACTGGCAACATTAGGTTATAATTTTTCACAAACAACTTGTGAAGATATAGGTCTAAGTAGCTTAAGATTATTTTTTACAGCTCAAAACCCATTGACCATTACAAAATATACAGGTTATGATCCAGAGGTTGGAGGAAATGTAGCAAGAAGAGGTTTAGATTTATCTAGATATCCATTAGCTTCATTGTACACTGTTGGATTAAATGTTAAATTTTAAACGAAACAAGATGAAAAGATATATAAAATACATTATCCCTTTTTTGGTGATAACAACGACGTTGCAATCTTGTGACGATTACTTAGAAGAAATCAATCCAAATGAAGTTTCATCAGAACTATATTGGCAGGATTTAGAGGATTCTAATGAAAACTTAACATCTGTTTATAACGGATTGTTAAATCAATACATTTGGTCTGTTGACAATGAGGCTCTTAGAGGTGATATAGCATTTTCAAACTTGCGAAGCAGACAAAACTCAGAAACCTATGCATGGCACGCACAAGCATTTACAAATACGGTAGATAATCATTATTTTAAAAGCTGGGCAGGAATGTATCGTGTAATTTGGAGAGCAAACCAAGTTATAACAGGGTTAAACGGTATGTCAGAAACTTTTAAAAGTCAAGAAGCATGGACCACACAAATGGCAGAGGCTCGTTTTTTAAGAGGGTTAATGCATTTTTACTTACACTCTAACTACAATCAAGGAGAAATAATCATTAGAGATGAAATACCTGAGAGTTTAGAGGATTATTCTAAACCAACATCATCATCTGCCAAAGTTTTAGAGTTTTTTAGAAAAGATTTTGAATATGCTTATGATAATTTACCTGCAACTCAAAATCAACCTTCTAGAGTTAGTAAGGGATTGGCAGCCATGATTTTTGCCAAAAGTTATTTATATACAGAAGAATACGACAAGGCAGTTCCTTTGTTAAAAGATGTAATAGAAGGACCTTACGGATTTGAATTACTTAAAGGAGAAGCTGTAAAAACGTTGTTTACACATGCAGGAGATTTTAACAAAGAAACGTTATTCGAAATAAATTATACAGATGTACATCAACGTTTGATTAACTCTAATGGGGATAGTTGGGATGAAGAGGCTTATACTACAAGATGGGCAAGGTATACAACACCAGCAAATAAAGGAGGATCAATAGGAGGTCCAAAATACTTTAACCCAACAGCCTGGTTAACTTTTGAATATTCTAACGAACCTATGAATTTAAATGATTCTAGAAACTTTAAAGAAGGAAATCAATTAAGAAGTGTGCCTCTAAGATGTGCGCAAATGATTCAGGTAGTTAACGATGAGGAGTCTAGCTATTATGGAAAAACTCCTGCTTATGAAGACGTTAGTTTTAGTAAGGATGTTTTTGCCTATTTTAAAAAATTAACCAATCATGATGTGGTTAGTCACGAAGATGAAATGTTGTCTACAGCGTGGCAGTCTGGTAAAAACTTAGTGGTGTATCGTTTAGCAGATGCTTACTTAATGTTGGCAGAGTGTTATATTGAACAAGATAATATTACAGAAGCGTTAAAATACATTAACGAGATTAGAAGCCGTTGGGGATTATTGCTATTAGGTGCCGATGATGGTTCTAGTTCTTATGATGATGTAGCTTATGATAAAACAACATTAATGGAACACTTAATGTATATAGAAAGGCCTTTAGAGTTGTCTTTAGAAGGGTATGCAGAAAGAGCTATTGATTTAAGAAGATGGGGAATAACCAAACAACGTTTTACAGATTTGGCATCAAGAGATTACCAGGTAGTAGATTATTCTTTTACAAAAGAAGATGGAACTACAGGTAAAGGAAGCAAAATACAGACGGGTGTAGGACCAACTGCTAACAACAACACTCCTGAAATTGAGTTTAATGATGCAGCAGCTAATTATTTAGAATCTGTACATGCCTACTTGCCATTACCTAACGAAGAAACGTTGTATAACCAACAAGTAAACTAAGAGATTATGAAGAAAAATATAAAATTAATTACAGGACTATTATGTGTGCTGTTGGCTTTTACAACCAGCTGTTCAGACGAAGACGTATCTGTATATGGAGATTTAAACGGAGATTATTCTAGTTTTCAATGGTACACAGGTGGAAATAGAGAAACTTATAGAGAATCAAATAAAGAAATTAATATCAATCAATATGTTGGTTTATTTGATGTATCAGTAGGTGAGAAAAATAGAGAATGGACAATTCCTAGTTCAGCTAAATTTTTAAACCAAAAGTTTACTGAAAGCGATACAATTTATAGCTCTTTTGTTATTCCAAATTCAGGAACCAAATCAGCAGATGAATTGGTAAACGTTTACTTTCCCGAAGCTGGAGAATTTGAAGTGAAATTAAGAACAGAGTTTAAAGAACCAGTAACGTATACTAGGTCTTTTGAAGTAGGAGGAGAGTTGGTCTCAAAATCTATAACAAGCACAGTGGTTGATACTATTTTTAAAGTAAAGGTTTTTCCAGACCCTGTACCAACTTGTAAAGTTTACAAACAAAATTTTATAACCAACCCCGAAGATCCTACGGGACCTACCATTGTAGATGAAGCAAATCCATATACTGAAATTTTATTTGTTGAGGAAGAAGATCAACCAAGTCTAGAAAATATTGATACTTGGGCTGAGGTGTCTATTGAAGCAGGAGAAAAATTAATGTTCGAAGATTTGTCAACTATTGGAGAGGTAGATGGAACTAGATGGACAACCAACGGAGGAAAACCCGAAGTTAGTTCTAAAGAAACAATAGAGGTAGCATATAATAAACTTACAGCAGATGATGAATATTATACAGCTCATTTTATATCAAGAAGAACAAGTGATGTAGGGCCTACTAAAGATATTGCTAAGTTAATCCCTTTAAAAATAAAGGTATTACCCTCTACTAAGCCATTTGCGTATAACGCAGGATTAAAAATATCAAAAGAAGGAATAATTAGTTTTCCTGTAACAGGAGAAGTAGAATTGTTTGATGGGCAAGAAGATAAATTTACAGTTAATGTTGTGAATACAGATAGTGGATTTTATCAAAATATAGCTGTTTCCTCTGTGGCTTTAAATGCTGATGATGCAACAATTATAGAGTTAACATTAGCGGAGCAAGTATACAATACAGATACGTTTACAATCTCGTATACAGATGCTAATGCAAAAGATACTGATGGAATTATTTCGGTAGACGGAAGATCATTAGAGAGTTTTGATCCTATAACCACTACCATTAAAACATCAGAATATGAAGGAGTGATGAATATAACTGATTTTACAGGGTATGAATCTGAATATGGAGGTTCAGGAAATCAGTATAAGTTTGCTAACATGAATAAAGGAGTATATTTTGCTCAGCACAATGGTAACTCAGAAGCGGGACCATTGTATTATTGGAGAGATACAGAGTTAGCTTATGAAGGAAATAGTTCTTTAAAATTTGAAACTCCAAGTACAGGTATCCCTAATTTAGCAAGATTACAAGGATCTGCATTTAAAACATTAAGTCCAATACCGGCAGGTAAATTTATTCCAAGTGTATGGGTGTATATAGATCCAGCAACTACAATGTCTACAATACAATACAACTGTACAACAAATGTAGATGCTACTTTTAATTTTGATATTAGCACTGTAGAAAAAGGAAAGTGGGTTCAATTAAACTTACCGGCTGTAGAGTTACCTGCCATAGCAGATGGTAGACTTGATATTAATATTACCAATGTAGATCAAGGTGCTACACAAGTTCAAAAGTTGTGGTTAGATAATTTTGATTTATTAATTGTTAACGACAGACCTTAAACAAATTAATTAAACACCTCTTTTATATTGATAAATTTAAAAGAGGTGTTCTAAAAAAACAGAAAAATGAAATACTTTTTAAATACATTAAAACTAATTTTAATATTACTTGTAGTTAGTTGTACTACAGAGGAAAAAGAATTGCCTCAAGTGTCGTTGGTGCCTGTTTATACAATCAATGTGGCTGCACCTTCTAACGCAAATAATACATTGTCTGGTTATAAAAGTGTTACGGTTCCAACAACTATTAATATTTATAGAGAAACAGATTTAGTTATTCACTATCAAGAAGAAAATAACCCTGTAAATTATTATGTTTCGTCAACAGACGAATCTACTGCTTTTGTACCTGCAGGAACAAATCCAGCTGTAGAAGGAAAATACAAAATTAATTATGTAATAGGTTCAGAAGAAAACACTACCAATGCGGAAACAGGTACTGTTACTAAAACTAAAGAAACAACAACCTATGTAGTAGAAGCAAATAATACAGATATTGATGGAAATAAAATAAGTGTTAAAAATAGTTTAGGCTTAACAATAAACCATACTAAAAAAGTAACTGTAATTGCAGATAAAGAAATAGGTGATGTTAATGTATCCGAAAGCATTACTCCTGCTACCGATAATGATGGTGAAATTACCACAGAAACTATTGTAGATGAGGTTAACAATACCACAACCACTATAATAACAACAGTTTCTAAAGCTGTTAGTTTAATTACTTTAAAAGAAACAGAGGTATATAATTAAGCGCTGTATATATATTTACAGACAATAAAAAAGACAGCCATTTGGCTGTCTTTTTTTTATTGTTTATAATCTTCTGATAGAGTTTAGTGTTATATGAATTAGGAAAGTATATGCAGCTAATTTAATTAGCTTATTCATCTTCCTTGTCAGAACTCCAAAACTCTCTTTGTTTGTTTAACTTTCTTTCTTGTTCGGCATATTCTTCTACAGAAATCACTTTTAAGAAAGAAGGGTGTTGCTCTATAGCAAATTCAATTTTTTTAAGAATATCGTTAGCATCTTCTTTTTCATAATCAATTTCTAAAGGTTGTTTAATTACCATAGATTGTAAAATTCCACGTTTTTTAATCAACAATCCTTTTTTGTCAAAAGAACGTCTAAAACCGTCAATAACAATAGGTACAACAATAGGCTGATAGGTTTTAATTAAATGAGCAGTACCTCTACGCACTGGGTTAAATGGTTTGGTAGTTCCTTGCGGAAATGTAATTACCCAACCATCATCTAAAGCTTTTTTAATATTTGTGATGTCAGACATTTTTACTTGTCTTTTTACATCCTTACCTGCAGCTCTCCATGTTCTTTCAATAGAAATAGAACCAACATAAGCAAAAATTTTAGGAAGCAAACCAGCTTTCATAGTTTCTAATGCAGCAATATAATACAGGTTTAATTTTGGTCGTAGTAAATATGTCCATCTTTTTAAACTATTATCTCTACCATTTAGTGTAGCATAAAATACATGATACATAGCAGCAACATCAGCAAAGTAAGTTTGGTGGTTAGAAATGAATAACACATTTCTTTCTGGAAGGTCTTTTAGTATTTCAGAACCTTCAATTTTTAATTTATTAAAACCGTTATATCTTCTGTAAGAAACAATTCCAATGATACTGATGATTATTCTTTTTAAAAAAAGGTATTGCCCAAAAGGGTTTTTTTTAAATAAGCTCATTTGTATTTTAATTATTATTTTTTTTGTGAGCAACAAATTTACAATAATTTGTTCCTAATTACAGTGTTTTTAGTACTTCTTTAGCTTCATTAAGAATCATAGCGGTAGCTCCCCAAATTCTATGATGATTAAATACAAAACAGGGAATTTCTATGTTTTTAGCATAAGAAGTAGCGGATTTAAAGGTAGCTATTTTTTTTGGATCTAGTAGGTTGTTTACTGGGAAATGAATGATTTCATCTACCTCGTGATTGATCATAAATTCGGGAGTGTTTTTAAGAATTCCTAAATACGGATTTACAGAAAAATTGCTAGGAGGAATGTAAATTGTGGTAAGCTGTTTTAAAACCATAATTTGGTTTTTAGCAATCCCCACTTCTTCAAAGGTTTCTCTAAGTGCCGTTTCTTGTAAATTGATATCGGTAATTTCTTTTTTACCTCCAGGAAAACTAATTTGACTGCTGTGTGTGCCTTTGTAACTAGCCCTTTTGGTTAACAAAATATTTGTATTATTGTTTTCATCAGGATATAAAAGCATAAGTACTCCTGCTTTTCTTGCGTTTTCGGGAATTTGATACTTTGTAAAAGTAGGTCTACTAAAAGGAGCTAATTCTCTATGAGCTTCTATACCTTTGAGCGGAATCTTTTTAAGAAGATCAATTTTGTCAATAAGTTGGTTAAACTCCATCTTTTATATACTTTAACTTCATGAAATCTAAATATATAAAATTACTGCTAAGTATTCTGTTAGATGCACTAGGAATGCTATCTTATTTAGTTCCAGAATTAGGAGAGTTTATAGATGTGGTATGGGCTCCTTTGTCTTCTTTTATATTGATGAAATTATATAAAAACAAAGTGTCTAAATATATGGCTGTAGTTGGTTTTGTAGAAGAAATATTACCTTTTACAGATATAGTCCCTACGTTTACAATTACTTATGTACTTAGTTTGTGTTTTGATAAAAAAGAAACTAAAATTTAAATTTCATTCTTTTCATCATTTTATCCTGCATGTTTTTAAAGAATTTGTATTGACCTACAAGCCAACCTACATAAGGCAAGGTAAACTGATACACTAAAAATACAGGAACTATGTATAAAATATAAAAAACAACAATGTTTAAGTTGGCTTTAGTTATACCTACCAAAGCTAATGCAGGTCTAACAATAAAAGCTGCAAAAGAACCATTAATGCTAAAAGCAACAAGAATAGCCAATATTTCCCAGTTAGATGTTAAGCCCCAACGTTGTTTTAATTTATCCATCAAAAATTAATTTTCGACAAAAATAGTTGATAAAGTAGGATATGCAATAAAAACGGGCTTATAAAAATTTATTTTTTAATTCGGGAGTTGGAATCATACAGTTGTCTTTTTTACCAAACCATTTATATCTGTTTCTAGCAATTACATCATATACAAAATCACGAATAGGTTTGGGAATCACATAAAATAGATACAGTGCAGGGTACCATCCCTTTAAGTGTTTAGCAATGGTTAAGGCAGCGCTAGATTTTGTGTAAATTTTAGAATTGCTTACTAACATAACAGAATCAATATTATTGTATTGATCACCTTTACTAGCCAAATAAGCAATTACGGCTGGGTTTTGTAATGTAGAAAAAACAAAAATATTTTTGGAATCGTTTTTAATTACAAGTTGTACAGAGTTGTTACATAAATTACAAACTCCATCAAACAAAATAAGAGGTTTGTGCTTTGTAATATCTTCTATGTTTTTAAAACTATTACTCATTTGTATTTGCTAAATTTGTCCAACTTTTTAAAAATCAAATATACTTATATAATTCATGAAAAATACAAGACTTTTTTTGTTGATGGCTTTATTCACGGTTGTTATACAAGCACAAGAAACAAAATTAAAGAACAAAGGAAAGTTTTATGCTTATTGGGGATGGAACAGAGCAGCGTATTCTTCTTCGGATATTACGTTTAAAGGAGATGATTATAATTTTACCTTAAAAGATGTGGTGGCTACAGATAAACAGATTCCTTTTTCGGCTAACAAATATTTAAACCCAGGAAATGTTACATTGCCACAAACAAATACTGCAATAGGGTACTTCTTTAGTGAAAATTATAGTATTGTATTAGGATTAGATCATATGAAATACGTAACCGTACAAGACCAGTGGTTAACTATAGATGGTGAAATAGATCCTAGTTATGGTGTTGTAGGTGCAAATGGAGCTGTTTCTCCTTTTGTAAATAATGGAATTAAGCAAACCGAAGATTTTTTACAATTTGAACATACAGATGGATTAAACTACATTCACCTATCAGTAAATAGATTTGATGATATTAGCAGCAGTTTTGGAATTCAAACCGAAAATTTTGTGATTAATTTAACCGAAGGATTAGGTGCTGGATTTTTGTTGCCAAAAACAAATTCAACCTTGTTAGGTAAGGAAAGACATGATGATTTCCATGTATCAGGATACGGAATGCATGCTCAATTAGGTTTTAACTTTGTAATTTATAAACACTTTTTTATTCAAACAGATTTAAGAGCGGGGTATATTAATATGTCTGATATTAGAACAACTCAAAGTAAATCAGATTCTGCTTCACAAGATTTTACTTTTCTACAAGGAACTTTGTTAATAGGAGGTAGGTTTAGATTGTTTTAAAAAAACTATATTCTATAAAAAAAGGGCTTCATAATTTATGAAGCCCTTTTTTTATGCTAGTTGTTTGTGTGATCCATCGCAATTGGGCATTTTTTTGGAAAGCCCACAGGTACAATCATGTATTCCTTTGCCTTCTAAAATTTTGGAAATGTATTTTAGAATTCTACTTGTTCTAGTTTTACTTTGTTTTGCTCCAGAAAAAAATAGGAGGTATCCTTTTTGTCTTCCAGGAGTTAAGGTATAAAAAGCTTTTTCTAAAGCAGTGTTGTTGTTAAATTCATGTACTAATTCTTCAGGAACCTCATAATCTGTTACTGTTTTTAAAGCTACTTTTAATCCTGCTTTTTCTACTTCTATAGCTTCAAAAATATAAGCTTTTAAAACAGCCTTTAGTTCTTGTATTTGTTGCACACTCGTAAATTGAATAATACGGCTAGATTGTGAATTTTCTCCTGGTTTTACAAGTAGATTGTTAGAGTCTTTAAGCAAAGCTCCTTTAAAAAAGTTAAGACTACAATACTCTTTAAAACCTCCTAAAATAACAAGGTTATTCTGCTTATACATATAACAAGGATGTTTCCATTTATAGGTTTCTGTTAATGTACAATCTAAAAGTATATTTCTTAAAGCTTGTAATTCTTCTTGCCAATTTTTAGCCTTGATAATATGTTCGTCAACTTTAGGGTTCACTGTAAATAAGTTTAGGATAGATTTAAAAATAAGAAAACCCTTTGTTTTCACAAAGGGTTTTTAAATATTGAGAAATAAGTAGGTACTTATTTTACTTTTACCAATTCTACATCAAATACTAAAGTTGCATTTGGTGGAATTACTCCTCCAGCACCTCTAGATCCATATCCTAAATCAGAAGGAATTACCAAACGAGCTTTGTCTCCAACTTCTAATAATTGAATTCCTTCGTCCCATCCAGAAATTACCTGACCTACACCAATGGCAAAATCAATAGGTTGATTTCTTTTGTAAGAAGAATCAAAAACAGTTCCATCAGGTAATTGTCCTTTGTAGTGTACAGATACTTGTTGTCCTTTAGTAGCTTTTACTCCAGAGTTTCCTGCTTGAATAATTTTATATCTTAATCCGCTAGCTGTTTTTTCGTACCCAGCAGCTAATTTTTCTAACTCTAATTCACGAGCTTCCGCTTCTGCTTTTAAATTTGCTTCTCTAGATCCTTCAAAAGTTCTAAAAGATTCAATAGCGTTAAATTTTTCAGCAGCTTCTCCTACACGAACAATTTCTAAAGATTCAATTTCATCACCTTGTTCAATTAAATCAACAATGTCTTGTCCTTTTACAACACTTCCAAAAACAGTGTGCTTACCATCTAACCATGGAGTAGCGGTATGTGTAATAAAGAATTGAGAACCGTTTGTTCCAGGTCCTGCGTTTGCCATAGATAATTTTCCTGGAGCATCGTGCTTTAATTCAGCTACAATCTCATCATCAAAACTATAACCAGGGTTTCCTGTTCCCGTTCCTTGAGGACATCCTCCTTGAATCATAAAGTCAGCAATCACACGGTGGAATTTTAATCCATCGTAATAAGGTTTCCCTTGTGGCTTAGCTTCGTTTTCCATGTTTCCTTCTGCCAAAGCAACAAAGTTTCCTACTGTTCCAGGAGTTTTTTCAAACTCTAAGTTTACTAAAATTTCACCTTTAGAGGTGTTAAATTTTGCGTACAATCCGTTATTCATCTCTTAATTATTTATTAAATAGGGAGCTAAGTGATGAAAAATCTACACTTAACCCGATGTTTATATTGTTTGAATTGATGTTAAAAGAAGGCGATACTACTTTTCCTGCCGATGCTATAATGGAAAGCTGATCGTTTAAACGAACATAACCACCTATCTTGGCTTTTATAATAATTCCTTCTCCAGTATCAATTCCAGCACCTCCACCAGCTCCTGTTAAAAGCTCTGTAAATAGCTGAATTTTTTCTTTTGCAAATATAGGAGAATAGAATCCGAATCCAACCATTCCGTCTGCATATCCTCCAGCTCCTAATTCACTTTGTTTGTCTGTACCTTTATAAGTAGACTCGTAGGCAAAAGCGGCTTGTCCTACCAAATACAAATAGGTGTTGATGTCGTAATTAACTTGCAAAGCCAATAAATGTAAATCCAAAGGTTCACGAATCATTCTACTTAGCTTAAAATAAGTTTGATGTTGTAGGCTTATTCTAACTCCTGTAGTTTTTATTTTGGTTGGCTTTTGAGCAGTATAGTTGTTAATTCTACCTGAAGAAAAACTATTAAATTTTATTCCTCCACCTAAGGTATATGCTTCAAAAAAACCATCCAATGCTCTAGTGTAACCTGCATGAGCAAATAAAGATGTTTTTTTAGTTAAATGATAATCTATTCCAAAAGAAGGATATATGGTTGCTCCACCTTCGGCTCTAATTCTCCCACCAGCCGCTCCAATTCCTAATTTGGTAAAAATACTGATGTGCTTATTTTGTACAGGTTCATATCCAATTCCACCAAACACATCCATAAAACCAGCCACCAACCCTTTATACATAGCATCTGTATGAAGAAACAAAAAACTATTGTAGTTAATATATTTCTGATATTCAAAACCAACCAAGTTTAAGGTGTTTCTTAATAGCTCATTATGTTGCTCTGCATCTTTTCTTGTTTTTCCAAAAGGAAAATATTGATCTAGTTTTATGACAAAAGCACTCCTTTTAACTTTAGATTTAGGAGCTGTGTTTTTAGCAACAGAAACTATTTTATTTCTACTACTATAAGTACTAACAACTAAATTTGTAGGAACTTCTACATAAAAAGACAAAGCATTACTTTTAATACTTCCTGTGTAAAAGTTAAAGTGACTAAATTGAACTCCTAAGTGTAGTTTAGGAAAATGATAAGCTATACCAATGTTGGGATTGACAAAAGCTCCTTTATTGATTAAATTTCTATAACCACCACCACCACCAAAATTGATGTTGGCATCTAAATAAAGATTAGAATGTATTTTTTGAAAGGTTCCTAATTCTAGTCCTAAAGCAAACAATCCACCTTGATCTCCAAACAGAGCAGCATGTACATTGGTTCCTCCATAAATGTTTTTAGTAATAGGTACTTGATAATGCAAACCTCCTAAGGCCATGGTTTTGTCTGTGTTTTTATTCACAGGCATATTAAGGACCATGTAATTAAAACGAACTTTGTTGCTAAGAGAAGAGGTGTTTAATAAAGTTGACGAACTGTTTTCCTGTGCAAATGTCAGAAAGTGATTAAAGCATAAGAGCCAGAAAAACAGTTTGTACATCGTTATATTTTATTTAAACTCACTAGTAAAGTGTAGCTTTACCGATGGGTATTTATCTTGAGTCATTTGAATGGTAAAAGCAGAATCTGCTAAAAATACTAACTGACCTTGTTTGTCTTTGGCTAAATAACGTTGTTTTACACGTTTAAAATCTTCAAATTCAGCTTTGTTATTTGTAGGCTCTACCCAACAAACTTTATGCATGTTTAAATTTTCATAGGTACATTTGGCTCCGTATTCGTGCTCTAAACGGTACTGAATTACTTCGTACTGTAAAGCTCCTACAGTTCCAATCACTTTACGTCCGTTAAGTTCTAAAGTAAATAACTGGGCAACCCCTTCATCCATTAACTGATCTAATCCTTTGTATAATTGTTTAGATTTTAAAGGATCGGCATTGTTTACATAACGGAAATGTTCTGGAGAAAAACTAGGAATTCCTTTAAAGTTGATAATTTCACCTTCGGTTAAAGTATCTCCAATTTTAAAGTTTCCAGTATCGTGTAATCCTACAATATCACCAGGAAAAGATTCGTCTACAATTTCTTTTTTCTCAGCAAAAAAAGCATTGGGACTAGAAAACTTCATCTTTTTACCATTACGTACGTGCAAGTAAGGAACATTACGCTTAAAAGTACCGGATACAATTTTTATAAAAGCCAAACGGTCTCTGTGTTTAGGATCCATGTTAGCATGAATTTTAAACACAAAACCTGTTAAGTTACTTTCTTTAGAATCTACCAAACGCTCTTCTGCTTTTTTGGGCTGAGGGGTTGGAGCAATTTCTATAAAACAATCTAGCAATTCTTTCACTCCAAAATTATTTAAAGCAGAACCAAAAAATACAGGCTGTAAGTCTCCATTTAAATACGCTTCTTGATCAAAAGGAGGGTAAACTCCTTCTACCATTTCTATATCATCACGTAAAGTATTAGCCGCTTTTTCACCGACTAATTCATCCAATTCAGGAACATTAATATCTGTGAATTCTACTCCTGTAGTAACTTGTTGTTTTTTGTCTCCTGCAAATAGGTTGATTTTCTTTTCCCAAATGTTATAAATTCCCTGAAAATCGTATCCCATTCCAATAGGGAAAGAAAGTGGAGTCGTGGTTAATCCTAGTTTTTGTTCTACTTCATCTAACAAATCAAAAGCATCTTTACCTTCACGGTCTAATTTGTTAATAAATACAATAATAGGAATCTTACGCATTCTACAAACCTCTACCAACTTCTCTGTTTGAGGCTCCACACCTTTGGCAACATCAATTACCACAATTACACTATCTACAGCCGTTAAGGTTCTAAAGGTGTCTTCTGCAAAATCTTTGTGTCCTGGAGTATCTAAAATGTTTATTTTACGATTTTTGTAATTAAACGCTAATACAGAAGTTGCGACAGAAATACCACGCTGACGTTCTATTTCCATAAAATCGGAAGTAGCTCCTTTTTTAACTTTATTGTTTTTTACGGCTCCAGCTTCGCTAATAGCTCCACCAAAAAGTAATAATTTTTCTGTTAAAGTAGTTTTACCTGCATCGGGGTGAGAGATAATACCAAAGGTTCTTCTACGTTTAATTTCGTCTATAAATGCCATTTTGTTGAATTAAATTCGGAACGCAAAGATACATTTTATAAGGTCATAAAAAAACGCTCTCGATAAAGAAAAGTACTTTAAATGAGAGCGTTTTAAGTTATGTTAAAAAAGGAATTTAGTTTTTAATATAATTTCCCTCTTTGTCTTTAAAATTACCTGTTAAAATGATGATGAAATCTATCAAAGTCCAAATACCCAATCCACCAAAAGTGATGAGTTGTAAAATACCTGTTCTTATTTGACTACATAGAATCTATGTACTTCTAATCCTCCTAAAAAGAAGCATAGTAATACTGTGACAGGAAAGTCTTTTTCACTTTAACTTTTTCCATCATAATTTTTAATTTTCCATAAAAATAGAAATTAGTTTAACAGTAGCAGTTTTATCTACCTTCTGGGTGCTGTCTTAACTTTCCTAAACCTTGTTTAAAGTATACTTCTGGTTTGTGCCAAACTCCTGTATCTTTAAAACCACGTTCATCATAATCTAAACTTAAATCACAATCAAATCTTGCAATAATAGAATGTCTGTTTCCGTTTTCACCTGCATTAATAAAGTGTGAAATTCCCCAAGTAATTCCTCTACCATCTTTAGTGTCTGTAAAAGCATCAGGAGTATAAGGTCCGGCTGCAACAGGTACTAATGATATTTTAGACATTACTTTAAAGTTTACTCCGTCTTCTGCATATTGCACGGTTTCTCTTTCGTTTCCATCTTTATAAATAATTGCAGCAATTCCTTTTTTGTATGGGAAGTAAGTTGTTTCATGTCCCGAAGTCATTACTGGGTTTAAAGGGTGTTTTGTATAGGGTCCTAAAGGATCATCAGCAATAGCTAATCCGTGACCTACAGCATAGTTTTTTCTGTTATCGGGCCATTTGTTGTAGGCTGATTTATAGTACACATAAATTTTACCATCGTGTACTATAGGAAAAGGATCGTGTGTTGCTTTGTGATCCCATTCTCCTTCTTTTCCAAAAGGAATTACGGCATCACCACCATGAGTCCAAGGTCCGTCAGGAGAATCTGCGTAAGAAATAGATACAGGACATAAGTCTCCTTTTAATCCACTAGGTTCATCAAAAGCTTGGTAGTATAAATAATACTTTCCTTTCCAAATTAAAATTTCAGGAGTACAAACAGATCTCCATCCAGATTTTGGTTTTTCGGGTCTTTTAATAGCGACTCCTTTTTCTTCCCAAGTAAATCCATCTTTACTACTTGCGTACCAAACTTCTGCTAAATCCCAATCTGTAGAAGGAATTTCATCTGTAGCTTTGGCAGCATTGTTCCATCCAATAGGACGAACTTTTGTATGACGTTTGGTATACCATAAATAGTAGGTGTCACCAACTTTAATAGGTCGGGTAGGGTCTCTTCTAGTAATGGTTCCATCACCTCCGTTGTAATCAAACCCTTTTAAGCGAGTGTATTTAAATTGTGAAAACAATTCGTTGTCTTGCGCTCTAGGAGCAGGATAATCAAACATACGATTTGCAGAAGCACTCAAAGGAAAATCTGGTTTTTCTGTAGGCATGGTATATGGAAATACTTGATGCTCTTTAGTCTTTGATGCAGTTTCTGTTGTGTTTTGTTGACAAGAAACACTTAAGCCCATAACAACAAGGGCTAAAGCGATTTTTTTAACGGAATAAATTAATTTCATAATTTTATTTATTGTTTTTTATAGATTTAAATACAATGTATCCTCCGCCTAATAAGACTAAAGAACCAATGCTTGTGATAATGGCAGAACTTGTTTCGCTTAAAAACGTTAAGCCCACAATAATAAGTCCTGTACAAAAGATACCAATTCCAATTACTTTTACTCCTTTTAAATTTTGAGAGTTAGAATCATCTGTAGTATTAGATACGGGTTTTGCATTCATTTTTGCAACGTATTGATTGTATTGTGTAGGTTCTAACTTTTTAACTTTTGCATAAACTTCGTAGATGGCCAATAATACAATTGGACCTCCAACACCTAAAATCATTTCGTTAGCTCTGCTTAAATAAATCTCAAACAATTCGGGTGCTGCAAATTTGAAAAATAAGTTAATAATTAAAGAGGTTATTGTTACCATAATAACACTGTTTCCTGTTTGTTGTTTAGAGAACAGAGACCATAATGGTGGTAAAAACATAGCACCTCCTGTTAGGGCTGCTAATGTTAATACTACAGATACAATTCCTCCCATCATAGGAACTAATAAGGCTATAATAATGGTAATAATACCTAAAACAATAGTTGTTGATTTTCCTATTTTAACCAAATTAGCATCGCTAGTGTTGGGTTTTAAGTGTCTGTATATATCGTTGGTAAATACACCTGCAGAAATATTTAAGGTTGTATTTACAGAACTAGAAGTGGCAAAAACCATTCCTCCTAACATTAATCCTAACATACCAATAGGTAATACTTCTTTACAAATTAACAAGTAAGCTCCTTCATCTGCCAAGGCACCTAATTCAGGATTTAAGACTTTGTAAATCATAGGAGGTAACATCCAAATAATAGGGCTAATGGTGTACAAACTTGCAAAAACAAGTCCTACTTTTTTAGCTTCTTTTGGAGAAGAAACAGAGGTGTATCTTTGTATATATCCCCAGTGACCTGCTATAAAGAATAGATTGTAAAGTCCAAAAGCAACCATAAATTCCCAGGAATATTCGGCATTTACCAAATTAAAATAATTTTCGGGGGCTTTACTTATAAATCCATCAATACCACCTACTTTGTCTAAAGCTAAAGGCACTACAATTAATACAGCAGCTGTTAAGACTACAAATTGTAAAATATCGGTAACAATAACTGCCCATAAACCACCTACAGCGGTATAGATTAAAATAATAACTCCTAAAAATATAATACTTGTAGAAATAGGAATGTTGGTAGACACTTCTACAATTTTAGCAACAGGATATAAGTAAGTTCCTGTGGTAAAAATAGAGATAACTAAAAACAAATAAGTGTATACTTTTTGAGTTTTAAATCCCAAACGACTTGTAATGTATTCTGCTGCGGTTAAAGCTTTTGTTTTTTGCCATTTTGGAGCAATAAAAAAAGCAATAATAATACCAGCAATACACATAGTCCATTGTATGGTAACAGCTACCCAACCACTACTGTAAGCAATAGCTCCCCAAACAACAAAAGTACCTGCCGAAAAGAAACTCATAAACAAAGACAATCCACTCATCCACCAAGGCAAACCACCTCCAGCAGCAAAGTAAGATTTCATGTTTTTTCCCGATTTAGAAAAACTCAATCCACATACAAAAACTAGTATTGAAAAAAGGATAATAACTCCAATGTCTATATTACTCATGGTATTTTTTTAAATGATTATTTACAGAAAACTTCAAAAATTGAGGCAGGTACATTTTCAAGAGGTTTTTCTAGCTCTATACGAATTCCTGTCGTTTTTATTGGAGTTTCCAAGGTAATGGTATTAATAGTTTGATGATTGTCTTTTTGTGTAAAAAGCACATCACCATTGTTGTTTTTAATTACATAGTTGCGTACACAAAAAGGAACAATATCTTCTGGATGTCCATATAATGTAGATTCCATTGGATGATCGTAATCTGTATCTAAAAATAGTTTAATTTCTGAGATTGTTTTTTCAGAATCCCATTCTATTTTTAATTCAGGTTTTGTATCAGCTAAGCTAGCTGTCCATGCATTGGCTTGTCCCCAAGGTCTTACATAACCGTTTCCAATATTTGTAGCATCAAAAGAAGTAATTGCAGGAGAAATTTCCATGGCAATATTTCTTCCATCAGGTCTACGGTGTGGAGTCCAAAACTCAAAAGTATCTACTCCTAAGTTTTCTGGTGGAGTTTGTTTTCCGTTGTTAGATACTGCTTTGTTTACTCCGTTAAATACAGAAAGAACTCCGGTACTTCTAAACTCACTATTTTTAAGACTGATTTTATCATTAGACAAGAAAGTCACAAAACCGTATTGATCTTCTGATACAGATGTAGTAAAAGAAATGTCTACAGTTTGTTCTCCTTTTTTAAGATTGATTTTTTGGCTTTCTAGAATAACATCAGGAGTGTAATTCTTAGTTTTTTTAGAGCTACGTAATTCTACCGTTAATTCTGTGTCTTCTGTCACATTGGCAAGTACTTTAAAACTATAGTTGGTGTTTGCTTTTAAAGGTAATAGCTGAGCGGCTGCTAATTTTAAACTCATCCATTCTCCGTTAAACGGAATTTCTGATAAAGCTAAGCTACTAGAAGCAGATATTGTGGCAGAATTTACCAAGTTACTCTCTGTTAAAATTGGAAAATTAGGAATACTTTGCCCTGTAATATTTAACTCGTTTTGTAAATACCTAAGGTTTTTTGGTTCTAAAAGATCTTTTGGTAAAGCTGTTTTTTCGTGACAAATGGCAGCAGCCATTCCCACAGCTTGAGCCGTTAATCCGTTAGTAGCCATAACTCTTGTAGATCCAAAAGCAACGTGAGTAGCACTAATAATTCTACCTGCTAAAAATAAATTGTCAATATCTTTACTAACCAAAGTTCTGTAAGGAATTTGGTAAACCCCTTTAGAATGCCATTGTGTACAACCAGATAATTTGCTATACACTCCATCAGCAGGATGTAAATCTATGGCCCAACCACCATGTGCAATGGCATCGTCAAAAGTTTGTTGTTCTATTACATCTTGTTGCTTAATCATGTATAAACCTTCAAAACGTCTACTTTCTCTTTTTCCAGGAATGGTTCCTACCCATTCTAAGGTATGATTGTCTACATCTTCAAATTCCCCTGAGTTTTTAATATAATCCCACACTCCATAAATAACTTTCCAAAGTTCTTGTTTAATTTCTTCGGTATCGTGAATGGTATCTTTTCTACCTCCGTATTCAAACCACCAAAAACGACAACCTTTGTCATCTTTTCCAATAGCTTTGTATCTAGGAATTTCGGTAATATCTTTTAAGGCAAAAGAAGGAGCTGTGTATTTTACCGGAAAATCTTCTCTTTTGCTATAGAAATACATAGAGTGTCCTAACAATTCTCCATAAGAATCATCAGGAGCAAATAATTCTCCAAATTCTTCTCTTTTTTCTGCTCCCATTCTAAAAGAAGCCCCTGCTTTAAAAGCAACAATACCATCACCAGAAGCATCACAAAATAATGGAGATTGAATGGTGTAGCTAATAGAGTTTTGGCTATTAAATGCTTTTACAGATTCTATAGAGGTATCATTTTTTTTAGTAATGTCGTAAACGGCTGTGTTTAATAAAAGGGTAATGTTTTTTTCTTCTAAGATTTTTTCTAAAAGAATGGTATCAAAAATAACCGCATTTCCTTCTTTATTTCGGTACATGTTTTCTACCAAAATTTCATCCATCACACCACCTTCTCTAGACCAACGGTTGTTGTTTCCCATGTGAGATGTTGCTCCAAGAATCCATAATCTTACTTCCGATGAAGCGTTTCCTCCTAAAACAGGTCTGTCCTGAATTAAAACGGTTTTAGTTCCTTTTCTTGCTGCTGTTATGGCTGCACAAACCCCTGCAATTCCTCCACCAATAATGGTAAAATCGGTAGTGATTACTTTTTCTCTGTTAGGCCTTGTTTCAGCAGTATAATTTTCAATTAACATATAATGATTTTTCTTTGCTATCTAAGCTTGTTTTGTATTTACGTACTCCTAAATTCCTATATTTTTTAGTTTGATGTGTTGGAATTGAAAAAAAACAGCATCGGTAACGTTTCCGAAAGTAGTTTTTTTGCCGATAACGTTTCCGAAACTTGACTTTATATTTCCGAATGTTTAATATTGATGTATGAAGAGAATCACCATAAAAGACGTAGCTAAAAAACTAAACGTTTCTGTATCTACAGTTTCTAGAGCTTTTAATGACAAATATGACATTAAAGAGGAAACAAAGGACTTGATTTTGGCCACTGCAAAATCATTAGGTTATAGACCTAATCCTATTGCTAGAAAGTTAATACAGCAGCGGTCTTACAATATTGGAATTATTGTTCCAGAGTTTGTAAATAGTTACTTTCCTGATGTGATTATGGAAGCCCAAAAAGTACTGATAGATAAAGGATATCAGGTATTAATTATGCAGTCGCACGATTCATCGGAAACGGAGTTAAAAAATTTAGAAACTCTTTTAGATAACATGGTGGATGGTTTAATTGTGTCTTTAATTAGGGAAGATGATAACATTGAAAAATACAAAGAACTGGTAGATGCTAAAATGCCAATTGTATTTTTTAACAGGGTTGCTGATAAATTGGATGCTTGCAAAGTAGTTTTTGACGATTTTAAATGGGCATTTTTTGCTACCGAACATTTAATATTACAAGGGTATGAGGATATTGTTTATTTAAGTGGTCCTAAACACATGAAACTGTCTTTAAACCGAATTATGGGCTTTGAAAAAGCGCATAGAAAACACAAAAGAGAGGTTGGTAAAATAATTCCATGTGGCTTTTATATGGAAGATGGAGCAGCAGCCGCTAAATTAATGATAGAAACCAATAATGTACCACGCGCAATTTTTGCAGCTAACGATCATTGTGCTATAGGAGCTATGCGTGTGTTTAAAGAATATGGATATAATATTCCTAACGATGTTGCCATTGTTGGTTTTACAGAATCTAGATTGGCAGAACATATACACCCGACACTTACCACAGTAGAACAACCTACCAAAGATATTGGAATAACAGCAGCCAATTTGTTGATAGAACAGTTAGAAAATAAAGGAATGTTTGTACCTCAAACCATTGTGTTAAACGGTCGTTTAAACGTGAGAGAATCTTCTGTTACACATTAGTTTGAATGTTTTAAGCTTTTGTTCTCGACTCCGCTCGAACACCAGTTTTTTTAGTTTACGATTATGTAATTATTCAAGTTAGTTTCTTTTTAGGTCTTCGAGCGGAGTCGAGAAGTGTAATGTTTTATAATTATTTCCCAACACTTCCTAATTTTATTATTGTGGTATCTAAAATAATCGTCATAAATTTACGCTTAAAATTTTTACAAAATGAATCACTCTATTCAACAAAAAATAGAAAATTTAAGAGAAGTATTACACAAACACAATTATGAATATTATGTGTTAGACAATGCTACTATTTCTGATTATGATTTTGATATGTTGTTGAAAGAGCTTCAAGCATTAGAAGAAGCACATCCTGAGTTTGCTGATGAAAATTCTCCCACGCAAAAAGTAGGAGGAACTGTTACCAAAAACTTTCAAACGGTGGTTCATAAAAACAGAATGTACTCTTTAGACAATTCTTACAGCAAAGAAGATTTGTTGGACTGGGAAAAGCGTATTTCTAAAATTATAGAAGGAGAAATTAGCTATACTTGTGAATTAAAATACGATGGAGCTTCTATTAATTTAACCTACGAAAACGGAGCTTTGGTAAAAGCGGTTACCCGTGGCGATGGTGTTCAAGGAGATGATGTAACTGCAAATGTAAAAACCATTAAATCTTTGCCTTTAAAACTGCAAGGAGATTTTGTTCCTAATTTTGAAATTAGAGGAGAAATTATTTTGCCTTTAGACGGATTCAATCAAATGAATTTGGCAAGAGAAGCTGCAGGAGAAGAAATTTATAAAAATCCAAGAAATACAGCTAGTGGAAGTTTAAAACTACAAGATAGTGCAGAGGTTGCCAAACGTCCGTTGGATTGTTTGTTGTATCAGGTGTTAACGTATAATAACGAATTTAAAAGTCATGCCCAAGCTTTAGATAAAGCTAGAGAAGTTGGTTTTAAAGTTCCTAATACCATTACCATTGCCAAATCTATAGATGAGGTGGTGGCTTTTGTAGAACATTGGGACAAAGCTCGTTTTGAGTTGCCTTATGAAACCGATGGAATTGTAATTAAGGTGAATAATATTCGTCAGCAAGAGGAATTAGGCTACACAGCAAAAGCCCCACGTTGGGCCATTGCCTATAAATTTAAAGCAGCTCAGGTATCTACCAAATTGCATCAAATTACCTATCAAGTAGGAAGAACTGGGGCTATTACACCTGTTGCAAATTTAGAACCTGTACAATTGGCAGGAACTACGGTTAAAAGAGCCTCGTTGCACAATGCCGATCAAATTGCCTTGCACGATATTAGAGTAGGAGATGAGGTCTATGTAGAAAAAGGTGGAGAAATTATACCTAAAATTGTGGGGGTAGATTTAACCCAAAGACCCGCAGATTCTTTACCCACCATGTATGCAACTCATTGTCCAGAGTGTAATACTCCATTGGTAAGAAAAGAAGGAGATGCCAAACATTATTGCCCTAATGAATACGGTTGTAAACCTCAAGTAGCAGGTAGAATTCAACATTTTATTAGTAGAAAAGCCATGGATATTGATGGGTTAGGATCGGAAACAGTGGATTTACTTTGCGATGTAAATTTAATTTCCAATTATTCAGATTTATACTCTTTAACCTACGATAAAATTATAGACATAGAAAAAGCGTACGACAATGAAGAGTCTGGACTTACCTATAAAAACGAATTACAAGTAACCTTAGAAAGTGCCATTTTTGGATTGAATTATGCAAACATATCACGCTCTTTATCTAAAAAAATAGCAGAACAAATTACTAGTTTAGAAGATGTTTTTTTGCTAAAACTAGATGTAGAAGAAAAAGAACTTAAGGTTTTTGAAAAGTTTTTGTTGATTTTAGAACACCGATACAAAGGCTTAAAAAACTTAATTAAAAGTGATGATAGTTTAGAAGGCTATACTTCTTTACGCACATTTTTATACTTAAAGTTTTACGGAAAAGAAACTAGTAGCGATTTGTTTTCTGATGTTTTTGGAGAACTATTACAAACGGCAACGCAAGTAAATTATATTGATGAATTAACCAACTATGAACAGTTTATCAATCAATATGATGGATTTAAAGAAATCATCAACAAAATATCTGATAGAAGAACTGTTGGAATACGAGATGTAGGTGCTAAAAATATAATAGCAGGAATAGCAGCATCCAAACAAATTCCTTTTGAAAAAGTATTGTATGCTTTGGGAATTCGTTATGTAGGAGAAACTGTAGCTAAAAAGTTAGCCAAACACTTTAAAAATATAGAAGCTTTATTTGCTGCCGATTTTGATACGCTAATTGCTGTTGATGAAATTGGAGATCGAATTGCAGAAAGCATTATTGATTTTAGAAATCAAGCTTTAAATCAGGTATTGGTTGCCAAGTTAAAAGAGGCGGGAGTTCAAATGTCTTTATCAGAAGACGTATTAAAAAACCAGACCGATACTTTTGCCGGAAAAACATTTGTGGTGTCTGGAGTATTCCACAAAGTATCTAGAAACGAATTAAAAAAACTGATAGAAGATAACGGAGGAAAAGCCAGTAGTTCTATTTCTAAGAAAACTACCTACATAGTTGCGGGTGACAATATGGGACCTGCTAAATTGCAAAAAGCAACAGATTTAGGAGTTACTATTATTTCTGAAGATGATTTTTTAGCGATGGTGTAATTTTTTTGTTTTAGAATAGTAGACTACATCATTATTCTGTTTCTATAGGTTCCGTACAGATTGCTAGATAACCCTTATAAAAGGTGTTATTGTACTACTGTACTTTTTATCCTATGCAATTAAGTATTTTACATTTCAACTTTACTATATGTTCATAGACTTTAGTTTTGCCTCCGTTAGATGACCGTTGGTCTATTTATAGAATCTGCTTAGTAACACTCTGTAAACTTAGTAGTTAGAGGCTTTTTAAAGACTGTAAAACAGCATATAGGATAATTCTTCCTATATGCTCCCAAAAACGTCTATTTTTTAAAAATACAGCCAAAGCTGACCCGAAGGATTCCCGAACAAGACCCGAACAAAACCCCCTAAAAATCCTGTTTTTGTGTCACCATAAGTCGTTGTAGTGCATTAGTTGTCCAAAAGAGTCAGAAGTGCTCCTCAAACATCATAACAATTCATTTAGTGTTTATATATGTCTGTATGTGTCACTATGTGTCATGAGCTTGTTTGTTAGTTTTTTAAAATCTATGTTTGTGTCTTGTTAATCAGTGAAGTAGGTGTTGATAGGGAAGCGAAAAAAAACGAAGTTGTTGCAAATAGAAATGAAGTAAAATAGTTGTAAATTGATGTAGACTTATTGATGTGTTTTACTTTATGTAAGTAAGTTTTGGGCATCTCGACTCCGCTCGATGATCGTTTTTAAGACTTGTGTATTTATAGCTTTTGACTACTCTAGATGACACTTTGTTTGTATAGGTTTAATACTTCTAATAGCCCGACTATTAGAAGTTGTTCCAAAGTCTATTCCAATTCTTTTTTAAGTATGGTGTTTTTATAAATTTAGAGCTAATTATTTTAAAAAACGCTGAATGTCTTTGTTGGCTCCATAGACCACCAAAACATCTTCTTTGTATAAAATGTCATGAGGATCAGCCACACCTTTTACATTGCTTACGCTTCTCTTTTTACCAATAGCCGTATCTACCTCGCTATTAGAAATGGTGGTTAAAACTAATAGATTGTATTTTTCTTTAATTTGCATTTCCAAAATACTTTTTCCATTGTATTTTTTGGGCATTTTAACTTGTACAATACTGTAATCGTTGTTCAATTCAAAAGAATTTACAATTCCTTTTAAACACAATTTTTTAGCCCAACGCTCTGCAGATTCTTCTTCTGGCAATACAATTTCATCAACCCCAATAGCTTGTAAAACTCTTTTATGAATGTGATTGGTTGCTTTACTAATCAATCGTTTTACTTTTAAGCTTTTAAACAAAGCCGTAGCCATTACGTTGGCTCCCTGGTTTTCTCCAATGGCAATTACAACAATGTCTGTGTCCTTTAAAGGCAAACCAGAAACGGTAAATTCATCCGTAGCATCCATACAAATAGTATGACTAATTTTTTCTTTAAAAGCATCTACTTTGCTCATGTCGGTGTCAATACCAATGACTTCATTTCCTTGCTCTGTTAGCTTTTCGGCTAAAGAAGATCCAAAGTTTCCAAGACCTATAATTATGTATTTCATGAGGTGTTAATTTATGGTAATTTCTTCCGTAGGATAACGGTAATTTACGTGTTTTACTTTTTTGAAAAAAGCGATTAAAATAGACAGCATACTTACTCTACCAATAAACATTATAATAATAAGAACAAATTTACTGTAAGCACTTAGACTAGCGGTAATTCCTAAACTTAACCCTACGGTACTGTAGGCCGAAAAACATTCAAAAGCTATACTAAGAATATTTATTTGGGGGTCAAAGGCAGCTATGGAAAAAATTCCAAATCCTATGACAATTAAAGATAGAGAGATAACTGCAAAGGCTCTACGGATAGATACTTCAGCAATTTCTCTACGGTAAACTTCTATTCTAGATTTTCCCCTAGCCAGACTAAAAAAGTTTAAAGTAGCAATGGCAAAAGTATTGGTTTTAATTCCCCCTCCTGTAGATGCAGGGGAGGCACCAATCCACATTAATAACATAATTAATAATACCGATGAGTTTTGCAGAGCTCCCATGTCTATAGTATTAAATCCTGAAGTTCTGGGAGTAGTAGCTGCAAAAAGCGATGCAATAAATTTACCTACAAAACCCTTTTGGTCTGTTAAAATATGGTTGTATTCATTTATAAAAAACAGAACAGTTCCTACAATGGTTAAAGATATTGTGGTGATTAAGGCTATTCTACTATTTAGGTTTAATACCCAAGGTCTATAACTAATATGTTTTTTTCTTAAAAGTCTACTAATTAAAAAGTATTTAGAATATTTAATAAGGTTGGCTACTATAGGAAAACCTAACCCTCCTAACATAAAAATAGTGATAATAATGAATTGTAGTAAGTAATTGTATTTAAATCCTGATTGATACAAGCTATTAGGTAAAGTAGAAAAACCAGCATTACAAAAAGCCGATATGGAGTGGAATACAGAGAAAAACAATTCTTGAATAAAAGAGTCAAATAACAAACTATCTAAACTAGTATAAATTAAAATAGCTCCTAAAAACTCTATAATAAAAGTGATGTATAAAATTCTTTTTAAGGTGGTAAATACTTCGCTCATTTTCTGAGCATTGGTCATATCTCCTAATACGAGTTGATTTTCATAAGTAGTTCCTCCTTTAAAAAAGTAACTAAAATAGCTGGCAAAAGTTAAAATTCCCAAACCTCCAATTTGAATAAGAATTAGAATAATAATCTGCCCAAATTCTGTAAAAAAAGTACCCGTATCTACGACCACAAGACCTGTTACACAAACAGCGCTGGTAGCTGTAAATAAGGCATCTAAAAAAGAAATGTTAGTTTGCGTTGCATTGGGTAACATTAACAAAAGTGCTCCCAAAAATATTAGAATTAAAAAACTAACAATAAATAGCTGAGCAGGGTTTAAAAAGGTTCGTTTATAGACTATTTTTTTTTCGGCAAACTCTCTAATAAAGGTTAGAATAATTGCTAATTTAATCCACACATCATCATAAAAAATAGAAAGATGTTTGTGCGATTGTTCTGAAAAAAAATGAAAATAAATAATAGTAAGTATCACAAATATACTAGCACTATCAAATAACAGAACTCTTTTAGTAAGAGTTTTACTGAGTTTTAAATATCTAATAATGGTGGTAAATATTCCCGAGATTAGAATAATAAAATAAACCTCGTTGGCAAATAACTGAATTCTTTTAGATTGATTAAAACCAAAATCAGCAATTAGTATAAAAATTCCCATCAAACTTAGTAGAAACGTAATTCTATAAATAAGTTGATGGTTGATGTTATTTAGAAACTTGTTTTTCAAACCCTGTTTTTAATAGAGTATAAAAGTAGTATGGTTCAGGAATAAAACAAAGATTTATTTAATTTGTTTTATCAATTCTCTGTTGTGATTGCTTTCAGAACTATAAGACATAATTAGAGTTCCTTTGGTTCCATCGTTTGCAGAAATAGCAAATAGCTCTGTTTCATCCGATGGATTGGTCATTCCATCAAATCTAAATACATGGTCAATTTTTAAATCGCTAGGATCAAATTCTTTTTTACTGTAAAGTGCCTTAATGTTTTTGCTATTAGCAACAAAATTATCTGTATATCCTTTTTCAGATAAATCGTTTGAAGCTTGTGATAATGTTTCGTAATCTCTTGTTTTCATAATGTAAAATTTTGTAATTAATAGTTACATAGAATGTACTGAAAAATAAGAGGCCATAAAAGTTGATTGTTATCAAGTTAATTTTTAAAATACTTGGCTTTAAACTTAGCCAAGCGGTGTTTAGAAACAGCTTGTATGTAGGAATTATTAGGATGATTTTTTTCGTAATCTTGATGATAATCTTCTGCAAAATAAAAGTGATCTAATTCTTGAATAGCAGTTACCGCTTTTCCTTTATATTCTTTATCTATTTGTTTAAACTTTTCAGTAGCTATTTTTTCTTCTTCAGCATTGCTGTAAAAAATAATAGAACGATAGTTTTTTCCAAAATCAGGTTTTTGACCATAAGTAGTTGGGTCTTGTGATGCGTAATATACATCTACCAAATTAGCATAAGAAATTTTTGCAGGATTGTAATATACAGCTACGGTTTCTGCATGTCCCGTTTTGTGAATAGATCTGTAAGTTGGGTTTTTAACCGGACTACCAGCATAACCAGAAATAGCCTCTACCACACCGGGTACACTTTCGTAAACAGCCTCTACACACCAAAAACATCCGCTAGCAAAATAGGCTACTTTTAAATTAGCATCTGTAGGTGCTTTGGTTGTTTGTGCAAAAAGGCTTGTGGTAAATAACAAAGCAAGTAAAATTCTCATATAAATAGGGTTTGTATATAGGTCGTAACGTTTTTTTAAATTTACAAAAACAATCGTAAAACCTAGGTATATAGCATAAGAATAAGAAAACTTGATGTTTATTTTTAAGCTATCAATAAAATCAATACAGTAATAAATACATTAGATAGAATTCCACTTGTTTTATTGAACATTGCTCTTAAATTTGTGGTAGAAATTAATCAATATAAAATTATAAATATGGCAACAGCAGTAGGGAAAAAATTTCCAAACATCGCAGTAAACGCAATGAATGAAATGGGAGATACTTTCCAAATTAATGTTTTAGAAGAAGCAGTAAACAATAAGAAAAAAGTACTTTTATTTTGGTACCCAAAAGATTTTACTTTTGTATGTCCTACAGAATTACACGCTTTTCAAGCAGCTTTACCAGAATTTGAAAAAAGAAATACAGTAGTTATTGGAGCATCTGTAGATTCTGCTGAGGTTCACTTTGCATGGTTAAGTACAGCTAAAGATAATGGAGGTATTGAAGGTATTACTTACCCATTATTAGCAGATACTAACCGTAACTTATCTGAAGCTTTAGGGATTTTAGATGCTACAGAAGTATTTGACGAAGAGTCTCAATCTTTTTCTAAAGAAGGAGATGATGTAACTTACAGAGCTACTTACTTAATTGATGAAGAAGGAACTGTATTTCACGAAGGTGTAAACCACATGCCAGTTGGACGTAATGTAAACGAATTCTTAAGATTGATTGATGCTTATGCTCACGTACAATCTCATGGAGAAGTTTGTCCTGCAAACTGGGAAGAAGGTAAAGAAGCTATGCAAGCTAACGCAAAAGGAACTGCAGCTTATTTAGCTAAAAACTAAGACTACTAAGTAGTTTACATAAAATAACCGGGTGTTTAAAGTTGATGTTATCAATCATCCGGTTTTTTAGTACCCAATATTTAAACGTATCACTTTTAAAATTTTAATTAATTATGAGAGAATTAACTACAGATACACTTCAAGATGAAGTAAGTAATAATGATTTGGTTTTTGTACAATTTTCTGCCGGATGGTGTGGAAACTGTAGAATTATGAAACCTAAATTCAAAAAGTTTTCTACAGAAGTAGAAGGAGCTGAATTTTTAGTAGTGGATGCAGAAAAAAATCCAGAATCTAGAAAATTAGCAGATGTAAGTAACTTACCAACTTTTGCCGCTTTTAGAAACGGAGAATTGGTAAAACAAGTGCAAACAAACAAAACAGACGTTTTAAAATCATTTATAGATGAAGTTACCAGTAATTAAGCACATGACTCAGTTTATTGCTGAGAACGATGTAGATTATATTCATGAAACCTTAGAAACTTTAGAAGCGCTTACAGAAGTAAGTTCTTTAAAAGATGAAGAGTTAGATGTTATAGGAGAAATTATTTCTAATCTTTATGGAGCTATTGAAGTTGATAAAGAAATTAAGAAAGGAGTTCCTCAAAAAGAAGCTCTAAACGGTTTTATGAAACGTGTTTTAGGATCTATAGACAAGTAAAATAATTAGGTGTTCGAGCGAAGTCGAGAACAAATAATCTACAAATAAAACAAATGATCAAAGCCTATTTTAATTGGAGTTCTGGAAAAGACTCTTCTTTAGCTTTGTATAAAACATTGAATCAATCTGACTACCAGGTTGATTTTTTGTTGACCAATATAAACAAAGATGTACAACGTGTTTCTATGCACGGATTGCGTGAAGAATTGTTAGAAGCTCAAGCAGCATCTATTGGAATTCCTTTACGTAAAATAGAGTTTTCTGGTAATGTGACCATGAAAGAATATGATGAAACCATGAAAGTTTCCATGGAATCTATTCTTAAAGACAAGTATCAACATTGTTTTTTTGGTGATATTTTTTTAGAAGATTTAAAAACGTATCGTGATAGTAAACTGTCTGAGGTTGGTATTCAAGGATTGTATCCTTTGTGGAAACAAGACACCAAAGCTTTGTTGCAAGAATTTTTAGACTTGGGGTTTAAAGCGATTACTGTTTGTGTAAACGCACAGTATTTAGATAAGAGCTTTGTAGGTAGAGTGATAGATGAACAGTTTATAAAAGATTTACCAGAGAATGTAGATGTTTGTGGAGAAAATGGAGAGTTTCATACGTTTGTGTTTGATGGACCTATTTTTAAAAACTCTATAGAATTCTCTATCGGAGAAAAAGTCCATAAAACCTATCAACCTTCAAAAAATGATGATGACAACTGTTTTCAAAAAGATAAAAAAGTAAATTGGGATACCGGTTTTTGGTATTGTGATTTAATTCCTAATTAAAAGCACATCTTTTCTTACATTTAGAACTTCTAAAAACGTTTAAATAATTAGTAAATGCTCCGTATTTTATCTGTAGAAAAAAATGATTTAAACAGGATTATTGCTGTTTTTAATAGAGAAATAGGACGTTTTGTGCTATTTGTATTTGTGTTGTTTTTTGACAGTATTTATTTTTCTGAAAACGTAACAAGTTCGCAAATTCTAATCAATGTTTTAATGCTTGGTGGATTTCTAAAAATGTATTTTAGATCTACTCCAAGGGTTAAAGAATCTATGATTTATGCCGTAATTATTGGGTTCTTAGGAGAGCACTTGTTCTCTAGAGGATTAGATATGTATACTTATAGATTAGAAAATGTTCCTTTATATGTGCCTTTAGGACATGCAGCTTTGTATGGTAGAATTTTAATGTTTAGCAAATCATCTGTAGTAAAAAAACACAGTAAAAGTGTAGAACAAATTTTTGCTATGGTAATAGCTTTACTGTCTTTAACCTATTTGGTTTTCTTTAAAGATGTGTTTGGCTTTGTAATGACCATTTGTGTGTTTTTACTGTTGTTAAAAAGACCCAAAGACAGATTATTCTTTTTTGCCATGTACATTCTTGTGGCTATTTTAGAAATAGGAGGTACCGCATTTGGATGTTGGAAATGGCCATCTACAGCTTTTGGAGTGTTTTCTTTTTTACCAAGTCACAATCCACCAAGTGGAATTAGTTTGTTTTATTTCTTGTTAGATGTTAGCTGTTTTTACGTGTATATTTTAATAAATAAATCAACATGGACTCGTTTTAAGCACATCTATAGAAGAAGTTAAATTTTAAGTTTAAATTCGTAATCTTAAGTTGTTTTTACGACTCATTTTATCAATCAATTTTTATGGAAAGCCTACATATACCTTATAAAGACACTGGATATTTTTCTAATATCATGCTAGATTATTTAGCTCAAAAAGAAAACTTAAGGCCGTTTTATAATCGTTTTCCATCCATAGAAAATTTTGAAGCTCAAATAGAAGAGAAATCTCAATTTTACTCTAGTACTACTAGAAAAGTATTGGTAAATGCTATAGAAAAGCAGTATCAAAAATTAGAGATTTCAGCAGAAACGCAACAAAATATAGACAACTTGGTGTTGCCTACAACATTTACTATTACTACAGGGCATCAATTAAATTTGTTTTCGGGACCCTTGTATTTTTTGTACAAAATAGTATCGGTAATTAATTTATGTAAAGAATTAAAAGCAGCATATCCTAAACACAATTTTGTGCCTATTTATTGGATGGCTTCCGAAGATCACGATTTTGAAGAAATTCAATATTTTAATTTTAAGTCTACTAAAATATCGTGGAAAAGAGAAGCTTCTGGTGCGGTTGGTAGGTTAGATACTAGTGGTTTGAGTGACGTTTATCAAGAGTTTTCTAGTTTGTTAAATTCTGGAACTTATGCAAATGAGTTAAGATCTATTTTTAAGAACGCTTACTTAGAACAAAACAATTTAGCAGAAGCTTCTCGTTATTTGGTAAATGCTTTATTTTCAAAATACGGTTTAGTGGTGGTTGATGGAGATGATTCACAATTAAAAACCTTATTTAAACCCTATGCTTTACAAGAATTAGAAGAGCAAGTAAGTTTTAAAAATGTTACGGAAACTAATGTAAACATAGAAAAAGAAGGATATAAAATTCAGGTAAATCCTAGAGAAATAAATTTATTTTATATAGGTGATGGATTTAGAGAACGTATTGTTAAACAAGAAAGTGGTTACAAGGTTTTAAATACTAATTTGGTGTTTAAAACAGCAGAAGACCTGTTTAAAAATTCAGATAAATTAGAATTTGTTTCTGGAAATGCTTTGTTAAGACCTTTGTATCAAGAAGTAATTTTACCCAACTTATGTTATGTTGGAGGAGGAGGAGAGTTGGCTTATTGGATGCAATTAAAAACTACCTTTAAAAGTTTTAAGGTTCCTTTTCCTGTTCTATTGTTAAGAAATTCGGCTTTATTAGTAAGTCCCAAACAACAGAAAAAAACAGATAAGTTAGGGTTGGAATTAAAAGATTTCTTTTTATCTCAAAATGATTTAATCAAAAAAAAGGTAAACGAACTTTCTACCATTAATTTTGATTTTAAAGCAAAGAGAAAGCAATTAGAAGCTACTTTTAAAGAATTAGAAATTCTAAGTAGTAAGACTGATAAATCTTTTATAGGTGCTGTAAAAGCTCAGGAAGCAAAGCAGTTAAAAGGCTTGGATCGTTTGGAGAAAAGATTATTAAAAGCGGAGAAAAAAAAGATGTATGAGTTGGTTACTAGAATAGAAATTCTACAAAATGAATTATTCCCTCATCAATCTTTAGAAGAAAGACATAAAAACTTCTCTGATTATTATGAAGAGTATGGTGGAAATTTAATTGATTCCCTACTAGTAGCCTTAAAGCCGTTAGCTATGGAGTTTACCGTAATTAAGTTGTAATTAGTTGATTTTTAAGTATAAAAAAAGTATTAGAGTTAACTAATACTTTTTTTAAATTGGATTAAAAGTTTTCTTTTTCACAGCAAATTTTCCCCAACTTTTTCGATATTAAATAAAAACTTTTTAAAGTTTTTTCTTTACAAATGATTAAGATTTTAACTATCTTACACTTACAAAGATAAGTTTGACATTAAATACTCACAACTGCGTTTATACACAGTTTTTAAAATATTAATGAAAATAGATATTCAGAATATAGGGAATTATTCCAAAAGTCTAGTAACAGACACACCAGTAGACCAATCAGACGATTTGTATAAGTATTATAAAAGTACTTTACCAAGTTTTCCAAATCAAGCCGTGTATATTTATTCTTTTAAAGAAGGAAAAATGGTGTATGCCGAAGGGTGGGAAGATACATTAGGGTATAAGGATGATGAAATTACAATGCTAACCATTGTAAGTATTACAACCCCTCGTTTTTTAAAGTTTTCTGGAGAGTTAAATGACAAGGCAATGATGTTTTTAAAAAGCATTACAGAAGACTTAGAGCAATATAGTTTTACGTTAGAATTAGAAAAAATACACAAAGACGGTTCTATTGTTCCTTTATTTTCAAGAGTAGGAGTACACAAGGCTAGTAACGGAATGATTGAAGAAATTATTGGTTACTCAGAGGTCATAAAAACCTTAAGATTAGGAAACGTAATGCAGTATGCAGCGTACGGACCTAATGTGGCTGAGTTTGAAGAAGCCTTAAATAAAGAATTATTTAATCATTATGCTATTTCTAGAAAAGAGAAAGAAGCTTTGGCTTTGGCAGCAAAAGGATACGCTTTTAAAGAAATAGCAGAAGAATTAGGGGTTTCTCAATCAGCTATTGAGAAAAGAATTATTCCAATGTACAAACGTTTTGGTGTAAAGAGTTTACCTCACTTAATTGGTTTTGCCTATCAAAATAGCATCTTATAATCTCTTAATAAGATAAGTTTACAATATTAATATTATCTAGTTCTACCCCAATAGTAGAAAGCATACTTGTCCATTCTTCCTTTTGGTCAAGTTCATTTACCCCCAACACCCAAATAATATTTTTTTCTCTAAGTATGGTTCTATTTTCTTCGTTCATAGGAGTAAAAGTATCTACATAATTTAGAAAATCACTAGGCTTTGTTAATTTAAGTTTATCAGGATTAATGTCATCAATAACTAAAAACTTAGATGTTTGCCAGTTCCAAAGTGTTTCTGGATCTTGATGAGTTTCAAAGAAGTGACTGTATAATTTAGTAGCAGTAATATAAGTACAAGTTTGTTTGCATAGAGCTAATTCATTAGCAATGGCAACACCTAAATTACATTTACCTTCGTGTACACTTCCGTAAATTAAAAGATGATTTCCTCTGGTGTTTTTCTTTCGACCTTTAGCTACATACTTATTTACTATTATTTTTTCAAATTCATCTAAAAATTCACCTTTCCATTGAGACAATCTAAATTGAAAAGGAAAATAAGCATATTGCTGATAAATTCTCATGGTATACCAATCTATAAATGGATATAGAAGTAAAGCAACTAAACCAATATTTGTCCATATTAAGAAAGGAGTAGGTTCTGATACTAATAAAGCAGAAAACATGGCTCCTAATACAAAATACAGAATATCTGTAATCGTATCGTAGATTAGATTCTTCCAGTGAGGTTTAAAAATTCTATCTTTTTTAGAAGCAAATAAAGGCATAGTAAGGTTTAAAACTTCAAAGCTAAACCAAGATATAGCCACCCATTTACTAAATACAATTGGTGGGGTATCTTTAAAAATTACACTTAAAACAATACTAGGGAATAATCCTAAAGTAAAGTGTCCTAGTTGATTAGCTAGCCAAGCATAGGTTAAACTTACACCTCGGTAGGAATCTTTTCCTAAAAAGTCTTTTGCAATCAGTTGTTTAATAAAATTTTTAAAATTAATCTTAGTCATAGTATATAGGGGATAGTTTTATAGCGAGAATAAGTTAATTAATTATTTTATAAATACACACAAAAAAGGCTGCCCATAACTGAACAGCCCTTTTCTACAAAAAAATAAAGAAAATTATGCAGAAGCGACTACTAACTTCTGTATTTTGTATGCTTTTGTTATTTGTAATTTCATCAAAATAGAAATGACTAAGGCTACTATAAATAATAAAGAGAATACCCATAAGGTAATTTCTAAAGAGTCTGTTTTAGCCAGTACTACATCATAGATGGTAGGACCAATAAGACCAGCAAATCCCCAAGAAGCTAAAATTAGTCCATAATTAGCACCTAGTTCTTTGGTTCCAAATAAATCTCCCACAAAAGCGGGTAGGGTTGCGTGACCTCCACCATACATGGTAATAATGGTAAATAAAATAATTAAAAACATAGATTCTGAGCTTATGAAAGGTAAAAAGTAAAAAGCAGCTATTTGAAAAACAAAAAAGATGATGTAAACATTAATTCTTCCCACATAGTCGGATAATGTAGACCATAAAAGTCTCCCTAGACCGTTAAACACACCAATAAAACCAACAATAGCGGCAGCTTCCATAGGAGTATAGCTTAATTTTTGTTGAAGCATAGGGCTTGCAGCTGCAATTAAAGCAATACCACAAGAGGTGTTTATAAACATCATGATCCATATATAATAAAATCTAGATGTTTTAACAGCTTCACGAACTGTTAAGTTTGCCATATCTGTTTTTATTTGATTATGACTACTTTCTTTATACCCAACTAGAGTATATCCAACAGGTGGTTTTTCAAGATATGTTGCAGATGATACTATTAGAATGGTATAAATTGTTCCTAAAATATAAAAAGTAGAGGCTACACCTACAGATTCAAATAGTTTGGCCATAATAGGTCCAAAGATTAAAGCAGCAAAGCCAAAACCCATAATTGCCATACCTGTGGCTAATCCTCTCTTATCTGGAAACCATTTAACAAGTGTGCTTACAGGTGTAATGTATCCTAAGCCTAATCCAATTCCTCCAATAACACCATAGCTGATAAAAAATAAAGGTAGTGACTCTAGTTGAACGGATAATCCTGCTCCTAAAATCCCTACACCGTAAAAAATACCTGCCGTTGTTCCACTAGTTTTTGGACCTACTTTTTCTACCCATTTTCCTAAAAAGGCAGCAGATAATCCTAATATTAAAATAGTAATTTTAAAAGCCCATTTAATAACACTTCCTTCAACTCCAAAAATATCTTTTACAGGATTGGTCATAACAGAGTAAGCGTATACAGAACCTATGGATAGGTGTATCCCAATAGAAGAAACAGCTATTAGCCAACGGTTTTTTATTTTTTGAATACCCATAATTTCTTTGTTAATTAATTTTAACTTTTTTAAAGTAGTTACTTAAAATAGCAGCAGCATTTTGTAATTCCTCATCTGTATTTTCTCTAGCATGTTCTAGTTCATATTTCCAACCTAGAGCTTCCCATTTATGAATTCCTAATTTATGATAAGGCTGTAGTTCTATTTTTTCAATAGTTTTATATGTTTTAAAATAATCACCTAAAGCATGTAGCAGTTCTGGTTTGTTTGTTATTTCTGGAATTAATACATATCTCAACCACATTTTTTTACCAGAAGTTTCTCTGTGTTTGGCAAAATTAAAAGCGGTTTCTTTGTTTTTTTCTCCTGTGATGTATTGATAACCTTCTTCTGTTACATGTTTAATATCTAGCATGACTAGATCTGTATAATCATCTAACAATTCCATTACAGGATGATTTAAAACTCTACCATTAGTATCTATATTGGTGTGTATACCTTCTTCTTTTAATCTTTTAAAAAAGGTGATTAGGTTTTTAGCTTGTAACATTGGTTCTCCTCCAGAAACAGTCACCCCTCCTTTGTCTCCAAAGTAAGATTTCATTTTAATGGCTCTTTGTACCAGTTCTTCTATTTCGTATTCTTGTCCGCCGTGGGTATCAATAGTATCAGGGTTGTGACAGTACAAGCATTTTAGTTTACATCCTTGTAAAAAAACAACCATTCTAATTCCAGGACCATCATGAGTACCAAAAGATTCAATAGAATGAACACTTAATGTATGGTTTGATGTTTTAATAGTAGTAGGGATTTAGTTTGTAAAAAAGGTGTTCAAAAAATACATATGGCACTTTTTTCTTAAAAAGTAGGCTCTAATAAAGAGTCAATTTTATTTTTTGAACACCTAATAGTTAGATATAAATAAAATATAGGTAGTTTACATAGATTCGTGGAAAGAACGCGTAATTACTTCTAATTGTTGCTCTCTTGTTAATCTGATAAAGTTAACAGCATATCCAGACACACGAATGGTTAATTGCGGGTGATTTTCTGGGTGCTCCATAGCATCTATCAAAGTTTCTTTATCTAGAACATTCACATTTAAGTGTTGTGCTCCGTGTTGAAAGTAACCTGTTAAGGTAGCTACTAAATTATCTATCTGATCTTCTTTGTTTGCACCTAATGATTTAGGAACAATAGAGAAGGTGTTAGAAATTCCATCTTGAGAATCTTTATAATCAATTTTAGCAACAGAATTTAAAGAAGCTATTGCTCCGTTTGTATCACGTCCGTGCATTGGATTGGCACCTGGTGCAAAAGGAATTCCTTTGTCTCTACCATCTGGAGTTGCTCCTGTTTTTTTACCATAAACCACATTAGAGGTAATGGTTAAAACAGACATGGTTGGTTCTGCATTTTTATAAACAGGCAATTTTTTTAATTCGTTGTTAAAATCTTGTACCGCATTGTGAGCTAAAACATCAACTCTGTCATCATCATTCCCAAATTTTGGAAAATCTCCTTCAATTTTAAATTCAACAGTTAGTCCTTCTTCATTTCTGATTGGTTTTACTTTTGCATATTTAATAGCAGATAGCGAATCGGCAACAATAGATAAACCTGCAATACCATAAGCAATATTAATGTGTGGGTTGGTGTCTATCAAAGCCATTTGTGCTTTTTCATAATAGTATTTATCGTGCATGTAATGAATAATGTTCATAGCATCATTATAAACACCTGCTACTTGTTTCATGGCAATTTTAAAATTAGCCATTACTTTATCAAAATCTAAATATTCGCAATCACAAGGTTCAATACCATTTACCATTTGTGTTCCAGTAATTTCGCATTTACCTCCGTTAATAGCTAACAATAAAGTTTTAGCCAAGTTGGTACGTGCTCCAAAAAACTGAATTTGTTTTCCTATTTCTTGGTAAGATACACAACAAGCAATTCCATAATCGTCAGATCCTCTAGAAGTACGCATTAAATCATCGTTTTCAAACTGAATAGATGAAGTGTCTATAGAGACTTTAGCACAATATTTTCTAAAATTTTCTGGTAATAAAGGAGACCATAAAACAGTAATGTTTGGTTCTGGAGAAGGTCCTAGGTTGTATAAAGTGTGTAAGAAACGGAAAGCTGTTTTGGTTACTTTAGTTCTACCATCGTTTAACATACCTCCAATAGCTTCGGTTACCCAAGTAGGGTCTCCAGCAAAAATTTCATCATAAGCAGCCATACGTAAGTGACGAACCATTCTTAATTTCATCACAAACTGATCAATATATTCTTGAGCTTCTACCTCTGTGATGACTCCGTTGTTTAGGTCTTCTTCTATATAAATATCTAAAAAGGTAGATACGTTTCCTAAAGACATGGCAGCCCCATCTTGCTCTTTAACAGCGGCTAGGTATGCCATATATGTCCATTGTACAGCTTCTCTTGCGTTTTCTGCGGGTCTGCTCAAATCTAGATCATAATGGTTTCCCATTACAATCATGTCCTTTAAAGCTTTAATTTGAGAGGCTACTTCTTCTCTTAAACGAATGGTAGCATCACACATAGGACCTGTAATGTTTTCTAAATCTGTTTTTTTGTCTTGAATCAATTTATCAATTCCAAACAAGGCCACTCTACGGTAATCACCAATAACTCTACCACGAGCATAATTATCTGGCAAACCTGTTAAAAATCCTAAAGATCTAAACTTTTTAATTTCAGCGTTGTAAGCATCAAAAACCCCATCATTATGTGTTTTTACATATTTACTAAATAACGTGTTTACCTGTTCGCTAGGTACTAAGCCGTGCTCTTTTAAAGCTTTTTGCACTACTTTGTAACCTCCAAAAGGTTTCATAGCTCTTTTTAGTAATTCATCGGTTTGTAGTCCAACAATTACTTCATTTTCTTTATCTATATATCCTGCTTTAAATTCAGCAATACCAGATACAGTTTCTGTGTCTACAGATTTAACTCCATTATTTTCTCTCTCCTCTTTGGTCGCAATTTTACATACTTCCCAAAGTTTTTGTGTTTTCTGACTGGGTCCAACTAAAAACGCATCAGTTCCATAATAAGGAGTAATGTTTTTGTAAACAAATTCTTTTACACTGACGGCACTTTTGTCTAAACCTTGTTTGATATCTAAAGTTTCCATATAAATAATTATTAGTTGATTTCTATATTTCAAATTTACAAAACATTTGAATAATAAAATACCGTTTTATCTTTTATTATTTCATTTTTGTCAAAATAGCATCAAAATTTAAGTTTATATTATGAATATTTTAGAAGTTGATTGTTTCTGTAAACAATAGTTTAAGTTTTTACTTTTATGTTGATTTATTATGGGTTTAATGTTATTTTTATTTATTCTAAATAAATAAAAATAATTAACTTTGTGTTATAAAACTTAATAAAGGAAAGATATGGATAAAGCTATAGGATTGTTTTTTGGTTCTGACACAGGAATAACAGAAGAGATTACTTATGATATTGTGGATGCTTTTGAGAATGTAGAAGTAAAAGAAATATCAGAAGCTTCTACAAAAGATTTTGAAAAGTATGATTTTATTATTTTGGGATTGTCTACTTGGTATGATGGAGATTTACAAAGCGATTGGGAAGATTTTTTTGAGGAATTTAAAACGATAGACTTTACCAATAAAAAAGTAGCTATTTATGGTTTAGGAGATCAAATTGGTTATGCAGAGTATTTTATTGATGGAGTAGGAATGTTGGCTGAGGTAATTTTAGAGAATGGAGGAGAGGTTATAGGAAAGTGGCCTGTTAAAGATTATAGACATACAGAGTCTAAAGCAATTATTCCAGATGATGAAGATTACTTTTATGGTTTGGCTTTAGATAATGATAATGAATCGGATTTAAATGAAGAAAGAATCACAACTTGGATTGCTCAGTTAAAAGAGCTAGTATAGTTTAAAAACTATAAATTAAAAGTAAATAGCTATAAAAATCAAAAAGCCTATCAAATAAATGATAGGCTTTTTATTAAACTTTATAGTAAAGGAATCAAATTAGATAACTTGTACGTTTACTGCGTTTAACCCTTTACGTCCTTCTTCAACGTCATAAGAAACTTTGTCTCCTTCTGCAATTTCATCAGTTAATCCGTTAATGTGAACAAAAACGTCTCTACTTCCATCTTCTGGAGTAATAAATCCGTAACCTTTTGAATCGTTGAAAAATTTTACTGTACCGTTAGTCATAATAATAAATTGTATATTTTAAAGACCGCAAGGTAGTATAAATTAGCTATACAACACTATAAAAGTATATTTATTTTAAAATATAATTATCTGAGTATCATTTTGTTATTAGGATAATCTTATTTTGTAGTCATTATAGTCAAACTTACGTAGTGTTTTAAGGGTTTGTTCTTTGGTCCATATGCAAATGTCAGGATGTTTTACTCCGTTAAACATAGAAGTTTTAACCATAGTGTAATGAATCATATCTTTAAATACAATCTGATCGCCTATGTTTAGCTCCTTTTCAAAGGCATATTCTTCCATAAAATCACCCGCCAAACAACTAGTTCCTCCTAAACGGTACACAAATTTGCTGTTTTCATCTGGATCTGATGCTCCTACAATTTTTGGTCTGTAAGGCATTTCCAAAGTATCAGGCATATGTGCTGTAAAAGAAACATCTAACATGGCTGTTTTAACACCTCTGCTTTCTACAATGTCTAAAACCTGAGCGGTTAAGACTCCTGTTTCCCAAGCAAAAGCACTTCCGGGCTCTAATAAGATATGAATGTTGTATTTCTCTTTAAAAGCTTTTAATAGGTTGATTAAATGTTTTGTATCGTATCCTTTACGAGTCATTAAATGACCACCTCCCATATTAATCCATTTAATTTGATGTAGGTATTCACCAAAACGTTCCTCTAAAGCTATTAAGGTTTTTTCTAAGCTATAAGAATCCGATTCGCACAATACGTGAAAGTGCAATCCTTCTACACCCTTAGGCAAAGCCTCAGGCATAAATTCTTTTAAAACTCCCAATCTAGATTTTGGAGAGCTAGGGTTGTATAAATCTACTTCCACATCGCTTTGTTCTGGATTAATTCTAATTCCACAAGAAATTTTATGATTTGCTGTTAAGGTTTGTGGATAATATTTTTCAAACTGAGCTACGGAGTTAAAAACAATATGAGAGCTATAACTCATCAATTCCTCAAATTCATTAGGAACATAAACTGCCGCATATACATGAGCTTTAGTTTTCATTTCCTCAAAACACAAACGAGCTTCGTATAAAGAACTTGCCGTAGCACCTTTTATATATTCGCGAACAATAGGAAAAGCTCCCCACATAGCAAAGCCTTTAAAAGCAACAATAATTTCTATTCCCGCCTGATCTTGTATTTCTTTAATTAAAGACAAGTTGTTTCTTAACAATTGCTCATCTAATACAAAAGCAGATGTTGGTATTTGATTGTAGTCTATCATTTTTTATCAAAAGAAAAGGTAGTAAATAGTTCTCCTAAAAGAAATACTTACTACCTAGTTGTATGAATAGTTTTACCTATTAATGGGTTAAGTTATAATACTTCTAAATCTCCGTTAATTTCTTCTTGCCAAGGCAATCCGTATTGACCAATTAATTCCATAAAAGGATCTGGATTAAATTCCTCTACATTGTAAACTCCAGGTTTTTTCCATTTACCAGTTAAGAACATCATAGCTCCTAACATGGCAGGTACTCCTGTCGTGTACGATACTCCTTGAGAAGAAACATCATCAAAAGCATCTTGGTGTTTACAGTTGTTCCAAACGTAATATGTTTTCTCCTGTCCGTCTTTAATTCCTTTAATTCTACATCCAATAGAAGTTTCACCTGTATAACCATCAGCCAATTCTTCTGGTTTAGGTAAAGTTTCTTTTAAAAATTGTAAAGGAACAATCTCTATACCTTTGTACATAATAGGCTCAATACTAGCCATACCAATGTTTTGAATTACACGTAAGTGTGTTAAATATTCATCTCCAAAAGTCATCCAGAAACGAGCACGTTTTAAGGTTGGATAGTTTTTAACCAATGATTCCAATTCCTCATGATAAATTACATAAGAGTTTTTAGGTCCAATGTTTGGATAATTTAAAGCTTGTTTAATTTCGTGTGGCTCTGTTTCTACCCATTGTCCATTTTCCCAGTAACGTCCTTTTTGAGTTACCTCACGGATGTTAATTTCGGGGTTAAAGTTGGTAGCAAATGCTTTTCCATGGTCACCAGCGTTACAATCAACTATATCTAAATAGTGAATTTCATCAAAGTGATGTTTGGCAGCATAAGCAGTATAAATACTAGTTACACCCGGATCAAAACCACAACCTAAAATAGCGGTTAATCCTTTTTCTTTAAATTTATCTTGATAAGCCCACTGCCAGCTATATTCAAATTTAGCTTCATCTTTAGGCTCATAATTTGCAGTATCTAAATAGTTAACACCTGTTTCTAAACAAGCATCCATGATGGTTAAATCCTGGTATGGCAACGCAACGTTGATTACCAACTCAGGTTTAAACTCATTAAATAACGCAACCAATTCTGGTACGCTATCAGCATCCACTTGTGCGGTTTGTATCGTTCTGTCTTTAATTAAAGCAGCAATGGCATCACATTTAGATTTTGTTCTGCTTGCTAACATAATTTCTGAAAAAACTTCTGGAGAAGCAGCACACTTTTGTGCAACAACGCTACCAACTCCACCAGCACCAATGATTAAAACTTTAGACATTTTAATTGTTTTTTAAATTGATTTAATATTTCGGCAAATGTAATTTTTTTTTCAAATTACGTTTAAAAATAATCATTTTTTTTTCATTAAAAAACAAGGTCTATTTTACTGACAATCAGAGAGTAGCTACTTTAGTTGGATGGATAGTTTTTTGTTCCCTTTTTGATATGAATAAACCGTGTATTTACACAGGTATTTAGCCATGTATTTTGCAATAAAAACTCCTATTAATAATGGAAAGAATAATGCAAATCCGTTGTCTACAATATTACAAGTTAAAAATAAAGCCGTTAATGGTGCGTGTATGGCCGCACTTAACATAGCTGCTGCTCCAATTAAAGCAAAATTTAAGACAATTAATTGAGTGTTAAAGTAATGATTGCAAAACATAGCTACTAAAATACCTAAGATTGCTCCGGTGACAATACTTGGAGCAAAAACACCACCATCTCCACCTGCACCTAAAGTAAGAGAAGCTACAATGGGTTTTAAAACCACAATAAAAAAGAGTGATATAATAAAACCGAATGTAATTGTTTTTAAATTACTAAGTGCTATAAATTCAGGAATGGAATGATAACTATCTCCATACAGAGCAGGAAAAATAAATATAGATAATCCTACTAATAAAGCTCCCGTGTTTACACGGATAAAGTTATTTGTAATTTTAGCAAACTTTGTTTTGATAAAAATAACACTTTTGGTAAAAAACACGGCCGTAACTCCAGCAAGTAAACTTAAGAGGATCATGTAAGGGATTGCTTGGTAATTCCATTGGAATACTTCTAAATTAAATAATTTGTTAGCATCAAAAAAATAGATAAAAGTTTGAGCAATGGCTACAGAAATAGCACAACTTAAAAATAGGGTTTGAGTTACTTTTCTAGAAATAACTTCTATAGCAAATAAAAGCCCAGCAATGGGACTCCCAAATAAAGTAGTTACGCCTGCTGCTACACCCGCACAAATTAATTCGGTCTTATAAGTTTTGGCAACTTTGTCTTTTTTATAGATGGAATTTCCAATGGCAGCAGTAGCTACTACGGTAGAAACTTCCACACCTGTAGAACCTCCAAAAACTACGGTTAAAAATCCATTTAGGTAGTGTGATGGAATTTTGTAAAAAGGAAGTTCTTCTTTTCTGTTTTCAAGTGTATTAAAAACCTCGGTAATTCCTTTGTTGTTTTTGCCTTTAAATAAAAATTTACGCGTAAAGTAGATCAACGTAATTCCTACAGAAGGTAGAAAAATATAAAAAACAGGGAAGTTGTTTACTTTATGAAATATTAATTCTTGAAAAAAAGCAGTGCTGTTTTTTAATGTACTTCCTGCTAATGTGGCCAAAACACCTATTATGATTGAGTTTAGAATTAGGTTGTAATATCCTTTTGCAATGATTTCTTTTCTCATAAGAAAATTCAGTTTTAAGTCTGTAAAGATAAAGGATTAAAAAAGTGTGAAGCTCTTATTTAAATAGAGTTTGTCAGTGTTTTTAGTTGAATTTTTTTAATGGAGAAGTGTAGTTTTTTTCATGAACCACATTTCGACAGGCTCCTTTAGATTAGCAAAGTGTATTTTAATTCATACAGTCAGTCTGAGCTTGTCGAAGACTGGTTGTTGTCTGTGTTGTCCATCCGAGCTTGTCGAGGACTATTTTGAGAGAATAGGATTAATTGATCATAATCTTCATCTATCAAAGCTTGCTTTTTACGTCTGCTCCATCCCTTAAGTTGTTTTTCTTTAGCGATTGCTAATTCTGGATTGGTGAATTCTTGCACCCAAACTAATTTGATCGGTAGTCTTTTAGAGGTGTAGCTATTATAACATTTTGCAGATTGATGTTCTTCAAGTCGTCTTGAAATGTTATTGGTAATTCCAGTGTAAAAGCTGTCATCAGAACATTTTAGGATGTATACATAATAAAACATTCAATTAAAGTAATAAATAAAATCTACACTTCGACAAGCTCAGTGTGACCTTCTTTTATTAAGAAAGTTGTTTTTATTCTTACAGTCAGTCTGAGCTTGTCGAAGACTGGTTTTGTGTTCGTCTGAGTTTGCTTGTACTGAGTTGAAGTATAGAATCCTTTTTAGGTTAATTAAGTTGGTGGAGGAAACTCACACTTCGACAAGCTCAGTGTGACCTTCTTTTATTAAGAAAGTTGTTTTTATTCTTACAGTCAGTCTGAGCTTGTCGAAGACTAGTTTTGTATTCGTCTGAGTTTGCTTGTACTGAGTTAGTCGAAGTGTTGAAGACTAATTTTTATAATAAATTTTAACAATTGAATTCTACATTTCGACAAGCTTAGTATGACAATGTGAATTAATCAATATATCTTTTAGTAATATCACCATAAGCATCAATTCTTCGATCTCTAAAAAACGGCCAAATTCTTCTTACGTCTTCAGTCTTTTGCTTGTCTACAGTAATTACTTTATTCATTTCATCTTTTTGATTTCCTTCCCACAAAATTTCTCCTTGTGGCCCTGTTACAAAACTAGTTCCCCAAAATTCTATACCGTTGGTAACACCTGTCCAATCTTTTTCAAAACCAACACGGTTTACCGAAATTACGGGCAATCCATTGGCTACAGAATGACCTCTTTGAGAAATCATCCAAGCATCTCTTTGACGAGCTTTTTCTTCTTCACTATCCGTACTTTCGTAACCAATTGCAGTTGGGTAAATTAATACTTCTGCACCGGCCATAGCCATTAGTCTTGCTGCTTCCGGATACCATTGATCCCAACAAATTAAAACTCCTAACTTACCTACAGAAGTCTGTATAGGTTGGAAACCTAAATCTCCGGGAGTAAAATAGAATTTTTCGTAATAAGCAGGATCATCGGGAATGTGCATTTTTCTGTAACGACCTGCTTCTGTTCCATCTTTTTCAAAAACAACAGCTGTATTGTGGTAAATTCCTGGTGCTCTTTTTTCAAATAAAGAAGTTACTAGTACAATGTTTAACTCTTTGGCAATTGCAGAAAATTGATTGTAAGAAGGACCCGGAAAAGGTTCCGCCCATTCAAACATATCTACCTCTTCTGCCTGACAAAAATAGATTCCCGTATGTAGTTCTTGTAAAACAACTAATTCGGCACCATTGTTTACACATTGTTGAATTCCAGCAATGGTTTTATCTATGTTTTCTTGTTTGTTTGTTGTACAAGTTTGTTGTACAATTCCAACGTTTAATTTACTCATTATAATAAGTTATGTACTAAAAATATAATTTTAAGAAATAGCGAATGTTACTTGTTTAGGATATTGCATAGTAATACAATGTAATGATCCGTGCTGTTCTATTAAAGCGCTACAATCTAATCCAACAATTTTTCTATTCGGAAAAAGGGTTTTAATAATTTCTAAAGCTTCTTTGTCTTGAGGCACATTATAAGTAGGAACTAAAACTCCATCATTTACCATTAAAAAATTGGCATAGGTTGCAGGAATTCTGTCTCCATCTTTGTCTAAACAAACAGCTGGCCAAGGCAAAGCAACCAATTGATAAGGTTGATTTTTAGCGTTGGTAAATGTTTGTAATTGAGCTTCCATTTTTTGTAAAACTTCATAATGCTCATCATGAACATCATTACATTTTACGTAAGCAATAGTGGTTGGGTTACATAGTCTAGCTAAGGTGTCTATGTGAGAATCGGTATCATCACCTGCTAAATATCCGTGATCTAACCACAAGATTTTTTGTACTCCCAATGTATCTTTTAAATAAACTTCAATTTCAGATTTGTTTAAGTTTGGGTTTCTGTAAGGTGATAATAAACATTCACTAGTGGTTAGTATAGTTCCTTCTCCGTCAGACTCTATAGCTCCACCTTCTAAAACAAAATTTAAAGATGCAATAGGTAGTTTGTGGAATACATTTTTAGACAATTGTTGGGTAATAATATTGTCTAATTCGGCATCAAATTTTTGTCCCCATCCGTTAAAAATAAAATCTAATAAAACAGGTTGTTCATCTTCTAGAATAGTAATAGCTGCATGATCTCTAGCCCAAGTATCATTAGATTTAATTGTTACAAAATGAATAGTGTGTTTGGTATCTTTTTTAAAATAAGATTCAACTTCTGAAACATTGTGACATCCCACTAAAACAGGCTGAAAACTTGCCGTAGTCTCTATGATGTTTACAAAACAGGTAACTACTTCATTGTACATATATGCCCAATCACTTTGTGGATGTGGGAATGTAAATTGTATAAAACTTTGTGGTTCCCATTCGGCAGGGAACCTTTTAATTTTTAACATGATTCAAATTCATTATAACCGCGCAAATGTACTTGTTTTTAGCAATGCTTATTTATTTTTTACAAAAATTAATTTGTGTCTGCTGTTTGCATTTTCTCTCTGATCAATTTCAAATTCGCCAATAGAGTTTATAAGGGGAGTAAGTTTGTCAAAACCATAATTTCTAGCATCAAAACTGGGTCTTTTTTTCTGAATTAAACTTCCTACATCTCCTAAAAATGCCCATCCATCATCATCAGAAACATCAGAAATGGTACTTTTTATCAATCTAATAATTTTAGGAGTAATTACTTCGTGTTCTTCTTTGGCACTCTTGGTATTGTTGTTTCCTTTTTTATCTTTTCTTAAAACTTCTAGATAAATAAATTTATCACAGGCTACAATAAATGGAGTAGGAGTCTTTTTTTCTCCAATTCCAATGACTAACATAGCGGCTTCTCTTAATCGAGTTGCTAATTTGGTAAAATCACTATCACTAGAAACCAAACAAAAGCCATCTACTTTTTCTGAGTATAAAATATCCATAGCATCAATAATCATGGCAGAATCTGTGGCGTTTTTTCCAGAGGTGTAAGCGTATTGTTGAATAGGAGTAATTGCGTTTTCTAATAAAACTTCTTTCCAACCTCCTAAATTAGGTCGGGTCCAATCCCCATAAATTCTTTTAATGGTGGGATTTCCGTATTTGGCCATTTCTTCCATCATTTCTTTAATGGGAGCAGAGGGTATATTATCTCCGTCAATTAAGACAGCTAGGTTTAAACTCATATTTACTTGTTTTGAAGTATTAAATTAAGCATAATCTTGTTAAAAAACAGGAATTTGGATGTTGATTATTGTCAAATAAAAAAGGCTACACAATTGTGTAGCCTTTTGGTGTTGTTTGTTAGGTAAGCTTATTCTAAACTTCCTAAATATCTTTCAGCATCTAAGGCAGCCATACATCCGGTACCAGCAGCAGTAACTGCTTGTCTGTATTCGTGATCTTGAACATCACCAGCAGCAAATACTCCAGGTTTGTTGGTTTTGGTAGACTTTCCTTTGGTTACTAAGTATCCTGTGTCGTCCATGTCTAATTGACCTTTAAAGATGTCTGTGTTAGGAGTGTGACCAATGGCAATAAATACACCTGTTACTGCAATTTCGTGCTTGTTTTGTGTTTGGTTATTTACCACTCTTACACCTTCTACTACGTTATCTCCTAGAACTTCGTCTAATTCTGAGTTGTATAAAACTTCTATGTTTTTAGTTGTATTTACTCTGTGAACCATGGCTTTAGAAGCTCTCATGTGATCTTTACGAACCAACATGGTAACTTTGTTACAAATATTAGCCAAGTAAGTAGCTTCTTCTGCAGCAGTATCTCCAGCACCAACTACAATTACATCTTGTTTACGGTAAAAGAAACCATCACAAGTAGCACAAGCAGAAACTCCTCCTCCTTTTAAACGTTCTTCACTTTCTAAACCTAAATATTTTGCAGTAGCTCCTGTAGTAATAATTACAGTTTCAGCTTCTATTTCTTTCGTTCCATCAATGGTAATTTTGTGTATTCCACCAACTTCATCGCTAAAATTAACAGCAGTTGCCAAACCAAAACGAACTTCGGTTCCAAAACGTTCTGCCTGATTTTTTAAATCTTCCATCATTGCAGTACCATCTGTACCGTTAGGGTATCCTGGAAAGTTATCTACTTCTGTAGTTGTAGTTAACTGACCACCCATTTGCATTCCTGTATACATCACAGGTTTTAAATCTGCTCTAGATGCATATATAGCTGCAGTATATCCTGCAGGACCTGATCCAATAATCAAGCATTTAATTCTTTCAATAGTATCTGACATATTTCTATAGTTTTAGAATTTATGAGTCGCTAAAATAAATCTTTTTTACAGGTATTTGTATGGAATGTTTATAACTTTTAACAATCCTTTTATTGATGAAATTTATATCGTCAGATAGCTTTAGAATATCAAGCCGTATTCATTTCCTATATTGGTAAATAATCCTATTTTTACAACTGTGTTAAAAAAATGTTAAGCAGAAATATGTTCTGTGGTCATTTGTTAAATCAACCTATGTCAACATCTTCAAAATCTTTTGATTTAGTTATTGTAGTTCCCTCGTATAATGAGGCTAAATCCCTTCGTGAAAAAAAGTTTTTTTCTTTTTTAAACAATCATCCTGATGTTGCTATCTGTTTTGTAAACGATGGTTCTACCGATGATACTTTAGAAATTTTACAAGAGTATCAATCAAAAAAGCCTACACAAATTTTTGTTTTTGATTGCGTAGAAAATCAAGGAAAAGCAGGAGCTACCCTAATGGGAATGAATTATTGTGCTAAAAATTTAGAGTACGATAAGATTGCTTATTTGGATGCAGATTTAGCGACTCCGTTAAAAGAATGTTACCGAATAAGTAAGAAGTTAAAAGGTAAATTAACTTTTGTTTTTGGTTCTAGAATTAAAAAATTAGGTTCTAGAATAGAACGTAGTTATTTTAGGTTTTTTACAGGAAGAATTATAGCCACTTTTATATCTAATATTTTAGATTTAGGAGTGTATGACACCCAATGTGGTATTAAAGTTTTTACCAAAGAGTTAAGTACAAAAGTGTTTGATAGACCTTTTATTTCTAAATGGTTGTTTGATGTAGAAATCTTTTTTAGAATTATAGAGGTGTATGGTAGAAAAGAGGCAATTGCTAAAATGAAAGAAATTTCTTTAAACAAATGGGTAGATAAAGGAGATTCTAAAGTAAAGATGAGTTACTTCTTTAAACTTTGGTTCGATTTATTAAAAATTAACAAAGCGTATAAAAATACATAATCAACATGTTTACTTTTATTAAAAAAAATGCCTTAGTACTAGCTGTTTTTACTTTGGCTTTATTGCGAATTTTGGTAGATGCTTGGCTTCCGTTGTTAGATAAAACCGAAGCTAGATATGCAGAAATTGCAAGAATAATGTACGAAACAGGAAACTGGGTAACTCCACAAATAGATTACGGAGTTCCGTTTTGGGCCAAACCGCCTATGTCTACATGGATTTCGGCTTTAAGTTTTCATCTGTTTGGTGTAAATGAGTTTGCGGCAAGATTTCCTTCTTTTTTAATTCATATTTTATTAATTGTATTTGTAGCAAAAGCTTTAAAATTTACCAAAGAGCAAGGTTATTTAGGAGCATTGATTTTGTTAACCATTCCAGAATATTACATTCACAGTGGTGTGGTTTCTACAGATTCTTCTTTATTGGTGGGGATTACGTTTATTATGATAGGTTTTTGGAAATCTATTCAAACAGAAGAACGCAAAATCTTATGGAAACTAATTACATGGTTGGGAGTTGCTATAGGAATGTTGTCTAAAGGTCCTATTTCTTTAGTACTAACAGTTCCGCCTTTATTTATTTGGGCTTGTATGTATAAAGGGAAATTACTAGAGTTTTTTAAGAAAGCTTTGTGGATTCCGGGCTTGTTATTGGCTTTTGTTATTTCTTTTGCTTGGTATTATTTAGCAGAGGTAAGAACTCCAGGGTTTATAGATTACTTTTTTGTAGGTGAACATTACAAGCGTTTTTTTGAATCGGGTTGGAAAGGAGATAAATATGGTTTTGCCAAACAGCAGCCCATGGGAATGATTTGGTTGTTCTTAATCCTGTTTTCTTTGCCTTGGATTCAGTTTGTGATTACGAAAGTAATAAAGAAAAAAAATGAGGTAGTTAAAAATCCGTGGGTTACATTTTTGTGGTTATGGATGTTGTGGACTCCTTTCTTTTTTACGGTTTCTAAAAGTTTAATTCACACCTATACGTTGCCTTGTACCATTCCGCTAGGATTGTTAGTGATTCATTATTTTGAAAGTTTTAAAAAACACAAAGGATGGTTTATTGCAGCATCTGTAGTTCCTGTAGCGTTGGTTTTTGGATTTATAGGAGTAAATACTGTATATACAGATACCAATTGGCAAAATACAGATAAGCATTTATTAAACACCATTGATAAAGAAACTGCTACTATTTATGCATGGGAGTTTAAATCTTATTCTTCTCAGTTTTATACCAAGGGGAAGATTAAAACTATAGAAAATAGCAGTGAGTTAGATTCGGTTATGAATAGTCAAACAAGTTTTTATTTGTTGTCTAGAAATTCTCATTACAAATCTATGCCTAATGAGTTAAAACAACGATTGACTTTTATAGGAAAGAATAAAAAATCTCAATTGTTTGAGTTTCAACAATAAAAAAATCCCGTTACTTAGTAACGGGGTTTTTTTATTGTTGCTGTTGTGCTTCTTGCTGTTTTTCTTCAGTCTCAGTTTCAGAATCTTTAGCTTTTTGATGTTCTAATTTCATTAATTAAAAATTAGTGGTTAAAAAGTTCATCTTCTATAGAGGTACAAATTCCTGCTAGTTCACTAATTACTTTCTGAATATAATCGTTAAAACTAGTTTCTATTTCATCAATAGATTTGTATTTGTATTCTGCGGTAATCTTACCAATAAAGAAAGAAGATTTTAGTTCTTTCTTTTTACTTAGTTTGTCAATATTTTCTTTAGCACTGTTTAAACAGCTCATTACAGATTTTGGACACTCAGGGTTTAAAATTAAAAAGTTTAAGGTGTCTTTACTTGTAGGTACTTTTTTGTAGAAACGTTTCATCATATCAAATGATTGAAGACATTTTAACAAGGTGGTCCACTCGTAACTGGTTCTGTAACCTAATTCGTGCTTTGTTTTTATGGCATCTTGATGTTTGGTGTCAATAATTCTAATAACATCTGTAGCTCTTTCTAATTGAATTCCCAACATAATAATAGAATACACTTCATTATGCATCATGGTGGTTACAATTTTTCCTTTAATGGTAGAAATTGCTTTAGAAATATTAGAAGTAAATTCATCTAAACCTCTTTCTAAAAATAATTCTACAGGATAGTTGCTTATGTAGTGATGTAATTTATTGATAGATTCAAACAATTCACTAGAAATTAAATCTCTAGCTCCCGAAGCGTTTTCACGAGCCATTCTAAAGCAGCTTTTAATAGAAAACATTTTTTTAGGATTTAAAACCACATCATACAATACAGTTCTTTCATCTAAAAACTCTCCCTCTTCAGGTTCGTCATCTACCATTCTTAAAATGGAATTTAATACAAATTGTCTAGATTGCGATGTTTCATTTGGAGCATCTAAAGATGAAAAATAATTAACATTTACAAATCTGGCTATGTGTTCTGTTCTTTCAAGGTATCTTCCCATCCAGAATAAGTTATCGGCTACTCTTGCTAACATTTGCTTACTTTTTTAAAACCCAAGTATCCTTAGATCCACCACCTTGTGATGAGTTTACTACTAAATTTCCTCTTTTTAAAGCTACACGAGTTAATCCTCCTTTTAATACAAAACTTTTGTCTTTTCCTAACAAGGTAAAAGTTCTTAAGTCTATGTGTCTAGGTTCAAAAGATTTTTCTTCTTCTATGTAGGTAGCATGTGTAGATAAAGCCATAATTGGCTGTGCAATATATTTACGAGGAGTGGCCTTAATGACCGATTTAACTTTTTCTATTTCTGCTTTGGTTAGTTTGTTTCCAATAGAAATACCATATCCACCAGATTCATCTACAGGTTTTATAACCAGCTTATCAATATTATTTAATACATAATCTAGTTCTTTAGGTCTGCTACAGTGATAGGTGTGTACGTTGTTTAAGATAGGTTCTTCATCTAAATAGTACTTAATAATTTGTGGCATATAGGTGTAAATAGCCTTATCATCAGCAACCCCTGTTCCAGGAGCGTTTACTAAGGTTACATTTCCTTTTCTATAGGCTTCAAAAATACCAGGAACTCCTAACAGAGAATCGGGTTTAAATGCTTTAGGATCTAAAAAGGCATCATCAATTCTTCTATAAACAACATCTACTCTTACAGGACCATAAATGGTTTTCATGTAAACAAAGTCGTTTTCTACAAATAGATCTCTACCTTCTACCAATTCTATCCCCATAGATTTTGCCAAGAAAGAATGTTCGTAATAAGCGGAATTAAATACACCAGGAGTAATTACCACACATACAGGAATATCTACCCCTGCAGGTTTTACAGATTGCATAATGTCTAGTAAATTCTCTGAATAATTAGAAACAGAATGAGTAGGGTAATTATTAAAAACACCAAACAAAGCCCTTTTAATAGCTACTCTATTACTAACCACATAACTTACTCCAGAAGGACATCTAATATTATCTTCTAATACATAGTATTCTCCATCGGAGTGTTTGATGACATCCGTTCCAGAAATATGATTGTATATTCCGCCAGGAGGCTCTATGCCTTGCATTTGTTTTAAATAATTCTCAGAACTATTAATCAAATCAATAGGAACGATACCGTCTTTAATAATTTGTTGTTTGTGATAAAGATCGTGTAAAAATAAGTTTAACGCTTTACTTCTTTGTAATGCACCCGTTTCTACATGTTCCCATTCATCAGCGGTTATGATTTTTGGAAATAAATCAAACGGAAATACTTTTTCAGTAGTTGTCTTATCATAAACTTGGAATGTAATTCCTTGGTTTAAAAAAGAAACTTTAGCTTTTTCATTTAACAATTCAAAATCATCAACCTGATACTCATTAAATAATTGGAATAATTTTTTGTAAGTATCCCTAATCTCATTTTTACCTTTAAACACTTCATCATAAAAAGTAGACTCCATATGATATGAAGAGAAGATAGGCAAGATGTTCTTCTTATCCATTCATTTTGTTTTAATAAGGTTAAATTACATTCTTTTTATTAGTGTAAGGATAACTATAATATTATTTTTTTATGGTTTATAACAGTTTTTTATTTGATATATTTTAATACAACGTTAACAAAACAGGTGGTTTTACTTACATATTAAGGCTATTTAAGGAAATTTTATTTTTTATGAGAAATAAATAATTTGCTAAAAAAGTTTTTTGGCTACCTTTTTTTGATGAATTACTGGTATTTGTAGGAGTAAACAAATGTTTTCTTGTAAGTATATTGCTAGATATATTTTATATCTTCGGTCTTGATAATATAAAGAGATTCCCTGTAGTATATATGAAAGTATCGGTAGTTATTGTAAATTATAATGTTCGTTATTTTTTGCACCAGTGTTTGCTGAGTGTATATAAAGCTATAGAGCATATAGATGCTGAGGTAATTGTAGTAGACAATGTGTCTAAGGATGATAGTTGTCAGATGGTAAAAGAAGTTTTTCCTCAAACTATTTTAATAGAAAATACCGAAAATGTAGGGTTTTCTAAAGCAAATAACCAAGGAGTTGCCATTGCTAAAGGAGAGTATGTATTAATATTAAATCCAGATACTGTTGTTGGAGAATGTCTTTTTAAAGAAATATTACCTTTTGCAGATGAGCAGAGTGATCTAGGAGCGTTAACCGTTAGATTAATTGATGGTACTGGGGTTTTTTTACCAGAAAGTAAAAGAGGACTACCTACACCTAAAAATTCTATTGGAAGAATGATAGGTTCTAATAAGTATGGCTATTATTCAAGTTATTTAACAAAAGATGGAATTGGAAAAATAGAGGTGCTTGTAGGTGCTTTTATGTTGATGAAACGCAATAGGTATTTAGAAGTTGGAGGTTTTGACGAAGACTACTTTATGTATGGTGAGGATATAGATTTAAGCTACAAACTAACTCAACAAGGTTATACTAATTATTATTATGGAAAGTCTGTAGTTATTCACTATAAAGGAGAATGTACCAGAAAAGATGTAAAGTATTTAAGGCATTTTTACGGAGCTATGAATATTTTTTACAAAAAACACTTTAAGCTTACGGGGCTAGATTTTTTAGTAATGCGTTTAGGGGTTAAAATGTGGTTCTGGATTAAATATTTTCAATTGTCTAACGCTACCATATTAATAGAAGATACCACTAATGTTTTATTTGTTGGAGATAGAGATATCAATATAGATTTACAGTTAAATAAAAAGATTAAAAGAATCCCTGTATCAGAACTTATTAAGTTAGAAGAATATATTAGGGAATTGGAAATTGAAGAAATTTGGTTTGAAGAAAAATCTATGTCATTTCAAAATATTATCAATCAAATAGGAACACATAGGTTTCACAATGTTCTATTTAAAATATTACCAAATTCAACCAACTTTGTAATTGGTAGTAACTCTTCTGATGGTAGAGGAGAGGTAATCTATTTAAAATAAAAAAGACGATGTTTTTACATCGTCTTTTTTATTTTAATTGTTATCGTTTTCATCCCAGCTGCTTTTGGCTCTTAGCTTTTTGTAAACTTTAACCATTAGCATAAGTATGATAGAAACTAGAAAGATTCCTATAACTCCCCAAATCCAAGTAATGGAGTTTTTTAAGACAACTAAAAAAACAACAGCAAATAGAATAATGGTTGCAACTTCGTTCCATAAACGCAATTGCATAGTAGAATATTTGCAGACATTATTTTGTAGTTGTTTAAATATTTTGTGACAAATAAATTGATAAATAAACAAAGCTGCTACAAAAGATAGTTTTACCCACATCCAACTTTGTGTTAAAAATCCTGGAGATAGATACAGCAAACAACTAGCAGTAATAGCTGTAATAATAGCAGACGGCCAGGTAATTATGTACCAAAGCCTTTTTTCCATTAGCTTGTATTGTTGTTGTAGAATATATCTAACGTTCTCTTCTTTATCGTCTGCTTCTTTATGATAAATAAAAAGACGAACCATGTAGAATAACCCAGCAAACCAAGTAACCACAAAAATAATGTGTAAGGATTTTATGTATAAATATTCCATACTTATTTGTTTAACCAGTTGTTTAGCCAAGTACTCATAACATCTACCCAGTCTTCTCTATCGTTTAGGCAAGGAATTGTTTTAAACACTTCTCCTGTGTTTTCTTCAAATTCTTCTTTGGCTTCCATTCCTATTTCTTCAATAGTTTCTAAACAATCGGCAACAAAAGCAGGAGTAACTACAGCTAGTTTTTTAATTCCGTTCTGAGCTCTATCATTAATAGTAGCATCTGTATAAGGTTGTAGCCAAGGATCTTTTCCTAATCTAGACTGAAAAGAAGTGCTGTAAAAACCAGGTTGTAATCCTAGTTTATGAACTACTTGTTTGGTAGTTTCGTAGCATTGATGTCTGTAACAAAACTCATGTGCATCAGATTTTGTATTACAGCATTCTCCGTTTAGTTTACAATGATTTCCTGTAACATCAGAATTTTTGATATGTCTTTCTGGAACTCCGTGATAAGAAAATAATAAGTGATCAAAATCTTCTTGGTCTAATCCTTCTTGAATACTTTTAGAAAGTACATCAATATATTCTTGCTTGTTGTAAAAAGCAGGAAAATCGGTTAGTTTTATATGTGGAAACTTATCTCTTATAATTTGTTCTGCAAGTACTACAATAGTTTCTGTAGTTGCCATGGCAAATTGTGGATACATAGGAACTATTAAAATATCATCAACTCCTTGGTTGGCTAGTTCTGTAATTCCTGTTTCTATAGATGGTGTTCCATATCTCATGGCCAAGGCAACGGGAGCCGCTACTTTGGTTTTTACTTTTTTTGTAAATTTTTCAGAAATAACAATTAATGGAGATCCTTCATCTGTCCATACTTTACTGTAAGCTTTGGCAGATTGTTTAGGTCTGGTGTTTAATATAATTCCTTTAACTAACAAGCATCTTCCTATGTATGGAGTATCAATAACTCTGCTGTCCATTAAAAATTCATCCAAATAATCACGAACATCTTTAACCGACGTGCTTTTGGGAGATCCTAAGTTTACTAATAATATTCCTTTCATGTTAAGAGGACTTATTGGTTATTTAATTGTTTTGTTATTTCGTATAAGCTAACGCTTAAGCTGTTTACCACATTCATAGAAGAGTTTAAACCAAACATGGGAATGTGTATGCTATCATCACACATTTTTAAGGCTTCTTCTTGAATTCCAAACCTTTCGGAACCAATAAGTAGGGCTATTTTAGCGTGAGTGGTAAAATTATAATCTTGTATGTTTTTGCTGTGGTCTGTTATTTCTAAAGCAATAATTGTATAACCTTCTTGCTTTAATTTAGTAATAAGAGTAAGAATGTTATCATAACTAATAATAGTTAATGTCTTGTCTGTGTTTCTAGCAGTTCTTTGTACCAATCTGTTAGAGGTGTCTGGAGAATTGCTGTTTAGGTAAAAAGCATCAATTCCAAAAGCTTCAGAAGTTCTCATGCTCATACCAACGTTTTGGGGGGTTCTTAGCTCTTCACCAATAACCACTATGGGAAAAGTCTGTTTTGTATTTAGAACTTTAGTGTGACTTAGTTGTTCCATTAAGCATTGTTTTGTTTGGTAAACTGTTTAGGTGTAATACCAAATTTTCTTTTAAAAGCAGCTATAAAATGACTAGAGGTGCTGTAACCAACTCTGTTTCCAATTTCATTAACATTTAGTTTGTTTTCTAACAACAGCTTTTTAGAAAATTCTAATTTGTAATTCAGTAAAAAAGTAAAAACAGGGGTTCCGTACACTTCTTTAAATCCTTGTTTTAGTTTTTTAATATTTAAACCAACTGTTTTAGCCAGTTCATCCAAAGAAGGAGGATCGGCCATGTTTTCTATAATAATATCTTTTGCTTTTTTTAATTGAGTCATAGTGTCCTCGTTAGATATAAACGGACAATTATCGCTACTGCTATCTTCTGTATTGCTAAAGTACAAGCTAAATAATTCGTATGCTTTTGCTTTTAAAAACAAATTGTTTAGCGGAGAGTTATCGGGTTTGTTAGAAATTTGATGCAACACTACTTGTTGTGCAGGTGTAGTTGCTTTGGTTTCTATAATAGGTTTTCCAATAACAAAGTTGTCAAAGTTTAGCAAGTAATTTTCCTCGGTAGTAAATAAAGAGTGAAAATATTGAACAGGAATTAACATGGCTATAATTTCTGAATCTGGAGCAAGATTAAATAGAATATTGGTTTGTTCTTCGTTAAAATAAACCATACCAGATTCATTATTTTTTAAATTGATGGCACAATGCTCCATATTAAATGCAACAGTTGATGTTTCTCTTAAATTAAAAAATAACTGAATGTAGTTGTGTTGGGTTTTAAATATATGGTATTGATTATCAGATGTCTTGTTGCTTAAAGTTAGCAAAGAAAACAGGTTGTTTTCATCAATAAGTATTGGAGTACTTCTATCGATGTTTTGGTATTTTTTAGGATCAAAAAGTTGCATTTTTTATCGCGGTTTTTTATCAATACTTTTACAAAACTACATTAAAAAGACAAGAAAATGATGTTTAAAATATTTTTTTTAACGTTGTTTTAAGAATCCATTATTCTATGATTTTTATCATATATGGCCTGTGTTGTCTTGTGTTTTAGGTTATCTATAATTGTTTTAAATTAGGCTAAAAACCTTAAAGGGTTGTTTATAGTCCTTTAATCGATATTATTAAAAAAATATTGAGAGTACTTTTGTCGATACTTATGGTATGCGAACATATGAATAACAAACAAATAGGAACGAAGCTCTACAACGTAGGAGTAAGTTATAAAAAAGCAGATGTGGAAACACGTAGTGCATTTAGCTTGTCAAAACAAAAGCAAATCTCTTTGCTAAAAGATGCAAAATCTAAAGGGATTGATGGAGTAATGGTAGTTTCTACCTGTAACAGAACTGAAATTACGGGGTTTGCTAAACATCCGTTTGAATTGATTAGTTTGCTTTGTGAACACTCTAATGGAACGGTAGAAGAATTTGTTAGGTTTTCTAATATTTACAAAGGATCTGAAGCAATTCAACATTTGTTTAATATTGGTACAGGTTTAGAAAGCCAAATTTTAGGGGATTACGAAATAGTTGGTCAGTTAAAACAAGCATATCAATTAGCTCAAAAATATGGAGCCATCAATACCTATTTAGAAAGATTGATGAATTCTGTGTTACAAGCAAGTAAAGATGTTAAAAATAATACAGAGTTAAGTTCTGGTACTACATCTGTTGCTTATGCAGCTACTCAATATATTATAGAGAATGTAGATAATTACAATTCTAAACGTGTATTGGTTTATGGTTTAGGAGAAATTGGTAAAAATGCTTGTAAAAACTTAATTGAATATACAGAGAATACCAATATTCATTTAATTAACAGAACGCACTCTAAAGCAATGGAGTTTGCAGAAGCTCATCAGAATGTAGCAATCAATACTTTTGAGAATTTAGATGTTGAAATAGAAGATGCCGATATTCTAATTGTATCTACTGGTGCAGAATTGCCAACTATTACAGCTAAACACATTCATCACAATAAAAAGTTATTAGTCTTAGATTTATCGATGCCAGAAAATGTGGCTAAAGAGGTAAAGTCTTTTGAAAACATTACTTTAATCAATGTTGATGAGTTGTCTAAAATTACGGATAAAACCTTAGAAAGAAGACAAGCAGAAATTCCAAAAGCACAAGAAATTATCAACAAACACAAACAAGAGTTTGCGTATTGGTTAGATCATAGAAAATTTACTCCGGCAGTAAACGCGTTAAAAATATCGTTACAATCTATTCAAGAAGATGAAATTAATTTTCATCAAAAAAAGATTGAAGGGTTTAATACCGAACACGCAGAGCAAATTACATCAAGAATTATTCAAAAAATTACAACACAATTTGTAAAGCATCTTAAAGATGAAAATACTTCTGTAGACCAGAGTATAGAAATTGTAAGTAAAATATTTAACGCTACTTTATAAAAGCTACATGAGTAAAATCATTAGAATAGGTACTAGAAATAGCGAACTAGCCTTATGGCAAGCTCACTTAGTACAAGGTCAATTAGAAACATTAGGATATCAAACAGAGGTTATAGAACTATCATCTATAGGAGATGAAATTTTAGACATTCCATTACATCAAATAGGTAGTATGGGAGTGTTTACAAAAACGTTAGATGTTGCCATGTTACGTGGTCAAATAGACATTGCTGTTCATTCTTTAAAAGATGTACCTACTCAATTACCAGAAACTATTGTACAAGCAGCTGTTTTAGAAAGAGCCTCTGTTAATGATGTGGTTGTTTATAAAGGAACAGAAGAGGACTTAGTAGCCAATGGTGCTACTATTGCTACGGGAAGTTTACGTAGAACAGCACAGTGGTTACACAAATATCCAACACATACTTTAACAGATTTAAGAGGAAACGTAAATACGCGTTTAAAAAAGCTACAAGATCAAAATTGGAATGGAGCTATTTTTGCCCAAGCAGGCTTAGAGCGTATTAATTTATTACCAGAAAATCATATAGTACTAGATTGGATGATTCCTGCACCAGCTCAAGGAGCTATTATGATTACTGCTTTAGAATCTAATCCGGAAGTTTTAGAGGCTTGTGATAAATTACACCATAAAGAAACAGCTTTGTGCGTAGGTATAGAGCGTGATTTTATGCGTACTTTAGAAGGTGGATGTACAGCTCCAATTGGGGGATATGCAGAAATTATAGAAGACAAAGTTGCTTTTAAAGGTTTATTAAGTTCTATTGATGGTAAAGATCAAAAAGGAGTATTTAGAATTGCCAACATTAAAAATGCTGAAGATTTAGGAGTAGACTGTGCGAATGAAATTTTAGCCAATGGAGGTAAAGCACTAATGGTAGAAATAAAAAAAGTAATTAAGAAATAAGTGAAAATTCTATCTACTAAAATATTAACCGATATCCAACGAGAACTGTTAGCTAGCTATGAGGTTGAAGAAGTGTCTATGATTGATATTTCTTTTGGAGAAGGTTTTAAAATTACAGAAAAGATAGAAAACGCAGTGTTTACGAGTGCAAACAGTGTGCGCTCCGTATTTAAAATTCATCAAAATAAAGCCAATTGGTTTAAAACAGTGTATTGTGTAGGTACAAAAACACAATCTTTGTTAGAAAAATATGGAATTAAGGTAGCAGTAGTTGCAAATAATGCAGCAGAATTGGCTCAAGTACTAGCTCATAAATTTTCAGAAGAAACTCATTTGTTAAAAGAAATAAGTTGGTTTTGTGGAAATTTAAAAAATGATGATTTGCCAAGTATCATGGCAGAAAACGGAGTGTTGGTTACCGAATATAAAGTATATACAACTACTTTAGTTCCTCAAAAAATAAACAAACCCTTTGATGCTATTTTGTTTTATAGCCCTTCAGGAATTAAGAGCTATTTACAAAAAAACAAAGCAACGCTTGCTCCAGTAGTTTGTATTGGAGTAACCACAGCAACAGAAGCATTAAATAGTTTTGAAGAAGTTTATATAGCTGATGAAACTACGGTAGAATCAGTAATTGCAAAAGTAAAAGAAATAATATAGTACAAAATATTAAGTACAGAGTACTAAGAGTAATAAATTGCGTAGCACGATAGTCTTTGTACTAACTACTATGTACTAACTACTAAGAAATGAATAGAACAAGACGATTAAGAAAATCCGAAGGAATTAGAAGATTGGTTAAAGAAAACAACCTTACCGTTGATGATTTAATCTATCCTTTGTTTATTGAAGAAGGAGAAAACATAGAAAAAGAAATTGTTTCTATGCCAGGAATCTTTCGTTTTTCGTTAGATAGAATTTCTAAGGAATTGGATGAGGTAGTTGCTTTAAACATTCCTGCCGTTTTATTATTTGGAATTCCATCAGAAAAAGATGAGGAAGGTACAGAAACATGGAACGACAATGGAATTATGCAACAAGCAGTTCGTTTTATTAAAAAGAACTATCCTAGTTTGTATGTAATTACAGATGTTTGTTTTTGTGAATATACAAGTCACGGTCATTGTGGAATTATTCATGATAATGATGTAGATAACGATGCAACTTTAATCAACTTAGCAAAGCAAACCATTTCTCATGCCAAAGCAGGGGTAGACATGGTAGCACCATCAGGAATGATGGATGGAACTATTGCAACCATGAGAGAAGCATTGGATGCTAGTGGTTTTCCAAACATCCCAATTATGGGGTATTCTGTAAAATATGCATCCGCATTTTATGGACCTTTTAGAGATGCAGCAGACTCAGCACCTACATTTGGAGACAGAAGAACCTACCAAATGGATCCATCAAACAGATTAGAAGGGCACAGAGAAGCTTCTTTTGATGATGAAGAAGGAGCAGATATTTTAATGGTAAAACCAGCTTTATCTTATTTAGATATTATTAGAGATTTAAAAGAAGATTTTGATAGACCTATTGCTTGTTACAATGTAAGTGGAGAATATGCCATGGTAAAAGCAGCAGCAGAAAAAGGTTGGATTGATGGAGAAAGAGTAATGATGGAGTCTTTATTGTCTATGAAAAGAGCAGGAGCAGATATTATCATTACCTATTTTGCCAAAGAAGTAGCTAAAGTGCTTTTAAAAAAATAAGAAAATTTAGTACCTGATATAAATACAAAAAAATGGAATTTAAAAATTCAGAAATTTTATACAAAAAAGGATGTGAAAACTTAGTAGGAGCGGTAAACTCTCCTGTAAGAGCATTTGCATCTGTAGGTGGAAATCCGTTGTTTATAGACAAAGCAAAAGGAGCCTATATTAAAGATGTAGATGGAAACAGATATATTGATTTGGTACTGTCTTATGGTCCTATGATATTAGGGCACAGAAACAAAAAGGTAGAGAAAGCAATTTCTAGAGCTTTAAAAAAAGGATATTCTTTTGGAGCCTCTACACATGCTGAAATTAAATTAGCCAAAATTGTATGCGATGCTTTTCCAGGAATGGATAAAGTTCGTTTTGTAAATTCAGGTACAGAAGCTGTGTTAAGCGCTATTCGTTTGGCAAGAGCCCATACTGGTTTTGATAAAATTGTAAAATTTTCGGGTTGTTATCACGGGCATATGGATGCGATGTTGGTAGCGGCAGGTTCTGGTTTGGCTACCTTAAGTTTACCAGGATCTAAAGGAGTTCCATCGCAAGCGGTGGAAAACACCTTAATAGCAGAATACAATAATTTAGAAAGTGTAAAAGCTCATTTAGATAAATATAACGATGTAGCAGCAGTTATTTTAGAACCTGTTACAGGTAATATGGGAGTTGTAAAACCTAGTGATGATTTTATCAAAGGACTAAGAAAATTAACCAAAGAAAGAGGAGTGTTATTAATCTGTGATGAGGTAATGACAGGTTTTCGTTCTCAATTTGGAGGAGCTCAAGAATTAGTAGGAATACAAGCAGATATTACTTGTTTAGGAAAAGTAATTGGAGGAGGTTTTCCTGTAGGAGCTTATGGAGCTAGTAACGAAATTATGGAAAACGTTGCTCCTTTAGGAGGAATGTATCAGGCTGGAACCTTGTCTGGTAATCCAATAGCTATGGCTGCTGGAATTTCTACGTTAACAGAATTAGAAAAACAAAATCCCTATAAAAAATTCAACCTGGTAGCAGAAAAAATAGAAAACTATTTATTGACCTCTGCTAAAAAATACGGAGTAAACTTAACAGTAAACAAATTTGGTTCTATGATCAATCCATTTTTTGGAGCGGAAGAAGTAACAAATTTTGCAGATGCACAAAAATCGGATACGTCAAAGTATGCAAAGTTTTTCTGGGCTATGATTGAAAATGGTGTGTTTTTACCACCTTCTCAATTTGAAGCATGGTTTTTATCATCGTCATTAACTGTAAGAGAGCTAAAAAAGTTAGAAGTGGCGATTGATGTTTCTATGTCTCAGGTAGCAAGTAGCAAGTAGCAAGTATTTTATGCATAATTTTAAAGAATTGAATGTTTGGATTGAGGCTAAAGATTTTAGTGTGTTTATTTATAAGATGACCCAATCTTTTCCTAAATCCGAACAGTATGGTATTACTTCTCAATTGAACAGAGCAACTGTTTCTATTCCTTCTAATATTGCAGAAGGTGCGGGGAGAAGTAGTACAAAAGAATTCTCTAGATTTATTACCATTGCTATTGGTTCGGCTTATGAAGTAGAAACTCAGTTAATAATCGCATTAGAAATAGGTGTTTTATCAAAAGAAGATTTTGAAAAATCGAATAGTAAAATAATAAAGATTCAAAAAATGCTTTTCAATTTTAATAGACACCTTAAAAATAAAATCTCAAGTACTTGATACCTGTTACCTGCTACTTGATACCCAAATAAACTAAAATGAAAAACGACCTATACCTTAGAGCCTTAAAAGGCGAAACAGTAGAAAGACCTCCAGTTTGGATGATGAGACAAGCGGGAAGATATTTACCAGAGTTTCAAGAAATAAAAAAGAAATACGATTTCTTTACACGTTGTCAAACACCAGAATTAGCGGCGGAAATTACAGTACAACCTATTCGTAGATACGGAATGGATGCTGCTATTTTGTTTTCAGATATTTTGGTCATTCCACAAGCAATGAATATTGAAGTGGAAATGAAAAACGGAATTGGACCTTGGTTGCCAAATCCTATTCGTACCATGCAAGATGTGGAGAATGTAATAGTTCCAGATATTGATGAGACTTTAGGCTATGTAATGGATGCTATTAAGTTGACTAAAGAAATGTTGAACGATGAAATTCCATTAATTGGATTTGCAGGTTCTCCATGGACAATTTTATGTTACTGTATTCAAGGACAAGGGTCAAAGAATTTTGACAAAGCCAAAGAGTTTTGTTTTACACAACCTTTAGCAGCTCATGCTTTGTTACAAAAAATTACAGATACAACGATTGCTTACTTAAAGAAAAAAGTAGAGGCAGGAGTAAACGCTGTTCAAGTTTTTGATTCTTGGGGAGGAATGTTATCTCCGGTAGATTATCAAGAATTTTCTTGGCAATACATCAATCAAATTATAGAAGCTTTAAAAGACGATGCTCCTGTAATTGCTTTTGGAAAAGGATGTTGGTTTGCTTTAGAAGAAATGTCTAAATCTAATGCTGCTGCTTTAGGAGTAGATTGGACAATTACCCCAGAATGGGCAAGAAAATTAGCGGGTGATAAAGTTACTTTACAAGGTAATTTTGATCCTACTCGTTTGTTCTCACCACCTGCAGAAATTAAAAAGCAAGTAAAAACAATGATTGATGCTTTTGGAAAAGATAAATACATTGTAAATCTAGGACACGGTATTTTACCAAACATTGGTTTAGAGAATGCCGGAGCGTTTATTGATGCGGTTAAAGAATACAGTATTTAGTATCTGGTATCAAGTACCAGGTATCTAGTAAGAATCTGAGTAAAAAGTCTTGTTACTTGCTACTCACTACTCGATACTCAAAATAAATGAAAGATCAATTTTACAAATACATACAACAATTACAAGATACTATTTGTACAGGTTTACAAGCTGTGGATGGTGAAGCTACATTTGTTGAAGACTTATGGGATAGACCCGAAGGAGGTGGAGGTAGAACTCGTGTGATATCGAACGGTAAAGTGTTTGAGAAAGGAGGAGTAAATATTTCTTCTGTACACGGAGAATTACCTATGGCTTTGCGCAAACAATTTGGAGTAGAGGCAGGTAATTTTTATGCTTGCGGATTGAGTTTAGTGATTCATCCTACAAATCCAATGGTGCCAACCGTACATGCAAATTGGAGGTATTTTGAAATGTATGATGAGCAAGGAAATGTGGTTACACAATGGTTTGGTGGAGGTCAAGATTTAACTCCTTATTATTTGTTTGATGAGGATGCAATTCATTTCCACACCGTATGTAAAACAGCTTGTGACAAACACAATTCAGAATTTTATCCTTTGTATAAAAAGAAATGTGACGATTACTTTTGGAACGCTCACAGAAACGAAGCTCGTGGAATTGGTGGTTTGTTTTTTGATTATTGCAAACCTACAGAGCAAATGTCATTAGATCAATGGTATGATTTTGTAACAGAAGTAGGAAACAGCTTTTTAGAAAGTTATGTACCTATTGTAGAAAAACGCAAAGAATTAGAATATACTAAAACACAGCGCGATTGGCAAGAAGTTCGTAGAGGTCGTTATGTGGAGTTTAATTTAGTACACGATAGAGGAACGCTTTTTGGTTTAAAAACCAATGGTCGAATAGAATCTATCTTAATGAGTTTACCGCCACATGTGCAATGGCATTATTGTCATGAACCAGAAAAAGATAGTTGGGAAGAAAAGTTAATCACCGTATTAATGAATCCTAAACAATGGATCTAAATCAAAGCCTCATAATTATATGAGGCTTTTTTAGTACTTATAATTACGTATAAGTCATTCTTTATTATCGATTTGATAAAATAGTGCTTATTATAATGGTTAATATCAGGTAGTTTTGTGATAATATTAAAAAATTATCAAATATGAGCTATCTTTCATTTGCTTTTAAAAAAATTGTTTTCTTATCTTTTTTATTAATAGCTAGTTCTTGTACGGGTAATGATGTTGAAGATGATCCTCTATTAGACATTATTAAAGAGTTGCCTGAGGAAAAAGAACCAGAACCTGTAGAAGAAGTTATATTACCTCAATCGGATCTTAAGAATACGGGAAATTGGGTGTTGAATGAAGAAATAAGTGATGAGTTTAATGCTACAGATTTAGATGAAGATAGATGGCATATTCAAGGTAAGGGAGGAGTGTATGTATCCAACTTTATAGGAAGAGCACCTTCTCAATTTTCTACCCAAAATATTAACATAGAAAACGGAATTTTAAAGTTGGTTTCTAAATGGGAACCCGATTTTGACTTTAATACCGAAAAAACTCAAACCGTTGGAGGAGTAGAATACAAGTATGAAAACATAACTACCGCAGCTTTGGTGGGAAAAAGATATTTTAAATACGGTTATATGGAGATTAAAAGCAAATCTGCTAAAGCTCCTGTAACTAGCTCATTTTGGACTACTGGAAATAAGTCGGAACTAGACATGTTTGAAACCTTTGGAGGTCATAAAACTGTAGATGCGTGGCGAAAGCGATTAAAATACAATGCCATTAGTTGGGATCCTAATAACAAATACTACTTACCAGACGGATTAGGACCTGCTTATACAACCAATATACAAGTAGCCCATAATACAGCCGATGATTTTCATGTGTATGGTTTTGAATGGTCTGCCGATGCTATTAAAATTTATATTGATGGTGTTTTACATGAACAAGGAAATCTAACGAAAGCGTTGGTTACTAATAATGGTACCGATTTAGAAAGATGGGTCACAGATGTGGATTATAAAATATGGGTAGATTCAGAAACGTTTCCATGGTTAGGGCTACCTACCGAAGAAGATTTACCAGCAGTATATGAAATAGACTACATTAGAGTTTGGCAAAAAGAAGAATAAGTAAAGAAGAAAAAACCACGCTATCTACAGCGTGGTTTTTTTATGATTTTAAATTTTCTAACCTAGTCTTATAATCAAACTGTAAATCCTCATGTAGAGTTGTCATTTTCTTTTCAATCAACTTTAATTCTCTGTGAAATAGATTTAATAATTGCTGATTTTTGGTGATAGAAGGTCTAAGTGTTGTTAGTTTTTTACAGAAATACAATAACAATTCTACTTCAGTTTCTTTAACGTTAGAATATCTTATGTAGGTTTTTATCAGTTTTAAAATTTTTCTGATGGTCTTTTTCATATAGAAATAAGATGTGGTATTCATACTCTTAAATAGTTCATCAACCTCTAATTTAATTTCATGAATATATTCTTCTTCGTTTTGCGTTTCAAACAATAAATAGGTTAAGAGTTCTTTATTCTCCTTTTTAAATTTAGACAACCTTAGAACAATTTCAATTAATTCATTTCTGTCTAAATGATTAAGTTCTGTTTTTAATTGTTTGATGTTAGCTGTATCCATATAGCTAATATAATTATTAGTTAAAGAAGTAACAGATGTATTTAAAAAGAAAAACCTCGCTAATAGCGAGGTTTTTCTTTTTATAAATAAGTAGTATGTTATTGAACACCTACTAAATCTCCAGCAATATCTTTAGAAGGTAAATCAGATTTACCCATTAAGAAAATATCTACTTGACGAGCAGCTTCACGACCTTCAGAAATTGCCCAAACGATTAATGACTGTCCTCTACGCATATCTCCAGCAGCAAATACATTTGGAATGTTTGTTTGGTAGCTTCCGTATTCAGCTTTGTAATTAGAACGAGCATCAGTCTCAATTCCTAATTGTTCAGCAATTGTTGCTTCAGGACCTGTAAATCCTAAGGCTAATAATGCTAAATCACAAGGCCAAACTTTTTCAGAACCTTCAATCTCAATTAATTGAGGTCTTTGTCCAGGAACCATTTTCCACTCCACATTAACAGTTTTTAAAGCTGTTAATTTTCCGTTTTTATCTTTGATAAATTCTTTTGTGTTGATCAACCAGTTACGATCACACCCTTCTTTGTGAGAAGTAGATGTTTTTAACTGTAAAGGCCAATAAGGCCATGGAGTAGATGGTGATCTATGTCCAGGAGGCTTAGGCATAATTTCAAAGTTAGCCACAGATTTAGCTCCTTGACGGTTAGAAGTACCTACACAGTCAGAACCTGTATCTCCACCACCAATAACGATGACATCTTTACCCGTTGCTAATACTTGATCTTTTACTTCTTTTCCAAAAACAACTTTAGTTTGTTGTGTTAAGAAATCCATTGCTTGCACAACACCATCTGCATCAATACCAGGAGTTGGTAAAGAACGTCTTTGAGTTGCTCCACCACATAAGGTAATAGCATCAAAAGCTTTTAATTCTTCAATAGAAACATTTACACCAACGTTCGCATTTTTCTTAAAAACAATACCTTCTGCTTCTAAAATAGCTACACGACGGTCTATAATTCCTTTTTCCATTTTAAAGTTAGGAATACCGTAACGTAACAATCCTCCAACTTCATCATCTCTTTCAAAAACAGTAACTAAGTGTCCAGCTCTGTTTAATTGTTGAGCAGCAGCTAATCCAGCAGGTCCAGAACCTACAACAGCTACAGTTTTACCTGTTCTGTTTTTAGGTGGTTGTGGTTTAATCCATCCTTCTTTAAAGGCACGCTCTACAATATTCTTTTCAATATTTTCAATAGAAATAGGATCTTCTATAATACCTAATACACACGCTTTTTCACAAGGTGCTGGACATAAACGTCCAGTAAACTCAGGAAAGTTGTTTGTAGAATGTAAAATTAAAGAAGCCTTTTGCCATTCCCCTTGGTGCACCATGTGGTTAAAATCAGGAATTAAATTTCCTAATGGACAACCACTGTGACAGAAAGGAATACCACAGTCCATACAACGTGAACCTTGCTCTGTAATTTCAGCCTCACTTAATGGGACTGTAAATTCATTATAATTATGTACACGCTCTTCAACAGCTTTGTACGATTCGTCTTTTCTTTCGAATTCTTTAAATCCAGTTACTTTTCCCATATTATGATACTGTTAATTCTTCAAACATTGGTTCTTCGTTAGCAATACGTTCTAAAGCTACTTTGTATTCTTTAGGCATTACTTTTACAAATTTAGCTAAGCTATTTTCCCAGTCAGCTAATACTTCTTTACCTCTGTTACTGTCTGTATAAGCAACGTGTCTTTCAATTAATCCTTTTAATTCAGCTGCATCTTCTGCAGTAATTGGATCAAAGTCAATTGTTTCTTCGTTACACAATCCGTTTGTAAACTGTCCTGTAGTGTTTAATACATAAGCATAACCTCCAGACATACCTGCTGCAAAGTTTCTACCTGTGTCTCCTAATACAACAACTACACCACCTGTCATGTATTCACAACCGTGATCTCCAAGACCTTCTACAACTGTAGTTGCTCCAGAGTTACGAACTGCAAAACGTTCACCTGCAATACCGTTAATGTATGCCTGACCGTTTACTGCTCCAAATAAACAAACGTTACCAACAATAATGTTGTCTTCTGCTACAAAATCAGCTTTAGCTGGTTTCTTCACAATAATTTTACCTCCAGACAAACCTTTACCTAAGTAATCGTTTGTATTTCCTTCTACAGTATAAGTAATACCATGTGCACCAAATACTCCTAAACTTTGTCCAGCAGAACCTGTAAAGTTTAAGTTTAATGTGTCTTCAGGTAATCCTAAGTGACCATAAATTTTAGAAATTTCGTTAGATACAATTGCACCAACAGAACGGTTTGTGTTACCAATAGGATAGTTTAATGTAGTTACTTCTTTTCTAAAGATAGCTGCGTGAGCATCTTTTAAAATGGTAAAGTCAAGTACATTTTCTAAATTGTGATCTTGTTTTTCAATGTTCTTAACAGGTAAGTCACTGTAACCAGCAGGCTGGTGCAAGATGGCAGATAAATCTAATCCTTTAGCCTTATAATGATCAATTGCGTTGTTAGCATTAATCTTTTGAGTTTGACCCACCATTTCATCCATTGTACGGAATCCTAATTGAGCCATAATTTCTCTTAATTCATTTGCTACGTAGTAGAAGAAGTTAATTACGTGTTCAGGAGTACCCTTAAAGTTCTTACGTAATTCTTTATCTTGAGTAGCAATACCTACTGGACATGTGTTTAAGTGACACTTACGCATCATAATACATCCAGAAGCTACTAATGGAGCTGTTGCAAATCCAAATTCTTCAGCACCTAATAATGCAGCAATAGCAACATCACGTCCAGTTTTTAACTGACCATCACATTCAACAACAATACGAGATCGTAAGTTGTTTAATACCAATGTTTGTTGTGCTTCTGCCAAACCAAGTTCCCAAGGTAAACCAGCGTGCTTTAATGAGGTTAAAGGAGAAGCTCCAGTACCACCATCATATCCAGAAATTAAAACGACATCTGCTTTTGCTTTTGCAACTCCGGCAGCAATGGTTCCAACTCCTACTTCTGATACTAATTTTACGTTGATACGTGCCTCACGGTTCGCATTCTTTAAATCGTAAATTAACTGAGCTAAATCCTCAATTGAATAAATATCGTGGTGTGGAGGAGGAGAAATCAATCCTACAAAAGGAGTTGAGTTACGAGCATCAGCAATCCAAGGTAAAACTTTTGTACCTGGTAATTGACCACCCTCTCCTGGCTTCGCACCCTGAGCCATTTTAATTTGAATCTCTTTAGCAGAACTTAAGTAGTGAGATGTTACTCCAAAACGTCCTGAAGCTACTTGTTTAATAGCAGAGTTTTTGTTGTCTCCGTTTGCATCTGGTTGGAAACGTCTTCTGTCTTCACCACCTTCACCTGAGTTAGATTTTGCACCTAAACGGTTCATTGCGATGGCTAAGTTCTCGTGAGCTTCACGAGAAATAGAACCATAAGACATGGCACCAGTTTTAAAACGTTTTACAATTTCTGTCCATGGTTCCACTTCTTCAACTGGAATTGGATCATAGTTTGTAAATTCAAACAATCCACGGATAGTTAACAATCCTTTTGCTTGTTCGTTAATTGCGTTTTTATATACGTCGTAAGAAGCTTGGTCATTTAAACGTACAGCTTGTTGCAATTTAGCAACGGTTGTAGGGTTAAAAATATGACGTTCACCATTACGTCTCCATCTATAATCACCACCAATGTTTAAACCTAAACGTTTGTCGATGTATGTATCTGGATATGCGTATTTATATCTTTCGTTAATTTCTTTTTCAATTTCGTACAATCCAATACCTTCTATTCTAGAAGCAGTGTAAGGGAAATATTTGTTTACGAATTCTGAGTTGAAACCTACAATTTCGAAGATTTGAGACCCACGGTACGAGTGTAACGTAGAAATACCAATCTTGTTCATTACTTTTAAGATTCCTTTACCAATAGCTTTGTTAAAGTTATCTACAGCTTTTTGCTCATCTAACTCAATAAATCCTTCTTTTACTTGTAAACGGATAATTTCGTTTACCATATAAGGGTTTACAGCAGAAGCACCGTATCCGAATAAGGTAGCAAAATGATGTGGTTCACGAGGCTCAGCAGATTCTATTACAATATCAAAATAAGAACGCTTACGTAAACGGTTCATTTGATGGTGTACATAAGAACAGGCTAATAATGATGGAATTGGAGCTTTTTCTTTAGAAGCACCTCTATCAGATAAAATGATAATGTTTACTCCGTTGTCTACAGCTTTGGTAATTTTAGTGATGATTTCTTCTAAACCATCTTCTAAACCATTCATCCCTTTTACCTTGTCATATAACATTTCAATTGTTTCAGCTTTGAAACCATCGATGTTTATATTTCTAATTTTCTCTAAATCATTATTAGAGATCACAGGATTTTGAATTCTTAATTTGTGACATTGTTCAGCAGTAATGTCAAAAATGTTTTTGTCATTACCTAAAGCTAAACTAATATCAGTAACTACTTCTTCACGAATACCATCCAAAGGTGGGTTGGTAACCTGAGCAAATAATTGCTTAAAGTAGTTAGGTACTAATTGAGGTCTGTCTGATAAAACAGCAACAGGAGTATCAATACCCATAGAACCTAAGGCTTCTTTACCTTCTTGTGCCATTGGAACAATTACTTCTTGAATATCTTCAATAGTATAGTTGTATAAACGTTGACGAGTTTTTAAATCCAATGTTTCGATTGGACAATTTTTATTATCGTTAGGAACGTCTTTTAATCGTAAGCTATTTTTGTTTAACCATTCTTTGTAAGGTCTTTCAGAACAAATTTTGTTCTTAATCTCTTCGTCTTCAATGATTTTTCCTTTGTTCATGTCTACTAAGAACATTTTACCTGGCTCTAAACGACCATGGCTAACAATATCTTCTGGAGCAATCTCTACCACACCAACTTCTGATGACATGATTAATTTACCACTCTTAGTAACTGTGTAACGAGAAGGTCTTAAACCGTTACGGTCTAATAAAGCTCCTACATAATCTCCATCTGTAAAAGGAACTGAGGCAGGACCATCCCAAGGTTCCATAATACAAGAGTTGTATTCGTAAAACGCTTTTCTGTCTTCAGACATAGTAGCGTGTTTTTCCCAAGCTTCAGGAATCGTCATCATCATTACTTCTGGTAAAGAACGACCTGTAAGTGTTAACAACTCAACAGACATATCCATAGAAGCAGAATCTGATTTTCCTGGTAAAATTATTGGGAATAATTTTTCCATGGTTGCTGCATCAAAAACATCAGACTTCATGATCTCTTCACGTACACGCATTCTAGAAACGTTTCCTCTTAAGGTGTTAATTTCCCCATTCTGACATAAGAATCTAAAGGGTTGTGCTAACTCCCAAGCAGGCATTGTGTTGGTAGAAAAACGTTGGTGTACTAATGCTAATCTAGTTACTAAATCAGGTTGTTGTAAATCTGTATAGTAAGGTCCAATATCTTCTGGCATAATAATACCCTTGTAAATAAGTGTAGTATTAGATAAAGAAGGTAAGTAAAAGTAACTAGCTTCAGACATTTTAGAGTTACGAATAGCGTGCTCCGTAATTTTACGTGCAGCATATAACTTAGCTCTAAAAATATTTTCTTCTAAATCACCTTGAGCAATAAATAACTGCTCAATATTTGGTTCAGATGCCAAAGCGATTTCCCCTAGTTGAGAAGAGTCCACAGGAACTTCTCTCCAACCTAAAACGGTTAATCCTTGGTTTGCAATTTCTTTTTCGAAAACATCTTTACAAAATTTGTGTTGATTCGTGTTTTTTGGTAAAAACACCATTCCAACAGCATACTTGCGTTGCTCAGGAATTTCAAAATCACAAACTCTTTTAAAATAATCGTGAGGGATGTCAATTAATAATCCAGCACCATCTCCGGTTTTCCCGTCGGCACTAACACCTCCACGGTGTTCTAGTTTCACTAAAATCTCTAATGCATCATGAATAATTTGGTTGGTTTTTTCACCTTTAAGGTTACAAATAAAACCTGCACCACAGTTTTCATGTTCAAATTCTGGTAAGTATAGTCCTTGTTTCTGTATCATATTTTAAAAATATAGGCGACAAAATTACGTAAATATTAATGAATATCAAACTATCAGAGTAGTTACATAACTTTGTTAATTGAATATTGTTGTTTTGTTGTGAATAATTTATTTACTGGTGTGTTTTGTTGTTAATATGGTAAAATTTACCCTCTATTTTTTTGGGGTTCAAAATATCTAAGTATGAAGTTATTAGATTGGTTTCAATTAAAATACTGTATGTTAAATGATTAGCTTATTTAGATTGATTACGTATTAGTTGAAGGGTTTTGTTTGTTTGGTAAGAATACTTAATTAAAAACAAAAAAGGCTGTCAATTTTAAAATTGACAGCCTTTTTAAAGAGGTGAAGAAAAAGAGGTGAAGAAATTTAGTAAATATTATTTTACAAACTTTAAACTACCCTTGTCTGTTATTAAAAAATAAACACCACTAGATAATTCTGAGATATTAATTTGTGAATCAATATTACCTGTTTTTACAGATTTTCCTAAGATGTTGAATATTGTGTAATTGTCACTTTTGTGCTGTGATCCTAGAGATATTGCGTTTCCATTTACGCTAACTCCTTCTAAAGTAAGTTTATTAGTAGATAATGTTGAAGCATCTATGTTGAATAATTCTGTTACATAACTGTTTATTGTAATGTCACTACCTGCGCTAAATCCATATCCAAGTACTTGTATTCTTACACCGGTAAGGTTTTCAGATATATTAGGAACAGTTACACTTACCGTAGTAGACTGTTCTGAATCACTATTAGTTACAATTGTTGTTCCGATCACTCCTTCAGGTATTTCTGTGTAGTTGTTTTTGATAAAGCGTACTCTTACGTCAAGATTATCTCTTGTAGGATCTTTTTTCAAAGCTGTAAAATCTACACCAATAGTAAGGGTTTCTCCTTCTGTTAGTTCACCACTAGTTGATGTATGGTATTCTGTTGGTGTAGAGTTATTGATTGACGTAATGGTAACATTAGCGGATACTTCTACATCAGACTCTTGGATTCCAATGATTTTTGTTTGGCCACCACTACCAAAAGCTTGTATTCTAGCTGTTGTGATTGCTGGAGAAACTTCAGGTATAGTTAGAGTAAATGTTAGAGTATTGTCAGCTGGATCACCCTTAATCGTTGTTTTGGTTTCTGCAGTATTTGCTATAGGTGACCAACCGTCAAGTAATCTAAGGGTCAAGTCTCCTGTGGCGTTTTGGTAGGTAAGAACTACAGTTAAAACAGTGTTACCTGCAAAAGGAGAATTTGCTGATATATAAGTATCGGCATCTGTACCGTTGATTGAAGTAATTGTAACAGTTTGTGCATTTACAAACAATGTTGTTAATAAAAAAGATAATAATAACGTAATTTTTTTCATAGTGTTTAGTATTTAATAGTTAATGTTTAATGAACTGCTAAAGTATTGTTAATGATTGTTGTTTTTTATTACGAATACGCTAATTTGTAGAACATATGTCTTGTTTAGTAGATGTTGAGTAAAATAAAAAGGCTTGAAAGTAGTTACTTTCAAGCCTTTTTATAATTGTGTTGTTGTAAGTTTATCCGTTCATAGAGATTAAGAACTCATCATTATTTTTGGTTCCTTTTATCCTATCTTTTATAAATTCCATAGCTTCTACAGGGTTCATGTCTGCTAGGTATTTTCTTAGTACCCACATACGTTGTACAGTTTTTTCGTCTAGTAATAAATCATCTCTACGAGTACTAGATTTGATTAAGTCCATAGCAGGGTATAAACGTCTGTTAGAAATATTTCTATCTAATTGAAGTTCCATGTTACCTGTTCCTTTAAATTCTTCAAAGATAACTTCGTCCATTTTAGAACCTGTTTCTGTTAACGCAGTAGCAATAATGGTTAAAGAGCCACCACCTTCTATATTACGAGCCGCTCCAAAGAAACGTTTAGGCTTGTGTAATGCATTGGCATCAATACCTCCAGATAATATTTTTCCAGATGCAGGAGCTACGGTATTGTATGCTCTTGCCAAACGTGTAATAGAGTCTAATAAGATTACAACATCGTGACCACATTCTACCAAACGCTTTGCTTTTTCTAAAACAATATTAGCAACTTTTACGTGTTTGTCTGCAGGTTCGTCAAAAGTAGAGGCAACTACCTCTCCTTTAACGTTACGTTGCATGTCTGTAACTTCTTCAGGCCTTTCATCAATTAATAAAACTAACTGATATACTTCTGGGTGATTGGTTGCAATGGCATTGGCTATGTCTTTTAATAACATAGTTTTACCTGTTTTAGGTTGTGCTACAATCATACCACGTTGCCCTTTACCAATAGGAGCAAATAAATCTATAATTCTTGTAGATAAAGAACTTCTACCTCCAGATAAGTTGAATTTTTCTTCAGGGAAAAGAGGAGTAAGGTGTTCAAAAGAAACACGGTCTCTAACTTCTTTAGGGTTTAATCCATTAATTTTAGAAACTCTAATTAATGGGAAATATTTTTCTCCTTCTTTAGGAGGTCTTACAATTCCTTTAACCGTATCTCCTGTTTTTAAACCAAATAATTTAATTTGAGATTGAGATACATAGACATCATCAGGAGAAGATAAATAATTATAATCTGAGGATCTTAAAAATCCATACCCATCAGGCATCATTTCTAAAACTCCTTCACTTTCAATAATTCCATCAAACTCATAGTTAGGATCTTTAGGACTCTTTCCTTTGTTGTTCTTGTTGTTTCTAGGATTATTTTTTCTAGGGTTGGGAGTGTTGTTGTTTGGGTTGTTATTATTTTGTTGAGGAGTGCTTGTTTTGGCACTCTCATTATTCTCTGTGGTAACTTCTTTGTTTTTAGGCTTAGGGTGTACCTTTTTTCTAGGAGTAGGAGTTGAAGGTTTTTCATTAACTACCTTAGGTTTTTTAGGGACCTCTTCTGTGATAGCATCTTCAATATTAGGAATTGCTACTGTTTCTTGTTGCGGTTGTTTCTGAGGTTGTTTTCGTGGAGCTTTAGGAGCTTTGTCGTTACTGTCTACAGTTTTTGCAACACGAGGTTTTCTCTTAGGTTCAGATTTTACAACTTCTTTTTCTGTGTTTTTTGGAGCTTCAGGTGTGTTAGCAGCGATAGCGGCTTGTTCATCTAAAATTTTATAAATCAAGTCCATTTTTTTTAATTGACTTGTTTTTTTTAATCCAATTGTCTTTGCAATTTCATGCAAATCCGCAAGTGTTTTTGCTTTTAATTGAGAAATTTCGAACATTTATAGTATGTATGATGATAATAAAAAAACGCAATTAGGGTATAGATGTTTTAACAATTATACGATTGCAATTTGATATTTGATTTTTTTTGAAAATTAATTACAGTATATAAGTATTTGTACTGTAATAGCTTACTTAGCTAAAACAAATATAGTTTTTTTTTTAATGTGGCAAAGTCTTTAATAAATAAAAAGAATATGTAAATTTGTGTCAGTTATTTAGAAAAGCATGATTCAAAGAATTCAAACAGTTTATTTATTTGCTGCATTTATAATTGCAGGTGTGTTGACTAATTTATTTTCTTTTTTTACGCTTAGTCAGGGGGTTGAGCTATTTTTAGCGGATACTTTTACAAATAGCTCAGTTCTTTTAAAATCAGTAGGAGTGTTTTTTATACTCTCAGCAATTTTGTCTATAGTCGCAATTTTTAGTTATAAAAAAAGACAAAATCAATTTGTTGTAGGTAGGTTAAACATTCTGATCAACTTCTATTTATTGAGTGTATTGATGTACGTATCTCTAACATTACCTGGAGAAATGAATATTTCTGAGAAAGGTATTGGGATTTATTTTCCAATTGCTATTATTGTTTTGCTAGTCATGGCAAACAAAGCAATTAAGAAAGATGAAGATCTCGTAAAATCTGTAGATAGGTTACGATAAACTCAACATCTTAGTTTATTTAGTGCGACTAAAACCTCAAAGCTTTTGCTTTGGGGTTTTTTTGTGTTTAAAAAGTACTTTTTTGCTGTGTGAATATTAATTCTACAATTCAATTTTAAATTGTAATTTTGCGTACTACAAAAAATAGAACATGTTAGATAAATTAAGAATAGTAAAGCAGCGTTTTGATGAAGTTTCAGATTTAATCATCCAACCAGATGTTATTACAGATCAAAAACGTTATGCTAAACTTAATAAGGAATATAAAGATTTAAATAAGGTTGTTGAAAAAGGTAACGAGTATCAAACAATCTTAGGGAATATAGAGGAAGCTAAAGAAATTATTTCAGACGGATCTGATGCTGAGATGGTGGAGATGGCTAAAATGGAATTGGAAGAAGGTAACGAAAGACTTCCTCAGTTAGAAGAGGAAATTAAATTTATGTTGATTCCTAAAGATCCAGAAGATGCTAAGAACGTAATCGTAGAAATTAGAGCAGGTACTGGTGGTGATGAAGCTAGTATTTTTGCTGGAGATTTGTATAGAATGTATACCAAGTACGCTAGTAGTAGAGGTTGGAAATGTGAAGTAGAAGATATTGCTGATGGAACCTCTGGAGGATTTAAAGAAATTATTTTTAGTGTTTCTGGAGATGATGTTTATGGGGATTTAAAGTTTGAGTCAGGAGTGCACCGTGTACAACGTGTACCACAAACAGAAACGCAAGGACGTGTACATACGTCTGCAGCAACAGTAATGGTATTGCCAGAGGCTGAAGAGTTTGATATTGATATGAAACAGAGTGATATCCGTGTTGATTACTTTTGTTCTTCGGGACCAGGAGGTCAATCGGTAAACACAACCTATTCAGCAGTACGTTTAACACACGTTCCAACAGGATTGGTAGCACAATGTCAGGATCAAAAATCTCAACATAAAAACAAAGACAAAGCCATGAAGGTTTTACGTTCTCGTTTGTATGAGCAAGAATTAGAGAAAAAATTGGCTGCAGATTCTGCAAAAAGAAATTCTTTAGTGGCTAGTGGAGATAGATCTGCTAAAATTAGAACTTATAACTACCCACAAGGACGTGTAACAGAGCACAGAATTGGATTGACACTTTATGATTTAGGAAATATTGTAAATGGAGACATTCACAAAATTATTGATGAATTAAAGTTGACTGAAAATACCGAAAAGTTAAAAGAATTAGGTGAAGCGAATATTTAAAAACCTTCACATATAGATATAAAAAAAGCCCCTTGCTATGTTAGGGGCTTTTTTTAACTTTTATTACCATCTGTTGTGGGTCCGGTATTGTTTAAATTTTGTTACAGTATAATGTTTTGGGAAAATTTGCTATGAACCTAAACTTTTATATGTTGTGTTTGTAATCAAATTTTAAACTGCTAAAAGCTTAAAAGAAAAATGTTATACTCTAAATTTAAAAAGGAAATAGATAGTAATGTTTCAAACTTCGATTAATAGTATTAAAGTGTCGTTGAATAGTTTGTTTGGTCTGTTTTATGTTTTATAACAGCTCTGTGTGTTTTTGTTCTCATTTTCTTAGAGAGCTCTGTAGTCTGTGTTTTTTAAGTTAATGTAACGCACTTTAAAGTAAGTTTATTTTAATTTTTATAATTCATAATAGGAGGTTCATCATTTTAGTTGATAAGTTGTGGTATTTAATATGGATATCTTTAAAGGATTGTATCGATTTTTTTAAATTTACTCTTATATACAAACTCCATGAAATTAGAATTAACAAGACCTATTGCCTTTTTCGATTTAGAAACAACAGGAATCAATATAGCTAAAGATAGAATCGTAGAAATATCAATTTTAAAAGTATTTCCTAACGGTAATAAAGAAAGTAAAACTTGGTTGGTAAATCCAGAAATGGAAATTCCAGCAGCATCTTCAGAAATTCACGGAATTACAAATGAGAAAGTAGCTACAGAACCTACTTTTAAACAATTAGCTCCTCAGGTTCATGAGTTGATTAAAGGTTGTGATTTGGCAGGATTTAATTCTAACAGATTTGATGTGCCTCTCTTGGCTGAAGAAATGTTAAGAGTTGGGGTAGATTTTGATTTAGACAATGTAAAGTTTGTTGATGTTCAAACTATTTTTCACAAGAAAGAACAAAGAACTTTAACCGCTGGATACAAATTTTATTGCGATAAAGATTTAGAGGGGGCACACTCTGCAGAGGCAGATACCAATGCAACTTATGAAATATTATTAGCTCAAATAGAGAAGTACGACGATATTGGAACGAATGTTGCTGATTTAAGTGCGTATTCGTCTCATAAAAAAAGAGCAGATTTTGCAGGTTTTATTCAGTTTAACGACAAAGATGAAGAAGTTTTTACGTTTGGAAAATATAAAAACAGAACCGTTTTAGAGGTGTTAGCAGAAAATCCGGGTTATTACAACTGGATTATGAATGCAGATTTTCCATTATACACCAAAAAGGTGTTAACTAGTATTCGATTGAAAACATTGAACAACAAATTAAAATAATTATGTACGTACCTTATCATACATTACCAGATACAGCAAGAGTTTGGATATATCAATCTAACAGAAAGTTTACAGCACAAGAGCAAGAACAAGTTGGCAAAATGGCTACTGATTTTGTAGAACAGTGGACTAGACACGGAGAAAACGTAAAGGGTAGTTTTACCATTCTTTACGATCAGTTTTTAATTATTGCTGTAGACCAAAGTTTTGTAGAAGTTTCGGGATGTTCTATAGATGCTTCTGTAAAACTAGTACAACAAATACAAGTACAGTTTCAGGTAGATATGCTAAACAAACTAGCTGTGGCTTATAAAGAAAGTGAGGAAATTGTAATTGCTCCAATGAATCATTTTGCTGCTTTGGCAAAAGAAAACAAAGTAACTCCAAATACGGTTGTTTTTAACAACATGGTAAATACTAAAAAGGGTGTAGAAACTCAGTGGGAAGTTCCTGCTAAAGATAGTTGGCATGCACGTTGTTTTAATTAGTATTTAGAGTTGTTTATGAAGTATATTTTTCAGGTAGTTGTTTTTTTTGTTTTTTCTAATTGTTTTTCACAACAAGTAGAATTAGGTGCGCAACCTTTGGTGGCTAAAGATAGTTTGGCTCAAAAAGTTTGGGTAGACAGTATACTTAAAAACATGTCTTTAGAGGAAAAAATAGGGCAGTTGTTTATGGTACAAGCCTATTCTAATAAAGATGACAAACACAAACAGGAAATCAATAGTTTGATTCAAAATCAACACGTTGGGGGTTTGATTTTTATGCAAGGAACTCCTGAAAAACAAATTGATTTGTACAATGAGTATCAGGCGAATAGTAAAATTCCTTTACTTATTGGTTTTGATGGTGAATGGGGCTTGTCTATGCGTATCAAACCGTCCTTTGCTTATCCTTGGAACATGACTCTAGGAGCGATTCAAAACGATTCATTGATTTATCGTGTTGGACAACAAATAGGAAAGCATTGTAAAGAGGTTGGAATTCATATTAATTTTGCTCCCGTAGTAGACATTAATACCAATCCTTTAAATCCTATTATAGGAAATAGATCTTTTGGAGAAAATAAAAAAAATGTAACTCAAAAATCAATAGCTTTTGTACAAGGAATGCAGAGTGTTGGGGTATTGGCCAATGCCAAACATTTTCCTGGACATGGAGATACGGCCTCAGATTCTCATAAAACATTACCTGTTGTAAACTTTACGATGGGAAGGTTGGATAGTTTAGAACTGTATCCCTACAAACAATTAGTCAAATCTAATTTAGCCAGTGTTATGGTGGCTCATTTGGATGTACCTGCTTTAAAAACAGAAAAAGGAAGACCTACTTCTATTTCTAAAAAAGTAGTTACAGGACTGTTAAAGAATAAAATTGGTTTTAAAGGATTGGTGTTTACTGATGCTTTAAACATGAAAGGAGTGGCTAATTATACAGCTGCAGATAGTGTGGCTTTGGAAGCTTTAAAAGCTGGAAACGATATGTTGTTAATTCCGGTGGATGTAGAAAAAGGAGTTAAAACAATTAAGAATGCCATTCTTAAAAATGTACTAACAGAGGCTAGGTTAGATAGTTCTGTGGTTAAAGTGTTAATGGCTAAATATTGTGTGGGTTTACAGCACAAAAAGGTATTAAACAAAATTGATGTTCAACAAAGAATTCACACGATAGAAGACGATTTGTTGTTTAAAAAAGTTGCCGAAAATGCGGTTACCTTAGTAAAGAACGAGAATAATTTACTTCCTTTAAAAAGATTAGATACGCTTAAAGTTGCATCTGTTTCTTTAGGAGATGATGTTTCTGGAACTTTTGTGCAAACTCTTAAAAAATATACCGCTGTTGATGAAATAAACCAACTAACGGTTGCAAACTATAAAAGCAAATTAAAAAATTACAATACCATTGTTATTGGGGTTCATAAATCTGATGAACATCCTTGGAAATCTTATAAATTATCTAGTACCGAAGTTGCATTAATTCAGAAAATGGCATCTTACAAAAAGGTGATATTAACAGTGTTTACAAGCCCATATTCTTTGTTAAAATTAAACGGATTTGATGGCGTTTCTAACTTAGTTGTCGCATATCAAAACAATTCAGTATTTCAATCGGTAGCTGCACAACAATTATTTGGAGCGTTACCTTTTACAGGAAAATTGCCAGTTTCGGTATCTCAAAGATTTAAGGAAGGAAGTGGTATTACTACTCAAGCACTGCAACGTTTGCAATATGGTTTTCCCGAAGAAGAAGGAATGGATTCTTATCAACTAAAAAAAATAGATTCTGTAGCCCAACTTGTAATTAAAGAAAAAATGAGTCCTGGTTTGCAAGTATTGGTGGCTAGAAAAGGAAAGGTGGTTTTTGAAAAATCGTATGGATACTTTACCTATGATGCAGTACAAAAAGTAAACAATACTTCTATGTACGATTTGGCTTCTTTAACCAAAATATTAGGTGCGTTTCCTTTGTATGTAAAAGCTCTGGAAAAGGGAGTGTATAGGTTAGATCAGACTTTGGGAGATTTGTTACCTATGTATAAAAATACTCCCTTGGAAAAACTGTTGGTGATAGATATGTTTGCGCATCAATCGGGTTTACAAGCGTGGATTCCTTTTTATGTAAAAACCTTAGATAGTGTTTCTAAAAAGCCCATGGATGTTTGGTATAAAAACAAGGCTGAAATAGGTTTTGATTTAAAAGTTGCTGAAAACTTGTATTTAAAAAACGAGTATATTGATAGTATTTATCAGGAAATAAAAGTGGCTCCTTTGCGTAAAACCAGAGATTATAAATACAGTGGTTTGCCTTTTTTTTTATTTAAAAAAGTGTTAGAAAACCATTATCAACAACCTATGGATGTGTTGCTTAACAATCAGTTTACAAAAAAACTAGGAGCCTCTACATTAATGTACAATCCTTTAGAAATGTATGCAAAAGACAGCATTGTTCCTTCTGAATTGGATACTTATTACAGATATCAAAAATTACAAGGAACGGTGCATGATATGGCAGCAGCCATGTTTGGAGGGGTTTCTGGAAATGCAGGATTGTTTGGAAATGCCAATGATGTTGCTAAAATGATGCAGTTGTATTTAAACAAAGGGGCTTATGGAGGTGAAAAGTACTTTAGAGAGAACACTTTTGATATGTTTAACAAGGCTTATTTTAAAAGTAGAGACAATAGAAGAGGTTTGGTTTTAGACAAACCATCTGGTGATGCTGCTGTTAAAAGTACGTGTAATTGCACGTCTATGGAAAGTTTTGGACATAGTGGTTTTACAGGAACCTTTGCTTGGGCAGATCCTAAAACAGAGTTGATTTATGTATTTTTATCGAACAGAACTTATCCTACTATGGCTAATAATGCTTTGGGGACTAATGATATTAGAACGGATATTCAGCAACTCATTCAAGATGCTATTGTAGAGTAGGTAAACTATATTTTACTATAAAAAAAGATTGTTATGATCAATTAAAGATTTGTTTATATTTTTACATATAATAAAAATATCATAATAACGATAAAAATTAAAACATGAAAGGAATTCAAGGAACTTCAAATGACACATATAGAAAGCTTATGGGAAGCGGACTAAAATATGAAATTCCTAAATTTCAAAGAGATTATAGTTGGGGATCTCAGCAATGGGATGACCTGTGGCAAGATATTTCATTAATTATTAGTGATGAAGAAAATGAACATTACATGGGGTATCTAGTTCTACAAACATCTGATAATAAATTACATACTGTTATTGATGGTCAACAAAGACTGACAACTTTAAGTATTTTAATGCTTTCCATTTTAAAAGTTTTAAATGAGTTTGTTGAAAATGAAATTGAAGTTGATGATAATAAATTAAGAATTGAAACCTATCGAAATAATTACATCGGAAGTTTAAATACAATCACACTAATATCAGATAATAAGCTTAAATTAAACAGAAATGGTGATGAGTATTATAGGAATAATATGGTGTTGTTAAAAGATTTACCATTGAGGAATACGAATTCTTCTGAAAAAAATATGCGTGAATGTTTTTTATGGTTTCACAATAAAGCTTCGAAATTATTTACTAGTGGACAAGATGTTGCTGAGTTTGTTGAGACAATAGTTGATAAATTATTTTTTACAGTAATTACTGTAACAGATCAATTAAATGCTTTTAAAGTTTTTGAAACACTAAATGCAAGAGGAGTACAACTTTCGTCTTCTGATTTACTTAAAAACTATTTGTTCTCAGTAATTGATGAAAGTAATCCTCATGGTTCTGAGATAGAAGAATTAGAAAGTTTATGGAGTCGAATTATTGGTAAATTAGGAAATAAAAAATTTGAAGATTATTTACGTTATTATTGGAATAGTAAAAATAAAACTGTTAGAAAAAATCAATTGTTTAAAACTATTCGGAATACAATTAAAACAAAAGAAGATACATTCAAGTTAATAAGAGATCTCGATGACACTGCCGATCTATTCGTGGCTATTCAAGATCCAGAAAGTGAGTATTGGATAGATAATCAAGAAATAAAAAAACAGCTGAATGAATTAAATTTATTCCAAATAAAACAAACTAATTCTTTGTTGATTGCTGGATATAAGAATTTAGATTCTCGAGAATTTTTGAAGCTTGTTAAGGTTTCTGTAATTATTTCTTTTAGATATAATATTATTGGAGGATTAAACCCAAATGATCAAGAAGAAGTTTATAATAAGATGGCTAATAATATTACTTTAAATAAAACATTAGATCTATTACAACTGTCATCAATTTATGTAAATGATCATAATTTTGAGAATGCTTTTTCTAATAAACAATTCAAAAGAACATCAAGGAATCATAAAATTGTTAAGTATATTTTTTCCAAAATAGAAAATTTTTCATTTCAAAATGAAATAAATCCTGAAAGTGATTTATATACAATAGAGCATATTCTTCCTGAAAGTGCTGATGAAAATTGGGGGAGTTTTAGTAATGAGGAAATTACACGTTCCATATATCGTTTAGGAAATTTAACGTTATTAGAAAAAAGATTAAATCAAAAAGCAGGAACATCAAATTATGAATTTAAAAAAGAAATATTAGAAAAATCTAATTGTAATTTAACTAAAATTATTCCTGAAAATTATGAAACTTGGTCCGAGAGAAAACTTATTGCAAGACAAAAAGAATTAAGTAAGTCTGCTAAATCTATATGGAAAATACAAGAATTAGATTAAGCTCTACTTATAATATATAGGTTAAATAATAACACTTGGTATTATTTTCATTGTTACAAATTATTGTGTTAGTGATTGACCGGCCTGTTTGAGCTCTTTTATTTTTTATGTATTCAAAAAAGCTTTTTTGTAAGACCCTTTTGTTTTCAAGAAAAAAGTGTTTTTGTTTATGATGATAAAAATAAAAAGCGAGTAGGGAAAGCACGACCCAAAGGGGAACACCCTAATTAAGAAATTAAAATTCCATTCCTACCTTAAAGTTTAAAATTCTACCCGTTAATACATTGGGAACTCCGTTGTATTGTTGACTAGCTACATCGTAAATCCAAGTATTGGTGGTGGTGTTGTTAATGTCAAAAATGTTAAACAACTCCAAACCAAAATCTAGTTCTTTAAAATGCTTTAAAAAACCGGTTTCGTATCTTTTATTTTCGTCTACAATAATATAAGCCACTCCAATGTCGGCTCTTCGGTAAGGTCTTAGTCTTGTTTGAAAGTTGTATCGGTCTACTTGGCTATTAGGATCGGCACTGGCATTGGTAGGAGATCCACCCGGTAAGCTAGAATTTAAGACTAGATTTAAATAGGCTTTAAAGTTGGGATTGCTGGGCACATAGTCTTGAAATAGCATGGCAAACTTAAAACGCTGATCGGTAGGTCTGGCAATATAACCTCTGTTATTGGTGTTTTCTTCGGTTTTTAAGAATCCTAAACTAATCCAGCTTTCTTTACCTGGAACAAATTCTCCGCTCAACCTTAAATCTAGCCCCGCAGCGTATCCTTGGGTGTTGTTGTTGGCATCGTAGCGAATTCTAACATTGTCTAGGGTATAAGCATTAATGTTGTTTAATTGTTTGAAATAAACCTCAGAAGTCATTTTAAACGGACGTTTCCATTTGGTAAAACTATATTCGTTAGAAAACACATAATGAATAGATTCTTGCGCATCTACATTAAACTGAAGTACTCCTTGAGGATTTCTTAGTTCTTTGTAAGACGGTGGTTGGTGGTAGTATCCTGCAGAAAGTCTAAATACCATGTCGGTATGATTCCAATCGGGTTTTAAAGAAAGTCTAAACCGTGGACTGATGGTTTGTTTAAGGTCTGATTGAATGCCAGTAACGTTGTCTTTTACATACCAAAGTTGTGTTCTAATTCCTGCATGATGCCATAGAATATGATTTCCAATCCACCATTTTTTATTCCATTGTGCGTATCCAGAAAAACGAAAAATATCGGCATTGTTTTGTGCTCTTACGCTGTAAAAAGGAGTAATGGGTGCTGTAAATGGAGTATTGGGTTGGTTGTTTTCTATATTCTCATTTGGATTTCTTAGTGTGATTCCGTTGTCGTCTATAGTCGTCCATTCGCTAATTCGGTCTCTAATGTTTTCTTGTTGAAATTTTAAACCCGCTTCTAGTTTGTGTTCGTTTATAGTGTGCTGAAAAGTAGCTTTCAGGTTTTGAATTAAAATGTCTAAATCGTTTCTTGCGTGGTCTAATTGAGAACCTACTCCTGTGGTAAATAATGGTTCTCCGCTTGTAGGATCTATTTCTGAAATTCTGTAAGCTCCAGAAATATCGTAATGTTCTTGTTCTTGTGTGTTGAACAAAGAAGCGGTTAGGTTGATGTTTGTGTTTTTATTGAACTCGTATTTGTAGCTAAAAGCTCCAAAATAGGTTTCAAAGTTATCTTGTTCGTTTCCTTCGTAAAAAACAACTAGTTCTTGTGGTTTTATCAATCCACCAAACTGAGTAACTCTAGAAATAGGTGTAAAATTGTAATTGTTAATAGCAATGTTTCCTAAAAAATCTAAACTGCTTTTAGGGTTGATTTGGTAGGATAAATAAGTTTGTATGTCTACAAAAACAGGTTTAAAGTTAGTCTCTGTATCCTTACTATTTACCAATAATTGATTGTTTCTATATCTAGCTCCAATTAAGGTAGAAAGCTTGTTGTTTAAGTAAATATTCTCATAGGTATAACTTGCTCCTAGTAAGTTTAGGTTAACGGTAGAAAGTTCTTTAGTAGGTTTTTTATAGTGAATATTTAGTACGGAGGATAACCTGTCTCCATACTTAGACTCAAACCCTCCTGCAGAAAAGTTGATATTTTCTGTCATGTCTGAATTTAAAAAACTCAATCCTTCTTGTTGCCCCGACCTTACTAAAAAGGGTCTGTAAATTTCTATTCCGTTTACATAAACTAGGTTTTCATCAAAACTACCTCCACGAACGCTGTATTGTGTGCTTAGTTCATTACTATTGTTAACTCCTGGTTGAGTCATTAATAAATTTTCTATTCCAGCATTGGCTCCGGGCACACGCTTAAACTTTTTGGCTTTTAGTTTGATGACTCCTTGTTGCGCAGCTTCATAACTTTTGAGGGTTACTTCTTCAATTTCTTGAGACTGTTCTTTTAGGGTAGGAGAGTAGTTAATGGTTTTGTTTTTATAGCCTTTAAAGGTTTTTATGACGGATCCATAACCTATGTGCGAGAATTTTACGACTGTTTTTTCGTAAGCTATAATTTCAATGGTATAGGTACCATCATCATTACTAATAGTTCCCTTGTTTCCATACGTAATGCTAGCTCCACTTAAAGGTTCTTTGTTTTGATTGGTAATGGTACCTGTTACAAAACCTGTTTGTGCAATAGTTACAGAACTAATGAATATAGTAAGGAGCGTGAGTATATTTTTCAAACAGATAGGTTTATTTGGTAAAGTTAGCTTCAAAAGTTTGCGTATTGCCTAGCAAATCTTCAATCTTTAGTTTAAATATATGTTTTTTACCCGTAGATTCTAAATCATTTAGATCAAAAGTAAGTCTATTTTTTTTAGGTTCATACTCCATTAAAATCCATTGATCATCTACGGTAGCATAATAGTTTTTAATTCCTGTTTCGTTATCTTTTATATGAATGTACAAAGATTTGTGTTTGCTAATGTTTTGATGGTTGTAGAAACTAGGTTTGTATATTTTAGGAGCAATGCTGTCGTATTTTAAATAGAAATCTCCTAAGTATTTGGTATTGGCGTATATTTTGTTTTCCTTTTTATAGGTAGTTACATAGTTGTAATATTTCCCGCTTTTTTGAGCAAAATAGACATGCTTTTTTTGATGAGCACTTAAACTATCTGTAAAATAGGTTAAGGTATAGTTTTTATCAAGCGGTAATTCAGGTTTGTGAACTGTTATTTGATCACCTTTATACTTGTAGTCTATGTACGTGTCTTGATAAAAAGTGTTTGTAGGAAAACGAATTTCGGACAAACCTTGTTTAAAAACCGTGTATTTGTTTTGGGGTACAAAGTAGGGTGTTTTTGTGTTTTCTTGAACAATGGGAATGATAGACTTGTTTCCTTTTATAGGAATTCTAAGAATGGTTTGGTTGTTGGCAATGTCTTTGGCAATAATTTCAATTCTAAAATAATCGTTTTCTTGAACGGTTAAATAGCCTTTTTTAATAGCCTGTTTGTAAATAGATAGCTTGTTTGCTTTTTCAATATAAGTTTTTTGGAACTTTCTATATTTCTGTTTGTAGTAAGGATAATCAATTAAGAGGTTGATGTATTTACTCTCATCAAAAGCAAAGGTTTCTAAGTTGTGATAATAAATCAAAGTGTCGTTTACATGCATTTCTATACTGTAAACACCATTTTTATTAAAAGGAGCGTGATTTAATAAGTCGTGGGTTCTTACAGAAAGGCCAATTTTTCCAATGGCATTAATTTCATCGGCTACATATAAATTGTTGTTAATTTTTTTGATTTGCACTTCTTGTGCTACAGGTATTTGATTGATAGCCGATTTTTCTCCAAAAGGAGTCGCTCTTAACCCTCTAAAAATTGGAGGAATATTATCGGTAACTTGGTAGCCAAAAAGTAAAGGGTTGATGATTTTTTTGGTTCGGGTATCTCTAATTTCAAAATGTAAATGTGGAGCGGTAGAACCCCCTGTGTTTCCAGAGTAGGCTATCACTTCATCTTTAGCAATAGGAAGTGCTGTTTTACTTGGGAATAGTTGAATTTCAAAAGATTCTTTTTTGTATTGCTGAGCCTTTACATAAGCTTCTATTTTGGGACTAAATTTTTTTAAATGACCGTACACAGTGGTGTAGCCATTAGGGTGGGTTACATACAATGCTTTTCCGTAGCCCCACAGCGAAACTTTAATTCTAGAAACATACCCTTCTTTAGCTGTGTGCACTTTTTTACCCTCTACAGCCTGTGTTTTAATATCAATACCAGAGTGGAAGTGATTGGTTCTTAATTCTCCAAAAGTACCTGCCAAAATAATAGGAATGTCTAATGGATTTCTAAAGTCGTTTTGTGGGTACTTTTGTTGCCCAAAAGATAAAGAAATACCTAAGAATAGTAGAATGTAGCTTATTTTTTTCAAAAAGATAGATTTTATGAACTCACAAAAATAAAGGAATATCTTAAAAAAGACCCATAAAACTCTGAGAAACAAAACAAACAACGAATTTTGCAATTAAGTCTTTAAAAAGTTGGAATTCACAATAACAATGCTATTTTTGTAAGTATTGTTTTAGCAATGATAATATGAGAAGTCAACAAGAAATTATAGCCAGTTTAGAGGCTAATATTGAACAGCTTCTGGAACGCTACGAGTTTTTACAAAAAGAAAACGAAATTTTGTCTAATAGCAATTTTGAATTGCAACAAAGTCAAAGAGGTCTTCAAGACGAAATAGCATTTTACAAAGAAGAACTTCACGTATTAAAAATAGCTAAAACATTAGGAGGCAGTGAAGGATATAAGAAAGATACGAAAGCTAAAATTGATTTTTTAGTTGCTGAAATAGATAAATGTATTCAAGAATTAAATACATAAGTTCTTTTGAAAATGGCTGATAGTTATAAAATTAATGTTGCAATTGGAGGTAGAAATTACCCAATATCTGTTTCTTCTACAGTAGAAGAACAAGGGGTAAGAGCGGCAGCAAGCAAGATTAATAAGTTAATTTCTGATTACGAAAGTAATTATGCAGTTAACGATAAACAAGACGTATTAGCTATGTGTGCATTGCAGTTTGCATCGGTCATAGAGGTGAACAAAGTGATGAAAGAAGAAGAAAATGAAGCAAATATTACTAAAATTTCAAAAATAAATAGTAAATTAGAATCGTATTTAAACAAATAAAGTTCTTTACATAAAATAAAAACACTGCCTACTTTGGTTTTCGTTTGATAAACTCAACACTATATCTTTAAAAAGGATGAGTCTATTGTGTTAAAGCGTGCTGTCTAGAACAGATACTTGATCACATAGTTAGTTCTAAAAAATGTCTTTTGGAGTTTATAAAACTAACCTCAGTAGGTTTTTTTATATATATCAAATTTTACTAAAACAAATGAATAGTACAGCTATAATACTAATTGCAATTGGAGGTCTATTATTAGGATATCTTTTAGCAAAAATGCTAGAGAAGTTTAAGGCTTCTCAAATTCTTAAAAATGCAGAAAAAGAATCGGCTTCATTAATAAAAGAAGCTAAATTAACAGCAGAGACTGTTAAAAAAGATAAAATTCTTCAAGCAAAGGAGAAGTTTATCGAACTAAAGGCAGAGCACGAAAAAGTGATTTTGTCAAGAGATAAAAAAATATCTGATGCTGAAAAGCGTGTTAAGGACAAAGAGTCTACTTTAAATAAAGAGATAGATAAGAATAAGAGATTAAACAAAACTATTGAAGAAAAAGAGGCGGATTACAACTACAGATTAGAGATTTTAGAGAAAAAACAAATTGAGGTTGATAAACTTCACAAGAAACAAGTTGATATTTTAGAATCTGTTTCAGGATTGTCTGCAGAAGATGCTAAAATTCAATTAGTAGACTCTTTAAAAGCCGAAGCTAAGACAGATGCAATGGCTTATATACGTGATACCATTGAAGAAGCAAAATTAACTGCTGAACAAGATGCACGTAAAGTTATTTTAAATACCATTCAGAGAGTTGGAGTAGAACAATCTATAGAAAACTGTGTATCTGTATTTAACATTGAATCTGACGATGTAAAAGGACGTATTATTGGTCGTGAAGGTAGAAACATTAGAGCGATAGAAGCAGCTACAGGTGTAGAGATTATTGTAGATGATACACCAGAAGCGATTATTTTATCTTGTTTTGATCCTGTGCGTAGAGAAATTGCTCGTTTGTCTTTACATAAATTAGTAACAGATGGTCGTATTCACCCTGCTAGAATTGAAGAGGTGGTTGAAAAGACCGAGAAACAAATTACACAAGAAATTATTGAGGTTGGTAAGCGTACCGTTATAGATTTAGGAATTCACGGATTACACCCTGAGTTGATTAAAACTGTGGGACGTATGAAGTTCCGTTCTTCTTATGGACAAAACTTGTTACAGCACTCTAGAGAAGTTGCAAACTTGTGTGGATTGATGGCTGCTGAATTAGGATTGAATGTAAAAGCAGCTAAAAGAGCTGGTTTATTACACGATATTGGTAAGGTGCCAGATACAGAAAGTGAATTACCACACGCAATTTTAGGAATGCAGTGGGCTGAGAAATATGGTGAAAAACCAGATGTGTGTAATGCCATTGGAGCACACCACGACGAAATTGAAATGAAAACCATGATTGCCCCTATTGTTCAGGTGTGTGATGCTATTTCAGGAGCAAGACCAGGAGCAAGACGTCAAGTCTTAGACTCTTATATTCAGAGATTAAAAGATTTAGAAGATTTAGCTTTTGGATTTAATGGAGTACAAAAAGCCTATGCCATTCAGGCAGGACGTGAATTACGTGTCTTGGTAGAAAGTGGAAAAGTAAGTGATGAGCAGGCAGCTGAATTGTCATTTAACATTTCTCAAAAAATACAAACAGAAATGACTTATCCAGGTCAGGTGAAAATTACTGTAATTCGTGAAACGAGAGCTGTAAATGTGGCCAAATAAACTTATCAACAATCGTTGTATTGTTTATAACTAATGAATATAAAGCCGATTTTAGAAATTTCTAAAATCGGCTTTTTTTAATATCACTACTCACTATTCTTAGCCCTAGGATGGTATTTATTCACAACTTCGGTAAGCTTGGTTTTGTCTATGTGTAAGTAGATTTCTGTAGTGGTAATACTTTCATGCCCTAATAAGGCTTGAATCACTGTTAAATCGGCACCACCATTTAATAAATGTGTAGCAAAAGAATGTCTAAACGTGTGTGGACTAATTTTCTTTTTAAGGTTTATTTTTTCTGCGAGTTGCTTTATGATGGTAAAAATCATGACTCGTGTGAGTTGATTTCCTCTTCTGTTTAAAAACAAAATGTCTTCCTGTCCTTTGTTAGGAGGGTTTACATTTCTTTCGGTATTTATATAGTTTGTAAGGATGTTTTCTGTAAATAGGTTGGTGGGAACTAAACGTTGTTTGTTTCCTTTTCCGGTAACTTTAATAAATCCTTCGTCAAAGTACAAATCAGAAATTTTTAGGTTGATGAGTTCGCTTACACGCAAACCACATCCGTATAGGGTTTCTAAAATAGCTCTGTTTCGTTCTCCTTGCGGATGCGATAGATCGATGGCATCAATAAGATTGTTGATTTCTTCTTCGGATAAAGTATCGGGTAATTTTAAGCCTATTTTGGGAGATTCTATGAGTTCCATAGGATTGTGATCTCGGTACTTTTCAATTAGTAAATAGTCAAAAAAAGAAGATAGTCCTGAGATTAATCTAGCTTGTGATCTTGCTTTGTGTGTTTTGGAGTAGTTATATAGAAAGTTTTGTATGTCAGGAGCAAGTATGTTTACAGGACTAAGGTCTGTTTCTTTAAGAAAATCAGCTAACTTTTTACAGTCTCTTTTGTAGTTTACAATGGTGTTTTCTGCTAAACCTTTTTCTATAAGCAGGTATTGAGTAAAATCTTTAATGTAATGGTTCCAGTTCATAGGTGGGTAAAAATAAGAAATATAAACTCAGATGTTGGCTGCTAAATCGCAAATATTGCTAGGTTCATCCATGTTGGTAGTAGTGAGGTATAGGTTGTATTTGTTTGTTTTGTAAGGTGTGTTTTTAGACCAATAATCACAAATTCAATCAATGAACCCTAAATAAAATTGCACAAATTATATTTATAGTTTAATTTTAGGGTAGATTCGCTGTAACGAATCGAGGTTTTTTAGTTGCTAAAAAGTCTAAACTCAATAGAAAAAGGGTGCTAGTCCAGCTTTTATTGAGTTTTTTTTAGGTCTATAAACAAGGTGATTATCCACTTTTTTGATTGTTTTTACAACCGCACCGTTGAATTTATTTTTTGCAACGTTACTTTTGTGAAAGAGCAAAGGTGCAGTTGGAGTGTTTGAGCATTGAAGTTGTTTAAAAGCAACGTTTCTTTTTGGTTGCTCAAGCGGTGGATTTTAATGTGGTTAAGGATAAAAAAAATCCCCGACTGCTGTAACAATCGAGGTTTTTTAGTGCTATAAAGCCAAAACGCTATAAAAAAAGGGTGCTAGTCCTATTTTAAGGTAAAACTTACATTTTTTAACATGTTGCGTAGTTTTACATCGGGCCTAAAATTTAAATGAGCCGATTTAACGGTACTTGCTGTCACTTCTTTTTCCGTTTCAGACGGAAAGGAACGTATACCTACTTGAAAGGAGCCTAGCTTGTTTAGTTTTACAATTTTTCCTTGTTCTAATTCGTCCACAATGTTGTGAACCAAAGAAAGTATTACAGCATAACAGTCGGCTTCTCTTACCGTACTTTGGTTAGAGACTAAATAAGCCAATCGTTCTAAATCAGTAGTTCCTGTTGCTACTGCTTGTGCATAAAATTTTTTTTCCGCGGTCAGGTCTTGCGGGTTGGTCTTTTGTAAGGGTTTAATTCTTACCATATTACATAAAGTTTATGAATTTCACTCTTTTGAGTGGTCTCCACAATAGGTGTTGACATTTATAAAGTTAAAAAAGATGTTTTTTTAGACTCAAAAATCAATGTACAAGTTATTGACTTTTTTTTTTGTTATTCTATTGTTCAATTGTGTACTCTTTTTTTGAACTCTATTTTCATTCTAGCCCCTTATTTTATTGGGGATTGCTATTTTACTAACATAAGTTATCTGTGTGTTGTAAATGCATATATTAAAAAGTTATCAACAAAATAACAATCAGTCTTTTAAGTATTCACACTTAAAAAATAGACCTAAAAATAAAAAAAATGCTTATTGTTGATTGTTAGAGCTTTATAGTTTTGTTGAAAAGTACTAAAACTTGTTATTATGGTCTTTGTTAGGAAGTTTGATTGAAATAAGGTGCTTGGAGTTAGTGTAGAAGAAGTTTGGTTGATGGCTCTAAAAAATATCAATTTATTTACATGGATATTATGGGATGTTTGATAGAATGCCCCTGTTTTTTCTTACTTTTGGCATTATCCATATGCTATTCTAATGAAACTATTAATTTTAAACGGACCTAACTTAAACTTGTTAGGGAAACGAGAACCGGAAATTTACGGAACTGAAACTTTTGAGCAATATTTTGAAAATTTAAAAATAAAGTATTCGGATGTTGAGTTAACGTATTTCCAGTCGAATAGTGAAGGAGCTATAGTAGATAAAATTCACGAAGTAGGTTTTTCTTACGATGGAATTGTGATGAATGCGGGAGCTTATACCCATACTTCTGTAGCCATTGCCGATGCGGTTAGTGGTGTAACAACACCTGTGGTAGAAGTTCATATTTCTAACACACACCAAAGAGAAGCTTTTAGACATAAATCTTTTTTATCTCCCGTATGCAAAGGAGTAATTTTAGGTTTTGGTTTAAAAAGTTATGAATTGGGAATTGAGAGTTTTATAAAGTAAAATAGAATAAATTGGATAAGAATAAAGATTGGTTATACGAAATAACCCCCAAAAACAATCTGTTTGACCTTAACTTAAAAGAAGTTTGGCGTTACAGAGATTTACTGTTTCTATTTGTTAAGAGAGATGTTGTTACGGTATACAAGCAAACTATTTTAGGTCCTTTGTGGTATTTAATTCAGCCTTTGTTTACTTCGGTAATTTTCACGTTAATTTTTAATACCATAGCTAAAATAGATACGGGTGGAATTCCCCCATTCTTATTCAATTTAGCAGGAGTAACTAGCTGGAATTATTTTAGAGAATGTTTAACAGCTACAGCCGATACCTTTAAAAAGAACCAAGCCATTTTTGGAAAGGTTTATTTCCCAAGAATTATTATGCCTATGTCAGTGGTTTTATCCAACTTAATGAAGTTTGGAATTCAAATAGGGATTTTAATCGCTTTTTATATCTTTTACGTTGCAAGTGGTAGTTTGATCAGACCTACTATTTATATACTAACCTTTCCTTTGGTAATTTTATGTATGGCTATGTTAGGATTGGGCTTAGGGATGATTATTTCTTCTATGGTAACTAAATATAGAGATTTAACCTTTTTAGTTTCTTTTGGTGTACAGTTGTTAATGTATGTGTCCTTAGTAAATTTACCTTACAAAGAATTTAAAGAAAGAGGTTATGAATGGGCGGTAGATTACAATCCTATGGCACACATCATAGAATTTAGTAGGTATGTTTTATTAGGGGAAGGAACTGTGAGTTATTTTGGTGTTCTTTATACTGTTGCAACTAGTTTGGTTGTTTTCTTTTTAGGAATTGTGATTTTTAATAGAACAGAAAAAACGTTTATAGATACGATATAATCAGTTATCGGTTTTAGGTTAACCGTTTTGTGTTTAAAATTAATTACAATGAAGAGTTATAAAGATTTAGAAGTTTATAATATTGCTTTTGAGTTGGCTATAAAAGTTCATAACATAACTTTAGAGCTACCCAAATATGAGGTATATGAGCAAGGAAGTCAGCTTAGACGATCTTCTAAAAGTATTAAAGATAATATTGCAGAAGGATATGGAAGAAGAAAATACAAAGCTGATTTTATAAAGTTTTTAATTTATGGACATGCATCTTTATTAGAATGTAAATCTCAATTAGAAATGATTGAGGAATTGTATGATATAAAAGAGATCAGTGTTTTGATTAAAGAATATGATGTACTTGGGGCAAAATTATATACGTTTATAAGCTATGTTGAAAATAACTGGAAAAGCTAAAGTAATGGAAAAAAAAACAGGAAACCAACAACCTATAACGGAGAACAGTCAACAGATAACCGTTAACGGAGATCAGTCAACAGACATCATTCTAAAAGTTGAAAACATATCTAAACAATATAGGTTAGGTACTTTGGGTACAGGAACCATAAGTCACGATTTAAACAGATGGTGGCATCAAATTAGAGGGAAAGAAGATCCCTATTTAAAGATAGGAGAAACCAATGATCGTTCTACCAAAGGAGAGTCTGAATATGTATGGGCCTTAAAAGATATTTCTTTTGAGGTAAAAAGAGGTGAAGTCTTAGGAATTATAGGAAAGAACGGTGCTGGAAAATCTACTTTGTTAAAAATTTTATCAAAAGTAACAGGACCTACTACAGGGAGCATAAAAACTAAAGGTAGAATAGCCTCGTTGTTAGAGGTAGGAACTGGATTTCATCCAGAAATGACAGGACGTGAAAATGTGTACTTAAATGGTGCCATTTTAGGAATGACCAAAAAAGAAATCAATGTTAAAATTGATGAAATTATTGCTTTTTCTGGTTGTCAAAGGTATATTGATACTCCAACCAAACGTTATTCAAGTGGTATGACTGTTCGTTTGGCTTTTGCCGTAGCAGCTTTTTTAGAACCTGATATTTTAATCGTAGATGAAGTATTAGCAGTTGGAGATGCTGAGTTCCAGAAAAAAGCCATTGGAAAGATGCAAGACATTTCTGACAGTGACGGGAGAACCGTATTGTTTGTGAGTCATAATATGGCTGCTGTAAAAAGTTTGTGTACAAAGAGTGTCGTATTAAACAATGGAGAGGTAGTTTTTAATGGTGATGTACATGAAGGTGTGAGTTTTTATTCCGATATGTTTTCAAAAGAACTACAAGAAGGAGCTAAAATAAAAGCCTTTTCAGATAAAGTATCAGTTGAGAAAATAATAATAAATAAAGGAGATAAGCAGCTAACAACTGGATGTTCTTTATTTATTGGAGATAAAATTACATTCAAATTTACTTTATTAATAAATTCAATAACGGAGGGACTTTGTATTTCTTTGGATATACTTAATAAAAATGAAGAGTTTATAGCTCATATATCACATGAAGACGGTGAGATAGTTTTTGAACCAGTGTATGAAAGCGGAAAAATTGAAGTAAAATTTACAACGGATAAGTTATTTTTTATCCCAGATATTTATAGCTTCAATTTATGGATTGGACAATTTCAAATTACTACATTATATACTATGAAGAATGTTTTTTCATTTGTCTTAGAAGAAGGAGAGTTAGTCAAAAGGACAAAAGCATTACCAAGACATTCGAAATTTTTTTTAAACACAAAATGGGAAATAAATGATTAAAGTTAGCTATTTAGTATCATATGATTATGCAATGTTTCATACATCAGTTAAGTTAATATATGACTATGTGGATAAAATCATTATTGCTATTGATAAAGATTATAAAACCTGGAGTGGTAATACTTTTGTAATACCCGATTCTTTTTTTGAAGAAGTTAAAAAAAATGATTTCAAAAATAAGATAGAAATTTATAGAGATTCGTTTTACAATTCTAATTTTTCTCCAATGGAGAATGAAACAATTGAAAGAAATAAAATCTTAAAAAAATTAGGTTACGGGTGGAAGATTCAATTAGATGTTGATGAATATATTTATGATTTTAAAAAAGTTGCAAAATATTTAAATAAATATTGGTTTTTATGCTTGTTTCCCAAAATTACTCCAATTTGTTTTCGAGGGAAATGGATAACATTATATAAAGAATTACCTGATGGATATTTATATATTGATAATGGAGAAACATTTCCATTTATTACAAATCAAAATAAAAATAATTGGGCTCGTTTTAGTGGCCCAAAAGTTAGAAACATAAATCCTAATATTTCTGTAATACATCAATCATGGGCTAGAGCAGACAATGAAATTTTACAAAAAATAAATAATTGGGGGCATAGAGATGATTTTGATACAGAAAAATATTTTAATTTATGGAAATCAATTAACAGTGATAATTATATAGAGTTTAAAAACATTCACCCATTAAGTCCTTCTATATGGAATAGATTAAATTTTTTAGCTTCAAATTCAATTACAGAATTTATTGATAATTATAGCGCTACAAATACGCAACAAATAAAATCAATTGATAAAAAATACTTTATAACAGCAATATTTAATAAATTAAAAATTAAATAAATGTTAGCAATAGTAATACCATATTTTAAATTGACTTTTTTTGAAGAAACAATACAGTCTTTAGTAAATCAAAAAAATAAAATTTTTACAGTTTATATAGGTAATGATGCTAGCCCCGAATGCCCTAAAGAATTATTAGATAAATATAAAAATGAGTTAAATTTTAAGTACAAAAAATTTCCAGCGAATTTAGGTGGCTCATCTTTAGTAAAGCAATGGGATCGTTGTATCGATTTAATTGAGGATGAAGAATGGATAATGATACTTGGAGATGATGATATTTTAGGAGAAAATGTAGTTGCTGAGTTTTATAAGAATATTAAAGAAATAGAAAAACAAAATATTAATGTAGTTAGATATGCTACTAATAAGATAAATGAAAAAAATGATATTACTTCTATTCTGTATCAACATCCTGTTATAGAGAAATCTACAGATTTTATATTTCGAAGTAGTAGAAGTTCCTTGAGTGAATATATTTTTAAGAAAGAGCAAATTAGTAAAGTTAAATTTAAAGAATTTCCTTTAGCTTGGTATTCAGATATTTTGGCAGTTTTAGAATTCTCTAATTTTAAAAATGTGTATTCAATAACCAATGCCATTGTTTATGTTAGGATTTCAGATATTAGTATTAGTGGACAACAAAACAATCAAGAAGATAAAAATAATGCAAGATTTAAGTATTATTATTATTTGTTAAAAAAGAAAAATGTTTTCTTTTCTAAAGCACAAAATGTTTTATTGTTAAATATGTTAAACAAAACATACATTAATAATAAAAAGAATGTTTTTTTTTTATTAAAGGCATTATATATACATATTTCTGTGTTTTATTTTTTTTATATTATTCATTTTTTTAGAGATATTATAAAATCAATTAAAACACGAAATTGATGCGTAAAGGAGAAAATATATCTAAAGATGTTTTAATAGAGACGAGTGAATCGTCGCATCGAGTAATTATTCCATTGTATATACCAAATGAAGAGGAGTATTATAAAGAAGCTTATAAAATATTTGAAATATGTTTGTTTTCAATACTTAAAACAAGTACTAGTATATTAAAAGTTTCAGTTATAAGTAATGGTTCATGTAACTCAGTAAATCAGAAATTGTTAAAGTTACAGGTAGAAGACTATATAGATGAATTAATTATTGAAAAAGAATCCATAGGAAAGATTAATAGTATATTAAAAGTATTAAGAACTGCGGAAGAAAGGTTAATTACCATAACCGATGCAGATGTATTGTTTTGTAATGGTTGGGAAGATGCAGTTGTTAATGTATTTGAAGCATTTCCAAAAGCAGGAGCTGTTTGTCCTGTACCCGTTTTTAGAAAACATTTAAGTTTAACATCTAATATCTGGTTACGCTATATGTTCTCTAAAAGATTATATTTTAGACCCGTTAAAAATTCTAAGGCATTAACACGTTTTGCTAATAGTATAGGGTGGCCATGGTTAGATGAAAAATGGAAAGATGTTATAGGTACTATACAAGCAAAAAATGGAACAATAGCTGTTCTTGGGTGTTCGCACTTTGTAGCGACTTACAAAAAAGAGGTTTTTGAAAAATTACCGAGGAAAAATTCTATATATAAATTAGGAGGGGATAGTGAGTTTAAATATACAGATCAACCGGTGCTAAAGAAAGGAGGTTATAGATTATCAACTTATGATAATTATGCATATCATATAGGTAATAAATTAGACAATTTTATATTAGAAGAGTATAAAAAGTTAAAAATGAATTCTAATAAAATTAATGAAGATTATTCAACTTTAACTAAATTGAAAAACAATAGTGTAGAATATTTTATATCGGAATTCATCATTCAGAAAATATTTTATTTCAGAATCATAAAAAAAATGATATTTAGAAATAAAGGTTTGAGTGAACATCAATACAGAAATTTTACTACATGATCACAATAGCTTTAACATATAGAAATAGAGATATCATAAGTGTTGAGAAATGCTTAAACTCTTTGGCAAATCAAACTATAAAGAATTTTATAGTATATCTAGTTGATTATGGAAGTCATCAGCAATATCAATCATTACTAAAAAAATTAGTATCTAAATATTCATTTATTGAGCTAATTCAGGTACCTACTCAAAATCAGTTATGGAATAAAAGCAGAGCTATAAATATAGCTTTAAAAAAATGCCATACAGAATTTTTTGTAATGGGAGATATAGATTTATTATATCATCCTAATTTTTTAAACAAAGGAGTCGAACTTGCTAAAAAGTTTGATGCTGTTTATTTTAGATATGGGTTTTTAAATAAAGAAGAATCTCAAACAAATAAAGAATTTATAGAGTATAAGATTGATTATTTTGGAGACGAGAAAGGAACAGGAACCAATATTTATAAGACAGATGTTTTAAAAGATATAAATGGATATGATGAATTTTATCATGGTTGGGGTGCAGAAGACACAGATGTTCATTTAAGGTTAAAGAATGCAGGTTATAGTATTCGTTATTATGATAATGAAATATTGGTCAAGCATATTTACCACCCTAAGACCTATAGATCAAAAAAGAGTAAAGAACCTTTTCATAGTGGTTTAGAAAAAATAAACCATCATTATATGTTACATCATCAAGATTTAGATGTAACAAAAGCCAATTTAAAATATAATTGGGGTAGTTTACCTACGCAAAAACAAATAGAGCTAATAAAGGATCCATTAGATACTTTTTCTATTTCTAATAAAAAAGAGGACGTTGATGCTTTTGTAATAGGAGTATTACCACAATTAAATAAACCATTAGAAATACATATAGAAAAAGATGAAAAAACACATCTAATAAAAAATTCAATAAAAAGGATATTAAAAAAGAAGTATGTACAGTTTTATAGTTTAGAGGCTATTAACAATAAGGTTTTAGATCAATTAATCTCTAGTCAGCGTTTGTCTTTATACCGTTATGAAATAGATTGGGATTTGGAAAAAATAACTTTAAAAATAATTCCACTTGAAAGCAAATAAAAAAATATTAATGGTTTCTATGCCCACATTACATTTTTTTCGTTGGGCTAATCAATTAAAAGATAGTGGTTATGAAGTGTTCTGGTTTGATATAACTGGGATGAGTGCTTATGTAGAGAAGATTAATTGGATTCATCAAAAAATAGATTGGAAGCTTAAATGGAATTATCCAAAGAGAAACTTTGTGAAAAAGAGGTTCCCAGGCATATATGATTTTATTCAAAAAAAAAATGAAAAAGATACAGCCGTTGAGTTTGAACGCTATTTAAATGAAGTAAAACCTGATATTGTGCATAGTTTTGCCTTATATGTTTCATGCGCACCTATTATTGATGTGATGGAAAAGTACGTTCATCAAAAATGGATTTATTCTTCATGGGGAAGCGACTTGTTTTATTTCCAAAATTTCCCAGAATATTTAAAAGATATCAAACGTATTTTGCCACGTATTAATTATTTGTTTACCGATTGCAAGCGTGATTATAACATAGCAAAAGAATACGGTTTTAAAGGTGAGTTTTTGGGAGTGTTCCCTGGTGGTGGTGGATTTGATATAGCAAAAATGGAAACTTATAGAGAACCCATACCTAGTAGAAAAACAATTTTAATTAAAGGTTTTCAAGGTCGTTCAGGTAGGGCTATACCCGTTTTTAAAGCGTTAGAAAGACTAAAAAATCAACTTATAGATTTTCAGATTGTTGTTTTTGGAACGGATCCTGAAGCTTTTCAATACCTAGAATCATCAGTATTAAATCATTGGGAGAATTTTAATGTTATTGGAAAAATTTCTCATGATGAAGTATTGCAATTAATGGGTAAAGCATTAATATATGTTGGTAATAGTAATTCAGATGGAATGCCAAATACTTTATTAGAAGCTCTTTGCTTGGGAGCGTTCCCCATACAATCAAACCCAGGAGGTGTTACAGAAGAAGTAATTAATCATGGAAAAAATGGTTGTTTAATAGAAGATTGTGAAAATATTTCTGAAATTAAAAGTATTTTAGAAAAGACAATAATAGAAGTGAAATTTAAGAATACAGATAGCTTTCCAAAAATTGATTATGATTTTAAAAACATTCAGCAACAAGTAATTTTAATTTATGAACATAAAATTATATAGAGCATCTTCTCTAAAATATACGCCTTTTGATGATTTTGTAGAAGGTGATCTAGATTATTTAAAGGAAAAAGGGATAATGATGACTTCTTCTCTTAAAGAAGCGGATGTAATAGTGTCTCAAAATACAAAACATTTTAAAAAATATTTTTTTAAAGCTTTGTTTGGAAAAAAACTATTAATCTGGACTACAGAGCCTAGATTTTGCAAAGTGTTTACATCTAAAACTAAGTTATTGGGGTTGGTAGATTGTAATATTATGAATTTGTATACCCAAGACATATTCATAAACAGTATTTCCATTCATTGTTATTTAATAAATAAGAGCTTAAAACCATTAGATAATGATTTTAAGTTTAATTCTAAAAAAACAATAGCATTAATGTCTTACTATAAAGGAATAAATGCTGCTCCATTCATAAGAAATGGAGAAAATATAGACTTAATAGCATTACGTTCTAAAATAGCATTAGAAGGAGCTAAATTGGGAAGTATTGATGTGTTTGGAAAAGGATGGCCTTCTGGAATCTCTAAAGAAGATTCTAGGGATGGTGCTTGGGGCGTGAGAAAACCAGAATTATTAAAAAATTATAATTTTAATTTTTGTTTTGAAAATACGGCTACTCATAATTATATGACAGAAAAGATATGGGACAGTATATCTAATTATTGCCTCCCAATTTATTATGGGAAACATACAAATGCTTATAGTTTATTTCCTGAAAATAGTTTTATAGACTATTCTAAATTTAATTCACCTAAAGAATTATTTGATTATATAGACAATATGAGTTCAGAAGAATTTGTTTGCAGAATGAATAAATGTATTGATGTATACAATCATATAAGTTCTCAAAACCCTGAATTGGCAAAAAAAGAAAGAAAAAAAGTTCTTGATAAAATAGTAGAAAAAGTAAAATTAATGTGTCACTAATTATGGTAAAAGACCAATTAAATACAGTTAGTGTTTTTATGTTAGTTTACAATCAGGAACAATATATAGAACAAACAATTTTATCTGTGCTAAATCAGAAAACATCTTTTCCTTTTAATCTAGTAATAGGAGAGGATTGTAGTACTGATAATACTTTAAGAATAATTAAAACACTAAAAAATAAATATCCACATAAAATTAAACTTCTTAAATCTAAGAATAATATTGGATTAATTCATAATTTCGTTAGAACCGTTAAAGAATGTGATGGCGAATATATTGCAATTTGTGATGGTGATGATTATTGGATTGATGAATACAAACTTCAAAAACAAGTAAAATTTTTAGAGGAAAATAAAGATCATTCAATTGTTTTTACAAATAAAAAAAACCTCTTTAGCGATGGTAATTTGATAGAGTCTAAAGATGAGAAACCAGAAACCTCTGACTTTAAAGATTTAATAAAAGGAAATTATATAGCATCTGTAACAGTTCTTTTTAGAAATAAAATAAGAAATTTAACCATACCAGAATGGTTTCTTAAATACCCATATGGAGATTGGCCTTTATATTTATTAATTATTAATGATGGTTCTAAAATTAAATATCTTAATGAGTATACAGCCATATATAGAACAGATATTGGTGTTTCATCAAAACTTAGAAAAAATATAAGTGATATAACTAAGGTTAATTTAAATATCTTAAAAGATGTATATGATGATGTTTTTTTTAGTAAACGCAAAGCGAGTATTAAGAAAAGTATTATAGAACATGAAATAAAGCTAATGACGAGTTTAAATAGAGAAAAAAAATATGGGAGTTCATGCTATCAATATTTACAATTAATTCCTAAAAGTAATGTAATTGATTTGACGAACAAATATCTGTATTCTCTGAAATTAAGTATTATTAGAAAATAAAATAATGAAAAAAACAGCAATCATACCTTTACGCAAAGGCTCTAAAAGTATCATCGGTAAAAACAAACGTAAAATGGTTGGAAGACCTTTGTTTACGTGGGTTTTAAAAGAAGCTATTTTTTCTAATTTAGACGAAGTAATTGTTTTTACAGACGATCTAACCATTATAGAATTTATAGAAAAAGAATATACATGGACACCTAAAGTAAAAGCAATTCTTAGAAATGATGAAAATGCAAACGACACAGCTTCTACAGAAAGTGTGCTTTTAGAGTTTAGTGAGTTAGTAAATTATAAGTATGATATCTTATGCTTACTACAAGCAACCTCTCCGTTAACAACTTCGGAGTCTATTAATGATTGCTTAAATTCAATTGTAGAAAAAAAATATGATGCCTCTTTAACCGTTGTTAACACACATCGTTTTACATGGAATACAAACGGAACACCACAAAATTATGATGTGTTTAATAGACCAAGAAGACAAGATTTTGAGGGCTTATTAATAGAGAATGGAGCTGTTTATTGTACAACTAAAACTGCTTTTATAAATTCAAAAAATAGGGTAAGTGGTAAAATTAAATTGGTTTACATGCCAGAAGATTCTTTGGTTGAAATAGATTCAATGACTGATTGGTTAATTGTAGAAGAGTTATTAATAAACAGACTTAAAAAGCAAAAAAACACAAATAAAATTACACACGTAGTCTTAGATGTAGACGGAGTATTTACAGACGGAACTGTCAGTTTTACAAAAGATGGAGAGCATACCAAAAGCTTTGATATGAGAGATGGTATGGGCTTAGAAATATTACGTGGTCTTGGCATAGAAGTTTTAGTAATGACTTCTGAAAAATCGGAATTGGTAGCAGCACGAATGAAAAAATTACAAATAGATCAAGTGTATTTAGGTGTAAAAGATAAGTTTGCTTTATTACAACAAATAAGACAAGAAAAACAAATAACTTTAGGTAATATAGCTTATGTAGGAGATGATGTTAATGACCTAGCAAATATATGTAGCGTTGGTTGGTCTATAGCTCCTTACAATGCAACCAATATTGTAAAACAAAACGCAGACACAGTTCTTACTAAAAACTCTGGGAGCGGTGCTATTAGAGAAGCCTGTGAGTTTATCTTAAATTACAACAAGCGTTTTTAAAAAAAGTAATACTATCAAATAAATATTTAAAATATTCTAAAAGTAATCCTGACAATAAGTTTCTGTTATTTTCTAATAAAAGGGTTTGCGCTCAGGTAAGAAAAGAATATTTTTGAAAAAACTAATAACATGACTCAAAAGTTTGAACAACCATTTGTGATTGCTGAAATAGGATGTAACCATAAAGGAGATATGTCCATTGCAAAAGAATTAATAAAAGTAGCTAAAATATTTTGTGATGTAGATGCTGTAAAGTTTCAAAAGCGTAATAATAAAGAGTTACTTACGGAAGAACAATATAACCAACCACATCCAAATCCATCAAATTCTTATGGAGAAACTTATGGATTACACAGAGAGTTTTTAGAGTTTTCTGTAGAACAACACGCTGAGTTGAAAGAATATTGTGAGGAAATAGGGGTTGTTTATTCAACGTCTGTTTGGGATGTAACTTCTGCAAAAGAAATTGCTTCTTTAAACCCAACATTTATTAAAATTCCATCAGCATGCAATAACAATTATGAAATGCTAGGTTGGATTTGTGAAAATTACTCAGGAGAGATTCATGTATCTACAGGAATGACTACAAAAGATGAAATTGATACATTAATTCAGTTTTTTGTAAATCACAAAAGAAATAAAGATGTTGTTCTGTACAATTGTACATCAGGATACCCAGTACCTTTTAAAGATGTATGTTTGCTAGATATTTTAAAGCTTAAAGAAAAATATGAAGATTTGGTAAAACACATTGGTTTTTCAGGTCATCATTTAGGGATAGCGGTTGATGTTGCTGCATACACTTTGGGAGCACCTATTATAGAGCGTCATTACACGTTAGATAGAACTTGGAAAGGGACAGACCATGCAGCATCGTTAGAGCCAATGGGCTTACGTAAGTTAACTAGAGATTTAAAAGCTGTGCACGATGCATTAGCTTATAAAAGTCAAGATATTTTACCTATTGAGGTTCCGCAGAGAACAAAATTAAAAAACAAAAAATAGTAGTTTATGCTGTTTTCAAATAAAATACGTCTTTTTTGGTGGAATGAAATTAAAATACAAGGTAAATCTTTTGAAAACTATGGAGATTTAGTTGGGAGATATCTTGTAGAGAAAATTGCTAAAAAAGAAGTCGTTTGGGTAAAGCCAAAAAATTTTTCAATCTTAAATTGGTTTTGTCCTATTTATGTAACAGTAGGAAGTATTTTAACACATATTACTAACAATTGTATTGTTTGGGGAAGTGGTATTATTGCAAAACAATATGCAATACCAAATGCTAAATTCTTAGCTGTTAGAGGTCCACAGACAAGAGCCCATTTATTGGATCAAGGATATAAGGTTCCAGAAGTTTACGGAGATCCTGCACTTTTATTACCCAATTATTATTCTCCTAAAGTAGAGAAAAAATATAAGTATGGAATTATTCCACATTATAATGATATGACTATTGTTAAAAATTGGTATAAGAATGATGAAAATGTGTGTATTATTGATTTAATGACGAATAATGTTGAAGCTAAGACGGATGAGATTTATAGTTGCGAAAAAATAATATCTTCATCTTTACACGGAATCATCATTGCTCACGCATATGGAATTCCGGCAGTATGGCAACAATTTTCTGATAAGGTTTTTGGAGATGCTATCAAATATCAAGACTACATGGAGTCAGTAGCTATTAATTTTTACAAACCCACAATAAGAACTGCTCCATTTACTTTGGAAGAATTAGAGGAGTTGTTTGAAAAAAATCCAGTATTGCCACAAAAGAACAAAATAGAAAGTTTGAAAAAAGGATTAATGGAAGTTTGTCCTTTTAAAAGCTAAATTATTTTTAGTTATACATAATAAACACAAGTTTTAAATAAAAGAATTAAGTTACCAATGAGTAAAAAAGTATTTGTTTTTTTTCCTGATGGAGTTGGCCTTCGCAACTTTGCATTCACTAATTTTAAAAACATTGGAGAACAACAAGGTTTTAATATTACTTATTGGAACAATACCTTGTTCTCTATTCATGATGAATTAGGTTATCAAGAAGTTAAGATAGAGAAACAATTAACTCATAAATTAACACCTTTATATTTACGAGCTCGTAAGAGAATAGAGTTAAACATATCAGAAAAAAAATTTAAGGACTCTGTTTATCCAACCTATAAATTTCCATTATCTTTTAATGGTTTTACAAATGTTTTAAAAAGTAGCTTTGTTAAAGTTTTAATAGGGTTAAATAACTCAGAAAAAGGGTTACATCGCATTAGAAAAAAGATTGATGCCTTAGAAAGATCTACATTAAAATATAAATATTGCAAAGAACAATTAGAACAGCATAGACCAGATTTAATTTTTTGTACAACACAACGTGCATCACAATCTATAAGTGCATTGTTGGCTGCAAAAGATTTAGGAATTCCTGTGGTAACTTTTGTCTATTCTTGGGACAATGTACCCAAAGCTATGCAAGTGGTAAATACAGATTATTATTGTGTTTGGAGTGATTTAATGAAAAAAGAATTACTTAAATACTATCCTTTTGTTCAAGAAAATCAAGTGTTTGTAACGGGAAGTCCTCAGTTTGAACCCCATTTTAACAAAACTTTAGCACAATCTCGTCAAGAGTTTTGTGAACAATATAATTTAGATATACATAAAAAATACATCTGTTTTTCAGGGGATGATGAAACTACTTCACCTTTAGATCAATACTACTTAGAAGATTTAGCCAATGTAGTTAGAGATTTAAATAAAAAAGGAGAGAACTTAGGAATTATTTACAGAAAATGCCCTGTAGATTTTACGACAAGATATAACAAGGTTATTAATGAAAATAAGGATGTTATTCATGTAATAGATCCTATATGGAAACAAGTAGGTGCTAATTGGAATCAAATATTGCCTACTAAAGAAGATTTTAAATTATTATATAATGTATGCGAACATAGTGAGTTTGTAACTAATGTATGTTCCTCTACCGTGTTTGATTTTGTAGCACATAATAAGCCTTGTATTTATTATAATTATGAACAACCACAATTAAAAAAAGGAATTCGTGATATTGGTCAGAATTATAAATATGTACATTTTAGAAGTATGCCTAGTAGCAATGCAGCCGTTTTTTGTACCCATAAAAATGAACTAGAAATCATTGTAAAGTCTATTTTAAACGGTACTCTTTCTAATGTTACCGAAGGAAAAAAATGGTTTGAAATAGTAGCAGGTAAAACTCCCTCACAATCCTCAGAAAAAATATGGGAAGCCATTCATAAAATTTTAAATTAATATGCATATTGCTTTCTTAACACCAGAATATCCACATATAAAAACAGGCCATTCTGCGGGTATTGGTTCCAGTATAAAGAACTTGGTACAAGCACTGGGTAAAGAACAGCACCAAATAACTGTCTTTGTATATGCTCAAAAAAACAATGAAATTTTTAATGACAATGGTGTAACTATTCATTTGATAAAAAATGAAAAATACACTTTTGGAAAATGGTATTTCTACAGAAAACATATCCAAAATTATATAAATAATATAACAGCATCAGAAAAAATTGAGATCATAGAAGCTCCTGATTGGACAGGAATTACCGCTTTTATGTCCTTTAAAATTCCATTAGTAATCAGACTACATGGGAGTGATGCTTATTTTTGTTATTTAGAAAAACGCAAACAGAAATTAAAAAATTTTTGGTTTGAAAAATTAGCAATAGCTAAGGCAAATGCATTTATAGCACCAACAACATATGCTGGAAAAGTGTCTAAAGATTTGTTTAAGATAAAAAACAAAGAAATAAAAACGATTCATAATGGGGTTGAGTTGAATCGTTTTGAGAAATACCCAACAGATCAATATAGTAATGGATTAATTCTATACTTTGGAACAATAATTCGTAAGAAAGGTGTGTTAGAATTACCGGCAATTATGGCAGAGGTTGTAAAACAATATCCGCAAGCACATTTGGTGTTAATAGGAGATGATGCTCGTGATATTAAATCTAATTCACCGTCTACTTGGGAATTGATGAAAGAACAATTAAATAGTTTTTCTACGAAAGTAAAAGTAGTATATCTAGGTAAAGTTCCATATGATGCTGTTCAAGATTATATTAAAAAGGCTCATGTGTGTGTATTTCCAACCTATGCCGAAACCTTAGGAATGGTGACCATAGAGTCTATGGCTATGCAAAAAGCAGTAGTAAATAGTAATATAGGTTGGTCGCAAGAACTAATTATAGATGGAGAAAGTGGATTTTTAGTACACCCTTCTGATCATTCTGAATATGCATCAAAAATTGTGAAAATTTTAGAAAACAATACGTTAAAAGATACTATTGGTAAAGCAGCTAGAAAAAGGGTAGAACAAGTATTTGATATTGATAAAAAGGCGGTTGAAAATGTTACTTTTTATAAAAAAATAATTAGTTAAAATGGTCGTTGTATATCATAAAAATAATCAGGTAACAGAAGTTGTTACTCACAATAATAAACCAGTTTCTTTTAATTCAAAAGCAAGCATCGCTAATGTTTTGTTTAAAATAGCTGAGCAGTTTCCTGAAAAGATGATATTTTGGTGTCATCAATCTTTTAAAGAGAGTTTAAATCTAAAAGATTATGATGAATATTTTCATCACCACAGAATGATGCTTTCTTACAATCCTTCTTCTTTTAATTTTCTATCAAACAAAATAGGCTATGTAGAACGTTCTTCATTTGTAAATGTAAATAAAGGAGTGAGGTATCCTACATGGCAAATGAGCAGTGTTGTAGGAGTTATTCATGCATCTATATTGCTAAAAAGAGTTGTAAAACCACATAAAGATTTAGATTACTTTTTAAATTCTTTCGCAAAATTAGCAATGCCTAAAGGATTGTTGTGTTATTCTGAACCCAAACTATTAAAAAAGGTTTTATCAAACAATGCCCCAACAGCATCTAAATATATATTGTATAAGTTTGTAAGACAACATTATAAATTTATTTGGTTGTTTTTATTGTTTTTTAATGAGTTAATTTTTGATAAAAAACTAAGTATTCTCCCTTTTATAAGTGCACTTTTTTATAAAAGTAAAAAACAGACTAAGATTGATGTAAGTAATATAAAAGTAAACGCTATAGGTAAACAATTGAAAAATCGAACCATAGATGTCTTAATACCAACATTAGGACGTAAAGAACATTTGTATAATGTCTTATTAGATTTGTCCAAACAAACATTGCTTCCTAATAGAATAATAATTGTAGAACAAAATGCAGAAGAAGGTTCAGTATCAGAATTAGATTATTTGAAAAATGATTGGCCTTTTAAAATAGATCATACTTTTATACACCAATTGGGAGCGTGTAACGCCAGAAATATAGCTTTGTCTAGAGTAACTTCGGACTGGGTTTTCTTTGCAGATGATGATGTTCGATTTGAAAATGATTTGTTAAGTAAATCTTTTGATTACATACAGAAATTTGGAATTTCTAGTTTAACCATGAGTTGCTTGCAAAAAGGGGAGGTTGAAAATAACCAGATACCATTTCAATGGGGTGGTTTTGGAACCAATGCTTCTTTAGTTGAAAGTGATTATTTGAAAAATTGTAGTTTTAAACCCGAACATGAATTTGGATATGGTGAAGATACAGATTTTGGTATGCAGTTAAAAAATAAAGGATGTGATATTATATACCTTCCGTATGTTAAAATGCTCCACCTTAAGGCTCCTATAGGAGGTTTTAGAGCTAAGTTCTCTCCTATGTGGCAAAATGATGCAATTCAACCCAAACCATCACCAACAGTGATGGCTTATAATTTAAAACATTTAACACCAGAGCAATTAAAAGGATACAAAACCTTACTTTTTATAAAGTTTTATAAGAAACAGTCTATTAAAAATCCATTTTTATATATAAAAACAATGAATTTAAAGTGGAAACAAAGTGTTTATTGGGCTACTAAAATGATTAAAAATGAAAATTAGTTTAATTATATGCACCTACAAACGTTCTATTTCGCTATTAAAATTATTAAAAACAGTGGAGGTACAAAACCTGTATCCTGATGAAATTTTAGTCATAGATGGTTCCACAGATGAGTTAACAAAAGAAATACTAACTAAAAATAGTTTTAAAAATTTAACATATTATAAAGTTAAGCCTAATCAAAGAGGATTGACAAAACAACGCAATTTTGGAATAGATAGTTTAAAACAAGATACTGATATTGTTTGTTTTTTAGATGATGATACGGTATTAGACAAAGATTATTTTAAAAATTTGAAAACTGTTTTTGAATCTGATGATAATATTACAGGGGTTGGAGGTATTGCTACAAATGAAAATAAATGGAAACAAAATACATTAGATTATTACAATCCTAAAAAATACATAAGCATTGATGGATTTCATGTGAAATTAGGTCAAAGACATGTACTTAGAAACTATTTAAAAATAGGGAGCAGTCAATTACCAGGAGTAATGCCTGAATTTTCTAACGGATTGTCTTGTGGTTATCCTTTAACAGGAAAAAGTTATCCTGTAGATCTATTGATAGGAATGTCTATGTCTTTTAGAAAAAAAGTGGTTGACAGTATTAAGTTTTCTACCTATTTTGAAGGTTATGGATTGTATGAAGATGCAGATTTTTCTATAAGAGCTTTAGAATATGGTAAAAATGTATTGGCTACCAGCGTGCTTTTAGAACACCATCATGATGCTGCAGGTAGACCCAATCAATTTAAATATGGTAAAATGGTAACCAGAAATGGTTGGTATGTTTGGAGAATTAAGTATGCAAATCCTAGTTTAAAAGCACGTTTTAAATGGAACTCAATAGCAGTTGTCTTAACCGGTTTAAGATTTGTAAATGTAATTACAACACAAAAAAGAAAAGAAGCTTTTACAGAAGCTATAGGTAGGTGTGTTGGCTTATTTTCTTTAATTTTTAACAAACCAAAACTAAAAATGTAAGATGGAGTGTATTTTTATTTCAGTGTCTATAGGAGATAATAAGGTTTTTAATTATTATAATGAATTAGGGTATGCATTTTTAAAAAATAAATTTAAAATAGTATATATATATGATCATTGTGTTAAAGATCTTCCTGAAAATACTAAGAACAGACTCCATTATACATGGCCAAGTTATAGACCAACTAAACTTAAAGATTTTATATTTTTAAACAAGCTTATAAAACAACATAAACCTATATGCTGTATTTCAGTTTTTGGGTCTGTTAATGTAATGACAATTGTAAGTTATTTAAAAAAAGTTAAAAACAGAGTTGCTTGGATTCGTACAACAAATAATCAAATTAATTTAGACTCAAGAAACAAACTAAAGTCTAAACTTTTAAATGTAAGAAAAAGGTACATTTATAGATTGTTAACAAATGTCTATACAAATTCTAATGGTACTAGAAATGATATTATAAAATCATTTAAATTACAAGAATATAAAATTAAGGTTTTACATAATCTAACCAATAAATCTAATTTAAGGCTTTTATCTAAAAATGAAAGAGATCAATCAATAACAATAGTTGGTAGACTTAATAAATCAAAAGGCCATCAAGGATTAATTGTACAGTTTAAACAATTACTATCAGTATATCCATCGATAAAACTAAACATAATAGGGACTGGTCCTCTAGAAAATGACCTTAGAAATTTAGTCTCAGAGTTAAATTTGTGTAGTAATGTTGTTTTTCATGGAAATGTTCCAAATGATTTAATAGCTAGTTTTTTTTCAAAAACTTTAATAGGTATATCTGCCAGTTTTAGTGAAGCTTTTGGATGGGTAAATATAGAGGCTTTAAGAGAGGGGACTCCTATAATTTCAACGCCTACAGAAGGTGCTAAAGATATTATAGTTGAAAATTTAAATGGAGAGTTTTTTTCTCACAAGCAAAAAAAGTCTTTAAGCAGTAAAGTCAAGTTAATAATATCAAACTGGGATAATTATTCGCAAGGGGCTGTTGATGTTTTTACATCAAAGTTTAGTTTTGAGAGTCAGATCGAAAATCACTGTAGAATAATTATAAATAATTTTAAATAAATGAAATTCGGAATTATAACACATGCTGTCCATAAGATTAAAGATGGACAAATTTATGCTTATGAACCTTATGTTCGTGAAATGAATTTGTGGTTAAGTTATGTGGATGAAGTTTTAATTGTTGCTCCAATTTCAGAAGAAAAAATTAGTGATATAGAAGTTTTATATTGTCATAATAAAATAAAAGTAGTTCCAATCCCTAATTTTGATATTACCACTTTTAAGAACCTAATAAAGTCTTTGTTTGTTATCCCTAAAATATGTTGGATAATTTATAAAGTAATGAAACAAGCAGATCACATTCATTTGCGTTGTCCTGGTAATATTGGTTTGTTGGGGTGTTTAGTGCAAATTTTATTGCCATCAAAAGACAAAACAGCTAAATATGCAGGGAATTGGGATCCTAATAGCAAACAACCTAGTACCTATAAAATTCAAAAATGGTTATTGAGTAATACTTTTTTGACAAAAAACATTAAAGTCTTGGTTTATGGAAATTGGCCCAATCAATCTAAAAATATAATTTCATTTTTTACGGCTAGTTACCATAAATATGAAATAATAGACACACCACAGAAAGACTTAAGTAAACAAATTAATTTGATTTTTGTTGGAGGATTAACTCCAGGTAAACAACCTTTGATTAGTGTGAAAGCAACTCATAAATTAATACAAAAAGGCTATAATGTTGTGTTAAACATATATGGAGATGGTGTAAAAAGAGTGGAGCTAGAAACCTATATAAAAGCAAACAATTTAGAAGATAAAGTTATACTACATGGCAATGTTACTAAAGATGTAGTAAAATCAGCTTTTCAGCAATCTCATTTCCTTATTTTTATATCAAAATCAGAGGGTTGGCCTAAGGTAGTTGCAGAAGCCATGTTTTGGGAATGTCTGCCAATATCAAGTAAAGTTTCTTGTATTCCCTACATGTTGGGGAACAATACTAGAGGGCATATTGTAAACTCTAATATTGATGAAGTTGTAATGGCTATTGATAATTACATCAAAAAGAAAGACATGTATGCAGATCATACTCAAAAAGCAAAAGATTGGTCTAGAGAGTTTACACTAGAAAAGTTTGAAAATGAACTAAAAGAATTATTGAATGTCTAAAACTTTAAACGTTATACAAGTTATAGATTCTTTGGCTGTGGGAGGAGCTGAAATGATGGCAGTTACTATCGCAAATGAATTAGTTGAAAGAGGAATAGACTCACACATATGTGTAACAAGGTGTAATGGAGAATTAGCAAAAAAAATTGATAAAAAAGTAAAGTGTATTTATCTAGCAAAAAAAAGAAGTTTAGATATTAAGGCTTTTTTTAGACTAAAAAAATACGTTAAAAAAAATACTATTAATATAGTACACGTGCATAGTACTTCGGTCTTTTTTTGCTTTATGCTAAAGTTGTTTTGTGTAAAACCAAAATATATATGGCATAATCATACAGGTATAAATACAGAATTGAAAAAGGGAGGTAAGTTTATTTTATTAAAATTTATTTTAAATTTCTATGACAATATAGTTAATGTATCTAAAGATTTAGATATTTGGACTAAATCAGTTTTAAAACTAAAAAAATCTGTATTTATAGCTAATTTCCCTTCTGTAAGTAAAGAAAAAAAGACTGAATTAAAACTCAAAAAAAGTAACAAAATAATTATTCTAGCAGCAATTAGAAAAGAAAAAGATCATTTTAATTTAATTAGAGCTTTTAATTTGATACAAGATAAATATCAAAATTGGTCATTACATATTGTAGGTAAAATTTATAATGATGTAGTGAGTGATGAGTTAATAAAGTATATTAAAGAGAATGATCTTGAAAAAAAAGTTTATTTATACGGTACAGTATTAGATACTTCCTATGTACTTTCTCAATCAGATATAGCTGTATTATCTTCTTATTCCGAAGGGCTTCCAGTTTCTTTATTAGAGTATGGTTTAGCAGGCTTGCCTGTGGTAGTAACAAATGTGGGAGAGTGTAAAAATGTAGTTGGAGATAATGGGTTGGTTGTTGAAAAGAAAAATAGTAAAAGTCTGTCTTTAGCTTTAGAAAAGTATATTATAAATAATAACTTTAGAAAAGAAATGGGGCAGAAATTCCAACATCATGTTGATGAGAATTACTCAAAAAGTTCTTACTTTACAAATCTATTAAGCTTGTACAATCAATGATAAAAAATAGAACCTTACTTGTAGGAATCCATTTACTTGCAGGTTTTTTCTTAACTATTTCTATAGTTCCTAAGCTTGTTGCTATGGGAGTGTTAGTATATGCTTTGTTTGATATTTATGCTACTAAAAATAAGAACAATCAATCGTTTTTGTGGGCAGCTTATTTTGTGAGTGCAGAGGTGTTAATGAGAATGACGGGAGGGGCTGTTTTTTGGGAAATGGGTAAGTATGTCACTATGTTACTTCTCTTTTTAGGTCTTATGATAGAAGAAAAACACAAAGGTGTTCCCGTTGTTTTTTTAATGTATATTTTATTGTTGTTAGTGGGTGTCGCTTTTTCTAACATTCCTGCAGGATCTTCTATTAGAAAAGCAGTAGTTTTTAATTTAAGTGGTCCTATTACTTTGGGAGTTGCAGCAATGTATTTTTACAAACGAGATGTAGAGTATGAACGCTTTAAAGAAATATTATTTTTTTCACTGCTTCCTGTTTTATCTATGTTGGTGTTGTTATATTTTAGAACTCCAAGTTTGAAAGAAATTACGTTTGGTTCTTCAGCTAATTATAGTACTTCTGGTGGTTTTGGACCTAATCAAGTAGCTACTGCATTAGGGTTTGGAATTTTTTTAATGGCTACTTTATTATTGGTAAAGGAAAAAGTATCTGGTTATTTAGCAATTGATGTTTTGTTGCTTTTCTATTTAATTTATAGAGGTTTGTTAACTTTTTCTAGAGGGGGGATTTTAACTGGTTTTATTGCTTTTTTATTACTTTCTATATTCTATTTATATTCAAGAGGTAAAATATCATCTATATTAAAGTATATGGGAATGATGTTGTTTTTTTTGGTGTCTGTATGGATCTATAGTACTAATATAACAGGAGGAATGTTAGAAAATAGATATTTAGGACAAAATACAAAAGGTGAACAAAAAGAAGATATATCCTCGGGGAGAGTAAAGATTTTTGAGAACCAACTGGAAACATTTATGGAAAACCCAGTTTTTGGAATTGGTGTAGGTTCAGGTAAGTATGAGAGACTTGAAGAAGAAGGACATGTAACTGCAGCTTCTCATAATGAATTGAGTAGAATGTTAGAAGAGCACGGGCTAATAGGATTGTTTGCTTTGCTGTTACTTTTTTTTGCATCAACAATGAATTTTTTTGAACAACCTCTTTACTTTAAAGGTTTTGTAGTAGCCTTTGCTACAATATGGTTTTTAACCATCAACCATTCCGCCATGCGTGTAGCTTTTCCAGGGTTTATCTATGGGCTAAGCTTGATTAATATTGTAAAAAGTGATCAAAAAAGGAGGCTATGAGAATTTTGTATTTAGGAAATGATTTGTCTAGATCATCAAAGTACCATAGCGCTTACGCAACATTAAAAAGCAACTTGATCAAAGAGGGTTATACAGTTTATACGGCATCTTCTAAAGAAAATCAATTGTTAAGGTTGTTAGATATGTTGTTTCATATTGTAAAATATAGGAATAAGATAGATTATGTTTTGATTGATACTTTTAGCACAAATGCTTTTTATTTTAGTTTTTTATGTGCTCAATTAGCACGATGCTATCAACTAAAATACATTCCCATTTTACATGGAGGAAATTTGCCTCAAAGAATTGAAAACTCTGTTTTTTTATCGAATTTGATTTTTAATAACTCCTATAAAAATGTAGCTCCTTCTAATTATTTAAAGAAGGCTTTTCAAAAAAAAGGATACCCTTCTATTTTAATTCCAAATTCAATAGCAATTGATTGCTATTTTTATAAGGAAAGGAGTGTTTTAGCACCTAAGCTTTTATATGTAAGAGCTTTTGCTAATATTTACAATCCTACAATGGCCATAGAGGTTTTTAAAAAACTTTTAGAAACAGAGCCTAGTGCTGAATTGTGCATGGTAGGACCTGATAGAGACGGAACGTTAGCTACGGTTTTAGAAGCAATTAAACAGAATAACTTAGAAGAAAAAGTGAAAATCACAGGAGTTTTACCTAAAGAAGAATGGCATCAATTGTCTGTAGACTATGATATTTTCATCAACACAACCAATGTTGACAATACTCCCGTAAGTTTAATAGAAGCTATGGCTTTAGGTATGCCTATTGTGTCTACCAATGTGGGGGGGATTCCTTATTTAATGGAAGATGGTAGTGATGGAATACTTGTCAATCCAAACTCGGTAACCGAAATGTATGATGGAATTGTTTCTTTATTAGAGGATAGCAGTAAAGCCAATTTATTGTCTAAAAATGGAAGAGCAAAAGCAGCACAATTAGATTGGTCTTTTGTGAGTCAGGAATGGAAAAAAGTGCTAGGACATGTTGAGTAAGTTCATCTTTAATATGGGGCAACAATTAAGAAATCCATCCATCCAAAAATGGTTTGATTTTTTAAAAACTTCTGAGAACTGGTCTATTGAAGAGTTAGAAGTTTATCAACTAGAAAAATTAAAAGAATTGTTGAGTTTTGCTTATGAAAATTCAGATTTTTATAAAAGGTTGTTTGATGATCATAATATTTTGTTAAAGGATATACAATCTCTGTCAGACCTTAGTAAAATTCCTACCATTGAGAAGCAAGATTTGTTGCAATTCAATCATGAAATTCATACTCAAAACACGTACAAGACTTTAAAAGCAACAACTTCAGGTAGCTCAGGAGAATCTCTAGTTTTTCAGAGAGAAGAAGCTACAGATTCTTTTAATAGAGCTTCCATTTTTAGAGGTTATAGTTGGTATGATGTACAGCCTTGGGATAAAAACGGTTATTTCTGGGGATTTAATTTTAGTTGGAAACAAAAACTAAAAACGAAAATCTTAGATGTGTTACAAAACAGATTTAGAATTTTTAGTTATGATAAAAATTCGTTTGAAGCCTTTGTGAATAAATTGGGTACAGCCACTTATTTACACGGATATTCATCTATGATTTACCAAACTGCCAAGTTGGTGAATGAAAGAAATTTGGCAAAACCGAAACATATCAAATTAGTAAAAGGAACTAGTGAAAAGATTTTTGAGAAGTATCAAGAAGAAGTAAAAAAAGCTTTTGGAGTTCCTATGGTTAGTGAATATGGAGCTACGGAATCTGGAATTATTGCTTTTGAATGTCCGGAAGGAAACATGCATTTAAACATGGAAGGTGTTTTGGTTGAAGAAATCAATCATGAAATTGTAGTAACCAATCTACAAATGAAATCTTTTCCCATTATTAGATATAAATTAGGAGATTATATTTCTTTGGAAAAGGATGATTATCAATGTAACTGTGGAAGAGCTCATAAAGTTTTAAAAGAAGTTACGGGTAGAGTAGGTTCTAACGTATACGGAAAACAAGAAATATATCCTAGTTTGTATTTTTATTATATTTTTAAAAATTTAGTAAAAACTTATGGACTTAAATTAAATTATCAGGTTCATCAATCTAAAAAAGGATTTTTAATTTTTACTATAGAACAGCAATTAGAAGCTCAGGATTTAATTTATTTGGAAAAAGAAATCAGAAAATATTTTAAAAATGATGTGAATTTCGAAATTCATTCCAATCAAACCCTACTATCAACAAAAGGAAAATTCAAGAGTTTTATTTCCAAATTATAAGTATGACAAATCAGCCTTTAGTTTCTATTATTACACCTAGTTATAATTCTGAAAATTTTATTTCAGAGACCATAAACAGTGTTTTAAAGCAAACGTATCAAAATTGGGAGTTGCTAATTACCGATGATGGTTCTACAGATAGTTCTACAAAAATTATTAAGAATTTTATAGAACAAGATTCAAGAATTCAGTTATTTACGATTCAAAACGGCGGAGCTGCTGTAGCAAGAAATAATTCTATAAAAAATGCCAAGGGGATTTATATAGCTTTTTTGGACAGTGATGATCTTTGGTTGCCTACAAAACTAGAGAAACAGATTGCTTTTATGGAAAGGAATAAGTATGCCATTAGTTATACTTCTTACCAAAGAATGTCGGAAATAGGAATGTTGTTAAATGATGAGGTGTCTATTTTTAAAAGAGTTAGTTATGCAGATATGTTAACATCCAATAAAATAGGTTGCTTAACAGCTATTTACAGTACTGAAATTTTGGGTAAAGTATACATGCCTCTTATTAGGAAGAGACAAGATTATGCTTTATGGTTAAAAATTTTAAAGAGAACTCCATATGCATTTGGGTTAGATGAGGTTTTAGCAACGTATAGAATTCGAGAAGCTTCTTTGTCTGCCAAAAAAACAGAAATGTTAAAATGGAACTGGTTGTTGTTTAGAAAGGTAGAAAAGAAAAGTGTTTTAAGCTCTTTTTATTATGTTTTATATAATGTTTATTATAAATTAATGCATAAGTAATTCCTTATATTTACCCGATAATATTTAGTTAAGTATGGCTTTAAAAACAAAATTGTATTTATCAGAAAGAATTGTCTTACTTAGAATTATAGATGTTCTGTTTATTGGAGTGGGGTTGATGCTTTCTAGTTTATTCTTAAATTTTAAATATTTAAACTTATTACATGCTCCAATATCTATAAACACCATTGTTTTAATGGTGTATTATTTGGTCTGTGCACAGGTTTTTCAAATGTACAGTTTAAGGGATTCTGCAAGTAGGTTTCAGACCGTTAGAAATTTGTTTATAACTACCTGTGTGTGCTCTTTATTATATTTATATACTCCAATATTAACTCCAGTTCTTCCTTCTAATAGAATAGATATTCTAATTTTTTATGCTACCATTTTTCTATCTGTTTTTTTATGGAGAAATATTTACATTTTCACAATTTCTAAAAGACAGTTTTACAAGCATATATTATTGGTTGGAGGGAATAAAGAAGTTTTAACTGATATGTATTTTCATGCAGGAACTTATGCTAGAGATAATGCTATTGTTGGCTATATATCAGAAGAACCACTTGAGAACAATAATAGTTTTTTAGATGTTGAAACTACGGATTTAAACAGAGTGATAGAAAATAATGATGTGAAAGAATTAGTAATATCATTAACCGGGTTTTCTGAAGAAAGTATTGGTATTTTAAATCAGAAATTAGCACGTGTTTTTGAGCAAGGAATTAATATTGTTAATTATGAGGATTACATAGAAAGAATTACACAGTGTGTGCCAGAAAACAACTTAACTCAATACTTTTATAAATATTTTAATTTTAGTGAAAACCATGAGAATCGACTTTATTTAGCGGTTTTAAGACTTATAGATATAGTTGCAGGAATTATTGGTTTAGCCTCGTTACTATTGTTTTTACCCTTGGTTTTATTAGGAAATTTAGCAGGTAATAGAGGACCTCTTTTTTACGCACAAGAACGAGTGGGTAGAAAAGGAAAAATATTTAAAATTGTGAAGTTGAGAAGTATGGTAAATGGTGCTGAAAAAAATGGAGCACAATGGGCTGTTAAAAATGATAGTAGAATTACTCGCTTTGGTAAGTTTTTAAGAAAAACCAGGCTAGATGAAATTCCTCAGTTTTGGAATATTTTAAAAGGAGAAATGAGTTTAATTGGACCAAGACCAGAAAGACCTGAGTTTGTTAAAGAATTGGAAAAAGAAATTCCTTTATACGGAATTAGAAACGTAATTAAACCAGGATTAACAGGTTGGGCACAAGTTATGTATCCTTATGCAGCTACTATAGAAGAGCAACAAAAAAAATTGAGATACGACTTGTATTATATTAAAACTAGAAGTTTGTATTTAGATTTTAAAATTGTAATTAAAACCATTAACACCGTTTTATACTTTAAAGGTCAGTAAAATTTGGTTTATATAGATGCTAGCAATGGTGATTGCTAATATATAAATGCTTGTATTGAATTGTTGAAAACCAACGAATCCAATAATTAAGAAAGCTATAAATTGTAGGATTCCCATATAGCTTACTATTGTTTTTAAGCTGTTTTTAATAAAAGGAAATAGAAATAATAACGGACTAGCCCATAAAATATTCATATTCATTTTAGTAGTGCTGTGCTCTGTTAAAAACCATAAGCTAAACACAACCAATCCAAGAATTCCATATAAAAGGCTTAGTGTAGAAATCCAAGCTTTTTTCTTTTTTACAAGACTAAACAAAGTAAAACTAAAAAGGAGTAAAGCTATAAATAACGGACTTACAAAAAAGTTTGTTTTGCTGCTTTTTAGATTGTAATCTGGCAAAACATAATTTTCTTTTTCAATAAGTTTAGATCCATTTAAACGACTGTTTTTAAACCCGCTGTAAACATAATCCGGTAAAAACATATATTGCTTTAAACTCGCTTTTTTGTCTATTACAGAGCCTAAAGCCAAATCAATACCAAACTTAGCCCAAGAGTTTGGTACCAAGTATAAATGAATAAGTTCTCTATGGGTTAAATCTTTAGGGAAGTCTGTATAATCAAAATCCACTTTACCAATACTTTTTTCTATAACTTCGTGCATTTTGGTAGCACAATTATCGTAGAAAAAGTCATACTGATAATCTTTGTTTTCTGGCAAAGCATTCCATTCCAAATAGTCAAATACTTTCTGGTTTTGCTCTTTTGTTAAGTTTAAGGTTTGTGCTTTTACCCATCTATTTTCTTTGTAATAGGTATAAGGAAAGTATTTAAATTCATAACTACTTAGTTGATATAACAACTTCCCTTGACAAAATTTTAAATAAAAATTAGGAGTGTTAAAATCAAAAGTTCCGTAGTTGTAAACTCTATCTAAATTGTTGGCAGTATCTTTTACTCTAATAGCACTGTGTCCAAATGATGAATACAATTCATTCTGACCAGGAGCACAGGTTAAAATGCTGATTTCTGCCTTAGGAGATAGTTGAGTTTTTTTTTGTGCAAATAAAGAAAGTGTAAAAAAGAATAGGATGTATAATGATTTCATTATCTCATTTCGTTAAGTTCTATTTTTATAGAAAAGATGTTAGAGTAGTTAACTCCAGAACTAGCTCCAACGTTTGTTAACGCATAATCTAGGTGAATTTTTTTAAATATAATTCCCATTCCCAAACTAGGTTCTAAAGTCACAGTTTCTGAATAGTCAAAATCTATTTCTCTTTGAATATTACCTAAACCAGCTCTAAAATAGGTTCTGTTTTTATACCCTAATTCCAATCCTAAGTTAGGAGAAAAACTAGCGTATTTAGATGAAAATAAATCGTTTGTTTCTATAAATCTACCAATCAAATCAATAGAAGCTAATAAAGAATATTTTTCATTTAGTTGTCCTGAATAAGAAGCTCCTATCTGAAATTTAGGAAGTGTTAATTCATATTTATCTGGAGCGATTTGATTTTGTCCAGCTTCTTGAGTTTGTGCATTTGCAATAGCATCAAAAATAGCATCATCAACAGTCCATGCTGTAAAAGTAGTGGTTACATCACGTATGACAGCTCCTAATTTAATTGCTTTCCATTGGTATTGAGCACCAATGTCAAAACCAAAACCATTTGCTTGTGCAAAACCACCAATATTTCTTCGGATTATTTTTCCGTTTACTCCAACGTTTAAATGCAATTTAGGAAAAGCTTTTGCCAAACTAAAAATAGCAGCAACATCCGCACTAGAAAAAGCAGAAACATTGTTATAGTTTATGTTTCCGTTGCTATCTATTAAATTGGTTGTGTTTAAAATGTTATCAACTCCTAGTCTTATAATAGAAATACTTATAGCTACTTCATCTCTTTCTACAGGCAAAGCTGCACCAAAATAATCATAACTACCAATTCCATTAAAAAGTGAATTGTGCATGGCTGCAAATTCAAAATCTTGTACCGTAATAATTCCTGCAGGGTTCCAATAACCAGCTTCTACTCCAGTAACAAAAGAAGATACAGATTTTCCCATAGCCATGGCTTTAGCACCAACACCAATGTTTAAAAATTCATTGGAATAGCTACGAACCAACTGAGCTTGAGTTGTTAAGGTTGTAATTAGTACTAGGGTTAGTATGTAATATTTCTTCAAAAGAGGTTTAGTTTCAATAATAACTTAAAAGTATACAAATATATTGTTTCAACTTTAAGAATAGAAGACAAATTTAAATTAACTTATTTTATTTAGTTACACAAAACTATGTTTAGATTTGCAGTTGTATAAAAAGTGAATATAATATGAAAATTTTTAAGTTTATTCCCAATCTGTTAACCTTGTTAAATTTATTATCAGGATGTTTGGCAGTAGTATATGCAGTTAACAATCAAATTCAGTCTGCTGTTTTGTTTGTAATGTTGGGAATTCTTTTTGATTTTTTTGATGGATTTGCTGCTCGTTTGTTACATGTTCAAAGTGAATTAGGAAAACAATTAGATTCTTTGGCAGATATGGTTACGAGTGGAGTAGTACCTGGAATTGTAATGGTGCAAATGTTATTAAAATCGGGGAATAGTGAGCCATTAACTTATATAGATGGCTTTGAAAATTTTCCTTTTTTAGCGATGGTAGGTTTCTCAATAACGCTAGCTTCTTGTTACCGATTGGCTAACTTTAATATTGATGAAAATCAGACTGAAAACTTTGTAGGTTTACCAACACCTGCTAATACCTTGTTTATTCTTTCTTTACCTCTAATGCATGTGTATCCAGAATATCAATACATTAGTTATATTGTAGATAATCAGTATGTATTGTTATTGGTAACGGTATTGAGTTGTTATATGCTAAATGCAAATATTGAATTGTTTGCTTTAAAGTTTAAAACCTTTGCTTTTGCAGAAAATAAGCTAAAGTATATATTCTTACTATTATCTATAGTTTTGATAGTTGTAATTAAGTTAGCTGCAATTCCCGCAATTATTTTAATGTACTTGTTACTATCCACCCTAAATAATAAGAAGAAGTAATTTTTACTTCTTCTTAAATCTATTTTCTTTTAATACAAAACTTTCTCCTAAGTAAACTCTACGAACCATTTCGTCATCGGCTAGTTCTTGCGGAGTTCCACTTTTTAGAATACTTCCTTGGTACATTAAGTAGGTTTTGTCTGTAATGGCTAAAGTTGCCTGTACATCGTGATCGGTAATTAAAATACCAATGTTTTTGTCTTTTAAAGTAGCTACAATAGATTGAATATCTTCTACCGCAATAGGATCTACCCCAGCAAAAGGTTCATCTAACAAAATAAATTTAGGATCCGATGCTAAACATCTAGCTATTTCGGTTCTACGTCTTTCTCCTCCAGACAATAAATCTCCTCTGTTAGTTCTTACGTGTCCTAAACTAAATTCTTCTATTAATTCTTCTAGTTTTTGTTTTTGCTGTGCTTTGGTTCTATCTGTAAACTGTAAAACAGAAAGGATGTTTTCTTCTACTGTTAATTTTCTAAATACAGAAGCTTCCTGAGCTAAATAACCAATACCATGTTGTGCACGTTTATACATAGCATAATCGGTAATTTCTTTGTCGTCTAAGTAAATATGACCTTCGTTAGGTTTTACCATTCCTACAATCATGTAAAAAGAAGTGGTCTTACCAGCACCATTAGGTCCTAACAATCCAATAATTTCACCTTGTTCTACTTGTAGTGAAATTCCTTTTACAACTTTTCTACTTCCGTATAATTTCTGAATATTATCAGCTCTTAAAATCATAAACTAGAGTTTATCTTGTTTTTTAACAATTACTTTAGATACCCAAATACTAATTTCGTAAAGAATTAAGATAGGGATAGCTACAATAATCTGACTCGCAACATCTGGGGGGGTAATAATAGCAGAAACTATCAAAACCAGTACCAAAGCGTGTTTTCTGTAAGTTTTTAAAAACTCTGGAGTAATCAACCCAAATTTTGTTAAAAAATACACAACCAAAGGCAATTCAAATACCACAGAAACACCTAGTAAAGTGTTTGTAATTAAACCTATATAACTGTCAAATTGAAAGTTGTTTACAATTAAATCTGTAATCTGGTAATTGTAAAAGAAATAGACAGACATGGGAGCTATAATAAAATAGCTAAAAGACAATCCTATGATTAATAACAGCGTTGCAATTACAATAAAACCTTTACTTTTTTGTCGTTCTTTGGGAGTTAAACCAGGCATAATAAAACGCATCATTTCCCAAATAATATAAGGGAAAGACAAAATAAGACCCAGTATAAAACTAGACCACAAGGCATTCATTAACTGATTGGTAGGTGCTAAACTTTGTAGCTTAGCATTAAAGCTAATATTACAAAAACTGCTTTCCAATCCCATTTTTGTAAATAAATCACAAAACCATTGATAAGTAATAAAATCGGGTTGTAAGTGGGCTAATAAAAACTGATTGTATACTTGCTTTTGAAATACAAATAAGATAATAGTAAAGATTAATACACATATGGTAGATCTTACCAAGTGCCATCTTAACTCTTCTACATGGTCCAAAAAAGACATTTCATTTTTCTCTTCCATAGTTTAGAAAATACCTTCTTTAATTAAATCGTGAATATGAATAATTCCTTTGTAATTGTTGTGTTCATCAATCACAATTAGTTGAGAAATATTATTAGTTTCCATCGTGTCCATTGCTTCAATAGCCATGGCATCAATGTTTATTGTTTTAGGAGTTGTAGACATAATATCTTTTGACGTAAGTAATAAAAAGTCATCACTTTTGTTCAACATTCGTCTAATATCTCCATCGGTTATAATTCCAACCAATTGATTATTGTCTAAAACAGCAGTTGCTCCCAAACGTTTGTTAGAAATTTCTAACAAAGCATCTTTTACACTGGTGTTGATAGCAACTTGTGGAGCTTCATTTTTCTCTACCAAATCGCTTACACGTAAATATAATTTTTTACCCAAAGCACCTCCCGGGTGGTATTTGGCAAAATCTTTACTTGTAAATTGATTTAATTCTAACAAAGTAACCGCAATAGCATCTCCCATGACTAACTGAGCCGTGGTACTTGTGGTAGGTGCTAAGTTATTAGGACACGCTTCTTTTTCTACAAAAGTGTTTAAGGTATAAGTTGCTTGGGTTCCTAAAAAAGAATCTTTATTTCCCGTAATAGCTATAATAGGATTGTTGTTTCTTTTAATAAGTGGAATTAACACTTTAATTTCTGGAGTGTTTCCACTTTTAGAAATACAAATTACCACATCGTTATCCTGTATAATTCCTAAATCTCCATGTATAGCATCGGCTGCATGCATAAAAATAGAAGGAGTACCTGTAGAATTTAAAGTGGCTACAATTTTGGTAGCAATGGCTGCGCTTTTACCAATACCGGTTATAATTAACCGTCCTGTACTTTTAAGAATACATTTTATGGCATTTTCAAAATTAGAATCAATTAAATTGGTTAAATTAGCAATAGCATTGCTTTCTAGTTCAATAGTTTTCTTGGCAATAGAAAGTATATCGTTATTCAAGGCTGTAATTTTTACTGAAAAAAGTTATATCTTTAATTGCAAATGTATTTAAAATTAGCATACTATTATTATGAATCAAGATAAAATTGATTTGTACGGGCCGCTAAAAAAGTATTTTGGCTTCAACAAATTTAAGGGTTTACAGGAGGGTGTCGTAAGAAGCATTGTAGAAGGGAATGATACGTTCGTAATCATGCCTACAGGTGGTGGAAAATCACTTTGTTATCAACTTCCAGCATTAATGCAAAGTGGAACTGCTATTGTGGTTTCGCCGTTAATTGCGTTAATGAAAAATCAGGTAGATGCCATTCGTGGTATATCTGATGACTATGGAGTTGCTCATGTTTTAAATTCGTCGTTAAATAAAACGGAAATTAATAGAGTAAAAACGGATATAGCAAATGGAGTTACAAAGTTATTGTATGTAGCACCAGAGTCTTTAACCAAAGATGAATATGTTGACTTTTTAAAAGAACAGGATATCTCTTTTTTTGCGATTGATGAAGCACATTGTATTTCAGAGTGGGGACACGATTTTAGGCCAGAGTACAGAAACTTAAGAAGAATTATTCAACGTATTGGAGATGTGCCTATTATTGGTTTAACCGCCACGGCAACTCCTAAGGTACAAGAAGATATTATTAAAACATTGGCTATGAACAATGCCAATACTTTTAAAGCATCTTTTAATAGACCGAATTTGTTTTATGAAGTACGACCTAAAACCAAAGAAGTTGCTAGTGATATTATTCGATTTATAAAACAACACTCAGGAAAGTCGGGTGTGATTTATTGTTTGAGTAGAAAAAAAGTTGAAGAACTTGCACAAACGCTTCAGGTAAACGGAATTTCGGCTTTGCCTTATCATGCAGGTTTAGATGCCAAAACAAGAGCTAAACATCAAGACATGTTTCTAATGGAAGATGTAGATGTAATTGTGGCTACCATTGCTTTTGGAATGGGGATTGATAAACCGGATGTACGTTTTGTAATTCACCACGATATTCCTAAAAGTTTAGAAAGTTATTATCAAGAAACAGGTAGAGCTGGTCGTGATGATGGTGAAGGAATTTGTTTGGCTTTTTATGCTTATAAAGACATAGAAAAGTTAGAGAAATTTATGGCCAACAAACCTATTGCAGAGCAAGAATTAGGACATGCATTGTTGCAAGAAGTTGTGGGTTATGCTGAAACTTCTATTAGTAGAAGACAGTATTTGTTACATTATTTTGGAGAAGAGTTTGATCCTGTAAACGGATTGGGTGCCAAAATGGATGATAATACTAAAAATCCTAAGAAGCAGACAGAAGCTAAAGATAGTGTTGTAGCCTTGTTAAAGGTGATTAGTGGTTCTAAAGAAAAGTACAAAACCAAAGATATTGTGGCTACCTTATTAGGGAAGGCCAATGCCATGTTAATATCTCATAAAACCAACGAAAGAGATTTCTTTGGAATAGGTAAAGACAAAGACAATCAATATTGGACAGCTTTAATTCGTCAAACTTTAGTAGGTGGTTTTTTACGCAAAGAAATAGAACAATACGGAGTGGTAAAATTAACTCCTAAAGGATTGGACTTTTTAGAAAATCCAACTTCTTTTTTAATGACAGAAGATCATATTTATGTAGATGAAGATGATAGAGCTGTGATTATAGCCAATGCGAAAAACAAAGCAGCCGTTACCACCGATGCTCAATTAATGGGTTTATTAAAGTCGTTAAGAAAATCGGTAGGAAAAAAGAAAGGAATTCCTCCTTATGCTATTTTTCAAGATCCTTCTTTGGAAGATATGACTTTAAAATATCCAACCACTATAGAAGAGTTATCTAATATTCATGGAGTAGGAGATGGGAAAGCTAAAAAGTTTGGTAAAGAGTTTGTTGATTTAATTGATAAATATGTTAAAGAGAATAATATAGAAAAGCCAGATGATTTGGTGGTGAAAACTACTGGAGAAAAATCAGGGTTAAAACTATATATTATTCAGAATACAGATAGAAAATTACCTTTAGAAGATATTGCTAGTGCAAAAGGTTTAGAGATGAATGATTTGATTAAAGAAATTGAATCTATTGTGTATTCTGGAACCAAATTAAATATAGATTATTACTTAGAAGATATCTTAGACGAGGATCAGCAAGAAGAACTTCATGATTATTTTATGGAGGCTGAAACAGATAGTATTAAAGATGCTTTAGATGAATTTGATGGTGATTATGACGATGAAGAATTACGTTTAATGAGGATTAAGTTTATTAGTGATATAGCGAATTAATTCGTTCAATATTCAAAACAAAAAGAGCCATCTATTGTAGATGGCTTTTTTTGTTTCTGTAAGTAGCATATTATTTTCTAAACTTATTAATAAGCTTTAGCAGTAATTCTTTGTCTAAAGGTTTAGGTATATATCCATCAAAATTTAATTTATTGGCTTTTTCAATATCGTCTGTAAGCGCATGTGCTGTTTGTGCAATAACAGGGATTAACGGGTTTGTTTTCTTTATTTGTACACAAGCATCCCAACCATCTAAAACAGGCATTTTAATATCCATTAAAATCAAATCTATGTCTTTGTTGTTCTCACAAATATCAACAGCTAATTGTCCGTTACGTGCTCTAATAATATTGTAGTCTTCGTTTTTTAATATTTGTTCAATATAAAAGAAGTTACTTTCATTGTCTTCTGCTACTAGAATGGTAAAGTTTGATTTGTTTTTAGAAACAATTTTTAAAGGGATCTCATCCACTTGGCTGTCGTCCACTTCTTTTATTTCAAAAGGAATATGAAATTTAAATGTAGCCCCTTTATTAGCTTCAGATTCAAGTTCAATGGTTCCATCCATTAAATTGATAATCTTTTTGATAATAGAAAGTCCAAGTCCTGTACCTTGTGCAAATTCATTTAGTTTTGTGAATCTTTCAAAAACTTTATCGTGTTGGTTTTTAGGTATACCTATACCTGTGTCTTTTACAAAACAGGTAACATTAGAGTTGTTGTCTACATAGTAACCAAAGGTGATTGATCCTTTGTTGGTGAATTTTAAAGCATTGGTAATAAGATTTATAAAAATCTGTTTTAATCTGTTTTTATCTGATGAGATTAGGATTTTAGAATATTGAGGATCCATAATTAAGGTTACATCTTCACAACATTTATGTTCAAAAATGGTATGTAAACTTTTTAGCAAAGAGTTTAAGTCAAATAAAGTAGGCTTAATCTCAATAGTTTCAGATTCTATTCTTGCAAAATCGATTAAATCATCAATAAGTCTAAGTAAGACTTCACTCTGGTCGTGAATAATTCCAGAAAATTCTTTAAAATCTTCACTTTTTGTTTCTTCTGCAATAATGGTAGAAAATCCAACAATAGAGTTTAAAGGTGTTCTAATTTCATGACTCATAGAAGCTAAGAAAGCAGTTTTTAATCTGTCTGCTTCTTCAGCTTTGTTTTTAGCTTCTTCTAAATCACTTAATATTTTTTTCTTTTCGGTTATATCTTCTTTTAAAGCAATAAAGTGAGTTATTTTATTTTCGGAGTTTTTAACTGGAGCTATGTTTACGTTTTCCCAATACAAATCACCGTTTTTCTTTTTGTTTCTAAACTCACCATACCAGCTTTCTCCGCTTAGTAATTTACTCCACATTTCTTTATAGTACTCTTTACTGTGGTAACCCGAGTTTAAAATTTTAGGACTTTTACCTATGGTTTCTTGTATAGAGTAACCTGTTGTTTTTTCGAAAAATGGATTTACATATTCTATAATTCCATCTGTATTTGTAATAATGATACAGATTGGGCTTTGGTCAATGGCCTGAGTTAGCTTGTTTTTTTCTTCTTCTATTTTTTTTCGGTCACTAATATCTCTAACAAAAGCTAAAAATAGTTTTTTTCCTTTATCATAAAAGACACTAAGTTTAACTTCTACAGGAAAAACAGTTCCGTCTTTTCTTTGGTGTTGCGCAACAAAGCTGGTTGATGTTTCTGGGCTAATACTATTCCAAGCTTTGTAAATTTCATCTTTGGATGCAATATTTTTATCAACATCAAAGATTGTTAACTTTTTAATCTCATCAATGCTATAATTAAGATCTCTAGTAGCTTTTATATTGGTGTCTAGTATATTTCCTTCAATATCATGTAAATAGATAGCATCGGGTGCGTGTTTAATTAAGCTTTTAAATTTTTGCTCATTATCTTTTAACGCATTTTCTGCTATTTTTTGATTGGTAATATCGGTATGTGTACCAATAAGCCTTATCGCTTTTCCGCTTTCGTCATGCTCAAAAATTTTAATTCTAGAGCGAACCCACATCCATTCCCCGTTTTTTTGTAGGAATCTAAATTCTTCATCATAAGAATCTGTTTTACCGGCTAGAAAATCTTCTGTTTTGGTTTGTACGTTTAAAAAATCGTCTCTGTGAACTCTTTTTTCCCACTCTTTAAAGCTTCCGCTAAACTCATTAGGCTCGTATCCGGCCATGGTGTAGTAACGAGCATCAAAATAAACTTTGCCTGTTGGAATGTCCCAGTCAAAATAACCATCGTTGTTAACGGTAAGGGCTAGGTTATTTCTTTCTTCGCTAATTTTTATTTTTTCCTCAGCAACTACTTGTTCTGTAATATCTGTTGTAGACACCCAGCATCCTTCTATTTCTGTTTCGTTTTTGTATAGGCTAATTAAATTGTTTAAAAAGTATTTAACCTCTCCAGCTGCTGTAGCTTCTTCGGTTCTTAAGTTTTTCCATTCGTAATTATTACTAATATAAAGATCAATCATGTATGTCATTGTTTCTTCATCATCCCAAATATAGGTTAGGGGTTTGTTTAGTAATTCATTGGCATTGTTAAATCCGTAAAATTGAGCTAGAATGTCGTTACACTCAGCAATGTAAGAGTTGTCTTTAATAAATTGAAATTTCTCTTCTCTTGAAAATCCTATTTTAAACGTTTCTTTAAATTTTATTCTAATTAAACCTTGTATAGAAGAGTCCATTAGCTTTTTGTAACCTTCTTGACTTTCTTTAAGTTTAATTTCTGCTTCTTTTTGTGGGGTAATGTCAAGAAGTGTTCCTTCAATTCTTAAAGGAGATTCCGTATCGTCCTGAAAGGTTTGTGCATTAATCATTACAGTAAGTGGCTCTCCATTTATTTTTTTTGCTGTAATAACGTAGTTTTTAATATAGCCGTACTCTTTTAAATGATGGGTTAGTTTGCTTCTTTCTTCATCATTACCCCAAAAATCTGAGATGAATAGTTTTGAGTAATTTTTATGTGGAGTTAAGCCTAGAATGTTTTCAAACTCATGATTGTAACTTAGAATTTCTCCGTCAATGGTTGCTGTGTAAAACCCTTCTAGTAAATTTAAAATTGTATTTCTGTGTTTGTTTTCAGAAATTAAAATTTCAGCATTTAGCTTTTTTATTTTGTGAAATGATACATATATATAATAGCCTAAAGTCAATAAAATAATTAGAATAAAATATCTTGTGTATATAAAAAACGTAATCTTTTTCTTGGCAGTATTAAGTGTTTGACTGTTGGTGTTAATTAGCTGGTCTGTGGCAATGTTGTTGTTAATTTGAGTTTCTTCAATTTGATCAAAAAATGTTTTTTTATAATTTATGTAAGAATCACTTTCTAGAATAGCTAATGCTTCTTGTTTTTTGTTTAAATTGTTTTTTAGAAGTGCTTTCTTTTCTAAATTAAGAATAATAGTTGCAATACTATCTTGAAGAGGGCTGATGTCTGTAATTTGACCAAATGTATTGTTAAAAGAAGCTCTATTACTGGTGTAGCTTTCTAACCAAGCATTATTAGAGGTTTTAATATAGTTTTGAAGATTATATGTAAGTCCTGTGTTTAAAGTTAAGAGTTTGTTTATTTTTCTAAGCTGATTTTGCTTTAGGTCCACTTGTGTAAAATTAGATATAACCGATTTTGTTTGGTTTATAATGTATAAGTTAACCGTCATGCATAGAATGAGGCATATTGAGAATATAAATAGGGTAACTTGTTTTACAGTAAATTTTCTCATTTTTAGTAGGGGGGTATTTTTGTTTTTAATAGCAATTGTAATTTAATAAAAAAAAAGGATAGAAATGTCGTTTTTAAATAGGTATAAACAAAGAATGCACTAATATTTAAATTAGTGCATTTTAAGAAAAAAAAGTTTTGTTTTGGATTCTTAGAAATTAAACTTTTTAGTAGTCTTTTTTTGTTGTTTAAGGTGTAACTGTCTGTATTGTAATAATATGTTCAGGAGTTGTTACGTTTTATACTCTAGGTAACTTATAAAATAACTGTATTTTCTTCCAAAATGTTCTTTACTAATTATTAGTACTAAATTACCTTGTGCAGAAACTTTATGAGTGGTATTAAACTTAAAAAATATTCTTTTTAAGGCTAAGTCGCTTAATGTAGCTCTTAAAACAGATAATTAATTGGGAATATTTCTGTTAGGTTGTAGTTAATGATGATCATTAAAATAAGCTGTTAATTATACTAATTACATCTTTTTTAATTTCTGAATAAGGTAAAAGGTTTTTAATTTTATTAGAAAATAGCTTTAGGTATATTGTGTCTGTAACAATTTTAATATCAATAATTTGTTTTGAAAAGGCAATTCTATGTTTCAAAAAATAGATTGAAAACATAGAATTACCTTTGGAGTACTGGGGATAAAAAGAGTGTGTTATTTATCTTCTAACTTCCAAGTTCTAACCCAATCGTATTTGGTGGTTAAATCATCAAAAGAGCCCGTTTCAAAAATACTTCCCTCTGGGTCAATTGGGTTCCAATCGTAAGTTTCTATAGCCATGGTAATGTAACCTTCTAAATCAAAATCTGTTGTGGGAGTAATAGAATAAACGTGTTTACCGTCTAGATAGAATAAAATTTCAGTGGGAGATTTCCACCAACATCCATATACAAAAAATCTACTATTGTTTGTTTCTGTTAATTTAATACTTCCAGATGCTCTGGTTTCTTCACCTATGTCACAACTTCTGTTGTGTCTAATTGTATTTGAGTGGTAAATTTTATCCCAGCCGCTAGCCCAAGAATGGGTATTGCTATGTACACGACCTACACATTCTTGAATATCTAGTTCTAGTTTTCTAATAGGACCATTGTCGCAGTTTTGTTTAAATGCAATCCAAAAGGTAGAAGACATAACAGTTTTGTTTGCTTTCATTCTACATTCGTAATACAATCCATGTTTTGCAGTTGTTTTAGATCTAATAATTGCTCCTCCGTGAGTCCAATTTATATTTCTTACGTTTTTTGGTGTGTCATATTTTACAGTGGTTACATTTAAATTTCCATCACTTACGCTCACATTTTCAGCTTCAAATAAAGCAGGAGGTCTACCGTACCAACTAAATCCATCGGTAGCTGGGTTTCTGTGCCATTTATCATCATCAAAAGTAGTGCTGTTAAATTCGTCAGAAAGTGTTTCTACTTTTACCCATGTTTTGTCAGTAGGTGTAGGATTTTCGGTGCTTAAAAAATAAGGCTGATCTGGAGAAGGAGCTGTGTCTTCTTCTGTTTCATCAGGTTGATTTTCTTCTGTACTAGGAGGGGGAATAAAGTTGATGTCAGAAGTGTTCTTTTTACTACATGATACAATCATCATGCAGAAAAGAAATAAAGGGAACTTTAAATGTTTAAGAAAAAATAACATGTTTACTATTTGTTTGTTGTGTTACAAAGTAAATAGTAAACAGTGTTTTATAGGATAACAAATACTCTTTTTAGAGAAACAAAGGTTGAATGTTTTTGTTTAGAGTGTCTAAAAAAAGGATGTGTTGTTAGTATTGAATAATTTCATTTTCGTTAAAATGGAAAGTACTTTCTATAACTGCATTTTCATCGCTGTCAGAACCGTGTATAGCATTGTTAGAAATTGAAGTAGCATATAAGTTTCTAATGGTTCCTTCGGCAGGATCAACCGTAGCACCAATTAAAGCTCTAAAATCTTCTACAGCATTTTTTTTCTCTAAAATGGCCGCGATAATTGGACCGCTAATCATAAAGTCTATTAATTCTTGAAAAAACTTTTTGTCTTTATGGATTGCATAAAATTCAGCAGCTTTTTCAGGAGATAGTTTGGTTAATTTTAAAGCTACTATTTTAAAGCCAGAATTGGTTATTTTCTGAATAATAGCCCCAGTGTTACCCTGAGCAATTGCATCAGGTTTAATCATTGTAAAGGTTCTGTTGTTAGTCATTGTTGACATTCTTTGGTTTAAGAAGCTAATATACTTTTTTCATAAAATATAAACCAATGTTTAATCAAGTAATTAGAATATTGATATTTGACAAATTTATGGTTGTTCTACGGTTTGTTAATTGTTATATTTGTGGTTAATCCCAAAACAAAGAACCCTACAGGATGGCTAAATCAGTAACGTTAATTGGTGAAGGGAATTATCCTTTTATGGGAGGAGGGGTTTCTACCTGGTGTCACTCTATTTGTACTGAAATAAGCGATGTTGATTTTAGTGTGTTTTCTTTTACAGCAGATGTTGTTGCCCCTATTTATGAACTACCTAAGAATGTGGTTTCTGTAAAACAAGTACCTTTATGGTCTGTAGAAGAGCCCATTGAACTGTTAAGATACAATGAAAAGTATTTTGATAGGGTCTTAAAAAAAGAAAGAACCAAGTCTAGTGTAATTCGCAATCAATTTATTCCTCTTTTTGATCAGTTTATAAAAGCTATTTTTTCTAAAGAAGATGATGCTGAATATCTCTTAGAATTGTTAGTTCAATTGTATACCTATTTTACAAAATACGATTACAAAGAGAGTATGTATAGTATTGAAGTCTGGGATCATTACAAAGGTGTAGTAAGTAATATATCTGAGGATGATACCTATATTTCTAAAGTAAAAATATCAGACATTGTAACCTCTTTAAGGTGGATTTATCGTTTTTTATTGCCAATTACTATAGATTTAGATAAAACAGATATCAATCATGTTACCATATCTGGATTTCCTTTTTTACCCGTAATTATTGCCAAACACAAACACAATACTCCTGTAGTATTAACAGAGCATGGAGTGTTTATGAGAGAGAGACTTATCAACTTAAGTAGTTCTCCTATGTCTTATTTTTTGAAATTATTTTTGATCAATTTCTCCAAAATAATAACAAGACTAGCTTATAATAGTTGCGATGTAATTGTATCTGTAAATACCTACAATTTAAAGTGGGCAGAAATGTACGGGGCCGATCCTAAAAAATTTAAAGTAATCTACAATGGTGTAGATGAAGAACGATTTGTGCCAAAACCAAAACCCAACAAACATAAAGATACCAAAGTGGTAGTAGCTGCTGCTAGAATTTTTGAGTTAAAAGACATTTTAACCATGATAAGATCTTGTGCGGAGGTTAAAAAAGAAATCCCAAACTTAAAATACATTGTATATGGTAATAATGATGCTGTTCCAGAGTATACCGTAAAATGTGAAAATTTAATAAAGGAATTAGGTTTAGAAGACTGTTTTATTTTAGCAGGTTTAAACACAGATCCTCCTTCTATTTTTGTGGAGGGAGATATTTCTATTTTAACTTCTATTTCAGAAGGTTTTCCATACACCATTATAGAATCTATGAGTTGTGGAGTACCTGTGGTTTCTACAGATGTTGGTGGTGTTAAAGAGGCTATAGAACACGGTGTAGATGGTTTTGTTTGTAAGCCCAAAGATTATAAAGGAATAGCAGAAAAGGTAATTCTTTTGTTAAAAGATGACGAGTTAAGAAAAGAAATGGCTAGAAAAAGTAGAGAAAAAGTAGTAAACAATTTTACAATTAAAGTAGTAAAAGATGCATACTCAGAACTATATAAATCATTATAATTTTGAATCCAATTCCTGAGAAAGTTTCAGATTTAATACTAGAAATAAAGAACTTAATAGGTATGCCTGTTGGGGCTAATGCTGTTATGGCTGTGTTAGAATCTATGGGGATTAGAGAAATTGATGTGGTAGAAGATTACCAACAAGAATCTTTGGCAACAATGGCTACACTTATTTATAACGAATTATTAAAAGAGGAATATACAGATGAAGAAATGAATCCTTCTAATTTAGACGTATATGTATCGTCATATGAGGGTTTTAATAAAGTTAAAGAGGGAACAAAGTTCTACATAAAAGGATTGTTTAGTGTGTTGCCTGTGTTTCTTCAAATTTTTTGTGTGGTCTATTTTGGTTATGCTATTTGGGTAAATGTTGGTTTTAACGATTTGCAAAGTACAGCCGTTGTTTTGGCTGTAATTTGGGCTTTAATTTTAACAGGAGGATTTATACAGGTTATAGGTAGAGTAGGCTCTTATTATTGGAGTTCCTTGCAAAGAGTAAAATCGTACATAGCCATGAATAGGCTGTTTTTTAAAGCCGCTAGATTTGTGGTCTTTGTATTGTTGTTTATGAATATAGTCAACTTTTTTCTTCATCTATATCCGTACATAATGATGCTTATTTTTAGTATTTATACATTTCTAATAAGTATTCTTTTGTTGAGTTTAGCCTTAATGTACCCTATAGAAAAAAGATGGACTATTTTGTTTTCTATATCAGTAGCTACAAGTATTGCTTTATGCTTGCACTTTTATACAAATATTCATGTTTTTATTACCCATTGGATAGGAATCTCTATTGTTATTTTAGAATCTTTTTTAGTGTATAAATGGTCTTTTAAAGGTGTTGAAAGTCAAAAGAAAAAAGATGCCAAAAAGTTTATTAGATATGGAGTTATAATTTACAACAATAACTTGTATTTTTTGTATGGTGTTTTTTTGTACATCTTAATTTTTATGGATCGCTTTTTAGCTTGGTCTGCAGATAGAGATAATACGGTTATTCCTTATATAGTATACTATGAAAAGGATTATGAAATAGGAATGGATTTGTCTATTATTATTTTCTTTTTAGTAGCTGGAGTTTTAGAATATAGTATGCATGTTTTTTCTAAACAGTTGTCTGTTGTCTTACAAAAATTAGATTTTTATAGCTTAACTGTTTTTAAAAGGGAGTTTGCTTATTTGTATTTAAGAAACTTACTTGTGTTTTTAGGAACCTCTTTAGTGGCTTTTTTATTGGTCTACAGTTTTATGTATTACGACTGGGGGTATAAAAGTGCCTTTGGAGAAAGTTTTCCGGAAATTAGTAACAAAGTACTTATGTATGGTAGTGTAGGTTATTTTTGTTTGTCGTGGGGGATGCTAAATGTATTGTATATGTTCCGATTGAATCAACCTAAAAATGCTGTTAAAATTATAATCTTAGCAGTAATTATAGATTTTGTAGTAGGAGCACTTTGCAGCAGAATGATTAGTTATGAGTACAGTGTGTATGGAATGTTAGCAGGTATGTTATTTTTCTTACTAGGAAGTCTTTATTATAATTATAAAATCTTTTCAAGAATAGACTATTATGCCGTGTTATAGTAAATTAAATATAATAGTAATGTTGATGATGTTTTCGTCTATTTTTGGGGCTAACAAACCCGATTTTTTTGTGTGTTATGCAAAGGTGCCTACATCTCAAATACAAGGGTTTAATACGGTATTTTTAGAATCTGCTTTTTACAATCATGCCGAGGTAGAGTTACTAAAGAAAAACAACAAAAAAGTATATGCTTACATCAGCCTAACAGAAGTAAGCAAACATAATACAGGTTTGTATCAAAAGTTAAGTCCTTATTTGTTGTCAGAAAACAGCAATTGGAATAGTGCCTATATCAATATTTCTAAAGCTAAGGCAAGAGCTATTCTTATAGATGAAATAGCAACTATTTATAGCAAAGGCTTTGATGGGCTTTTGTTAGACAATTTAGACAATGCATCAATTCATGGTCCATACAAGGTTTTACAGTCTAGTTTGATCCAGTTAATAGAAGAAATTAATCATAAATTTTCGGATAAAGATTTAATCCAAAATGGAGGGTTGTTTTTGTTAGAAAAAACACATACAGTCATAAAAGGAATATTGGTAGAGTCTGTTTTTACAGATTACGATTTTCAGTTAAAAACATATAAAATAAGAAACAAGCAAGAAGCTGTGCTTAAAAAAACAAGTTTCATAAATACCATAAAACATTACAAGTTAAAAGGGTATGTAATAGAATACGCAAGCCAAAAAAGCGTAGTTCAAAAAATTTATAGAAAATATAATTTAAATCAGTTATCTGTTGTGGTAACGGATATTAATTTATCAAATAATTTAAAATAAAGTATGCTATATATAGGTCCTTTAAGAGTCCTTTTATTAGTGCTTTTTTTCTTATTTATAGGAAAAAAAGTATTTAGATACCCTTTGCCCGATGACAGAATTAATTTTTTTGTTAGAAAATGGCTTAAGTATGGAACCTTTATGTTTGTGAGTGTGTTTATACTACATCAACTAGGTTTTTATGACTTGTTTACTGTGTTGTTAATTATTGTGTTGCTAGTAGTAGCACATATTTTGGGAATTAAGTTTAGAGATATTTTTGCCATTAGCGAACGATCTAATGTTTTGTTATTGTACTGGGTAAATCTTTTAGAAAAAAAATATTTGGGAACTTATGAAGTCAAGCCCAAAAAGAAAATTCAGATCATAAAAGGAGAGTACATGTTCCTTATTAATATCTTATTAGTAAGTGGGGTCTTGTTCTATTTTTTAAGTAACGATTTGTTTACATCTACCTTTTTATGGAATGATGATTTACTGAAGATTAGACTTTTTAACAGTCAAAAATGGTTTGTAGAAGGAATGGTAGAAATGGGAGATTTTCCATTTATTTCTATTTATGCAAAACTTACAGGATTAACTAACGAGCTAGCTTTAAAAACTTTTGGAGTGGTAGAGTTAATTATTTTGGCTGTTGTTATTTGTTGGTTTACATATAGAGTAACCAACAGGTCACATATTTTGGCAACATTAGCTATGCTATCATTAGTAGGCTTGTTTTTATATGCACCTATACATACCGGATATTTAACGGCTCACAACTCTATTTATTTAAGTTTAAGTTTTGCGTTACCTTTAATGGTGTTTGCTATGGAGCAAAAAAAAGAGTTGGTATATCACAGATTGTTTTGGTTTAGAATGCCTGTCATTTTTTTAACCTTATTTTTTATAAACCTACATGTTTACATTGTTATATTACCTGTGTTTTTTGTATCGTTAGCTTTATTTAAAAAGAGTAAAAAAGGAACTTTAAGGTTTTTAGGAGCCTATGCTTTATCGCTAACAATAGGTTTCATATATATTTATTTAGTAGCAGATTGGAACTATTTTATGGCCTATATAAGAACCAATTTAATTGCCGTAAACACCTACACCTATCCGGAAACCATTAAATACAATTGGAGCGATTACATAAACTGGTATCTGTACATAGGTTTGTTTTTTAATGCTTTATTATTCATCACCTTTAAAAAGAAAAATGTAGACACAAAAGTATTGGTTTTTAATTCTTTTATGGTTTTTGTGTTTTTGCTGTTTAAAGTCAATACTTATTTTATAGATAAAGATGTCTTAACAATTATTGTTAGAATTTTTATGCCTGCAACGGTAGTATCTGCTCTATACGCTGTATACAGTAATGTATTAGGATTTACGTTTTTACAAAAGTTAAGAACCAGTACTGTTGCTAGTTTGTTGTGTATTAGTGTGTTTCTAGGTTTGTGTTTTAATTATCAAAAAGATAAAATTCACAACATTGTAAAGCCAGATAATTATGCCAATACCGTTTTAGAAGCTTACAATAAAATATTGATGAATAACTTGCCTTATTCTTATATGTTGGTGAATGATAGTGAGCACTTTATCTTAAATAGTGATAGTCATTTTTTGATGAACTATAATGAGTTTACTCACAATTATGCAGAAAAAGATTCCATATATAACAAGTATAAAACAAAGCAGAAAGTTTTAAAAAAACATCCTGAATATGTATTGCCTAACAGTATATATGTGTTTAAATACGATGATTATGGGAAAAATAATTCTGATGATCGTATAAGTAATATAAAAGAGATTAAAGAAAATAGCCGTGAAAATACTGCTATAGACAGTGTGTTAAACATACTAAGAAAAAGAGGTAGAACAGTAAAGGTGTATTACAAAGAGAATAATATATCGGTATATGAAATAGAAAATATTTCTAACTCTAGTAATGTAATAGATTTAATGTTTCAGTAAATGAATAAATATATAAGTCTTTTAATAGGATTTATTTTTCTTATATCGTGTGGTAAAGAAAAAATAATAAAAAGGAAGATTGTTACTCCTAAGCAAGACCATCAAGTTTTGTTTGTAACCAATCCAAAAGATAGCATGTCTTTGGTTATAGAAGATAACATGAGGCACCTGTGTGATTATACCAAATTTTCTTTTAAAACCATTGAGAATGTAGATCTAGATTATTTAGATAAAATTAACGATAACACTTCTTTGTTAGTACTTACGGGTTCAGATACATTGCATCAAAAAACGATTAAAAAAATTGTAGAATACGTTAAAAAAGGAGGTACGTTGTGTATTCCTAATGCAACCAAAGATCAAAGATTATCGTATTTATTAGGACTTAAATTAGATGCCGATTTTGGTTTAGATTTTACCTCTAGCGGATTTTCTTTTAACGAAGTTTTAATTCCAGGTTATCCTAAAAAAACATACAAACCCACCTATGTACATGGAGGCTTAGGAAGTCATAATTTTAATGAGGATGTAAATGTATACGCATCGGCAGTAAACAATCCGTTGTATCCTGTAATTATAGAAAACTATGTAGGTTTAGGAAAAACCATTTATGTAAATAGTTATTATCAATACGAAAAAGATGATAGAGGTTTGTTATTTATGCCTGTATTAAAAGCCATGGAAGGAATTCCTTATCCTATAGCTAATGTTAGTACTATTTTTTTAGATGATTTTCCATCACCCGTATATCCTAGTAAACCAGAACCTATAAAAACAGAATTTAATTTATCTAATGCTGAATTTGTTAGGCAAATTTGGTGGCCAGATATGGCTAAATATGCAGACTCTTTAGATATTAAATACACAGCATTATCCATATACGACTATAGTTTAAACACCGTACCTCCTTTTTCTTATAGCGAATGGGAACAAGTGCAAGACTCTACCTATGTTGGTAAAAAAAGTATTGTATCAACAATTTCTAAAAGTGTGGTAAAAGACGGGCACGAGCTCGGTTTACATGGTTACAACCACGTTTCTTTGTTAAATGAGGAATGGAACAAAAGACCAGATTACATGGCCATGGCATTGCAAAGTGTGTCTAAAAAATGGAAGACAGAAAATTTTGGTAAACTACCTGTTTCTTATGTGCCTCCTACTAATTATATTGATAGTATTGGTATTCAAGCTTTGCGAAAAGGAATGCCTTCTGTAAAATATATGTGTAGTTTGTATTTGGGAGAAAAACACGATGGTGGTGGTAGAGAGTTTGATGTAGATCCTTATAACAAAAACTTGTTTGATTACCCCAGAATATCAGATGGTTATGAACCTAATGATAAAATTAAGTTCTCTTATTATTCATTGTTTTTATATACAGGTATTTGGACACACTTTATTCACCCAGATGATATCTATCAAATTCCAAATGAAAACAATTTAGAAAGTAGGGGAGAGTTTGAGTTTAGAAATAAAAATAGTTTAGGTTGGAGGTCAACTCCCTCAAGACCCGATAAAAAAGGTTTGCTAACTCTTTTTATAGAAGATGTTGTAACACCCATTAAAAAAACATACCCATTACAGCGCTACAAAACAGTAAAAGATGCTGTGCCTATTGTAAAGAATTGGAAAACAACTTATCCAGAATATAAAATTACAGAAGATGAATTAACATTGGTGTCTAACAAAAACACAAAGGATTCTTACTGGTCTGTATTTATTGGGAAAAATTTTGCTAGAGAATACGAAAAATCCTTAATTGTAAACGATGTTATCTATACCAAAACCAAGTATTTAGATGGTTACTTGTATTCCTTTTTAATGAAAGAGAAGTCTATAGTTTTAATGAATGTAAATCATCTAAAATCACAACTAGTTCAGCTAAAAACAAGAGATTTAGAATATGAACTTTTTGAGCTGTTAAATGGTAAAATTAAAAATTTAATTAAACAAAACAGACTAAGAGAGGCTACCAATGCTTTGGAAGCTTATATTAGTGAAAGGCCAACTATTAAAGACAACGTATTTAGAATTTATGCCAAATACATGTCTTGGCAAAATAGAAACGATGCCACTTGGAAATTCTTGTACGATTATAGCAACCGCTACAAAACCAAAGATAATTTTGATTATTCTAAAACTTTAAAACAATACTTAGCATTACCTAGTACCGATGTTTATAATTTATGGTTGTACAAATACATGTTGTTAGAACCAAAAAACACAGCACATTACAAAGAGTTTATTGCTAATAATTACGAGCCTAGATTTTATAGCGAAATCAAAAGGATGTATAAAATCATTCAAAAACTAGAGCCTTCTCATCAAAATAGAGCAAACTACTTGATGTTTTTAGTAAGCTATTATCCTGATGATTTTGCCAAAGAATTAAACATGGATGAGGTGTGTAGCAATCCACTTTTAAAAGAAGAATCTTCAAACTTTGCATGGTTCTTTTCAGAAAGAAAACAATACAAAAAAGCCATTGCTTGCAGTGGTTGTAATAACGGAATAATAGACGATGATACAAAGTACAGTTGGTATACTGCTTTAGGTGATACTACAGCTGTTAAAACATTGTACTATGATAGATATTTTAAAGATTTATTATACAACAATCCAGAACAAGCCTTAAAAGAAGTAGCAACTAAAGATGTTTGTAAAGATGAGCTATATGTAAAGCATTCTGATGAAATTACTTGGCTATATGCGGGTAAAGAAAATTATAAAAAAGCACTTTCTTGGAGTACTTGTTCAGACAGTATAAAACTGTTAGATAAGTTTGATTGGATGTATAAAATGCAAGACAAACAAGCGATTAAAACTGCTTATCAAGAACATTTGGCTTTACAAAACCATGCACAAACTAATTTACTAGCAGAAATTGTTGCTTTAAGAAAAAATAGTTTTTCCAATGCAGATACTAATAATGCATTAAAACAAGCAGAGCAGGCTTATTTAAATTTTGAAGAGCATCACACAGAAGACAATGCTAAATTGGCCAATTATGTAGCAGATATTTATTTAGAAGACAATCTATTTAAAGAAGCTTGGCAAGTGGTTAATACAATGCCGGAGGGTACTTTAAAAGCAGAAAAACAAGCCTTGCTAAATGAGCAAGTTTTAGCTCAGAAAACAAGTATTCAAACTTATTTATTAGCCAATCAAGAAGAGTTGTTTTACCCTAAGGTATTAGAAAGCGTAAAAGCTTCTATTGTTTTTAGAGAACATAATTATGCTGAGTGGGAATCCGTTATTTCTTTAGATAAAACAAGTGTAAATGCCATTGTAAATAATTTATCTGGAGTTGTGGTAGCTAAAAATGAACACAAGCACAGAGTTACTTTGCACAATCCTAATATTTATAAGGTTAAAAACTTAAACAGGTTAAATCGTTTCAGAAGAGAAAACATTCAACATACCTATTTTGGTTTAAAATACGCTTATATAAACGATAAGGTTGTAGACAATTGGAACTATCAGCTAGGAGCGGGAATGGATGTAAGTGTTAAAGGAAATAAAAACTTGTACAACCTTATGGGGGGAGTTTCTTACAAGGCAGAAACCATGTTTTCTAACTTACAATTTACCCACGATGTTCCTTTAACAAGTGTGGCTTACACATTAGGTATTTACGACACTAAGCTTAGTTGGTATTCCGAATATTTTCATCATAAAAAAAATGAATTTAGGCTTACCGTAGAAGGAGATTTGTATAGTGATGGTAACAATCAAATAGCCACTGTTGTTCGTTATTATAGATTATTTAGCCTTAGTAAAAAAAGTACTTTATCTCCATTTGCAGAAACAGCTTACAGTGCTAGTAATGCAAATTTACCTGGGGGTTTACCTTATTTTGCATTAAAAAGTAGAGCTTATTACGGAGGAGGTCTAAGGTATCAATACCTAGTGCCAGAAAACGATTATTTTAATAGGTTTTCAGGGATGATAGAACCCTCTTATTTTACAGATACATATTACAATACCTTTGGTAGATTCTACGGAGAGTTAACATATAAATTTAGAGATTATACTTTTTTCTATTTCTCTGGAGAATATTTTTCACAAGACAATTTTTATTCAAATACATTCAATGTTGGTTTTAAACACATATTTTAAGCACTTGTTGCTATTGGTTGTTTTAGTAGGCTGTAGTACTACTAAAAAAACAGTTGTTGCTTCTCAAAAAATGCAGCAAATGGTAATAGAGATCTCTAAAAAAGCAAAGGACTATAATACTAATTTTAGCATTATTCCTCAAAACGGATTAGAACTTCTATACCAAAATATAGAAAGGTCTAACGGGTTAGATACTTCTTACGTAAATGCAATAGATGGTGTAGGTGTAGAAGCCTTACATTATCATAAAACAATAGTAAAAGATAACTACAGACAATTGTTGCTCTCTAAATTGCCTAAAGAAAAAATAGTATTGTCCTCAGAATATGTAGGGAAAGATGCCGATTTGTTAAAGGCAAAGCAGTTAAACCTAAACAAAGGATATATTCCATTTATTCGTACCCAAAACAATCTGTATTACAAAGACATTCCGGAAACGATAAATACAGTTAAGGATATTAAAAAATTGTCCGACGTTAAAAATTATTTGTATTTAATAAATCCAGAAGCCTATAACACCAAACAAGCCTATTTACAAGCATTATCTACAACCAATTACGATTTGTTATTGATTGATTTATTTTACAATGATGTTCCTTTAACTCAAAGCGATGTTGCGTATTTAAAAGTTAAAAAAGATGGAACTCAACGCAAAGTAATTGCTTATATGAATATTGGTGCTGTAGAGAATTACAGATATTATTGGAAAAAAGAGTGGACTAAAAAACAACCTTCTTGGTTTAAAAAACAATACGAAGGCTATGAAGATGAATATTGGGTTGCGTTTTGGAATCCAGAGTGGAAACAAATAATTTATCAAGCTAAAAACTCTTATTTATCTAAAATATTAGAACGTAATTTTGATGGTGTTTACCTAGACAATGTAGAGGCATATTATACGCTTTACCATAATTGATCGTAGTAATAGCTAAAAAAATAAGGGAACATATACAGAATATATTTTAAATTGTATTTTAGCACCTTATGAATATAAAGGACATTAACGTTTTAAAAACGTATTTTAAGACCCCAAAGAAAATAGTTTTTGTAGCTCACAAAAATCCTGATGGAGATGCTGTTGGATCTACCACTGCTTTGGCAGGTTTTTATAAAAAGTTAGGACATCAAGTTCAGATTGTTTTACCCAACGGAATCCCTGATTTTATTTCTTGGATTCCAGGAGCAGATCAAGGATACAGATACGATCTTCAAAACATACAATCTAAAAGAGCCTTAGATGAAGCTGATGTTGTTTTTTTACTAGATTTTAATGCATTGCATAGAGTAGGAGATGATATGCAAAAAGGTTTAGAAGCCTTTAAAGGGGATTTTATCATGATAGATCATCATCAACAACCTGATGATATTGCCATGGTTACATATTCAGATACGTCAATTTGTTCTACTTGCCAAATGGTGTATCATTATATAGATGCTTTAGGACAAACAGATTTAATAGATGAAGCTATTGCTACAAGTATTTATACAGGTATTATGACAGATACGGGATCTTTCCGTTTTCCATCTACCACTAGTACTACACATAGAATTATAGCCAATTTAATTGATAAAGGAGCTAAAAACTCAGACATTCACAATCAGGTATATGCCAATAACTCTTATAGCAGGTTGCAGTTGTTAGGAAAATCTTTAACCAATTTAAAGGTGATAGAAGATTGTAAAACAGCTTATATAACTTTAACACAAGAAGATTTAAAAAAGTACAATTATACCAAAGGAGATACCGAAGGAGTTGTAAACTACGCACTGTCTTTAAAAGGAATTGTTTTGGCGGCTATTTTTATAGAAGATACAGATCAAGGAATTGTAAAAATATCTTTTCGCTCCAAAGGAAAATTCTCTGTTAATAAATTTGCAAGAAACTATTTTGATGGAGGAGGGCATGACAACGCAGCGGGAGCAAGATCTACCACATCTTTAGAAGAAACGGTTCAGAAATTTAGATTGTTAGTACCTAATTATAAACAAGAATTACTGGTTTCTTATGAACTATAATTGGCTAATTGTTTTGGGTGTATTTTTTGTTTCATGTACAGAATCTAAACCCAGAAGACCTATTAACAAAAGGACTTCGGAAAAAGTGGAATATTCTGTTTTGTACAACAAACAAATCAATAGTATTCAAGAGCAATTAATCAAAGAGTATATTCAGAAAGATTCGCTTTTAAATTATCAATATTCTCCATTTGGTTTTGCTTATGCGGTGGTAAAACCATCAACAAAACCCAAAAAAGTAATTAGAGAAAACTCGATAGTTACCTATTCTAAAACGGTTTATTTCTTAAATAATAAGTTAGTTTATCCAGAGGAAATTCTAACCAAGCAATTAGATAAGTCTAATTTGATTAAAGGAATTGCAGAGGGGCTTAAATTAATGCAAGAAGATGAGGAAATTAAATTTATTTTTAGTTCATTTGTAGCCCACGGATTAAGTGGTGATAAAAATAAAATAGGAAGTCAAACTCCTATTGTAGTAAATATTAAACTTTTAAAAATAAATAAGTAAGACATGAACATCATTAAAGGACTAGCTTTAGGATTAGCAGTAACAGGAATGGTATCTTGTAACCAACAAGCACCAAAAAAAACATCGTTAGCAACAGAAATGGATTCTGTAAGTTATGCTTTAGGTGCATATATTAATGGAAACTTTAAAGTAAGTGAAGATTTTAAAGATTTAGATTTAAATGTTTTTAACCAAGCATTAACAGAATCTCAAGATACTGCTAAAGCATTAATAGCTCAAAAAGATATTGCTCCAATTTTAATTGCTTACACTAAAAAAATAGCTGAAACAAAAGGTGCCTCTGCAAAATCAGAAGGAGAAGCATTTTTAGCAGAAAATAAAAAGAGAGAAGGAGTTGTAGTTACAGAAAGTGGATTGCAATACGAAGTATTAAAAGAAGGTTCTGGTGAAAAGCCATTAGCGACCAACACAGTAAAAGTACACTACCACGGAACTACACCTAGTGGAGAAGTTTTTGATAGTTCTGTAGATAGAGGAACTCCAGCTGAATTTCCTTTAAACAGAGTAATTCCAGGATGGACAGAAGGTGTTCAATTAATGTCTGTTGGTTCTAAGTACAAGTTTTATGTGCCTCAAGAATTAGCTTATGGAGCTAACGCACCTCAAGGTGGAAATGGACCAATTAAACCTTATATGCCATTAGTATTTGAAGTTGAATTATTAGAGATTGTTAAGTAATTAACAAAAACTTATATACATACAAAAAGCCCAATTAAGAAAATCTTAATTGGGCTTTTCTTGTTATTGTAATACAAGTAGAAAGTTTATCTTTACGCTTTAAAAATAAATAAAACTTCATGAGCTTATTTCAAGATCAGCCTTTAAAAATATACAATTCAATCACAAAAACGAAAGAACTATTTACTACCGTTACACCTGGTAACGTGGGTATGTATGTTTGTGGACCTACCGTGTATAGCAATGTACATTTGGGAAATGTTAGAACGTTTATGAGTTTTGATATGGTGTTTCGTTACTTACAACATTTAGAGTATAAAGTACGCTATGTACGTAACATTACAGATGCAGGTCATATGGAAGATGATGCAGATGAAGGTGAAGATAAAATTGCTAAAAAAGCAAGAATAGAAAAAATAGAACCCATGGAAGTGGTGCAACGTTATACCTTAGACTTTCATACTATTTTAGAAAAATTAAATAATTTGCCTCCTAGTATAGAACCAACAGCTACAGGGCATATTATTGAGCAGATTGAACTTATTAAAGATATTTTAGACAAAGGATTGGCTTATGAGGTAAATGGTTCTGTTTATTTTGATGTATTAAAATACAATCAAGACAAAACCTATGGAGTCTTATCGGGAAGAAATATAGAAGATGCAATTCATAATACACGTGTGTTAGATGGTCAAACAGAAAAGAGAAACCCTCAAGATTTTGCTTTGTGGAAAAAAGCAAGTCCACAACATATTATGCGTTGGCCCTCTCCATGGGGAATTGGTTTTCCGGGTTGGCACTTAGAGTGTACGGCCATGAGTACAAAATATTTAGGAGATAAATTTGACATTCATGGAGGAGGAATGGATTTAAAGTTTCCACATCACGAATGTGAAATAGCACAAGCTGAGGTTTGTAATGGTCATGATCCTGTTAATTATTGGATGCACGCAAATATGTTGACTTTAAATGGTCAGAAAATGTCTAAATCTACAGGAAATAACATCTTACCAAATGAGATATTTTCAGGTGAAAACAATATTTTATCAAAACCATTTACACCTTCGGTAGTTCGTTTCTTTATGATGCAAGCACATTACCGCAGTGTTTTAGATTTTTCTTCAGAAGCTTTAGAGGCCTCAGAAAAAGGATATAATAAATTGGTAGAAGCTGTTAAAAACTTAAGTAATATTCAGGCTGGAAAATCATCAACATTTGCAGTGTCCAAGTGGATTCAAGATTGTTACGATGCGATGAATGATGACTTTAATACTCCTGTATTAATAGCCAACTTATTTGAAGCAGTTAAACAAATCAACTTGTTAAAAGAAGGAAAAGCAAGTTTAACGCAAACAGATTTAGATTTGTTGACAAACACTTTACATGCTTTTGTGTATGATGTATTAGGTTTGGTAACCGAAACTGTAGCAGAGGGGACTGATAAGTTAGAGGGAGTTGTAAATATGTTAATAGGAATGCGTAAGCAAGCTAGAGATAATAAAGACTGGGCTTTGTCTGATCAAATTCGTGATGAATTAAAAGCCTTAGGAATTCAGTTAAAAGACGGAAAAGACGGAACTGCTTTTATTGTAGATTAAAACATTATGAATCGTGTAAAAAAAATAATTGTATTTCCATTTATTCTATTGATTCGTTTTTATCAAGGAGCTATTTCTCCTTTTACACCAGCTACTTGTAGGTATCAACCAACCTGTTCTAGTTATAGTATAGAAGCTTTGCAAAAGCATGGCATTATTTATGGAGGATGGTTGGCTATAAAGCGTATTGCTAGCTGTCATCCGTGGGGAGGAAGTGGTTTTGACCCAGTACCAGAAAAACAAAATAAAAAAGAACTATGAATTTATTAGCCGTTACTTGGGATCCATCACTTGGTTTGGACCTAGGTTTTTTTGTGATTAGATATTACAGTTTAATGTTTGTGATCGCCTTTGCATTGGGATATCAAATCATGAAGAAAATATTTATTCATGAAAAAATTGAATTAGAAAAACTAGATAAATTATTAATGTATGTTGTGTTTGCAACTATTTTAGGAGCAAGACTAGGACATGTTTTCTTTTACGATTGGGCTTATTTTAGTCAACATCCTGAAGAAATATTGTTGCCTTTTAAATTTCAACCTACGTTTAGATTTACAGGTTTTGCAGGATTGGCAAGTCATGGTGCAGCCATTGGTATTATTGCTTCTTTGTGGTATTTCTCTAAAAAAATATTACAAAAACCTTTGTTATATGTGTTAGACAGAGTGAGTTTAACCATTGCTAGTGGAGGAGTTTTTGTTCGTTTAGGGAACTTAATGAATTCTGAAATTATTGGACATCCAACAGGAACCGATTATGGATTTATTTTTAAAGCTTTGGGAGAAGATTTTCCAAGACATCCTACACAATTGTACGAATCGTTTGGGTATTTAATAGTGTTTGCAATTATCTTTTATATGTTCTGGAAAACCAATGCCAAAGAAAAATTAGGTTTGATATTTGGTGTTTTCTTTACTTTACTATGGTCTGTTAGATTTGTTGTCGAATTCTTTAAAGAAGCTCAGGTAGATGAACGAGCTAGTTGGGCATTAAATACTGGACAATGGTTAAGTATTCCTTTAATCTTAATTGGAATTTATTTTATTATAAAAGCTAAAAAGAAATAATACAAAAAACGATAACTAAGGTTGTCGTTTTTTTTTGCTGTTTTTTTAATCCTTATGTGTTCCTTAAAAAAGCACCTGTACTTTTTGTTAAGAGCTGCTGAGGTTTTATTGAAAAGCACAGGTGCTTTTGCCTAAGAGCTGAGGTACTTTTATTTTTTGCTGCTAGTGCTTTTTTCCACAGATTGTTTGTAGCTAGTTTAAGTGTTTCCAATCCTTGTTTTAGGGTGTTCAATTAGCTTGTACTGAGTTACACTCTAAGTAGAGTCGAGAACATTGAATCATAGCTTTTTTTTAGTTCTTTTCCTGTCTAAGAAATTCCATTGTAAAAGATATAAATATTGGTGTTTAGGATTGTTTTGTATTCTACTTCTCGACTGCGCTCGAAGACCATTCATAGCAGTTATGAGTAAAGGTTTTTGTTGTCTGTTTTTTTAATCCTTAGGTGCTTTTTTTTACAGATTATTTGTAGCTAGTATATGTATTTCCAATCCTTGTTTTAGGGTGTTCAATTAGCTTGTACTGAGTTACACTCTAAGTAGAGTCGAGAACATTGAATCATAGCTTTTTTTTAGTTCTTTTCCTGTCTAAGAAATTCCATTGTAAAAGATATAAATATTGGTGTTTAGGATTGTTTTGTATTCTACTTCTCGACTGCGCTCGAAGACCATTTATAGCAGTTATTAGCAAAGGTTTTTGTTGTCTGTTTTTTAAATCCTTATGTGCTTTTTTCCACAGATTGTTTGTAGCTAGTATATGTGTTTCCAACCCTTATTTTAGGGTGTTCGATTAGCTTGTACTGAGTTACACCGAAGTAGAGTCGAGAACATTGAATCATAGTTTTCTTTTAGTTCTTTTCCTGTCTAAGAAATTCCATTGTAAAAGATATAATTACTGGTGTTTAGGATTGTTTTGTGTTTTACTTCTCGACTCCGCTCGAAGACCATTCATAGCAGTTATGAGTAAAGGTTTATTGGACTGTTTTGAGATGAAAAATAGCTAGTTTTATTTTGTAAGCCATTCTATTTGATAGGTATAACTTCCTTTTTTAGAAACTTTATCTTTCAATTTTAACTCTTGTGTTTGATGTCCAAATCCTGCTAATAATTTAACTGTACTTTGTGAGACTAGTTTGTTTTGGTTGTCCATTACCTTTAAAACAGCTTTTTTGTTTTGATTGGCTTTGTAAGTAAAAGAAATTTCTATTTTTTTTCTACCCAACACTTTTGGAGTTTCTGTCAATTGAATCTCTTCAGTATAAATAGGAGTCCCGCTAGAGGGTTCACTCTGATGGATAGGAACTAGTTTGTAGGCACGAATCCAGTCGTAGTAAGAAGTGTTAATCGCATCGTTATTTAACTCTTCTACGGTAGGCACAGGCTTTACCCAATTGTAAGTTTCTGTAACCATGTTAATTTTCATAGTTCTATCAAAAGGTTTGTCAACAACTTCTGTACTTACTTTTACGTCTCCCACAAAACGATTGTCTGCATAAAAAGAAACTTCATTGGCATTTTTCCAATAAGCTCCATAGGTATGGAAAGCTTCCCAAGATTCTGTATCTAATTTTGCATTGCTTTTATGTCCATTTCCTTCAATAGCATTGTTTCCTGCCGAATAGAATTTTTCTCTACCACCTTCACAATCTATATATCGGTAATGGGTGTTAAAGTTCATTTGCGTTCTAAACTTGTCGGTTCTGTTAAAAGTACCTCCAATACTTTCTATAATATCTAGTTCTTGGCTGTATTTATCTTTTGCACAATTTTGTCCGTTACTTTTTTTAGTAACAAAATCTACGGGTTGTTTGCTGTTAGACATCCAAAAGGTGGTAGACATGTTAATTTTAGAAGCTTTAAAGTTTACTTCGTAATATCCAAAATGAGCGGTTTCTTTTTTACTTTGTACTGCACCTCCAGCAATGGTATATCCGTCAGTTTCTTTTGCCAACACTGCATTTTTAATTTGCATGGTTCCATTGTTTACAGAAATTGTACTAGGATGAAACATGGCAGGCTTTCTTCCTTTCCAACCTTTAAAGGTGTCGTTCCATTTGGATTTGTCTAATTGATTACCGTTAAACTCATCAGAAAACTCTTCGTTTAATACCCAACGAAATCCTTTTTTAGGAGTAGGAGGATCTGCAAATAAACTAGTAATAGTACATAACGATAATGCGAATGTTATTAATTTTTTCATAAAAAAATAGGTGTCTTTGATTTATAGATTAAAATTAATTAAAACCTCTAGCAACTTGGGGGACGGTTGATTTATTGTGTATTTCAAATGATTCGTATGCTCCCAAATAAAAGAAAAACCTCCTAAAACTATATTGTTTTAGGAGGTTTGCTTGTGTTGTAAACTACAAGTTTAGAATTTTACTTTTTCTTGTTTATTGGTTACTGGAGTTAAGTAAAAACTATACTCATAAGTTCCAGGTGTAATTAAATACTCTTTGTGTGGTTCTGCAATAGCAGACCAAGTGTTGTCTCCACCTACACCCATTTGTTTTAAATCTACATTTACTGTAAATACGTCTCTTTGTTTTAGCTCGTAGGTATGTTTTGCCTTTTCTAAGTTTTCTAAACTGTAAGGAGATACACTAAAGTTGATAGGCTGCGCACCTGTTACTAAAATTCCTTTATTGGCTTTGTTACTTAATGCAAACCAACGGGTATCCATACGATTTCCGTTTTCTTCTGGATAAATGTATTCGTAGTTCATGTTGTTAGCATTGGCTTTGTACAAACCTACAAAGGCACCTGTATTTCTGTCTGCATAATTAGCTTGAGGCCCTTTACCATAATATGCTACTTGTTCATATTTTTTAGCCATATCAAAAGACATTCCTATTCTTGGTACGTTAGGAGCATTTTTATCAATCACTACTTTATAATCTACCTTAACATATCCGTTGGCTAGGATGGTATAGGTTAAATTTACATCGGTTTTAGGATTGGCAATGCTTCCGCTAACTTCTACAATTACTTTCCCTTTGGTACTGTTTACAATGGTATTGTGAACTGTCATACGTTGTCCTGCTTGCATCCAATCCAACTCATTTTGTTGTTTTTTAGCACGTCTGTAAGCCTGATCATTTTCTGTTTGCGCTCTCCAAAAGTTTAAAGCTAATGGCGATGCTAATAAAGAAGTTCCATTTGCTGTATAACTTTGGATCAGTCCTGTTGTTTTATTAACAATAACAGCATTGTTTTTAGCGGTAATTTTAATCTGATGATCGTCTTGAGAAACGTTTAGTTCTTTTGAAGATACTTTAATATTTTTTACCGTTTTGCTGGTATAGTCTAACTGAAATTGTTCTGTAAAAACCGTATATCCTTTTTGTTCCCAAAGAGTATCTTCTTTTAAATGACCTTTAATGTTGATGAAAAATTCATCACCTGCATTTGCTTTTGGCTTTTTAAGGTTGATGTGGATATTCTCTGATTGAGTAGGAGCAGTGGTTAAACTTTCTAAAGTACCCGTTTTGATGATTTTTCCGTTTTTCAACAATTCCCAAGTTAATTGGTATTTAGATAAATCAATAGCATGGTGACGGTTTAGAATCTTAAAATCTCCTTTTATAGCATTTACAGCAGTAATGACTACAGGCTGATTTACTTTTTTACATTCATAAATTTCAGGTTTTGGAGTTCTGTCCGCAGCAATAATTCCATTTATACAAAAACTTCCATCATTTGGAGTATCTCCAAAATCTCCACCATAAGCTAAGTATTCTTTTCCGTTTTTGTCTTTGGTTAAAATACCTTGGTCAATCCAATCCCAAATATATCCTCCAATAGCTCTGTCATTTTTGTATATAACATCCCAATATTCTTTCATATTTCCTAAAGAGTTCCCCATAGCATGTGCATATTCACACATAATAACAGGACGATTGTCTATAGGAGCTGTATGGTCTATTAAACTTTGTAAGTGCGTAGGAGATGGGTACATTCTACTAATCATATCTACCCATTTAGGATCGGTAGGATTTCCAAATCCATGTCTATACTTGTTCTTTTTGTAATCAGGATGTGTTGGAACTCCTTGTGCTCCTTCGTAGTGAACATAACGAGTAGGATCAAAGTCTTTAATCCAACCTGCCATAGCAGCGTGGTTAGGACCTGTTCCAGATTCGTTTCCTAAAGACCACATTACCACACTTGGGTGATTTTTGTCTCTTTTTACCATTCGAATCGCTCTTTCTAAATAAGCTGATCCCCATTCAGCATCATTGGTAATTAAACCTCTAACACCATGTGTTTCTAAATTGGCTTCGTCCATTACGTAAATTCCATACTCATCACACAAATTGTAAAAATAAGGGTCGTTAGGATAGTGAGATGTTCTAACGGCATTAAAGTTAAATTGCTTTAATAATTTAACATCAGCCTCCATGTCTTTTCTAGACAAGGCTTTTCCGTTAGTCATATGATGATCGTGTCTGTTAACTCCAATCATTTTTACAGAATTTCCGTTGACTAAAAATCGTCCTTTAGCATCTATTTTTACTTCTCTAAAACCAACTTTGGTACTAGAATATTGAGTGGTATTTCCTTGTTCATCTTTTACGGTAAACAATAAAGTATATAAGTAAGGATCGTCTGAAGACCATTGTTTAGGTTGTTTAATTTTAGATTCTATCATTCCAAAATAAACTTGATCTCTTTGTGGATGATTTTCTGTAAAATACTTACCCAATTTCATGTTTTGAGTATCTACTGTTTTACCTTTTGCATCTACTAGAGTTGTAGTTAAGGTCCAGTTATCATATTTTGTTTTTAACGGTTTTGATCCAAAATGACCTACTTTTTTTAAGTATTTATCTTTGGTGTTTGCAACAAATGTAGGTCTAACTTGTAACAAAGCATCTTGATAATTGTTGTCAAAATCTGTACGAACGGTAAAGTCAGACAATCTAACTTTAGGAACTGCTTGTACATATACTTCACGCTCAATACCACTTAGTCTCCAATGATCTTGTGCTTCTAAATAGCTACCATCAGACCAACGGTATACTTTTACGGCAATTTTGTTGTTTCCTTTTTTAAGATGTTCTGTAATGTTAAATTCAGAAGGCAAACGAGTGTCTTCACTATATCCCACAAATTCACCATTTACCCATACATAAAAAGCAGAGGATACTCCTCCAAAATGTAGAATAATGTCTTTTTCTAGCCAAGAATCTTCTAGCTTAAAGTTTTTTACATAATGACCTATTGGATTGTCGTTGTGATTGATGTTTGGATAATCACTAAAAAAAGGATAAGTAGCATTGGTGTAAATAGGAGTTCCATATCCTCTCATTTCCCAGTTAGAGGGTACATCAATAGTTTTCCAATTTTGGGTGTTAAAATCTGTTTTTTCAAAACCTTTAATAGCATCTGCAGGTTTAGCCACCCAATTAAATTTCCAGCTTCCGTTTAATGATTTGTACAAACTAGAAGCTTCTCTATTTGCTTGTAAAGCCTGTTGTTCATTGTCGTATACATAAAACGTACTACGAGCAGGTAATTTGTTAATTTGATTTACATGTGGGTTTTCCCAATCATTTTGTTGTGCTTTGGTTACAAATGTTGCAGCACAAACGAATAGTAAGGTTAAAAATCTGTTCATTGATTTTGAAGATATAATTGAATTGCTAAAATAAGTCTTAATTGTAGTAAGCGTTGAAACTGTTGTTTATATATGTAGACCAAATGTCTAATAGATGAGCTTAGCAGTAAAAGAAACTCCCTAAGTTATTTACTTAGGGAGTTTTTAAGATTGTTAACATTATTTAAAGCTTGTGATAAATAGCTGAAATATCCAAAGGATCGTTCATGTCTTTTTGTAGTTGTAACAAATCTTTAAATAATTGCTGTACTCTTTCTTTTTGTTCAGGATTACTAGCAAGGTCTTGCATTTCTTCCGGATCGTTATTCATATCAAACAGCAGTACTTTTTCAATTTTAGGATATACTAATAATTTGTATCCATCTTTACGAATCATTCTTTGTACATCTAAATAGGCTCCATAAATTTCTTTGTAGTTGCTTTCTTTTTTAGTTCCTCTAGCAATGTCTAAAAAGCTATTGAATTCTATGTAGTTAGGTTTTTCTACTTCTGCAATATCTAGCGCTGTAGCCATTGCATCTTGTAAATAAACTTCTGTATTTACTCTTTTGTCTTTAGGAATGTCTGGTCCTAAAACAACCATAGGAGGTCTTATACTGTGGTCAAATAAGTTTTGTTTTCCTAGTAAACCGTGTCTACCCATTGCCAATCCGTGATCGGCTGTAAAAATAATGTAGGTATTGTCTAGTTTTCCTGATTTTTCTAAAGCTTCTAAAATCAATCCAATTTGTGCATCGGCATGTGTAATACTTGCGTAGTATTCTTTGGTGTGAGTTTTAATGGCATATTCTGTTCTAGGAAATGGAGCCAAAGCTTCGTCTCTTAAATTGTTATCGTTACCAATAGATTTACGGTAAGGATATTCAGGAATAAAACTTTCTGGAACTGAAATTTTATTCACATCGTATAAGTCTTGATATTCTTGTGGAGCTTGTCTAGGATCGTGAGGAGCATTAAAAGCCAAATACATAAAAAATGGATTGTCTTTTGTTTTTGCTTCATCAATAAAAGAAATAGCGTCATCTTTTAAAACTTCGCTCCAATGTTTACCACCTTGCCAAAAACCTCCAAATTTAGAATCGGTAGGATCCCAAGAATGATCGTTTTCATTTTGTGGTCTATTGTATCCAATAGGCATAATATCATCAGGATTGGCACCTTTTATTTTTGAAATAGAATCAAATTTTTTATTCATTGTTTTCCAGTCCCAATTGTCTAAAGGCATTCCTGGACGTTCGTGCTTTACATGGTTAAAAACTAATTTAGGATCTACATGTACATGCCATTTTCCTGTCATGTAAGTTTCGTACCCTCCAGACTCTAATAACTTAGCCCAGGTTTTGTTAACATTGCCGTCTTTTTTAAATTTTCCTGTAAATTTTTTAGCATTCCAAACAAATCTACCTGTATTCATCATAGCTCTAGAAGCCAAACAAACGGCACCACTCCAAGATCCCATATTGTAGGCATGTGTAAGTGTCGTTCCGTTGTGTACTAACTTATCCATGTTAGGAGTAATAATTTCATTATTCCCTAATGCGTGAATAGAAGAATAGGTTTGATCATCTGTAAAAATAAAAACAATATTAGGTTTTCCTTTTTGTTCTTTCTTTTTGTTGTCTTTACCACCACAGCTAGCCAAAGCTAAACTTAAGGAGATAAATAGAATTTGTTTTATAAACATAGCTTTAATAAATATTTGATGTTATCAAAAATATAAAAACACTTTCAATACATTATCAATATATATAGACATAAAAGAATACATATGTGTTAATATAGGGGTAATGATGTTGAAAATGTTTTTAATAACGGTTCTTAATGTCCTCCATCTGGATGACTGTCGTTTGTATATCTATATACAGCAGGAGTTCCTTTACCTCTAGCATAGGTAATTTGTCTTTTCCAAGCTGCTTTTAATTTATGAAGAACTGCTGTATGTTTTGGGTTATTGATTAAATTGTGTAATTCGTTAGGATCGTTTTTTAAATTGTACAATTCCTCATACACAGGTTGTTCTCCTTCTAAAGAAGATTCTGCCAAATGTCTGTAGTAAGCAATATCTGGATCGTGTACTGCATATAACATTTTGTTTACAGGAATTCCCATTGCTTTAGCTGTTTTAATTTCTTGAGTAGCAGAACGAGTGGTGTTTTTGTAATAACGAATGTATTTCCATTCTTTATCTTGTACAGCTTCACATTTAGGATTTCCAAAGTGAGTAGACCATAAATTTTCTGTGTAGGTATAGTCTCTTACTTCTTTGTTTCCTCCTTTAATTAAGTTAGAAATATCTTTTCCTTGCATTTCTTTAGGAATTTCTATTCCTGCCATAGCCAACATCGTAGGAGCAATGTCTATTGTTTGTACCAAAGCATCACTTCTCATTCCTCTTGTTTTTCTTTTTGCTTTAGGATCTAATACAATAATAGGTACGTGTGTTGTTTTTTCATAACACAAAGCTTTTCCACCTAAACCTTGTTCTCCCATAAATAAACCGTGATCAGAAGTAAAAATAATGATGGTTTTTTTATTGATTTTTAAGTCTTTTAATTTTTTTCTTAAGTTTCCAACCAAACGATCAATACCCGTCATAGCTTCTAATTGACGAATATATCTTTCTTTTACGTCTTTTGGAGTATCAGAGTAATTGTATCCATCTTGTCTGTCTTCTGCTCTTAATAAATCAGCAGGTAGCTTAGGAGTTTTAATATCTTTTTTAGCAATATAGTTCTCAGGTAAAGGAATTTCTATATCTCTATATTTAGTTCTATATAAAGCATCATCCGTAGGTTTTAGTTTCATAGTTTTAGTACTGGCACTATGAGGTAAATTAAAATTGATAGATAACATAAAAGGTTTGTCTAAAGGTCTTGATTCTAAGAATTTTATAGCACCTTTTAATTTACGAGCATTAGGATCTAAAAAATCATCTACACCTTCGTTAATTACCTCTGGTTGCGTGTTGGCAATGGCATCGTTAAAAATTTTGTGTCTATCTTTAGGATAGAATCCTAAGTGACCGTGACCAGCATACCAATAATCAAAACTTTTTTCCATAAGTCCACTATCGTAACCTCCTTCTCCAACAGGAGCGTGATTTTTACCTATCCAACCAGTATAGTATCCTGCATTACGCATAACCATTGGATATGATTTTTCCCAAGCTTTGTCTGATACAGCAGTTCCTGAATTAAAGTTGACACCGTGTTTACGTTCGTATTGTCCTAACAAAATAGAAACTCTACTAGGGGTGCAAATAGCACTAGATACGTGTGCGTTGGTAAACATTACTCCTTCTTTGGCTAACTTGTCGATATTAGGTGTTTCTACAATTTCGTTTCCTGTACAACCTAATAAGTTGTAAGATTGATCATCTGTAAGAACAAAAACAATATTAGGACGTTCTTGCGCTTTGGCAGCCATAAAAAATAGGCTACAGCATACAGCAATTATTTTAAATGTATTTTTCATTTTTTGTGATTAATTTATTTTAAGGTGATTTTATAAACTAGAGCAGCCTCTGCTTCTAGTGGTTTTTTGTGAGGTTGATGAACAGTTAAACCCTTTTTCGATTGTTTCCATTTTATTTTTTCTGAGCTTCCTAAGACAGAGACAGATTTTACCTTTACTTGATTTTTTTTAGTAAAAACAGATAAGGTACGTTCTCCATCTTTAGCATCCCAACCTAATTGTAAAGCATATACCGTTTTTCCTTTGGTTGTATATCTAATGTCTTTACTGTTTAAATTTCCTAATCCTTTTTTTATGGCTCCGTAAGCGTTCCAAGCATCACTTTCATCTCTTTTTAAAACAGTAACCCCTTGACCGTAGCTAATAAAAGGTCTAGTCTTGTAAATAGCTTCACCATACAGTTTCATCCAAGCTCCAATTTTTTCCATGGCTTGTACTTGTTCTATAGGCATGGTTCCATCGGCCATAGGACCAGCAGACAACAACATTACTCCGTTTTTACTCACCACTTCGGCCAACATTCTAATGGCTTTTTTAGGGTCTATAGCGGTACGCTTTGTTTTATCATAGCACCAAGAACTTCCCAAAATAAAATCGGTAATCCAAACTTCTGGAGTAATATCTTCCATGGTAGCTCTTTCTACATTTACTACGGATAGTTCAGTAGGGAAGAAGTCTCCTTTGGTATTTACCACAACTTCTTTGTTGTTTTGTTGTGCTTTGTTAAAATAGTGAGCTAAGAATTGTTTTCTGTGAGCTTCATCAATATAACGTTGTCCAAAATCCATCCAAATATAATCGGGTACAAACTCATCTACTACCTCATTTAATTTAGCTAACCAAATGTTGTTTTCGGCTTCGTAAGATAAATCTCCATATAGTTTTTTTAAACCTTCTTCTTGTGGTGTTTCTACATTTTCATAACTCAACAAATGTCTACTAGCAGGACGTAACACGGAACCTTCTTGTTTTGGGAAAAACAAGTTGTGAAAACCATGATGAAAAGTAGCCATAAACTTTAAATCTCTTTTTTGCGTTTCTTCTGCAATGGCCTTTACCACGTTTACATCGGGTCCCATATTTACAGAATTCCATTCGTTTACCTTACTGTCCCATAAAGAAAATCCATCGTGGTGTTCTGCAATAGAACCAATAAATTTAGCTCCCATTCCTTGGAATAGATCTACCCACTCTTTGGCATCAAATTTTGGAGCTTTCCACATTGGAATAAAATCATGATACTCAAAATTTTCTCCATAATCCTTTTTGTGTTGTTTGTAAATTGTGCTTCCCCAACCAATTCTATCAGGTGTATACATCCAACGTCCGTACCATTCTCCTCCGTGTGCAGGAACAGAATAAACTCCCCAGTGAAAGTAAATTCCCAGTTTAGCATCAGCAAACCAATCGGGTACAGCCTTGTGTTTTTTTAAACTTTCCCATTCAGGTTGATAGGTTTCTTGTGCAAACAAGTTGCATCCAATAAAAGCGATTAAAAGCAGTAGTTTTTTCATTAGTTTTTACTTGTAATTTTTAAAGTATCACTGTTCAGGTTTTTAGCCGTTGCGGTAATTGTTATTTTTCCTGCTGTTTTTGATGATTTTAAAATAGCCAAACATTGTCCGTTAAAAGCTTTACGATGATTTGCTTGAAAAGAAGCCAAAGAAGTTTGATCTCCATTTCCAACAGCTGCCAATGTACCTGCTCCTTCTACACTAAAATTGATTGTGTTGTTTGCATTAGGACATAAATTTCCATCTTTATCTTCTACTCTTACCGTAACATAAGACAAGTCTACTCCGTTGGCTTTGATTTGATCTCTATCTGCAATTAATTTAATTTTTGCGGGCTGCCCAGCTGTTTTAATTTCTTTGCTAGCTACTTGTTTTCCGTTTTTATAGGCTACTACTTTTAAGCTTCCTGGTTGGTAAGGAACATTCCAGCTTAATCTATATTTAGACTTGTACATTCCTTTTTTAAACCCGTGATATTCTGATGGAATTTCTGTAACATCTTTTCCTTTAACTCTTTTACCAAAAGATTTACCGTTTACAAACAATTCTACTTCATCACAATTGGTGTAGGCAATTACAGGAATGTTTTTTCCTTCTTGTCCTTTCCAATTCCAATGTGGTAATACGTGTACCATAGGTGTTGTAGTCCACTGACTTTGGTATAAATAATATCTGTCTTTAGGAAATCCACATAAGTCTACAGGAGCAAAATATGCGGAACGTGATGGCCAATCGTCATTCCAATATCCATTGGTAGAATTGTCTCTCCCTCCATAAGGAGTAGGTTCTCCTAAATAATCAAAACCGGTCCAAATAAATTCACCCAAAGCACGAGGTTCTTTTGCTAAAGCATCAAATTCAACATCAGGAGCATAAGCCCAAGGTGGGCCCACAATAACATCGTAACTAGACACGTGATTGGTTTTGTGTTGTTCATTATAATCAATAGGAAGGTGGTATACCCCTCTACTACTAGTCATAGAAGAGGTTTCTGAACCGTACACAATCATATCAGGATGGTCTCTTAAAATATTACTATATTCTTCTGGCCAATAATTCATTCCTACGACATCAACATAATTGGCTAATTTGTTTTTAAATGGAGCAGGAAAGTAGTTAAACCCAATAGTTGTAGGTCTTGTATTGTCTTCATCGTGACAAATGTCGTTTAGTTTTTTGGTGATTTTCCAACCCTCTTTTCTAGATTGTTCTAAAATTTCGTTTCCAATACTCCACATAATTACAGAAGGGTGGTTACGATCTCTTTTGATCATGTCACGTAAATCTTTTTCGTGCCATTTGTCAAAATATAAGTGATATCCGTTTTCTACTTTCCCTAATTTCCATTCGTCAAAAGCTTCTACAATAACTACAATTCCTAATTCATCACAAACTTTTAAAATTTCTGGAGAAGGAGGGTTGTGACTTGTTCTAAGGGCATTAACTCCCATAGATTTCATAATTTCTAGTTGTCTTTGCTTGGCTCTAAAATTAATAGCGGTTCCTAAAGGACCTTGATCGTGATGCAAACAAACTCCTTGAAATTTTATTTTTTTTCCGTTTAAGGTAAATCCATCATTTCTATCAACTTTAATGCTACGAATTCCAAAAGTTGTTTCAAATTCATCTACAATAACACCATCTACCAATACTTTGCTAATAGCTTTGTATAAATTGGGACTGTTTAAATTCCACAATTCAGGTTGCTCAACAGTTGCTACAATTGTTGCAGTGTGTGATGTTTTTTTATTGATGGTAATTAACTTTTCTGAAGTGTTTACAAGTGCTCCTTTTGGATTTAAAAGTGAGGTTTGCAACACTATAGATGAAGTTTTATTTTGAGTGTTTAATATTTTGGTTTGAAGATGTACTTCTGCTTTTTCTTTAGATATTTTAGGAGTTGTTACATAAGTTCCCCATTGCGGAATGTGTACTCCGTTGTTAATTTTTAAACGAACATTACGATAAATTCCTGCTCCAGGATACCATCTGGCAGATAGATCTTTAGGAGATAATTGCACGGAAATAACATTGTTTTGTCCATATTTAATATAGGGAGTTAAATCAAATTCAAAACCAATATATCCATAAGGTCTCTCACCAATATAGTTTCCGTTAAGCCATACTTTGGCATTGTTCATAGCCCCATCAAACTCAACAGAAATTACTTTGTTGCTGTATTGTTTGTCAACGGTAAAATGTTTTCTGTACCAAGCCGTACCTGTTACAGGCAATCCACCTGTTCTAGCATTGTGTTCGTTGCTAAAAGGACCTTCTATAGCCCAATCATGAGGTAAGTCCAATTTTCTCCAATCCGTATCATTTAAATCTGCTTTTTCTCCATTAATACTGTCTTTTAAGAACAACCAATCGCTATTAAAATTGAGATCTTTAACAGAAGTGTTTTTTTCTTGTGTGCTACAAGAACTTATGAGAATGAAAAGAATGAATGCTAAACTGATTCTTTGGATAAATTGAAACATACGTTTGGTTTAAAATTGAAACTATAGTTTTTCTATGTATACATAGTATGCAACGTTGTCTTCTCCTTTGTTGTTTTGAAAACTTGCTTTAAATTGTTGTTGCCCTTTGTTTAGGTGAACTTTAAATTTTGCAGATAAATCATCTTCTGCAACTCTGGTTTGTTGTGTTGCGTTTTTCCCAATGCTAATGAATGCTTTTTTATAGTTCATGTTTACTCCAGCAGGAATATCGTATTCTAAACCAGGGTTTTGTTGGGTGGTTGTTCCCTCAACAGTATCATTAATTCCTAAGTTAGATTCTGTTGGATATCTTTTTAATGAAATAAGATAATCTCCTTCTGCAACAACGTCAATTGTCCAGTATCCATATCCTTTGCTTCCTTCTCTAATATAGTTTTGATTCCATGGTTGGTTTCCGTTAGGTGCATGCACATCGTGAGCAGTTAAGGTTACTGGGTTTTCGTTTTTAGAACCTACTTTTATGTATACTTCTTTGTCAAAATCTACAGCAACTTGTTGCCACCATTTTTCATAAAAAGCACGCATTTCTTTTACCTTTTTAGGGTTTTTAGCGGCAATGTTTTGTTTTTGACCTTGATCTTTTTCTATGTTGTACAATTCTTTACCATTTACCAATCTCCATTTGTTTTGCATCACAGCAGAACCCCTCCATTTTTCTGGACGTTGAATACGTTGAGAATCAGTAATAACCATTCTATTGTCTTTTTTAGAAGGTCTTTTAAAGAAAGGTACAATACTTTTACCGTCAATTTTTTTGTGATTTTTAGGCAAATCAATGTTGCACAAATCAGCCAAAGTAGGCATAATGTCTATTTGAGCTGTTAGTTGATTGATGTCTTTAGATTTAGATAATTTTCCGTTTTTCCAATGTATAAAGAAAGGTACACGGTGTCCACCTTCGTAAGGACTTCCTTTGGTTCCTCTCATTCCTGCATTGTATCCTTTTTTACCATCTCTACTATATCCTGCTGAGGTACCATTGTCTGTCATAAAAATTAAAATGGTATTGTCTGCAATTTTTAATTCTGTTAAAGCATCTCTTAATTTTCCAAAATTGTCATCAATATTGGTAATCATTCCGTAAAAGCGTTTTTGCTTTTCTGTTAATTTGTCAGCACTAATATTTTTGTATTTGTTGTAGTATTCAACAGGTACGTTGTAAGGTCCGTGTGGTGCATTAGGTGCTAAGTAGCAAAAGAAAGGTTGATCTTTGTTCTTTTTAATAAAGCGTAAAGCTTCGTTAAAAAAGATATCAGTACAATATCCTTTATATTTTTTAGGTTCCCCATTTTTGTAATAAGTATCATCAAAATAATCATTATTCCAAAAGTCAGGAGTTTGATGAACACCACCACCACCGTGCATTACCGTTTCTTGAAAACCTCTATTTTCAGGTCTAAAATCATAATTATCTCCTAAGTGCCACTTACCAAAACCACCTGTTTTGTAACCACTGTCTGCAAACATATCTGCTAGCGTTTTTTCTCCTTCTCTTAGTAAAGACCATCCACCTACGGTATGCCAAACACCTACACTGTTCGCGTAACGTCCGGTCATTAATGCAGATCGGGTAGGAGCACAAGTTGGACCTACGTGAAAATTAGTTAAGTGATAACTTTCTTTGTGGAAAGAGTCAATATTAGGAGTTTGTATAAGTTGATTTCCTAAGACTCCAACATCACCATAACCTTGATCATCGGTTATAATAAGAATTACATTAGGTTTTGTAGTTTCTGGCTTGTTAGTGCTATTTACATAACTTGTAACTAGCAAGGTTAAGATTGTAATGTATTTTATAAACTTCATTTTTATGGAATTAAATCTTTATAATATTTAAAGTAAAATTCGACATAATATAAGAAGCGCGTAGTTACAAATGATTTTAAGGTTGATACATATGTTTTATCTAACGATGCCTGTTTTGTTAGATTGCTTGTTTTTAGGGGATTATGTAATTAGCAATCGTTTATTTTTACAATACCCTATTGTTTTTAATAGCACATTAGCTATTTAATAAAAATTAGATATTCCGGTATTGTATTTTCTTTGTTTATGAATATTTACTTATATTTAAATAAACCTATGTTAATGAGAAATTTAGTACTAGCAAGTTCAGGAAGTGTACATGGATCCGAATATTTAGCGTATTTATTACCTACGATTGACAAGCTTTATAAAGATATAGAAGAGGTGCTTTTTATTCCTTATGCGCAACCCAGTGGAATTTCTTTAGATGATTATACTGATTTGGTGCAGCAAGCTTTTGGTAGTTTAGGAATTGAAATAAAAGGTTTACATGAATTTGAGGATTCTAGAGCAGCTATTAAAAATGCCAAAGGGATTTTTGTAGGAGGAGGAAACACATTTTTATTAGTTTCTAAATTGTATTGTTCTGGTTTGTGGGAAGTTTTAAAAGAAGCTATTAATAAAGGAACTCCTTACTTGGGGACAAGTGCAGGAACCAATATTGTTGGATTGAGTATGCAAACCACTAACGATATGCCTATTGTATTGCCACCTAGTTATAAAACTTTAGGAATAGTACCTTTTAATTTTAATGTTCATTATTTAGAACCTAGTAAAAAATCTAAGCATAAAGGTGAAACTAGAGCGGTTAGAATCAAAGAATTTCAGTGTATAGAAAACACAAAAGTATTAGGACTCAAAGAGGGAAGCTGGTTACGCGTTAAAGGAGACGATGTTTTCTTGAGAGGTGGTAAAAAAGCTTTCTGGTTTGAAAAAGGAGAAGTACTTAAGTTGGAACCAAATACAAATTTGGGGAAACAAAAAAGCTGAGCAAATTTGCTCAGCTTTTATTGTTAATAGCTTATTCTGTCTATAACTTCTAAACCATAACCGGTAATACCTACACGTTTTTTTTGTGCGGGTGAGTTGGTTAATAATTTTAGTTTGGTAATATCTATATTGTGTAGAATTTGCGCTCCAATACCAAAATCTTTTTCATCCATTGGAGAAGAAGTTTCTTCTTTGGTTGCGATTCCTTTTTGAGCATTTTTAAAGTCAATCAAACGCTTTTTTAAATTAAAGGTTTTCTGTTCTTGATTGATAAATACTACAGCTCCTTTTCCTTCTTGATTAATTTTATCAAAAATTCTAGCTAATTTATCTTCAGGTCCTTTGGTTAAGGTGTTTAAAACATCGTTACCAAAAGCATTGGGTGTTACTTTACAAAGAACAGCTTCATCCTTAGTCCAAGATCCTTTAGTTAGTACTAAGTGAATTTGGTTATTGGTCGTTTGGTTGTAAGCTCTTAATCTAAATTTTCCAAAACGAGTTTCAATGTCAAAATCTTCAATTTTATCAATTAAAGAATCGTGTTGCATACGGTATGAAACTAAATCTTCTATAGAGATTAATTTTAAGTCAAATTTATCAGCGACCTCTTTTAATTGAGGCAAACGAGCCATGCTACCGTCTTCGTTTAAGATTTCAACTAAAATTCCAGCAGGTTTTAATCCTGCCAATCTAGCTAAATCTACACTAGCTTCTGTATGTCCAGTTCTTCTTAAAACACCACCTTCTTTAGCTTTTAACGGAAAAATATGTCCAGGTCTACCTAAATCTTGAGGTTTTGTAGCTTGTTGAGTTAATGCGTAAATAGTTTTAGACCTATCATGTGCAGAAATTCCAGTAGTACATCCGTTTCCAATTAAATCTACAGATACGGTAAATTGAGTATTGTGTAAAACAGTGTTGTTGTCCACCATCATGTTTAACCCTAATTCTTCACACCTTTCTTCGATTAATGGAGCACAAATTAATCCACGACCGTGTTGAGCCATAAAATTAATCATTTCTGGAGTTACTTTTTCAGCGGCTGCTATAAAGTCTCCCTCATTCTCTCTGTCTTCATCATCTACAACAATTACCATTTTACCATTTCTGATATCTTCTATGGCTGCTTGAATGCTGTCTAACTTTATTTTAGAAGTGTTTTCTGTATTATTCATCTCTTTTTTTAAGTCTATTGAATAGTTTTTTAAACGGTAGTAAAATTACACCAAATTTAATGAATCCCATATCTTTTGAAGCGCTTATCGTAAATATAATTGCAAGCGGCAACATAATTAAAGTACCCAACCAACCTCCTAAAAATGCAGATAAACTACTTTCTTCTGCCAGGTTTTTACCAAAGGTATTTGTAAAGTGATAGGTTACATATATAATAATAGCTACAATCATGGGTAAACCAAATCCTCCTTTTCTAATAATAGATCCTAAGGATGCTCCTACAAAGAATAGCAACAGGCATGAAAAGGAACTTGTTAAAATTAAATGATACTGGTAATCGTGATTGTTTAAATCTTTTCGTTTTCTTTTATAATAATCTTTATAAGCCTTAACATTTCTAATTTTATTGGTAACGCTACTTAAAGATTGGGTTAATATGGATAGTTGACTTTGTAGTTCAAAATTATCTAGAATATTTGGTTTTAATTCTTTAATACCAGGAGTGATAGAGTCTGATAAACTTTCTGTACCTATACTACTTTGCATAGTTTTAAACTTAATGTCTAAGTATTTGTCGTAAGAAACCTTTAAACTATCAGAACTGTTCTGTAATTGCACCAGATTTTTCATGGTGTAGTGATGTTTGTATTTTTCCTCTTCTAAATCACTACTTGTTAAATCAGATATATCTATGTTAACCGTGTATTTTTCAAACTTTGCCATAGAAGCCGGCATTCTTAGTTTGTCTTCTTTCTTTTTTTTATCGGCAGTATGGTCTTCAAAATAATAACCATCTTCTAAAATTAAGGTCATGTATTTACTACCTTCTTCGGTCGTAATTTTTCCTCTTTTGGCAGTAATTACTGTTTGATCTTCTTTTAGTCCTTTGGTGTCTATAATAATAACATCTTTTAACAAGTTGTTTTCTTCACCATATTTTTCAGCAAATTTAATACTGTAGCCTGGAATTTCATCATTAAAACTACCCGCAACCAAAGCTAGTGTAGGCTGTGTTTTTTTAATATTTAAGAGTAAGTTTTTTTGTTTTAAACTAGCATAAGGAAAGGTGTAATTAATCATTAAAAAATTAATCAAACTAATAATTCCTGCTGTAACAATTAAAGGCCTTAAAAATCTATAAAAAGAGACTCCTGAAGATTTAATAGCTGCCAATTCGTAATTTTCTCCAAGGTTTCCCATGGTCATGATAGAAGACAGTAAAACCGATATAGGCAATGCTTGTGCGGTAACCAATAGACAGGTGTACCATAAAAATTTAAAAATAATAGAAATATCAATTCCTTTTCCAGCAATGTCATCAAACACTAACCATAATAGTTGCATGACCAATACAAACATTACAATTAGAAAAGAGGCTGTAAAAGGAACTAAAAAGTTCTTAATAAGGTATTTGTCTAAAGTTTTCAACTAGGTGCTTATTCGTTTATGTAATAATCTAAAGCTACATATTTTGCTTTGTTAAAAACAAAAGTAGTAGGAGCTAAGGTTTGATTTGTTTTGTAACTCGTAATATCAAAACTAGTGTTGGTTCCATTGGTTCCTACTTCTGTTAAAGAGCTAATTTGGTTTTTAGCGGTGTTAACTCCTAACATGATATGAGAAACCTCTTCAGATTCTTTTGTAGGAATTAATTTGATAAATTGAATGTCTCCAGATTTTTTTGCTAGTTGATAGGTATATCCTTTTTTGTAAAATGATAATAATTTTGAAGGAGTTAAGCTTTCGTCATCAATATCATTAGCATCTGTAATGTTGATTTCTTCGTTTTCAGGAGAAATTACATAACTTTTTTGTTCGTCAAATAAAATGATGTTGTTTAAATAGTTTAACACGTATTTATCTCCCTCTATAATAGCAGAACCTTGACTAGCTTGTTTGATATTTACCACTTTGTTTTCTAAAGTATGGGTAAATTCAATAGTTATGTTTTTTTGTTGTTCTAAAGTCTTAGATACTTTGTTTAAAATAGCTTCTGCTTGTGGTGAGTTTTGACTAAATCCTACAGCATTTACAAATACTGCTAAGGCAATCATAATTTTAAATTTCATTCTAGTTGTTTTTTTCGTTGGCTAATAACTGCTCTAAGGCTGTTAAATCGGTAATTAAAACTTGTCTGGCTTTGCTTCCTTCAAAAGGACCTACAATTCCAGCAGCTTCTAATTGATCGATCAATCTACCTGCTCTGTTATACCCTAATTTTAATTTACGTTGTAATAAAGATGCGGATCCTTGTTGTGCAATGACAATGGTTTCTGCAGCTTGACCAAATAATTTGTCTCTTTCGCTAATGTCAATATCAAGTTCTGTACCATTTCCTTCTTCTCCTACAAATTCAGGCAACTGATAAGCTTCTGGATAAGCTCTTTGTGAACCAATAAAATCGGTAATTTTTTCAACTTCAGGAGTATCTACAAAAGCACATTGTACACGAATTAAATCGTTACCACTAGAGTATAATAAATCTCCACGACCAATTAACTGATCGGCACCTGGAGCATCTAAAATGGTTCTAGAATCTATTTTAGATGTGACTCTAAAGGCAACACGTGTAGGGAAATTGGCTTTAATAATACCTGTAATTACGTTTACAGATGGACGTTGTGTAGCCACAATTAAGTGAATACCAATGGCACGAGCCAACTGAGCCAAACGAGCAATAGGTGTTTCTACTTCTTTACCCGCTGTCATAATTAAATCGGCAAATTCATCAATTACCAAAACAATATAAGGTAAGAATTTATGTCCGTCGTTAGGATTTAATTTTCTAGCTTTAAATTTATCGTTGTATTCTTTAATGTTACGAACCATTGCGTTTTTAAGCATATCGTAACGATTGTCCATTTCTATACACAAAGAATTTAAAGTGTGTACAACTTTGGTGGTATCGGTAATAATAGCATCTTCAGAATCTGGCAATTTTGCTAAATAATGACGTTCTATTTTGTTAAATAAAGTTAATTCTACTTTTTTAGGATCTACCAAAACAAACTTAACTTCTGCAGGGTGTTTTTTGTATAATAATGATGTTAATACAGCATTTAAACCTACAGATTTTCCTTGTCCTGTAGCACCTGCCATTAGCATGTGAGGAGCTTTGGCCAAATCAAAAACAAAAGTTTCGTTAGAAATGGTTTTACCTAAGGCAATAGGTAATTCCATTTTAGATTGCTGAAATTTATTAGAAGCAATCGCAGAGTTCATAGAAACAATGTTAGATTTTTTATTAGGAACTTCTATACCAATGGTTCCTTTTCCTGGAATTGGAGCAATAATACGGATTCCTAAAGCTGATAAAGACAAAGCAATATCGTCTTCTAAGTTTTTAATTTTAGAAATTCTAATCCCAGCATCGGGTACAATTTCATACAAGGTAATTGTAGGTCCAACGGTAGCTTTAATTTGTGCAATTCCAATTTTGTAATTGCTAAGCGTATCTACAATTCTATTTTTATTAGCTTCTAGTTCTTCGGAATCTACAGAAATACTTTCGTCAAATTCACGTAAAAGGTTTAATGTTGGGAATTTATAGTTTCCTAAATCTAGGGTAGGATCAAATTCTCCAAAATCTTTAACCAATTTATCAGATAAGTTACTGGTTGATGTTTCTTCTTTTTTAGAAGCTTCAATATCAATTTTGATTTCTTCTGACTTTTTAGCCTCTTTTTTAGGTTCCTCTTTTTTGATGCTTGAATGGTTTTGAATGGTAGGTGTTACATCTTTTACATTCAATTCAAAAGAAGACAATGGTTTTTCAGTTTCTTCAAATTCATCTAAAGAAATAATATTGTCTTTAACAACGGTTGGTTTTTTGTCAGAATTGGTTTCCTCTTTTTCTTGAATAGGAGAAACGGTTTCTGTAGTTTGTTTTTTCTGTGTTATTGGAGTTTCATCTTCAACAGCTAAGTCGGACTTTATATTTTGAAGATCCTCTTTTTTAGGGAACCAACTTTTAATTTTTTCGGGGGTTATTTTAAATCGAATCACAAAGTAGGTTGCATATCCAAAAATTAAAATAATTAACAACCCAAAAGGAGCTAAATAAGGAATTAAATAGCTGTTTAATTCTACACCAACAACTCCTGCTACTAAAGCATTTTTATCTGCAAAAAAACCAAAAGTAGTAGCTGTCCATATCAAACCTAAAATACCCCAGTTCCAAGATCTTGCAATTTTTCTAATCGGAATTTTTAATAGAATATAAACTCCTGTAAAAAACAATAAGATTGGAATTAGCATAGCAGCAATTCCAAAACCATCATAAATAAAGAAATGACTTAGGTTGGCACCCACTTTTCCTAATAGGTTTTGAGCCACAACGGTTTTGTCACCTAATTGAGATAAGGTGCTTTGGTCTTGTTTCCATGAAAAAAAGAAAGAAACAAAAGAGGTAAATAAAAAAACACCAAAAAGAGCAATAAACAATCCAACAACGGTTTGGGTTTGTCTGTTGTTTACAAACTCTTGTATTTTTTCTTTTCGTTGGTTGGGTTTATTTGTTTTTGTGTTGGTTTTCTTTGGCATATTTAAATTTTAAATACAGGTTAGCAAAGATAGGGAAATACTAAGAGTAGTATTGTATAATTTTAGGGATATAAATTAGGCCAATAATAATGGCTCCAAATAATCCAGAAAAGAGAACAGCTCCTGCACTAATATCTTTAATAGTTCCAATTTTTTTATCAAAATTAGGTTGTACAAAATCGGCTATTTTTTCAATAGAAGTGTTTAGGGCTTCTACACTAATTACAAGGCCTAAGGCTAAAAATTGAAACATCCATTCTGTAATATTTAATTGTACAAATATTCCAAGTGAAGTTAATAGCACTGTACTACAAGCGTGAACTTTAATAGCATTTTCTGTTCTTAATAAATAAATAAAGCCTTTAAAAGCATAACGCAAGCTATGTAATCTATCTATTACGATGTTTTTTTGTTCCGTTTTCATAAATACTTAAAAAAGGGCTTGCAGTTGCAAGCCCTTGAGATTTTTATAAAGCAGCTAATGCCGATTCGTAATCTGGTTCATTTGTAGTTTCACTTACTTGTTCCGTATAAATTACTTCACCAGCAGTATTAATAACTACAATAGATCTAGATAATAATCCTTTTAAAGGTCCGTTAGCAAAAGCAACTTGATAGTCTTTACCAAAGTCTCCGCTAATATCCGATAAACTTAATACATTTTCTATTCCTTCTGCACCACAAAAACGTTTGTGAGCAAATGGTAAATCTTTAGAAATACATAACACTTTAGTGTTGTCTAAAGATCCTACTTTTTGATTAAAAGTTCTTACAGAAGTTGCACAAGTACCTGTATCTACACTAGGAAAAATGTTTAATACTAAGTTACTTCCAGCTAAATCTGCTAAAGAAACTTCAGCCAAATCTGTATTTGTTAATGTAAAAGAAGGAGCTTTACTTCCTACCTTAGGTAAGTCACCAACAGTTGTAAAAGGGTTAGATTTTAGGGTTACGTTTGCCATATGATATGTTGTTTTTTTGAAGATTAAATATATAAAAAAAGCCTTTAACAACTGTTAAAGGCTTTAGAACTTAATTTTAATATTTTTATAACTCAAGTAAAGAGTTTTCTGCATTTGCAAATTCATTAAAAACTAATGCTTCAGGTTCGCTATCGTTTACATATTCACCATCAGCAATAAACTTATATTCGTAAGATTTGTCAATATCCAAATCAACTACAACTTTAAAAGTTCCGTTTTTCAATTTCTTTAGAGGAGTTGCAGTAGCATCCCACTCATTAAAATCACCTACTAATGATAATTCTTTTACTTCTGGTGCAGTGTAAGCAAAAGTTACCTTACATACTGGTTTAGATTTTAAAAATTTTTTAGATACAGCCATAATTCAATTTTATTTATAGGAATCAAAATTAATAATATTTATAATACAAAACACTCTTTTTTTATGAACTCCTTGATTTTTAAGGATTTGTTAATTTAGGTTGATTAACATTAGTTTATTGTTAAATAGAGGTAGTTATTCTTGTTTTAATAATATTAATTAATGTTGATTTAAGGTTAGTAACATATGGCACTGTAATTTTTTTTATATTTAAACGACCTACGAAAGAGAATTAAAAGCAAATAGAACTATATGATAGAGGATGTTATTAAAAACTTAGAAAAAGGAAAATACTTATTAGAAAATATTTGCGATGATACATACACTAACAAAAGCATTGCTCCATATCACTCAAGTATAGGAGCACATTCTAGACATATTTTAGACATGTTTCATTGTGTTTTTTTAGGTTTTGAATCTCAAGTTATTGATTTTACCAAAAGAGAAAGAAATACAAATGTAGAAACGTATACAGCTTACGGAATTACTTATTTTAACACAATTATAGGTAAACTAAAAAACATAGAACATTCTGATTTAGAAATAGTTGTGAGTGTTGTTGATGATTTAGGAAGTGGATGCTGTACTGTAAAAACAACTTTAGGAGCTATATTAGCACAGTCACATAGTCATGCGATTCATCATTTTGCAACTATTGGTTATTTGCTACATCATTTAAATGTTTGTTTGCCTTGTGATAGTTTTGGAGTCAATCCAACCACTCCTAAAAAAGTATGTGCAGATAAGTAAGTTTATTTCAGTCGAATGAAGTTTTCTTTGGTTTTTAGATCTGTAATTTTTTGAATATCACTATATCTCTTTCCATTAATTAAGGTTTTTTTGTCAATTAAAAAGGTCATTGTTTTAGCAGACTTAAAGCTTTTTATTCCAATACTTTCAGACTTGATGATATTATTTCCTTTTATTTTTATAAATCCCTGACCGTAACCTACAGATATTGCTGAATCAGCCTTTCCAGATTGAATAACATTGTTATCTAAAGTAATGTTTCCAGAACCCGATGCTTGTTTTTCTTCTTCGGTTAAACGTCTACCTGTTCCGTGACCAATTTTATCGGTTGCATATAAAAGAATGGCTACATCTGCCAAGCATTTAATACTATTATTGATTACCAATACGTCTTTGGTTCTATCTTCAAAATGCAAAGCTTGAGAGTAAGGTCCTGTTCCTCCTAAAAACGTACATTTTTTTATAAGTACGTTTTGGGTATTGGCCAACGCTAAATTAAATCGATCGCATAAACCAAAATAGGTGTTTTTAATTTGAATGTTTTTATGACGAATAATTTCTGCATGTGGATTGTCTAAACTAATTTGATGATCTCCTTTAAAGAATTTACAATCATCTACGATAAAGTTTTCTAAAATAGGGCAGTCCATGGTTTGTATACTGAACTTTGTGTTTTCAAAAATAGTACGAGTAATAGCTACGTTTTGATAACTTCCTTTAAAGTTAATTCCAGTATATTTTCCATTTTTAAAGTAACAATCCATCACTTTAATTTGGTTGGTAATTTGCTTATTGTTTACAAAGTACAATTGCTGTAGTCCGTTTAAAAACAAAAGATTCTGAATGGTTATGTTACTTCCTGTTACTTTTAAAATAAAGTTTTTCTGATTGTTTCTTAAAAGTTTATATTTTCCAATTCCCTTGTCTTTTCCTTTAAGTGTAATGTTGTTTTTAGATATGACAATAGGAGCTTCATTGTCTTGAATTAAAATATCTAGATCTACCACAATTACATCACCCGATTGCGCTTTATTGTACGCATTTATAAATTTTTGTCGCGTGTTTTCTGTTCCTGTTTCCGATGATACTAAAATATCTTTAGCCCACGTAATTTGGGTGGTACATAGAATTATAAGAAAAGTAATGTAGTTAACTAATTTCATAAAGGTAGTTTTTATAGTTATAAGCATACCTCAATAGTAGTGTTATTAAAGAATAACACTAAGTACAAAAAGTTAAATATGTTGTAGAAATGATTTTTAGACTCTAATCTCTAAACAAATATTTTAGCAAAGATCGGATTCCCATGGCAAACAAAACAATGGTACCAATAGCTAAAATAATTCCTATATAAAGTATAAAACTAATGTCTCCTTTTTGTTGTGCTTTAAAACCAATAGTAATTACGATAGGACTAAGAATAAGGAGAGATAAGCTAGCTCCCATTATGTTAATACCTCTTCTTAAATGTTTTTTAGGGTCTGGAGTTTCCATTATTTGTAGTTGTTAATTGCGTTTCTAACACTTCCGTATTTTAAAAGTAATGCTTTGGCAGTGTTGTAGTCAATATCAATTTCTTTTAGAATCATTTTAGTACCTCGGTCTACCAACTTATCATTAGACAATTGCATGTCTACCATTTTGTTTCCTTTTACTTTTCCTAGTAAAATCATCACACTAGTACTAATGGTGTTTAATACCATTTTTTGAGCCGTACCGGCTTTCATTCTAGAACTTCCTGTTACAAATTCAGGACCTACAGTTACCACCACAGGGTAGTTGGCTACTTTGTGTAAAGGACTGTTTAAATTCATGGTAATGCATCCTGTAACAATGTTGTTTTGGTTACAAGTTTCCAAAGCAGCTATTACATAAGGAGTGGTTCCCGATGCTGCAATTCCTATCACTACATCATTACTACAAATGTTGTGTTTTTGCAAATCTATCCAACCTTGTTGGGTGTTGTCCTCTGCATTTTCTACCGCTTTTCTAATAGCAGTATCTCCTCCAGCAATAATTCCTACCACCAACTCATGAGGAACTCCAAAAGTAGGAGGGCATTCTGATGCATCTAAAATACCCAAACGACCACTAGTTCCTGCTCCCATATAAAACAATCTACCTCCATTTTTTAGTTTTTCTACAATGGTATTGACCAAAGCTTCAATTTGTGGCGTTGCTTTTTCTACCGCAAACGCTACTTTTTGATCTTCGTTATTAATGTTCTGAATTAATTGTAAAGCAGACATGTTTTCTAAATGATTGTATAGAGAATCTTGCTCAGTAGTTTTTGTAAAATCCATGGAATTATTCTAGGTTGATGTTTCTTTTAATTTGATTTCCGTTTTGATCAATCACCGTAATTTGATGTTTTCCAATGGTTGGAGTAATCGCAATTTCATGATGATGCGTTGTTGTTTTTACATAGGTATGATCTAAGTACCAAAACAGTTGTTCATCGCTTCTTTGATGACTTACTTTGATGACAATAGGATTTATTTGTTCATCAAAATCTTTTGTCAGGATAAAATTAGTGTTTTCATTTGGACTTATAAAGTCCATAACTGAATTGTTCACGTCCAAACAACTTTTTTTAATAGGAGGAATATCTTGATAATTGGCATTTTGTTTTTTGTAGTACCAAGCTTGGTTGGGGGGAAGTACAAACCAAGTGGCAGGGAAAATAGTATTTCCATCGGCACAATTTTTAAACACACGATGTTTTTGCTTTTTGTCTATATATATTTTTTGATGATAAGGACAAAGCAACGTGGTGTTATTTGTTAATGGAATCCATTCTTTAGTGGTTGGGCATAACGGATTTGCTTTGTGACCGCTAAGGCTGCAAACCTCTATTTCTTGAAGTTCATCTATAGGTTTGTCAAACCAATCATTTTCAGGTAAACTTTCCAAAACATCAAACATAACTGGTGCAGCAAAATTGACCCCTGTCATGTTTGCAATTCCTTCCCCATCGGCATTTCCAACCCAAACACCTATGGCATATTTTTTAGTCACTCCAATACTCCAAGCATCTTTGTTTCCAAAGCTGGTTCCTGTTTTCCAAGATATTTTATGAGAAGAATTGTAATGTTTCCATTCTTTGTCATTTTCGGGTCTAGTTAATTCTGTAATAGCCTCAAGACCTAAATAAATACTCCCTGCATCAAAAATATTTTTAGCAATGGATTTTTCTCCCAAGTCTAAAATGCTGTTTTTGTAAAAACTAGCCTCTTGATGTTCTTTGCTAAAATAACTTCCGTTGTTGGTGTTGTAATGATTTAGTGTGCTTGCCAAATTGGAATACATATTGGTCAGTTCCCATAAAGAACTTTCTGCTCCACCTAAAATTAAAGTCAACCCATAATGATCTACAGGTTTGTGCACTCCATTTAATCCTAAATAATTTAAATCACTTTTAAACTTATGCAGGCCATAGGTTCTTAACATTCTAACCGCTGGGATATTTAACGATTTGGCAAGTGCTTTTTTAGCAGAAATAGCTCCAGAGTAGGTAAAATTATAGTTCTGTGGTTTGTATTCTTGTATTTGAGTAGGCACATCTGGTACTAGCATATTGGGTAATATTTCTCCGCTATTTAACATGCCCATATATAGTATAGGTTTTAGAGTGCTACCTGTACTTCTTTGTGCCTGAATCATGTCTACAAACTTTTCGTTTTTTGTAGTGGTAGGACTATTTCCTACATAAGAAACTACTTTTTTAGTGTCAATATCAATCACCAAAACCGCTAGGTTGTAAATATTGTTTTTAGCATATTGTTGATGAAATTTAGCAACACTTTTAAGGGCTTGTTGTTGAATGTCATCGTCTATGCTTGTTTCTATTCTTTCTCCATTGTTGGTTTGATTGATGTGTGAAATTAAATGAATGTTTTCTTGAGGAATAGCAACAGGTTTTTTAGGAATGTTTTCTTGTATGGATAACTGATACGTTGTTTCATCAATAATTCCTTTTTGTTTTAATTTTAATAACAAAAAATCTCTTTTCTTTTGTAATAAGTGTTTGTTTTTTCCAGGAAAAATTAACCCCGGAGCATTAGGTAATACTGCCAAAGTAGCACTTTCTGCCCAAGATAACTTTTCGGGAGAAGTTCCAAAATATCGCCAAGAAGCCATTTCTAAGCCCACTACATTTCCTCCATAAGGAGCGTGATTGGCATAGAGTTTTAAAATTTCATCTTTAGATTTGGAGAATTCTAATCTTGTAGCCCAAATAAGTTCAATAAATTTTTCTGTATAAGTTCTTTTTTTATTTCTGCTTAAACGTATGACTTGTTGTGTAAGTGTACTAGCACCTCTTTTGTTTTTTCCTGTTTTGTAATTGGTAATAATGGCTTTTCCTATAGCTACAGGATTAAAACCAGGATGATTGTAAAAATATTCATCTTCATAATAGCGTATGCACTGCTTAAATTTTGTCGGAATGGAATCCGAAGGAGGGAATCTCCATTGTTCATCACTAGCAATAGTAGCTCCTAGTAATTGATGGTTTTTAGAAAAAATAACGGTAGAATAATCTTCCTTAAATAGGTGAGTGGGTAAAAACAAGAAATACCAAAAACACAACATAAAACCTATACTAAGTTTTAGTTTGTGTTTTAAACAATAAGATGTAATTTTTGTTTTCAAATTTAAGAAGTTACATTCATCTATGTTTCTTAGCTAATTTAGAAGTGTTTTTTGTTTAAATAGATAAAGTAAACATAAAGTTTATCTAGTTGCTGTTTTTTGTTCGTTTTTTAATAAAAAAACTTTAAAATGTCCGATTGGGCGATTGATTTGTCTTAATGGGTGATTGGTATTTTTTATAGTATAATAGCTTTGCTAGCTAATTAAATATTAATAACAATTTACACTTATGAAACTAAAAAACTACTTTTTTTTATGGGCTTTCCTATGCCTTAATACTATATACGCACAAAAGAATCATTTAGTTTCTGTAGCACAAAAAGTCAATGTTGTAGAGTCCGCTACACATTTAAATTTTGGAAATCATAATGACTATGTAAAGATTCAAGGTATTAATCTTGCTAATTCTCCTATTACCATTGAGTTTTATGCTAAAATTAACAATCCTTATCAAGCGGGTTATGTACTAAGTCAAGGAGTTGAAGCATATAGTCAACAATTACAAATTGGTTTTAGAAATGGTTTGTTTCATTTTTCTTTTTTTGGAAATGATTTATTTATATCTAATTACAATAGTGATGCTAATTGGCATCATTGGGCATGTGTATATGATCCTGCTACTTATGTAAGATCTGTATACCAAGATGGAGTTTTGGTAGGACAAAATTCAACAAGTCCATATCAAGGTTCTGGAGATTTATTGTTGGGACTAAGAACATTATATAACAATACTGGATTTTTTGGAGATTTAGATGATTTACGCATTTGGAATGTTGCCAGAACATCTGCAGAAATTAATTCTAATAAAGAATGTGAATTGGTTGGGAATGAAACAGGTTTATTAGCTTATTACAAATTTAATCAAGGTGATGCATATGGGAATAATGTTGGGATATCAAGTTTGTTAGATGCAACGTCTCATGGATACCATGGAACTTTTCATAGTTTTAATTTGTCAGGATCACAAAGTAATTTTTTATCAGGTTCCCCTGTAAGTAACTGTACGGTTTTAAATACTGCAAATTTTAATATAGATACTGATATTACAATTTTTCCAAACCCAACACTAGGAAGTGTAGAAGTTAATTTAAAAAGCTTAACGAATGTTACAGTTTCGGTTTATGATGTAAGTGGTAGAGAGTTGATACATAAATCTTTATCTGCAAAAGAGAACCGTATAGATATTTCTAATTTAAAATCTGGAATGTATTCTTTTATTATAAAATCAACAGAAGGAACAACGGTTAAAAAAATACTTAAAAACTAATAAAATCTCTTTTACTATACCTACTAAAAAAGGCTGTGTAAACAGCCTTTTTTAGTAGGTAAAATTATAGTGTTTAAATAATTAAAATTAAGGAGTTACATCAATCCACATTCCTTTGGTATGACTCATAAAATTATCATCATACATAGCCTCTACATGTGTTCCTGGTAAATAATAAGAACCTAAGTAGGTGGTGTTTATTCTTACTTTTAAATTTATTTTTTGATTGGCTTTTAAATCAAAATAATAGTGAATGGCATTGTCTCTAATATCTGTATAAGTAATAGTACTGTTGGTGTTGGTTTCTCCTGTTGCGTAGCGTGTGTTTAACAACTCCCAACCGGATGGAATTTGATAGGTCATGGCCACATCTTTTATTGCTTTGTTATAGGTGTTTTTAATTTCTATTTCTGCGGTAAAATTAGTTCCTTGTGGTAGATTTTTTACATCGATTCGTTTACCGTTGGCATCTACATATTTTATATTGGTAACTATATTTTTAGAAATGTTTTCTTCGGTATTTATTTCTGGAATTCCTGCATAGGTTAATTTTACATACAAAGGTTGTTTGTTTTTATTGTCTACAAGAATTTTATTGGCTCCCTTAGTAAATTCAACATTGTTAGCTTGTATAGATTTTTTAGATGCTATATTTAGCTTTTGCTTGTTTACTTTTACTTGTACATCCAAACCTTTGTTTGCTACATTTTTGTAATAATTAGCCACGGCTAATAAGCTCATAGCAGTTGTTTTGGTGTTTAAATAGGTATTTGCGTTTAATTCTTTGGCAATATCGTTTAACAATTCTCTAGCCTTTGTGGAGTGGTTTAAAACTCGGTAGGTTTCTAAAGCAATGGCTTTGTTGGCCAATGTAGAACCATGGTTTAGTTGATACACTTTGGTGTAATCAATTAATGAAGCACTTTGTGTTAATTCCAAGGCAGCCTTACTTTGTCCTATAGTTGCATAAGCCAAAGCCAATCTTAATTTGGCAATGTTAGAAAGTTTGGCATCTTCTCTTAAACGGTTCATCATAGACATTTCTGGTTGTTGAGCCAGTGCTAAGGTGTACAAACGGTAAGCTTGTTCTACATAGGTGTTGTTTTTTGTTTTTCGCCAATTTCTTGCGGTCTCCTTTTGATAAGCAATCCAATTGTTTTTAAAATTATAAGGCAAAGAAAATCCGTGTTGTTCTGCTTCTAGTAAAAAATGACCGGTATAGGTGGTAGCCCATTCATTTGCTTTCTGATTTCCTGGCCAATAACTAAATCCTCCATTAGTTAATTGAAAATTGTTTAGTTTCTGGATTCCACGATTGATATGATCGGCTATTTTATTTTTTTCTATTAAAGAGGTTTCAAATAATTCATTGATGTACAATTGCGGAAAAATAGCCGAGATTGTTTGTTCTAAACATCCGTGAGGGTATTTGATTAAATATTTTAATCTATCCGTAAAATTTATGTGTGGAAAAGTAGAAACTTCAATAGTTCCTGTATTGCTGTTTTCTATTCCAAATCCATCAACCACCAATTCTTTTTTAGCATTGGCTTCTATAATAAATTGTTCACTTTTGGTAATTATATTGATTGGGTTGTAAGCATCTAACTCAATATCGTAACTAGTGGTGTGATTTTTATTACTTGCTTTAATGCTAATTTTTCCTAATCCAGAAGTTAAGGCCTTTATATTAAAATAAGCAATCTCATCACCCGGTTCTTTAAAAGTAACTTGTTGTGTTTTGGCTCCTACTATGCTAAAAATCTCATTGGTTTTAATTTCAACTTTTACATTTTGTGTTCCGTTTAAAGAATTAAAAACCGTAATTGGAATTTTAATTTGTTCGTTCTGACTTACTTTTCTAGGAGCACTGGCTAATAGCATTAATGGTTTTTTAACCAAAATACTTTGCTCTGTTTTTCCATAAGCTTCGTTTTTAGGTTGATGTGCTACCAGCATTGCTTTAACAGCTCCAATGTATTTAGGAAGCGTTATTTTATGTGTAGCGGTTTTGTTTTTGTCTAAGGTAAAAGGACCTTTAAAAATAACTACAGGTTTAAACCTATTGGCTTTTTGAGTTTTGGCAGCTCCCAAATCTTGATCTCCACCAATACTAAATACCTGATTTAATTTTCCTCCAAATGCACCAATTACATCATCGTACATATCCCAAGTTTTAATTCCTAAAGCTTGTTTGGCATAAAAGGTATTCCATGGGTTAGGAGTTTTAAACCTTGTTAAATCTAACAAACCTTCATCTACCACAGCAATCGTGTAGGTAAAGGGTTTCCCGTTTTTTTCTGAGATTTTTACTTCAAACTCCTTTTCAGGTTCTACTTCTTTGGCCACTTTAAGAATAGGGAATAGGTGAGAAGAAGCATTTTCTACAGTAATGTTTTTTAACCCATACATTCTTATGGGCAAATCGTTTTTAGTATTGTTATGAGCTTGTAAAGTATGTATGTTAATGTATACGTTAGGAGTCATGCTTTGATCTACCGTAAAAGTAAAGTTGGTGCTTTCTTTCTGAGTTTGAATTCGGTAATGTTTAAGAACCTCAGTATTGTTTTCTAAAGTAATTAATGCATTTCCTTGTTCCGATGAAGGGAAGTTTACGCTTACCGTTTCTCCTATTTGATAGGTTTCTTTATCTGTAGTAAAAACAAGCATGGCCGCTTCTTTCTGATTTCCTTTTTTTGCTTTTCCAGCCCATCCTGGCCAATCAATAAATACACTTTCTCCGGTACTGTGTCCAGATTTTTTGTTGGTTACTTTTACAAAATAACGCCCCCATTCAGGATACTTAACTTCAAACTTAAAGTTCGCTTTTCCTTGGGTATTGGTGGTGACTGTTTGATGAAATACAGCAGATTGGTATGAAGCAGAATTGAACTGAGAATAGTTGTTGTTATTGTTGTACCACCAACTGTTTTTCATTTTGTAAATGTTTATTTCTAAGCTTTGGTTGGCTACCGGTTTTCCTTGAGTATTTACACTTACCAATTCAAACAAATGTTGTTTGTCTGTAAGCAGCATATTTCTAGCTTTGTCTCCCACGGGTCTTTTAATTCCTGTGTATATGGTAAATGGTGAATAGGTTTGTGTGTACACATCAGTGCTAAAATCTCCCCCGTTTTCATAAACTCTAGTGGTTAAATAAGCTTTTAACATTCCCGGAGCATTGCTGTTGGTTTTAGGTTTTAAGGTGAATTGTGTTGTTCCTTGTGCATCTAATTTACTTTTTAAAACATTGGTCTGTGCGGTTTCAAAATGTTTGCTAGGATCGTTAAAAACATAAGCAGGATAGTGCTCAAATTCTGTGTTTTGACTTTTTAAGGTCAAATCAGTTTCTACTTTTAATTCCTTGGCAATGGCTCCGTGTAACCATTTGGCAGCAATGTTTATTTGGTTGTTATTGCTTAAAATTTCTGCATCGGTTTTAATGTTGATTTTAAGACGATTGGGTTTGATGGTTTCTACTTTTAAAGTCTTGTTAAACACAGCACCACCTACAGCAATGCTTAGGTTCCAATTTCCAGTTTCGTAGCTGCTTTGAGTTGGAACCGCATAGGTATATAAATTGTTGGTTCCTTGTGTATTTACTTTTCTGTGTTTTAAAACTCCGTTAGGATTTTTAAGTTCTAAAGTTACCGGATGTCCTGCGGGAATTTTGTTTTTAAGATCGTTTAACATAAAGCCAACAAAAATGGTGTCTCCAGGTCTCCAAACTCCTCTTTCTGTATATATAAAACCTTGAATTCCTTTGGTAGGTTTTACTCCGTTGGTATTAAAATTACTCATAGACAATACATTTCCATCGTTTACTTTTAAGTAAGTGGTTTGTCCGTTTTTTTGAGCTGTAATAATAAAAGGAGTGTTTTCTAAATGGCTAATAGCAATTCCTTCCTCATTTGTTTGGGTGCTGTAAATGGCTTGTTGCTGAAAGTTGTAAAATGTAATTGCAACATCAGACATAGGTTCAGAGCTAACCATGTTGTTAGTGGCTATAAAATAAGAGTTGTTGTTTCCTTTTTTTACGGTAATTCCAATATCAGTAGCTATTACGTTTTTGTAAATAGATTTATTGGCATAATAAGAATCTGTACAAGGATCGTCTCTTTCTCTCCAATTGTAATACTCGTAGTTGTTGTAATATTCGTTATTGTCCCAATTGCTTGTTTCTAGTTCTTCTTCATTAAAATTGATCCTCTCTACAGGTGTTGTATTGCTGTTTGTTTCTCCTTTACATTGATAAGTTGCATAACTTCTTTTGTAAGATAATTCTACTTTGTAAATAGCTCCTTTATCTATGCTGATAAGCTTGTCTAAAGCCAATCCGTAGGTTTGCCATTTAGCGTATGCGGAACTGTTTTTGGGTTGCAAAGGAATTATTTTTCTTAAAATGGGTCTTCCTACCATTTTAAAGTTTTGATTTCCTTGTAGGTTGTTTTGTTGTAGGAATTGAAGAATATTAGATGTAAAAACTTTGTAAATTTTAACTTCTACCGCTTTTAGATTGATGGCTTCAAATTGAATGTTTAAGTTTTCTGAGTTAGGAAGTATGTTTCCAGATTTAGAAAATCTAACATTGGGTTTGGGTTCATCAAAAGAAAGAGTTTTGTATAGGGCTTCTTTAAACTTGTATCCATAAGCATTTTTAATCCCTTTTCTAATTCCAATGGTTAATTCTCCTTTTAAAGTTTTGTCCGGATAGACTTTAACCACATTTCCACTTTTAACAAATTTTAATTTTCCGCTTGACTGAATAGAAATCAAGCCGTTTAAATATTGGTTTTTATCTACAGGGTCGCTAAAATTAATTTCAACTCTTTGTTCAGCATCATTAATTACCTTTACATCCACCACTTTAAAGTTGTTTTTTCCGTGTATGTGAATTTCTCTTTGCTGTTGTTTGTCAACACCTATAGGAGCTCCGTTGTATGTTAAGGATAGTTTAGAGTCTTCTAAATCTCTATAAATACTATCTATCTTAAATAAAAAAACGTTGGTGTCTATAGTAACTACATCAAACTTTACTTTTCTGTTTTCTGTATTTTGTGTAGCCGTTAAAATTTGTTTTACTTTTTCTAAAGAGGTTACATCATTTGTGGTGATGTTTCCTAAAACATATTGCCAGTCTCGGTTATAAGATTGAATGGCTTGGGTGTGAACTTCAAAATTTTGTTTTTTGGTTTTGTACTTAAAATTGTAATTGATATTAGCAAGTTGCTCATCAGGAAACAAAAGAGCTAAATTTAAACGAATCGTATAAATTGTATTATTCTCTAAAGCTTCTGTAGGGGTAAATACAATTTGTTTTGCATTGATAATTTCTACAGTTCCTTTGGCTTTTGGAGTGATGGAAAAAGCCTTTTTTATATTGTTCTTAGAAATAGACGATTCTTTAGCAAGATAGATACTAATAGGGTTTTTAACTGAATTGATACCCGAAGTATGATTGTAGATATAAGTGCTGTAGTTAAATTTTGGGTTGTTTTTAGTATTTTTAGGCTTGCTACAGCTTGTTGTAAAACCAGTAACAACAAGGCATAGAAGTACCAAAAGCAGAAAAGACTTTTTCATTGTAAAATTTTTACTAAAAGTAGGGATTTACAATGAAAAAGTCTTGGTCTAATGTTATAGAAAATAGAGGTTTTCTATTTAATTTTATAGGTTTTTTTTACAAACTGATTTAACGAAAAGAATCCTAAAGCGTAATTATCTTGATTGGTGGTGTTTAAAATATTACCTCTTATTGTAGCTGGTGCTGTAGCAAATGGACCGCCAGATTCTTGAGCCAATGCCAATAGTTTACTTAGATAATTATTGTATTGATTACTAATTCCATAGATGGTAATATCTATATCCATGTCTTTTTTTAGTTCATCATCTAAGATTACAAAGTCATAATTGTTTTCTCCAGGTTTTTCACTAATTAGTTTATCATCAAGATTCCCATATTCTGGAATATTTCTATAAGGAGTTTCTACTTGAAATAAATAATAATTATCAACTCCAATTTGATTGTCTATATTAATGTTTACTTGGATTACCTCTTCTGTAAGTGTTACCGTTTCTTGGGTAATTTCATTAATATCTATAATACTTGTGTAGGTATCTTGAGCTGTATACACTTCTCCATTTACAGTAATGGTAAGTGTGTAGATATCTCCAATACTTGGAGTTACAAAATCTGTTGCTTCATAAATTCCAGCTTCTGTAGTCTCTGTAAATGTTGCTACAGAAGTATTGGTTTGGTTAGTCATGCTAATGGTGGCTCCGCTAACAGTTGGGTAATTTTGATTGTAAAAACTACTTGTGTTGGTTAATTTAATAGTTTGAGTTGTAGTAGGAGCTCCATTGTTTTTATCAATATCCATGTGAGCTTCTATAACCAAACGAGTTTCTACTTTGTTTAATTCATCAATAGTAACTTCATCAACACATGAGATTAATGAAAATAAGGCAACTAAAAGGTATATGTATTTTTTCATGTTGTTAAAATTTAAAATTAAAAGTGATAGAAGGCAAAACACCAAAAATAGATAACCTTTCTGTTTTGTTTTGTCCTGTTTCTACATCTTGTCCAAACAATACCGAAGACCAGTTTTGTCTGTTGTAAATATTGTAAACACTAAAAACCCATTCTCCTTTGAATTTCTTATTCTGATAGCGTTTAGGTTTGTATGTTGCTGCTACATCTAACCTGTGATAGGCAGGAAGTCTAAATGTATTTCTTTTTCCATAGTTAGGAACACTAACTCCTCTGTAGGAATAATTCCCTGTAGGGTAGGTAACAGGTTGCCCTGTTTGTAAGGTAAAATTAGAATTAAAATTCCATCTCTTACTAGCTTTGTAATTAGCTAGAATTGTAACATCGTGAGTTTTATCATAACCTGTGTTGTACCAATTACCATTATTGATCCCAATTTCGGTAGGGGTTCTACCTGCAGTTTTTTGTTCCGATTTAGACAATGTATAACTAATCCATCCGTTAAATTTACCTAGTTCTTTTTTAAACATTAATTCTAAACCGTAAGCCCTAGCTTTTCCAGATAGCAATACGGTTTCTATGGCTTCTTGTGCTATTAAATCGGCACCATCAACATAGTCCAATCTGTTTTGTACTGTTTTTCCAAAAACTTCTGCTGTTAAGCTATACTTACCATTAAAATCTTTGTTGTATCCAACAGCAATTTGATCAGAAATTTGAGGTTTGATATAATCTCCACTTGGTGTCCAAATATCTAAAGGTGATGGAGATTGTGTGTTAGAGATTAAATGTAAATACTGAGCCATTCTTTGATAGCTACCTTTGATAGAACTATCATCGGTTAGGGCATAAGCAATAGAAAAACGGGGTTCTAAATTTAAAAATGTTTTTTGAATTTTTGATACATTGATAGCAACGGTATCAATTGGAGTTGCCTTTTCGTAGATTTTTAAGTCTTCGTCATACAATACAGGACCGTTTTCATTGTAAATGTATTTTTCTTTTTCTCCCATTCTTGCAAAAGCAGAAAGTCTAAGTCCATAGCGTAAATCAATTCGATCCGATATTTTTTGCTCTACATCTATATACAAACCAGATTCTATAGCGTGTTTTTTAGATAGTTGGTCTTCTATAATTCCGCTATCCTCATTGTTAGGCTCTATTTTACCTGGATTAAACTGATGAAAGGTACTGTTTATTCCAAAATTCACCGAAACATTGTCGTTGTAGTATTTGGTAAAATCGTACTGAAGATTTAAGTTTTGTAAACCTGAATTCCATTTAAATCCAACAAAATCTAATTCTAATCCGTAGTAATAATTGCTGTAAATTAAAGATAAGTTAGAAAATAATTGACTGTTAAAAACGTGATTCCAACGAAGGTTTCCAACTGCATTTCCATAGGTGTTAATGAATGATTCCGCAAAAGAAAATACATCTCTTCCAAAATAACCAGATAAATACAATTTGTTATGATTGTCTATTTCCCAGTTAATTTTGGTATTTAAATCATAAAAATAAGCTGTATTATCAGTATCTGGCATAGCCAATGGAATAAATAAATCAGCATAAGACCTACGACCACTTAAAAAGAAAGAAGCTTTCTTTTTAACAATAGGTCCTTCTAAAGTTAATCTAGATGAAATCAATCCAATTCCACCATTTCCGTGAAAATCGTATTTATTTCCATCTTTTTGGTGAATGTCTAAAACCGAAGAAATTCTACCTCCAAACTTAGCGGGAACTCCTCCTTTGTATAGTTTTAAGTCTTTAATAGCATCGGCATTAATTACAGAAAACAAACCGAATAGGTGAGAGGTATTGTATATGGTTGCTTCATCTAATAACACTAAGTTTTGATCGGCAGCACCACCACGTACATTAAATCCAGATTGTCCTTCTCCAGCAGTAGTAACACCAGGTAGTGTGGTAATAGATTTAATAACATCTACCTCTCCTAGTACAGCCGGAATTTGTTTTACCGTTTGTACCTTCATTTTATTGACACTCATTTCAGCTTTCTTAATGCTTACTTTTTCGGTGTAGGTAGAAATGACTACTTCATCTAAACTCTCTAAGTTTTCTTTTAGATCTATGTTAAGTGTTGTGTTTTTAGTTAAGTTAATTTTCTTGGTAAAATTGTTATATCCTAAATAAGAAATATCAATAGTATGTTCTCCTTTAGGAAGGGTAAAAGAATAAAAACCATATTCGTTGGTTACGGTTCCTTGCGATGAACTTTTTTCGATGATACTGACACCAATTAAAGTTTCTCCAGAACCTGCATCTTTTACAACTCCTGTAATGGTGAATTTTTCTTGAGCATAGGTGTTACTTACGATAAGGAGTAAGAGTATTAAAAATTTTTTCATGTAGTTGTTTTTTTGCAGGATAAAAATAGAATAATCAAATTAATAAATGATACTACTTTGTTAATAAGGTGTTAAAAGGCTTTTTTAGATTAAAATCGATAACCTATACTTATTGCACGACGATTGATTATATTATGGTCTGTTTTATTAGCGTTAAATAAATTACCTCCCATACCAAATAAAGCTTCAAAAATAATTCCTTTTTTGGTAACCCATTTGTATCCAATACTTAAACCTAGTGATAAGTCAATAACATCAGGACCTTCATTTAAAGTAATATTTCCATTGACATCTGTTAGTTGTTTTCCATCTATTGAACCTAGTGTTCCAAATCCTTCAATAAAGAAACCCGAAGCATATTTTTTACCAAAATATCTTCTGTAAAAAGGAGAGATTTGAAAATTTACATCCTCATCATATTTTTTACTGAAAGAGTACAATCCTGTTATTCCTAATGATGACTTTCTATTTAAATTTCTTTCATAAGTTGTTTCAAATAATCCAAATGCTGTGAAATAAACATTAATTTTTAGTTCATTTTTATTTTCGAATGAATAGGGGGGTATTTCATCTTTATTTTGTCCATTAACTGCAAGAATTGAAAATAGGATAGCTATTGTTAAGAGAGGGTTTTTCATAATACTGGGATTTGATTTTTTTGGTTGAATTATATTTGGAATTGTTTATTCGTGTTAAATTTGATTGAATATGTTTTTTTAGGGTTTGTGATTCCTTTTTTAATTAACCAAATAGCCAAAATTACTTCTTGTAATAAAAGCGGAGTTGTTATAATTATATATTCGGTTGAAATAACAGTAAGTAATTGAAAAAAAAATAAAAAACCAGCAGTCATAATTAATATGTTTCCTGCTATTCCCCATATTGAAATCCAAGTTGGGATGTTTTTTTGTTTATAAAGTATAGCGTAAAAAAGTAAGTTTCCTAATCCTGTTGCTATAATCACACCTAAATGGTTTACTAAATCTCTAGTGTTTTTTAATATTTGACCAATTGTTTCATAAAATTTTAAATCACTGCTTATCTCTGTTAAGTATTTTTCACTCAAAAGGATATATGTTGGCAATAGTATTATTCCTATTAATTGAAATACTCCCGCCATAAATCGAAATCCAACAAATCCAATAGAAAGAAAACTACTATACTGTTTTAATATTGGAAACAATATTAAAGAGAAACTAATATAAATTGGTATTAAAAGAAATTGAAAAAGAGCTCCAATTAAAACGGTATTTTTGTTTAGATAAACAATTTCAAGATATTTTTCATTATCAATTGAAGGAATAATACTTAAAATACCAGTAATTATTCCCAAAAGGATTAGAGTTCCTGCAATTCTCGAATTTCGTTTATTTTCCATATGCTACAAAAGTAGCCTGGATCTAATTTAGATTTCATTGACTATAGTTAAGAAATTATTTTTTGGTAAGTATTCTTTTTCTAATTCTACTTAACGATTCGGGTTTAATACCTAAATAACTAGCTATTTGGTGCTGAGGGACTCGTTGAATTAAATCTGATCTATTTTTTAACAGATCTAAGTATCTTTCCTCAGGATTGGAAGTTTTAAATTTAGCAAAGGAGTCTTGATTTTTAGCCATTATGACCTCGCCAATAACTCTAGATAAAGATTCTAATTCTGGGTACTTTTGAAATGTTTCTTTTTCTAATTTAGGGTTACCCACACTAACTATCACATTTTCAATACATTCTAAGTAATAATTAGAGGGACTAGATGTTCCATAATTAGAAGGTGTAACGGCATATTCCTCGGTATAAAATTCAATAGTTTTTTCTTCTCCGTTTTCAACAATATAACTTCTTATACATCCTTTTAAAATAAAATAGCATTCAATACAAACATCACCTTCTTTAAGTAGAATCGTACCTTTTTTAAAGTGTTCAATAAAAGTGCTGTTTACAATAGCACTTTCTAATTCATGAGTGATTTTAGTATATTTTGAAAGATATTTTAGAATTTCATTTTTCACGGTTATAGGGATTTAAAATAGAATTTTGGAAGATGTTATGTTTTCAATGAAAATTCCAATTAAGGAATGCTTTTTTAAAAAACGGTCAATTGTTCTTATTATTGGATTTTATGAAAATATATATTATTTAATGTTTTTGTCAGATGGGAAATTTAATTAGGGAAAGAAAATAGTTGAAAGATTGTCATCATCAAAACCAAAAAACGCTAACCATATGGTTAGCGTTTTTTATTTTATCGCATTACTATAAATCAATTTCAATTTGATTTTTTAGAATATCTTCAAAGGTTTCTCTTTCTCTAATTAAATAATCTTGTCCTTTTATGACTAAAACTTCGGCAGGTTTAAAGCGAGAGTTGTAGTTAGAGGCCATAGAAAAACAATACGCTCCGGCATTGTCCATACAAATAATATCTCCTTCGCTTACTTTTCCTAGTTCTCTAGTTTCTGCAAACGTATCGGTTTCACAAATGTATCCTACTATGTTGTAGGTTTGTTTTTCACCATCAGGATTAGAAATGTTATGTACTCTGTGATAAGCATCATACATCATAGGTCTCATTAAATGATTCAATCCACTATCTACCCCAACAAAATTAATATTAGGTGTTTGTTTGATGACATTTACTTTGGCTAAGAATTTACCAGACTCACTTACTAAGAATTTACCTGGTTCAAAAATCAACTTTAATTCTTTACCGTACTCATCACAAAAAGCATTAAAACTAGCTCCTAATATAGGTCCTAATTCTTCTAAGTTGGTTGCATGGTCTCCATCTTTATAAGGTACTTTAAAACCACTTCCTAAGTCGATGAATTCAATCGTATCAAATTGTCTTGCAATTCCTAACAATACTTCCATAGCTTCTACAAATGCACTAGGATCTTTAATATCAGAACCTGTATGCATGTGTACACCGTTTACAGGAGTTCCGTTGGCTGTTACTATTTTTTTGATTTCCTCAATTTGAGTATGAGAAATACCAAATTTAGAATCTACATGTCCTACAGAAATTTTAGCGTTTCCACCCGCCATAATATGCGGATTGATACGCAAAGAAACAGGAGCTTTAGGAAATGCTTTTCCAAATTTATCTAAACTAGATAAGTTGTCTAAAGTAATTTTTACTCCTAAATGATGAGCTTCTGTAATTTCTGCAAAAGAAACTCCATTAGGAGTATAAGAAATGTCTTTTACGTTAAAACCAGCAGCTAAACACAATTTAATTTCTTGAACAGATACACAGTCTCCTCCAGATCCTAAATTTTTTAAAAACTTTAAAACATTTAAGTTGGTGTTAGATTTTACTGCGTAGTTTAATTTTACATTTTTTACAGAGGAAAAAGCATTCATCATACGTTTGTATTGACGTTCTATAATATCTGCATTGTATACATACAACGGTGCTCCGTATTTTTCTGTTAATGAAATTAAAAATTGATTATCCATTATTTTTATTTTTAAATCTACTTTTTATTATTATTCTCTTAATGACCATTGTCTGGTAACTACATTTCGACTCCGCTCGATAACCTACGGTGTTCGAGCGGAGTCGAGAACTTCTTGTCTTAAATGAATTTACAGATTCGTTTAAACTTGTTTATACTTGTTAGCTGTAATTTCAGCAATATTTACAATTACTTTGGTTGCTTTTTCTATAGATTCCAAAGGTACGTATTCATATTTACCGTGAAAGTTGTGCCCACCTGCAAAAATATTAGGACAAGGCAACCCCATAAACGATAGTTGAGAACCATCTGTACCGCCACGAATGGCTTTGTATATAGGTTCTATATTTTCTTTTTCCATAGCTTCTGCTGCAATATCTACAATATGCATTACAGGAGCTATTTTCTCTTTCATGTTAAAATATTGATCCTTTAATTCAATAGAAAAAATATCATCACCTATTTTTTGATTTAGCGAAGATACTAAAGACTTCATGGTTTCTTTACGAGCTTCAAACTTTTCTAAATCGTGATCTCTAACAATATATTCTAAGGTTGTTTTTTCCACATCACCGTTAATGTCGTGTAAATGATAAAAACCTTCGTAATCAGTGGTTTTTTCTGGAACCTCGTTAGCAGGCAATCCATTGATGAATTGTTGAGCTATCAAAATAGCATTCACCATTTTATTTTTTGCGTAGCCAGGGTGTACGTTTTTTCCTTGAACGGTAACTACTGCACTTGCAGCGTTAAAATTTTCGTATTCCAATTCTCCAACTTGGCTACCATCCATGGTGTAAGCCCATTCTGCTCCATAAGCTGTTACATCAAATTTATGAGCTCCTTTACCTACTTCTTCATCAGGAGTAAAACAAATACGAATGGTTCCGTGTTTAATTTCTGGATGATTGATTAAATATTCCATAGCAGTTACAATTTCTGTAATCCCCGCTTTGTCATCGGCACCTAAAAGCGTGGTTCCATCAGTAGTAATAATGGTTTGCCCTTTGTATTGCTGAATGTCATCAAAATAAGTAGCATCTAAAACAATATTTTGTTCAGCATTTAAAACAATATTTCCACCATCGTAATTTTTATGAATTTGTGGATGTACGTTTTTTCCGCTAAAATCTGGACTGGTATCTATATGAGCAACAAAACCAATTACAGGAACGTTGTGACTTACATTGCTAGGCAAAGTAGCTGTTAAGTAACAATTTTGATCCAATTGTACATTGCTTAAACCAATGGCTTTTAATTCTTTTTCTAGCATACGAGCTAATACCCATTGTTTTTCTGTACTAGGAAAAGCAGGGTTGTTTGGGTCAGATTGTGTATCTACCGTTATATAGCTAATAAATCTATCTAAAATGTGTTGCATGCTGTGTACAATTTTTGGCAAAAATAGCTAAGTGTTTAGAACAAGCATAAACTTTTGTAAAATAAAACCGATTTGCTTTTACTTGTTTAAGGAAGCATTTTTAAGGAATTAAAAATACTTACAATTTCACAGCTGTTTTGTGCTAAATTTTGACTTCCATTTATTTGTGATGAAAGCAAATAATAATGTTCTTTATCGGCTACGTAACATTGAATAGTGTAGCTTGCGTTGGTAGCGTTTTTTTGAAAGCTATACACAGCATATGCGGGTTTGTTTTTAAAAGTGATGAGTTTGTCTTTGATTATATAGGTTCTAGGTTTAGCTAGTATTTGTTGGGAAATTTTGTTTTTAAAAGCCTCTTCTATAATTATTTTTCCTTTAAATCGGGTAATATCAATAAGAAAAGATGCCGAAAAACTACGAGTAGTATCCGCTGCGTAAATTCTAGATTGATAATCATCAAAATACAATTCTCTTTTCCAGTTTTCTCCAATGCTAATTTCAAATCCATTTTTTACATCTCTAATGCTTTTCGTATGATGGAATTCTGTGTTAGAATTGCAATCAACCACATCAAAAATAGTAGGTCCTTGTTCACAAGAAAATAGGAGTGTAGCTATGATAAAATATAGGAAGTAATGATTTTTTTTCATCGGAATAGTTAACAATTAAATATGTATATTTAGTTGACTAAAATAAGTCTAAAATATCAAAAACATATATGCGAGCATTGGTAATTTCTGGAGGTGGTAGTAAAGGAGCATTTGCAGGAGGGGTGGCAGAGTATTTAATCACCAAACTAAAAAAGGAATACGATATTTTGGTAGGAACTTCTACAGGAAGCTTGCTAATTTCTCATTTGGCTTTGGGCAGAATAGAAATGCTAAAAGAGTTGTACACCAATGTAAATCAATCTACTATTTTTAGTGTGAATCCCTTTGTCGTAAAAGGAAGTAGAGGAGCTAAAACCGTTTCTATCAATCACTTTAAGGTATTGTGGAATTTAATTAGAAAACAAAAAACATTTGGAGAAAGTACCAATCTTAGAAAATTGTTACACAAAACCATTGATGAGGCTTTTTTTAAAGAGTTAAAGGCAACACATAAAGATATTGTGGTTACAGTTTCTAATTTAACATTGGGAAAAGTAGAATACAAATCTATTAAAGATTTTGACAGAAAACAATTTTGCGACTGGATTTGGGCTTCTTGTAACTACGTTCCTTTTATGAGTTTGTACGAAAAAGACAACTGTCAGTATGCTGATGGAGGTTTTGGATCTTTGGTGCCTATTAAGGAAGCTATCAATCGTGGAGCTACAGAAATAGATGTGATTATTCTGGATACAGAAACAAAGTTAATAGCCAATATTCCTGCAAAGAATCCATTTTCGCTAATTTCTGATGTGTTAGATTTTACGTTGGAACAAGTAAGGAACCACAACGTTTCTATTGGTAAATTGGCATCGCATTATGGAGATGTACAATTAAATTTGTATTATACTCCTACCATTTTAACAACCAATTCTTTAATTTTTGATAAGGTGTTAATGACAGAGTGGTGGAAAGATGGTTTTGCCTATGCAAAGAATAAGCATAAAGATACCAATATGAGTGAATTAAAATTTGCTGATAAATAAAAAAAGGGAGTTAATTAGCTCCCTTTTTTAAGTTTTAGAATAAAATACAAGTAGCTCTAAGTGCTTCTATTTCATCTACAAAAGTTAATTTTCCAGATTTTACATCTCTTTTAAAAGAGCAAATATTATTTGTATCTCTATTAGCAACAACTAAAAATTGATTGTCTGTACTTAAAGAAAAATTTCTAGGGTGTTTACCCTGTACCGAAACTCTTTCTACAAAAGTTAAAGTTCCATTTTGGGCAACACTAAAAACAGAAATACTATCGTGTCCTCTGTTGCTCATGTATAAGAATTTTCCGTCTTTGGTAATTTCTATATGTGCAGCTGTATTGGTGTTTACATCAAAACCAGCAGGTAAGGTAGGTACTGTTTCTAGAATACTATAGGTGTTTTCTTGAATGTTTTTTGCAATCACAGAAACGGTTGCGTTAAGTTCGTTTACTACATAAAAAACAGGAAGTGTAGGGTGGTAGCTTAACAATCTAGGTCCGCTATTTTTAGGGAGTTCTAATTCGTTAAATGCATTGGGTACAAATTTGTTGGTTTGTTTGTTTATGCTGGAAAATAAAATTTTATTCGCACCTAAATCAATGGCAATAATATTGTTTGAGTTCGGTTCAAAATAACAAGAATGAGCAAATGCTTTCTTTTGTCTTTTGTGACTACTGGGAGTTGAATAAGTGTGTTTTTGAGTATCTAAAATGCTACTTAATTTTCCGTTTTTATCAATGGTATGTAGATCTATAGTTCCATCTCCATAATTAGCATTTAATACATAACCATTTTGGGTAGAAACGTAACAAGGAGATTTTCCTGTTTCTGAGGTATTGATGGCTGTTAATTGATTTTCTCCAATTTTAAAACTGCTCAATCCAATTTTTCCACCAGAATTTGTACTAATCAAATAATCTTGATTGCTTGTTTTAGCTAAGTAAGAAGGGTTGTCTGTATCAGCCAGTAATTCTATAGAGCTCAATTTTCCTTCTGTACTAATACTAGATTGATAAATTCCTTGACTGGTAGAAAAACCTTTGTTGGTGACCGTTCCAATATAAAAAGAAGTTGATGCCGGTTTAGTTATTGTTTTATTTGTTTTGCAAGAGGTTGCTAAGCAAGTAATAATTGCTATAGACAAGAGTTTTGTATACATTTTAATTTTTTTGTGAAGATATCAATTTTTTAATACAAAATTTAAATGCAACATTGTTGCGTTATTAAAAAAGATTTATATATTTGCAGTCAATAAAGTGAGATATCATAAATAAAAACAACAATGAATTTTAAAGCAATTTTAACAGCGTTAGTCATAGCAGGTAGTATTATTTCTTGTAAAAAAGACGATCCAATAGTACCTAATGAATCAGAGTTAATAGAAAACGTAACCTTAACTTTAACACCTAAAGATGGAGGAGATGCTGTTGTTTTTCACTGGCATGATGAAAATGGAGATGGTGTAATTGATGAAAGTGAAAAAACAGAAGGAAGTTTAGAATCGGGTAAAACATACAATGCTGTAATCTCTTTAAATGGTGAAGAAGACGACCATCATGATGAAGAGGAAGAGGAGCATGAAGAAGAAGGTGAAGAGCACGATCATGAACACGGAGATGATATTGATGCTGAAATTAAAGAAGAAGGTAAGAATCACCAGTTTTTCTACATTCACAGTATTAGCGGATTGACAATTACTTATGCAGATGAAGATGAAAATGGAAATCCAATTGGTCTTGAAACTACTTTTAAAACATCAGATTCTTACCAAGAAGGTGGAGCTATTAATATTGTTTTACGTCATGAGCCAAATAAATTTGCTCAAGGTGTTGCTAGTGGAGATATAACCAATGCAGGTGGTGAAAATGATGTAGATATCACTTTTAAGTTAGGAATAAATAAATAAGAAAACACACATTGAAGTTTACACATTATTTAACAATAGCTATACTGTTTATTCAGTATAGCTTTTTTGCGCAAAATTGCAGTTATACTATTTCTGGAATTGTAAAAAATGCCTCCAACAAATCACCCATTGTTGGAGCTTCTGTATTTATAAAAGAGACGGGAAAAGGAGCCATTAGCAATCAAGATGGATTTTATGAAATTAAAAATATTTGTGAAGGAAATTATCACATTATTGTCCGTCATATAGGATGTGAAGACAAAGAAAAATCGGTTGTAGTAACTAGTAATCTAAAAGTAGATGTAGAAATGCCTCATTTGGTTAACATGCTAGATGGTGTTCATTTACTAAACAAACATCCTAAAAAATCAACTCAAAGCACACAGGTAGTTAAGCTAAAAAACATTCAAAAAAACACCAATAAAAATTTAGCGAATCAACTAGAGAATTTAACTGGTGTAAGTACGGTTAAAAACGGAAATAGTATTGCTAAGCCAGTAGTGCATGGACTTTATGGTAGCCGAGTAATGTTGTTAAACAATGGTGTGGTACAAAGTGGACAGCAATGGGGTAATGATCATGCTCCGGAAATAGATCCTTTAATGGCAGGTACTATTCAGGTAACCAAAGGAGTAGGTGCTTTAGAGTATCAAGGAAGTAGTTTGGGAGCGGTTATAAATGTAATTCCAAAAGACATTCAAAAAGATCCTCATTTGCACGGAAATCTACTTTATTTTACGGAAACTAATGGGAATGGACACAATGTAAATGTAAGTTTAGAACAAAATAATCAGCAAATTGCTTGGAGAGTTACTGGAACTTTAAAAAAGTATGGAGATAGAAAAACATCTGATTATTATTTAAATAATACAGGGTTTACAGAAGCCAACTTAGCTATTCAATTAGAAAAAAAAGTTTTAGACACTTGGATATCAAAAGTATATGCAAGTACCTTTAATACCACACTGGGGGTGTTAAGAGGTTCACATGTAACACTTAGTTCTGAATCTGAAAATGGAGAATTGTCTGAATATGCAAAATCTGTTTTGTATGCGGAGCAACCTCAATATACAGAAGCTAATTTTTCTTATGGTATTGATGCTCCAAAGCAAGAAGTACATCATCACTTGCTAAAATGGGAAAATGAAGTTAAGATAAGTGCTGATGAGCTATATGCATTTAATTATGCCGGACAAATAGACCAAAGAGAAGAGTATGATATACGAAGATCTGGTAGGACTGATACTGCAGCATTAGGTTTGTTGCAGCAAACTCATTTTTTAGAAGCCACACATCAAAAAGAATATAAAAACAAATTAGAGATTAAAAAAGGAATTCAATACACGTTTACTGACAATACCAATGATTCTGAAACAGGTATTTTACCTTTAATTCCAGATTATTTATCTCATCAAATAGGAGGTTTTGCTTTGTTTGATTTGGATAGGGACAAATGGAAGTTTGAGTTTGGAGGACGATACAATTTTACGTATCAAAATGTAGCCTATATCAATAAAGTGAATAAAGATATTGAAAAGTATGACAACTATTTTCAGAACTATAGTTTGGCTACAGGAGTAGATTATCATGCAACTCAGAATCTATTTTTGTCTTTTAATTTGGGACTAACGTCTAGAAATCCAGATATTAATGAATTGTATTCTTATGGATTGCATCAAGGAGTTAGTGGTTTTGAAATTGGGAACCCCAATTTTAAAAAAGAAACTGGCTTAAAAGCTACGTTAGGTTTAGAGGGAAATATAGATTTTAAATGGTTTTTTGAAAGCTTAGTATATGCACAGTATATAGATAACTATATTTACTTACAACCTAGTAATGAATTTATTACTAATATTAGAGGAACGTTTCCCGTTTTTGAATATCAACAAGACAATGCTAGAATTTTAGGTGTTGATTTTGGAACTAATTATCTTTTTACAGATGAATTTAAAGTAGGAGCTAAGTATAGTTTTATTAGAGGAGATAATTTGTCGGAATCTACACCGTTGGTATATATGCCTACTAATAATGCCTTGTTAAATGCCGAGTTTAAAGGATTTAAAGACGGTTTTTTTAGAAACTCAGTTTTAGAAGTTCAATACAAATACGTGTTTAAACAAAATCATTTGTTAGAAAGTCAAGATATTTTAACACCGCCAGATGCTTATCAGTTGGTAAATATTAATTTAACAAGTGAGTTTTATATTTCAAAAACAAAAGTGAACTCCTATGTAAAAGTAGATAATGCTTTTAATGTTACCTACCGAGATTATTTAAATAGACTAAGATATTTTTCTGACGATTTAGGAAGAAGTATTGTGTTAGGGGTCAAAGTAAATTTTTAAACAAATGAATGTAGAAACAAAGTTTATAGAATTATTAAGAGATAGAAATTTAAAAGCAACTCCTAAGCGTTTGGAGTTGTTAACTGTTGTTGCAGCGTTTAATTCTGCAATTCCTTATAGCGAATTGCAAAAAAAATTAAAACATTTTGATAGAGTAACACTTTATAGAACTTTACACGCTTTGTTGGATGGTGGAATTATTCATAAAGCCTCTGTAAGTAGTGATGAGGTATATTATGCTATGTGTAAAGAGTATTGTACTTCGGAGTGTCACAATCATAAACATGTACATTTTAAATGTGTAGAGTGCTTAGAAGTGTCTTGTGTAAATACCACAAACACCATTCAAATTCAAATACCTAATGTTCAAATTCAACAAGTAGATGTAGAAGTAAGTGGTGTTTGTAGTAAATGTATGTAATTATTAAGGTATAATTTTAAATTTAGCCAACGGTGCCATTCTAGCTTTGTTTAAAGATAGTGTATTGTTATTTATAGTGTAGTTGTCAATAGTTCCTAGAACTTTTAAAAATTCTGCTTCATACGGAGTGTTTTCACAATATTTTCTAGTAGCTGCTATTTTAGAAAAGTTTACTCTATTTCCTAATTTAAGCGTAAAATCACCTGAAAAATTATTGCATCCCGAGAATCCTGTAAGGGTGTTTTCTGTACTGTTTAAGCTTAAAAAAGGAATGTTTTTATCTGTTTGATTTACTTTTTGTCCTGCCAATTCTATCAACTGCCATTTTACATCTGTAAGATTGGTATCTACAGCAATTTTTTGCAATACATACTGAGTAGCCAAAGCTCCTTTAATGTTTTCCTTTTCTTTATTTAGCTGAATTAGTGTGTTTTTACCAACCATATAAGAAGTTTCTTTAATGGTAATGGTGTTTTCTAAATCATTCCAAGTAAATGTTCCATTAGTACTTGTAGCTGTATTTTCTTTACCTAAATATTTAATAGACTTTGTGTAGGTTAAATCTTGATGAAGTGTAATTTTGGTTTTAATTCCGCTACAATCTGCACAAGGAATTGTTCCTGCATAGGTTCCGTCCCAATCTAATGTTTTTTTAGTTGAGTTTTCATCGGCTATAGGAGTCTGAAGATGATGAGGGTTTTCTTTTGTAGATGTTTTACATCCTATCATGGCAAAAGAAAAAAGTGTGATCGCAATTAATGTTGTTCTCATAATTCTGTTTTTGGATAATAAGGTTCTATGTGAATTAAAATATTTCCCAAATTAGGGATTTCTTCATGTAAGGTATCTTTTAATAAGTGGGATATTTGGTGGCCTTCTGTTACCGATTTTGTTCCGTTTACTCTAGCGTGTAAGTCTACATGATAATGCATTCCTGCTTTTCTAATAAAACATTTTTCGGTACCCATAATTCCAGGAACTTTGTTAGAAATAATTCTAATATTTTCAATTAAATCATCATATCTATGTTCATCCATAATTTCTCCCAAAGCAGGTCTAAAAATTTGATAAGCATTGTATATAATAATAAAAGAAGCAATCAAAGCAGCCCAATCATCAGCATTTTCAAATCCCTTTCCAAAATAGATGGCAATTAATATACCAATAAATGCAGCTACAGAAGTTAAAGCATCACTACGGTGGTGCCAAGCATCTGCTTTTAAAGAAGAACTATTGGTTTTGTGGCTGTTACGTAATACAATTCTATAAGAAATTTCTTTCCATAAAATAATAATACCTAAAACATATAAAGTCCATGTTTTAGGAGTTTTATGGGGAGTTTGTATGTTGATGATACTTTTGTAAGCAATTATTATGGCCGAAGAAACCAAAAGGACTACCACAATAAAAGTAATTAATGGCTCTATTTTTCCGTGTCCATAAGGATGATTTTCATCGGCAGGTTTTTTAGCATATTTTAAACCAAATAAGACTAATAAAGATGAAAATACATCTGAGGTAGATTCAATAGCATCAGCAACCAAAGCATAGGAATTACCAATAATTCCAGCAGCTCCTTTAATAATTGCTAAAAGAATATTTCCTAACAAGCTAAAATAAATGGTTTTTATTGCTTTTTGGTGATTCATGTTTTAAAAATTAACTTGACTTACAGATGAAAGTACTAAAGATAAAAAAACACCTTTTAGAGTATAAAAGGTGTTTGGTAATTTAGAAAAAAATTAAAGTTTAGTTAACTTCAACTAATTCAATATCAAAGATTAAATCTTGACCAGCCAATGGGTGGTTTGCATCTAATACAACTTCTTCTTCTTCAACACCAACAATCAATAACATTTGTTTTTGACCATCTTCGCGATTAGCCTCTAATTGCATTCCAACTTGAGGTTCTAATTCTGCTGGTAATTGAGTTTTTGGTAATTTAAATACAGCATCTTCATTTCTAGCTCCATAAGCTTCTTCTGCCACAATAGTAACTTGTTTGTTGTCTCCAACAGACATTCCATTAACTGCTTGGTCAAAACCTTGAATCATTTGTCCGGCACCTACTGTAAATTCTAAAGGTTCTCTTTCTCTAGAACTATCAAATACTTGTTCGTTATTTAATTTACCTGTGTAGTGTACCTTTACTGTACTTCCTTCTTTTGCTTGAGACATATCTCTAGTTTTAAATTTAAAAACACAAATTTATGTATTTAAATATGGCTCATAGAACGATTTTAAAAAAATGCTCTATAGCTTTTTAATTTCTTGTTTTAGCGCTGCGCATAGTTTTTACTATCTATTCTAATGATCTATACTGAATAAAAGAAAAGAATCACAAAAAAAGGGAACCGTTAATGGTTCCCTTTTTTATTAGTAGCTTGTTGTTATTCTACATGAAAAGTTTTAATACCGTGAATTGGAGTACCGTTATCAGAAATACCTTCTATTTCTATAATATAGTCACTTCTAATATCGCTAGTGTAGAAAGAAACTTCTGCACCACCATTAGTTGTTGTTTGTATAATAGGTTCCCAGTGTAATGTAGTTCTTAAGTCAGATTTGTTTAATAATTCAAAATCATTTACGTGATCTGGTGCGTAAAATTTTCTAGCTGTATAAAAACCTTCTGCCTGAAAATCTATAATACCAGGTTTTCTTTTAATATTTCTACTACCCACATTACCTGTGTTAGAATACAAGGCAATTACTCCATTGGCAGCATTAGAAAAGGTAGCTGCATCAGATCCTTGTAATACATCTATAAAAGAAATTTCATCACCATTTATAGATTGTAAAAAACTAGCATCCACTTCTAAATTGTCTAATACAATTTTAGCAGGGTTATTATTTCTTCTAATAAAAATACTGTCTCCAGTTATAAAGACTCCATTCATTTGACCAACAATGTCAAAGGCTGTATAAGTACCAGGAGCTGTAAAATCGTTTAAAAGATCTAAGCGTTGTCCGTTCATAGGTTCTCCATAATCGGTAAGGTTACTCATTTCTTCTTGACGTTTTTCAAGCTCTGTTTTACGTTTGGCTACCAAAGTAATTTCGTTTAGTTTTTCAACTTCTTTACTGTATCTAAATTTTTCTTCTTTGATATACTTGGTTACTTTTATAAAGTTAGCGACTTGTAAATCACTATTTTCTTCTTCTATTTTATTAAAGAATACGTTTTTTTCTACTTTAGGAGTACTTCTATCTTTATCTACTAAAATTACTACGTTTCTTGCTTTTCTTCTAGTTGATTTAAAATCATCAAGTCTAGATTCTATAATTACAGGCATAGAATCAAAAAACACATAAGGACCAAATTTAAATTTACCTAAAGTGTCTGATTGTGTAATAGGTTCTTGAAAAACGTTTTTTCCAAAAAAGGTCAATCGAGTAGGAGCCGAAAAAGAATTGTAAGGCTTTTTTAATTGTTTGGTTGTTCCAGATATAAAGAGTCCAACTTCTGGTTTAATAGTTTGCTCTTTAGATTGATTATTTAACATGTCTGTCCATGTAAAACGTCTCCAACCATGAGTCATCATTACTAAGTCTAACAAGTATCTTCTTTTTAAGTCGTCTTCTTTTTCAAAGAAATAACCAGGGTTTTTAACTGTTCCTCTTAAGTCTGAGTTTAACAATAACCAAGATTTAATATTACCAGATCTTGTGTTGTATGGATAGGCTTTTAAATCTCTTACAGCCATAGATAAAGAACTATTTACACTTTGTTCTTTATTGCTTTTTACATCAATTTTTAAAGTTATTTTTTTACGAGACTCTAAAGCGTTTGTAGGAGTTACAATATCTAATTTTAGGTTGTTTTTAGGATTGTCTACAAATACCAATCTTTCGGCTACAGGATTTCCTTGTTTATCAAATAAAGTAACATTAACAACTCCATCTGCCAATTCTTTGGTGGAGATTTTAATTAAGTCGTTTGTTGTTTCTTCGTTCTGAAACTTTTTATAAAGTAAGTGTCCTCTTTGGTGTGCTACCAAATAAGATCCTTTTAACCCTTTTTCTGTAGTAGATGAACTTTGGATAATTATGTGTTGTCCGTTGTTTGTGATTCCTAAAGAATATCCTTTTGCTAATGCTTTTGGTAACGGATATTTTTCTTCTTTTCCGTTTACATTAATACTTGCATAATAAGTTTTATCTGCTTCTGGAATAAATATAAAACTACCTAAACCTAGTTCTAAGGTTTTAAAATCTAAAACCTCATTGTGGTTTTGATCTTTAATCACTCCTGCTAAATTAATTTCACTATATCTCTTGTCTTTTATTTCAAAGGCAACTCTGTTAGCTGTTTCTGCAATTAGGTTTCCTCCTTCAGGATAAAACTTTAAGTTAGGTCTTGTTGCCTTAGCTTTTTTTGTTTTGGTAGCTACTTCTGTAGTAGGTGTTGTTATTGTTTCTGTTGTGGCAATACTATCTAGTTCTGCTATGGCATAAATAGGAATTTCTTTCTGAAAAAAGTAATCACTACTTTCATTTTGCATGTATTTAGTGTAGGCTCTTAATAAATAAGTACCTGGTTTCCAGTTTTTGTTAATTTTAAAATCTCCAGAAGCAATGGTGTTTGTAAAAAATAATCTTCTTTTAGAAACAATACTATCTTTAGCGTTGATTAATTCTACATGAACAACTTTACTCTTATTTGTTTTTTGATGTGTGATTCCGTTAACTAAATAGGCAGAAAACCACAAGTCTTCATCGGTAGAATAAAAGGGTTTATCCGTTTGTATGTAAATTTTTTCGGGATGTTGTTTTGTGTAGTTCTCTAACTTTTTTTGAACTTTATCTAAAAAGTCAGTAGACTTTATAATGGTAAACGAAACTAAGCATAAAGTGATGCTTATGAATAAAATTTTTTTCATGATTTTTTTATAGCGTTAACTAGTCTAATCTTAGACCCCAAAAATCAAATATAGTTTATTTTGTTTTTAAAAAAACCGAAAAAAAAAAGAGAAAACGTAATGTTTTCTCTTTTTTAGTAAATTATGTTTAATACTTATAGGTGAATTACTTCATCATAAGCAGCTGCAACAGCTTCCATTACCGCCTCAGACATGGTAGGGTGAGGGTGAACGGTTTTTAATACTTCGTGTCCTGTAGTTTCTAATTTACGACCTAAAACAGCTTCAGCAATCATATCGGTAACACCTGTACCAATCATATGACATCCTAACCATTCTCCGTATTTAGCATCAAAAATTACTTTTACAAATCCTTCTTTAGTTCCAGCAGCAGATGCTTTACCTGAAGCAGAAAAAGGGAATTTTCCAATTTTTAATTCGTAACCTGCTTCTTTAGCTGCTTTTTCTGTTAAACCAACAGATGCAATTTCTGGGTAAGCATATGTACATCCAGGAATGTTTCCGTAATCAATAGGTTCTGTATGTAAACCTGCAATTTTCTCCACACAAGTAATTCCTTCTGCAGAAGCAACGTGTGCTAAAGCTTGACCAGGAACTACATCTCCAATAGCGTAGTAACCAGGAATGTTTGTTTGGTAAAAATCGTTTACAATAATTTTATCTCTATCTACAACAATTCCAACTTCTTCTAAACCAATATTCTCTATGTTAGTTTTAATACCAACAGCAGATAATAAAATATCAGCTTCTAATTTTTCTTCTCCTTTTTTAGTTTTAACCGTAGCAACAACTCCATCACCAGAAGTATCTACAGATTCTACAGCAGAATTTAACATTACTTTAATTCCAGCTTTCTTTAAAGCGTTTCCAAAAGCTTTAGAAACTTCTTCATCTTCTACAGGAACTACGTTAGGCATAAATTCTACAATAGTTACCTCTGTACCCATTGAGTTGTAAAAGTGAGCAAATTCAACACCAATAGCACCAGAACCTACTACAATCATTTTCTTTGGTTGCTCAGGTAAAGTCATTGCCTGACGGTATCCAATTACTTTTTTACCATCTTGTGGTAAGTTTGGTAATTCTCTAGAACGAGCACCTGTTGCTATAATAATATGGTCAGCATCATATTCTGTTACTTTACCATCAGCATCAGTAACATCTACTTTTTTACCAGCTTTAATTTTCCCAGAACCTTTAATAACATCAATTTTGTTCTTTTTCATTAAGAACTCAATTCCTTTACTCATTCCTTCGGCAACACCACGAGAACGCTTAATTACTGCTTCAAAGTCTTTGTCTATTGCTTCCGCTTTTAAACCGTAATCATCAACATGCTTTAAATAATCGTACACTTGTGCACTTTTTAATAAAGCTTTGGTAGGAATACATCCCCAGTTTAAACAGATACCTCCTAAAGATTCTCTTTCTACAACAGCAGTCTTAAACCCTAATTGTGAAGCTCTAATAGCGGTAACATATCCTCCAGGTCCACTTCCGATAACAATAACGTCGTATTTCATGTGTATATTTTTTAATCTAGTGATTGAAATTTATAATGTATGCAAATGTAAGAATTCAAAACTATATTACATAGCTTCAATAATCGATTTTAAGCTGATTAACAAGGTTTGCTAACTTTGTTTAAAATATGATATTAGATTGTTACACTTCTAATTGCTTTTACAGCTTGTTTTTTAAGGATGCTCTGTATTTGCTAGGAGTATATTTGGTATGTTTTTTAAACAATCTAGTAAAGTAAGAATAGTCTTCGTAGCCCAATGATGTGGCAATTTGATTGATAGAAGCCGAGCTAAAAGTGAGCATTCTTTTGCTTTCTAAAACAATTTTCTGGGAAATGAGTTCTGTAACTGTTTTGTTTAAAAGATCTTTACAAATTCTATTTAAATGTTTTAACGTAATGTTCATTTCTGCAGCATAAAAAGATGGCGATTTATGTACTATATAATGCTGTTCCAAAAGTTTGTTAAATATCTGTATTTTATGATTATAGGTTTGATATGAATAGGTGTTTTCTGATAAGTATTTTCTTGAAATCTCTATGTGAATTATATCAATAAGATTTAATAGTTTTTCTGTTTTTCTAGATTTAAGTTGCTGATTTTCTTGAATTAATAATTTAAAATAAGGTTCAATACCAGCTAGTTCTTTTTCGTTAAAAATAATTTCTGATATGTTTTTAGTAGCCTCGTAAAATGGATATTCTTCTATTTTTTTATTACCAAAATGTAAATTGTACATTTCATCCGTATAAAAAAGAATATAGCCATCAATATCGTTAGACAATTCCCAACCGTGTGCTTGTCCGGGTTTTAGCACATATAAACTCCCTCTTTTAATATCAAAAGTATTTGTATCTATTTGGTGCGTACCCGTTCCGTTGGTAAATAAAACCATCAAATAAAAGTTATGACGATGCGATTGCTCTATAAAACTATGTGCTATTAAATGATTTTTAAACGTATTTATATACAAACTATTCTTGTGGGTAGTAGTTGTAAAATTTTGTAATGTATATACAGGAACTTTTTTCATGTATTTAGAATGTCTTAATTGTGCTATAATGGGAGAAGATACTAATAATTTTTAAACTGCTTAATCTATAATTTTACAAGCAATTTATAATTTGTAAACATCCAACAAAAATGCTAAAATTACTAAAACAGTTACTTGGTAACAAATGTCCTAAATGTGGGGAAGGAAAAGTATTTAAAGACAAAAGTATTTTTTTGAGTATTGGTGCTCCTAAAATGAATACGGAATGTAGTGTTTGTGATTATAAATTTATGAAAGAACCTGGTTTTTTTATTGGAGCGATGTATGTTAGCTATGGGTTAGGAGTTGCCGAAGGTTTAATAACTTATTTTATAGCTTCTCCTTTTTTTGAAAAGTCTTTGGATTTAAGAATTATACCTGTTATAGTGCTGGTAATGTTATTGTTAACTTTTTTAAATATTAGATTGTCTAGACTTATTTGGATTTATATGTTTAGAAGTATTAAGTAGGTCAAGTCTTTTGCTAAAATCTACTGATAACTTTACCTATTGATATAAATTTTTTAATAATAAGGTAATTCCGTTTTTAGTTGTATTGAACTATAATAGCTGAAATTTATAGTTCAAACTAGGGTTTTATAAATGACTAATGCAGAAAAGGATATTACGATTTTACTTAAAAATCTCATCAAAGGAGATGAAAAAGCCTACATGTCTTTAATAGATATTTATTATCAAAAACTTTTTGGATATGCCTATAGTCTTACCAACGATTCTGCCTTGGCAGAAGATATTGTTCAGAATGTTTTTATGCGCGTTTGGGAAACTAGAAAGAAATTAAACATAAAAGAATCTGTAAAAAGCTTTTTGTACAAATCTGTCTACAATGATTTTGTAAATAGTTATAGAAAAAAACAATCTTCTATAGTTTTAGATCAAATTTTTTATGATACGTTAAACTCTTTTACAGAACCCGAAGAAACTAATTTATTGAATGAGAAATTAGCATTGATTAAAAGTGAAATTGAGCTTTTACCTACTAAATGCAAACAGGTTTTTTTGTTAAGCAAAGAAGAAGGTTTAACCAATATAGAAATTTCAGAATATTTATCAATATCAAAAAAAGCAGTAGAAGCACACATTACAAATGCATTTACTATTCTTAGAGAAAGAACGGACATAAAAATAAAACAAGCAGAAAATAACATAGATAACTAAACAAGAAAACCGTCTAAATAGACGGTCTTCATAACAATTTCAATTCGGTTAAAATTGAAATAAACAAAACAAACTTTTATTTTTTAGAAACAAAGTCTTTTCGGTGTCTTACTCCAATTTCTGGTTTATTGTTGGTTATGGTCTTTTTTCCATGTTTATCTTTTACCAAACTAAAACTATCATAAATAGTACCTTTTGGTGTGTAAGAATTATAGTTTAACGTATTGTTTTCTATGGTAATTATTTGAAATAGTTGTGTGTATTCCCCACGTTTTACCATCCATTCCTGATTCTGAGACTCGTACATTTTAGGTCCACTTACAGATACTGCATATATTGCTCCTGCATTTTCTACAACTGTTTTTCCCAAACCTTGATTAGAAGCATAACCTCTAGCATAAGTATGATCGTGACCTTGTAAAATTAAATCTACTCCATGTTTTTGTATCAAAGGTTGTATCATTTCACGCAACTCTTTGTTATCTCGCCCTTTTTTGGTTGAATAAATAGGGTAGTGCATGGTAATAGTTGTCCATTTTTTGTGATTGTGGGTTAAAACAGAATCTAACCATTTTGTTTGAGCATTTCTTGAGTTTTGACTGTTGATAAAACTTTGTGCATCAATAGAAATTAACTTCATGTTTTGATAATTGATGGCGTAACACGTTTCTTTTAACTCTTCCAAAGGACCATTTTCGGGTAATGTAAATTGAGGTTTCCATAAGGCAGATAAATTTTTACGATTGCTACCCTTGTCATATTCATGATTTCCAGGAGTCATTACACTAGGTACAGTGGCATGAATAAAACTTCCTGCATAAAACCACTCTCCCCATTCTTTGTCCGATTCGCTATGATTGATTAAATCTCCTGCGTGTAGCATAAAATCTACCGTAGGCATCATTTTATAAGACTTACGAATTACCCTAGACCACATAGATTTTACATCGTTTTGAGCATCTCCAAAATAAATAAAACTAAAAGCTTTGTTTGTGTCTTTGGCAGGTGTGTTTATTTGAAACCATTCGCTCCAAGTATCACTATTTTTAGCACCACTCCCAACACGATACACATAAGTGGTTTCTGGTTCTAAATTAGTTGCAATTACCGAATGATAAGCTGCGTGTACCAAAGGTTCTTGATCTCTAGTATTTTCAGTTTTTATAAATTGAGTTGTTGCTCTAATGCGTTTTACATGGTTGTTTAGTAAAAAATCTGGACCATGTGTTTCTTTTGCTATTTCTATATAAGCCGTATCTATTTCTTGATTTGTTCTCCAATTTACAGCAAAACTATGTGCTGAATCTTCTGTTAAATTAACAATAATTCTATCTGGTGTGGTTGATGGAAAAATTAATTTATGAGCAGGTACATCTGCTTGGTAGTGACTGTGATTGTGTGCATGTTCTTTGTGCTGCTGTTCTTGAGAAGTTTGATTACAGGCAGAGAACACAATAATGCAGCTGCAAAAAAGTATTAATTTCTTCATTTTTTTTGGATAAAAGTTAAAAAAACAGGAGTAATGTACTCCTGTTTTTAGTTTGTAATTTATTGTAATAGCCACATTTTAGACCATTGATTATTGGTGGCAGGTTGTAATTTTTCAATTGCTTTAAGCATATTATCTTCGTTATAAGGATCCGTGTACCAGAATCTTACAGGAGTATTGTTTCCGTTACTTCCTGATATAATATTGCTATTTAAATCAGGGAAACCCGTTCTTCTCCAATCAAACCAAGATTCACTAGTAAGCCACAAAGCAATCCATTTTTGATGTATAATAGGTTCTAGCTTATTACTTGCATTGTCAAAAATATTTTTAACATTGGCTATGTATTCATTTTCATCAAAAGAAATTAAAGTATTGTTTGCTTTATCGTATATGGAATTGTCATCACCATTGGTAATTTCATACTGTTCAAAAGACATTTTAATTCCATTTTTGTAATAATCATAAGCATTGTTTGTAATCCATCCACGAGCACTTGCTTCTGCTAAAATAAATTGAACTTCAGCAACATTCATTAAAGTAGCTTTAACCAAAGGATGGTTGTTTTCTGCATACATATCTGTTAAATAAGAAGCATGAGGATTTGCAGCTGCATTTAGGTAAATAGTGGTATCAAGGTTGGAAATATCATTTTTATAATCACTAATAGTACCTCCTAAATTAAAGTCGTTTGGTGCACTTAAAGCAACAGGAAGCCCTACAAATAAATCGGTATTGATATCATTTTCTTTATCTGCATCTGTGTTAATAGCATTGATGTCTATATTTACATAGCGTATTATTTTACCAGCTTCTTCTACTACTTGATTGGTAGCTCCTTGTGCTAGTTGTACATCTACAGGTTTTATCCATTTGGTTAAACGAGGATCTTTTAATTCTGTAAGATCTTTTACAATAGTTGCCGACGGTTTTCTTCTGTAAAATTCAGAACGATTACTGTAATTTAAAGCCCCACCAGACCAACTGTTATCGCTATCTGTTCCAATATACGCAATCATGGCATTGTCATTATTGTTTTGTAAAATAGGAAATTCACTAGCATTGTTTACAATTGTAGCTATTTCTGCAGATACATCAATATTAGAATTGTTCTTTTCAGACAACCTCATGTAAAATCTAAGACGTAATGAGTTGGCTAGTTTTCTCCATTTTTGACCATCACCATTATATACAACATCAGCATCTATTGCTTCTGTAATAACTCCAGTGTTTTTTAACAAAGTGTTGGCTGTTTTTAGATCGTTTAGAATACCTATAAAAACATCTTTTTGAGAATCGTACACTGGTTTAAAAAATTCATTTCCTCCTTTTTCACCTTGTAAAGCTTTGCTAAAAGGAATGTCTCCAAAAGCAGAGGTAAGAAAACCAAATTCATAAGATTTCATAATCAAAGCCACAGCTTGATAATAGTTTTTTGTTTCGTCCTTTTTTTCTTTTTCAGCACGTTCAAAAATGTATTGACTGTCTTTTAAAGGTTCGTAATAAATACTAAAATCACTAGCTCCCCATTGATAATTGTTTTCTTCGTAACTGGTAAAATCTCTTTGTAAGTATTGAGTAGCAGCAGATAATTCTCCTCCTTCAAAGGCAATTCTACTCCTTATTTGTGCCGATTTTGTTAGCACACCTGTTAGTACAAATTTAATATCAACCTCTGTGTCACTAAGTGTATTAGGACTCGTGTTTATTTCGTCTAAAGATTCACTACAAGCAGAAAACAAAAGTGTTGCTAAAGCTACATATAGTGTGATTATTTTATTTTTTATTTGTGTCATCTTGTTTTTTATTTAAAAAGTAACATTAAGTCTGAATCCCATTGGTAATGTCCAAGGAGCAAGATTCCATTTTTCGAAACCTTGATTACCACCATCGTAAGCCAATTCAGGATCTATTCCAATTCCTGCCTTTGTCCATAACATGATGTTTTTAGCGTATACAGAGAAAGATATATTTTGAGCTGAGATATATTCGGTAATATTTCTCGGGAATTTATAAGTAAGAGTAATGTCTCTCATTTTTACAAAAGAAGCATCATACATAAAAGCATATCCGGTTCTCCAAAAACTCCCACTAGATTCTACCACTCTGTATGCATCAAAGAATTTAGTACCAGCACCTCCAAAGTTTTCGGTATATGTACCATCTCCGTTGTCTATAACTCCAGGAAAAAAGGCACCATTGTAATTTCCGTTGTACTCAAAACCACCTAGTTCTTGATTTCTACCCCCAACCCATACATCGTTATCTCTATAAGCAGGGTTTGATTTAATGGCTTCGGCAAGTGCTTCTCTATCACCATTATAAGAATTAGCGTTTAATACACCAGAAAATGTACTAGAACTGATTCCATTTTTCCAATTTTCTATTTTTCCAGATCTAGCCATTCTTTTCATAGATTCAGAAAAGAAATTACCTCCTTGTCTCCAGTCAAAACTAGCAGAGATTGTGAAATTTTTATAACTAACAGAGGTGTTAAGTCCCATAGCAAAATCGTTATTAAAGTTTCCTACTTTAATTTGATTTTCTTTGCTTCTATCTACCTCCCATCTACCGTTAGCATCTAAAATATTCCAACCTTTGTATTCTCCTTCTTCTACTTTTTTAATGTAAGGAGAGTACAGATCTCCAATAGTACCACCTACTCTTGTAAATGCACCCATATCCGTACCTCCTCCAAAAGAAACTCTATCAATACCATCTACCAATTCTACCAGTTTACTTTGTTGTTTGGTAAAGTTAAGATTCATGTTCCATTCAAAATCTTTGAATTTTACAGGAATTACATTCATTCCTAATTCTATACCATAATTTTCGACATTACCTGCATTAATTGTAGTACTTGTATAACCTGTAAGAGGAGATACAGATACATTTAAAATTTGGTTTTTGTTTTGAGTTTTGTAGTAAGTAGCATCAAAGCCTAAACGACCGTGAAAAAGTTTTACGTCTGTACCAATTTCATAAGAAGTAGCAATTTCAGGTTTTAGGTTTGTATTAGGCATACTACTAGGTAATGAATAAGTAAAATCATCTCCCCAATAACCTTGAGATAGGGTAGGGCTAATCATGTAAGGAGAAGTGTCTTTACCTACTTGTGCCCAACTAGATCTTAATTTAAAAAGAGATACCCAATTTGGCATGTTTACAAATTCTGAAACTAATACACTAGTAGAAACAGAAGGGTAAAAATAAGAACGGTTTTCTTTAGGCAGAGTACTAGACCAATCGTTACGAGCAGTAATATCTACAAAAGCATAGTCTTTAAAACTAAGAGATACCATACCATATACACTGTAAATCGCTTTTTTATAGCTAGCACTAGCATAGTTTAAACCACCTCTAGATACGTTTGACAATGTATACAAACCAGGAAGCACCAAATTGTCTCCGCCACTGTTTATAGAGTAACCGTTTTGATGCATAATGTTGGCACCTACAGAAGGAGCTATGTTAAAATCTCCAACATCTTTTTTGTATGAAAAAAGGGCATCAATATTAGATTCTCTAGAAATAGTATTACTAACATTATAAGAACCAAAAGGTTTGCTACTTCCAAATCCATCGTAAGACCAAGGTTTTATAATTTCTGTTTTGTTTGTTGTGCTACTATGAGAAACTCTAGCCATTGCATTAAAATCAGGAGTAATTTCCCAGTCTAATTTTACGTTTCCAAAACCTCTGGTTTTATCAAAAGTGTTTTTTCTTTCGTTAGCAGAAAACCAAGGATTGTTGTATCCTTCTGTAATTTTATTTTGTTGCGAGTTTTTAACGGTCCAGTAATCTCCATTTAAATCGTTAATATTAATGTGAGGAGCAATGTTGTAAATGTCAAAATACTGATCGTTATTACCAATAGACTTTACAGGAAAGTTGTTTGATTTTGGATTTGATAAATTGATGTTAGTAGACACTTTAACTTTGTCTGTTATATGATAACTAGTGGCAAGGTTAACCCCTATTTTGTTTAGTTCTGTACCTGGGGAAAAACCCTCTCCTTTTAAATGAGAAAGAGATAGACGAATTTCTCCTTTTTCAGAAGCACCAGAAACACTAACATCATTAATAGTGGTTATTCCTGTTTTAAAATAATCTTCTAAGCTATTGTCATAAAATTCTAAAGGAGTTTCTTGCCCATTGCTATTCCATTGCACAGCAGGAGTTCCTTCTTCGGCTCCATACCAATGTTGCCAAGTAGCTTCGTCAAATTGTCCTTTTTGTCCATTTGTAAATCTATTTTGCAAGTCAATATATTTGTAAGGAGTGTTAAAAGTTGTGGTGGTGTTAAAAGAAACTCCAATTCCTTTTTTAACGTGTTTTCCAGATTTTGTAGTAACAAGAATAACCCCGTTACCAGCTCTAGAACCATATAATGCTGCTGCACTAGCTCCTTTTAATACAGATATGTTTTCAATATCCATAGCGCTAATATCTCCCAAAACATTAGTGTCTCCAATTGGAGAACCATCAATAACTACTAAAGGTTGATCGTTTCCAGTTAAAGAAGTTTTTCCTCTAATGTATACATATGTTTCGCTATTTAAATCGTTTCCTCCTCTACGGATGTCTAAACCAGAAATTTTAGCAGACATACCTCCCAATACGTTTTCTTGAGGAACAAGGTTTAATTTTTCTGTATTTAATTCACCTACCGAATATCCTAGAGCCTTTTTTTCTCTCTTCATACCCAAAGCAGTAATTACTACTTCGTTCATGTTTTCTACAGAGCGTTCTAAAATAATATCTAAATCTGTTTGGTTGTTAATTGTTATTTCTTGAGGAAGCATTCCAACATAAGAAATCACCAAAATAGTTTGTTTGTTAGGCACGGTAATTTTAAAAATACCATCAAAATTAGTAAGCACTCCTTTGTTTGTTCCTTTTATTAACACATTTGCTCCAGGTAATAACATTCCCTGAGAATCTTGCACCACTCCAGTAATTTCTATGGCTTGTTGTTGTACCGTTTTGGAGTTAAGCGGTTTTATAGGAGCTGTTTTAAGAACAATGTGGGTGTCAACAATTTCGTAAATTTTGTTTGTGTTTTTAAACAATTGATTTAGTACGGTTTCTACTTTTTCATTGATTACGTTGATGCTAACAATTTTATCTATATCTACATCTTTGGTGTTGTATAGAAATTGGTATTCTGTTTTAGATTCTATTTCATCTAAAACTTTTTCAATAGTTACCTTATTTAAATTTAAGGTGATTTTAATGTTTTGATTGATGTTGTTAGCGTGTAGTGTAAATAGGCTAACAACTAAAAAAAAGGTGGTTAATTTAATTTTTAAATTAAATTTTAGAGCGCACAAAGCCATACTCTTGATTTGTGTGAAAATTTTCATATTTTTGATTGAGATTTTTAGTGGTAATTTTTATATCACTTTCCTTAATGGGAGATGTTAGCGCATCTCCCGTTTTTTTTTGTTCTATTATGTCATGTTATTTTTTGTTTTTAGTGGATAATAATTTGATTTTTGTTTGTAGTATATTCAAAGTTGTAACTTTTTTGAAAGGTGTTTAATACCTTGTAGATATCTTCTTTTTTACTGTTAAAAGCAGCATTAAAGTATTCATGATTTAGTTGTTTGTTGTGGTTGATTATTTGAATATTGTAGCTGCGTTCTAATCTTTTTATAATATTTTTAAAAGGGATGTTTCTAAATATAAGTTGTCCTGTTCTCCAACCCGTATAAATTCTAGTATCTACTTTTTCTTTAGAAATAGAACCTTCTTTTTCGTTGTAAAGACCTTTAAAACCTGGTGTTAGTAGAGTAGCAGTGGTACTGTTGTAATAGTTATTGTTATATAGTCCCACCAGTCCTTCTACCAATACTGTTGCTATATTAGGCTCCTCAGGATATGCCGATACATTAAATTGAGTTCCTAAAACACGGACTTTTAAATCATTTGCTTTTACAATAAAAGGCCTTAGAGAATCTTTTGCTACCTTAAAAAAAGCTTCTCCTTGTATACTAACTTCTCTTTTTTGATTAGAGGCAAACTGGGTAGGATATTCTATGGTTGTACCAGCGTTAATTGTAATAGTAGTTCCGTCAGATAAGACTAATTCAAACTGTTTACCGTAAGGCACACTTAGTTGATTATAGACTGGAGTTTTAGAAGTAGACTTTGTATGGTAAACAATTCTGTTTTCTTCTTGAATTCCTATTTTGTTTCCGTGGATATCTACTATTTCTTTTGAGCTTTTTTCGTTGATGATTTCAACTTGTCCATTTGCTAATTGCAGTGTAATTTGATTTGAACTTGCACTAAACGTGTCTTTTACAATGTTTCTGTTGTAAAGAAAATAACTAGAACCTACAAAAAGAATTAATATAGCTGCGTATTTTAAAGAGAGGTAAACAATTGACCTTTGTTTATTGTTTTTTGCTTTTTGAATTCTAGCTAGTTCTTTAGCTTTAAAATTTTTAGGAGTGGTTTTAGTAAGTAAAGTATTTGTAAGGTAATAGACCTTTAGGTAGTCGTTAAAAAGTTCTTTATTATGGTTGTCTATTTTTATCCAACGTTCTAACAAAGCCAATTCTTGTTTAGTAGCATTGCCTGTTAGGTAGTGTAGAATACTGTTTTCTATTTCAGATGGAATCATACTTTTTCTTTTATATACCTAAGACATTGCTAAAATGCAATACCCTAGAAATACAGTGTTATGAGTATGTTATTACAATGTTTACGAATTAATTTGTAAACATATTGCTTCTGATTTATAGTGTTTTATTGTAGTTTTTGTTTGTAATAAAAATTTAAATTTTTATTACAAAATATAGATGAAGGGAAAAAATAGAAGAAAAAGAGTCCTTGTTTATTTACTAAAAACAGGATCTTTTATCTGTAGCTTGTTGGTTAATACATAAATTAAAGTGTTTACACACATATGAAAAATTACCAAACAGATAAGTGCGTATAAAGGAACCCCTAAAAACTGATAAGGCCAAGAGTAGGTCCAAACACCTAAATTAATAGTGATGATTTCTCCAAAAGCAGGAAAAATTAAAGCCAATAAAAAAGTAATTAAAGCTTTGGTTTGTAGTGATGGCTTGTTTAACTGGCTAAACAATTCTTTTTCTAGCTTGTATACATAACTAAAAGCTAGCATCCATGCAAAAGGTAGCCACAAAGGCATTTGCGTAGAAACATTGTGATATTCCCAGTATCCATTGTAAATACCCCAAGATTCTGCAGCGATCCCTAAAACTCCGGTTAAAATCATTCCTATAGGAACCATCCAGAATTTCTGTTTGTTTTTAAATCCTAAGCTATACATAGAATGTATTACCTTTAAAACTAGAATAATGGCTACAATTCCATCGTATTTGTGTAATAAACCTATAAACACTCCAGCAATGCAAATTTTTAAAGTTGCTTTGAGGAGTGATATAGTTATGTTCTTTTGAGGAATTGTCATTCAGAATTACATTCTTTCAGGAACATCAATTCCTAATAAGTTAAAGGCCGATTTTATTGTATCTCCTACCTTAGCAGATAATTGAGTTCTAAATATTTTTACAGCTTCATCTTCGCAACCTAAAATGTAAGAGCTTTGGTAAAATGAGTTGTATTCCTTTACCAAATCATAGGTGTAGTTAGCAATTAAAGCTGGGCTGTGATTGTTAGCTGCTTGTTGAACTGTTTCTACATATTGTTGTAGTGTTTTAATAACGGCTAATTCTTTGTCAGAAATTTCTACGTTTTGTTTGGCTGTGTAGTCAAAATCTGCTTTTCTAAGAATAGACTGAATACGTGCGTAGGTGTACTGAATAAAAGGTCCTGTGTTTCCGTTAAAATCTATAGATTCTTTAGGGTCAAACAAAATACGCTTTTTAGGATCTACTTTTAAAATGTAGTATTTTAAAGCTCCCATTCCTATGGTTTTGTACAATTCCTCTTTTTTCTCATCAGAATAACCTTCTAGTTTTCCTAATTCTTGAGAAATTTCACGAGCAGTATTCACCATTTCTTCCATTAAATCATCGGCATCTACTACAGTTCCTTCTCTAGATTTCATTTTACCTGTAGGTAAATCTACCATTCCATAAGAAAGATGATACATGTTTTCTGCCCAAGAAAATCCTAATTTTTTTAAGATTAAGAACAATACTTTAAAGTGATAATCTTGTTCATTACCTACTGTATAAGTTAATGCGTTGATGTCAAATTCTTGAAAACGCTGAATAGCAGTTCCTAAATCTTGTGTAATGTAAACCGAAGTTCCATCTCCACGTAACACTAGTTTTTCGTCTAAACCTTCATCTGTTAAATCTATCCAAACAGAACCGTCTTCTTTTTTGTAGAAAACTCCTTTGTCTAAACCATCTTGCACACAATCTTTACCTAAAAGATAGGTTTCACTTTCGTAATAATTTTTATCAAAAGTAACTCCTAAATTTTTGTAAGAAACTGCAAAACCATCATATACCCATTGGTTCATGGTTTTCCAAAGGTCTACCACTTCTTTATCTCCAGCTTCCCATTTCAATAGCATCTGTTGTGCTTCTACCAAAATAGGAGCTTGTTTTTTAGCTTCTTCTTCGGTTTTTCCTTCAGCCATTAAAGCGCTGATTTCTTCTTTATAAGCTTTGTCAAAAGCAACATAGTAGTTACCTACTAATTTGTCACCTTTTAAACCTGTGTTTTCTGGAGTTTCTCCATTCCCAAATTTTTGCCATGCCAACATACTTTTACAAATATGAATACCACGGTCGTTTATAATTTGAGTTTTGTATACTTTTTTACCACTTGCTGCAATAATTTCTGCTACAGAAAAACCTAACAAGTTGTTACGTACATGCCCTAAATGCAAAGGTTTGTTGGTGTTAGGAGAAGAATATTCTACCATAACTGCTTTGTCTGATGGAGCAGGAGTAAGAGTTCCATAGTTTTCGGTTTTATAAATAGTGTAAAAACTATCTAAGAAAAAACTAGGATTGATAGAAACATTTAAGAATCCTTTGACCACATTAAAATCGGTTACCAAATCAACATTAGTCTTTAGGTATTCTCCTATTTGAGTTCCAATTTGAACCGGATTTCCTTTTACAAATCTTAAAAAAGCAAAAACCACAATGGTAATATCTCCATCAAACTCTTTGCGGGTTGCTTGGAATTCTACTGTTGGAATTTCGGTTTTAAAAATTTCTACAAATGCTTTTTTAACAGCTATTTCTAAATGGTTTTGGATACTCATTTTTGTTTATTTCTATTGAACTGCGAAAGTACGGAAATAATTAATTTTGGACTACTTGTTAAATTTAAAATTATTGATGGTTTGTTTGGATCCTAAAATGGAACGTTTAATCACACTCAAACTTAGATGTTTCAAGGTATTTTAAATTTTCATCAGTAAATTGGTCGCCAGAACTACTATTTGTATCGGGTAAGTTTTCACGAGATGTAATAGTTTCTGTAGTGTATTTTGTATAATTATTTTCAGATTCTGAAATTCCTCTTACATTAATAAAAGGTAAGTTTTTTAAGGGATTTTTATAAGTGTCGTAATTTTTAAATTTTTGAATCTTATGAATTTTAGTTGTAGGGTTTTCTTCTGTATCTATTACAGATTGAATTGTTTCAATTTCAACCAAATTATGATTTTGGTATTTATATTCAGTTTCTGTTTTAGATATAAAGTAACTGCTGTTTTTAGTAGGAGTATAGTTAATTTTTACTGTCTTAATACGGTTTAGATCATCATAAGTAATATTCTCTGTGCTAGAAAGTTTTTTATCCAATCCATAGTAATGGTAAATTTTATTAGGTTTATTACTAGAGTTTAAATATTCATAAGAATAATAGTGAGTGTTTTTTGAATATAATTTGTCAATTCTACCTTGATGATCGTAACTCAAACTATCAGTTGAGTCGTAGTCTAGAATTGTAACTCCATAATTTGTAGTTAGTGTATAGTTAACTCTTTTTTCTAGCTGATTGTGTTTGTTATAAAAATAATGACTTTTATATACAATTGTATCTTGTTTAGTGTTTGCAGGAGTAAGACCTAGAGAAGTTGTTGGTTTTATAGAAACAGATCCGTTTACAAAAACTCCATCACTAAAAATTAATCTACATCCTCCATTTTGATTGAAGTCATCGTTTTTAGAACAGCTAAATAGAACTAAAGCTATAATTGTAATATAAATTTTCATTTTCACATTATTTTTACTTCTTAGAGTAGCTTTTTTTTAATAGATAATTCTTGAAGTCAATTTTTACATAAATCTACGTAGATAAATGTAAGATTTTATATAAAACCTAAATTTTATTGATAAATGACAGTATTGTTTATCGATAAAATAAACACATTCTCTATACAGTTTTTGTGTCTCAAAACTAAAAAATAAATAAACAAAAAAAGAGCTATCAAATTAATGATAGCTCCATATGTGGACAAAGCTGGGGTTACTTTGCATCTGTAGCATCGTCTACTTCATCCTTCACTTCTTCATATCCTTCTTTAATGTGATCTCCAGCTTCGTTAGCTCCGTCTTTAATTCCGTCTCCAACTTCTTCAAATCCATCTTCTACTTTTTCTTTTGGCGATTTTTTACAGCTTACTGTTAAGGCAACTACTGCTAATACTATGGTACTTATTGTAAATAACTTTTTCATTTTGATTTATTTTTATGGTTACTATTCTTTTTTAATGTGTGTTTATTTTAAAAGTCGAATCCTAAAGATACTTGTAAGACTCTATTTTTTTGATTTTCTTCATCATACACTTTGTTCAGTCCAAAGTAATATCTAACTCCTAGGTTTAAACCAGAATCTGTTTTAAAACCTGTACCTACGTTGGCTCCATAATCAAAATCGTTGGGAGTTACTTCGTTAGTTGTGTCAAAAACATCAAAGTTGGCATCTAATTCTTCGGTGTGGTTTACAGATACTCCAAACTGGGGTCCAGCTTCCACGTAAAAATTGTCTGTTAAGTATCCTTTAAACAAAATTGGCAGATTTATATAATCTAATTTTTGAGTAAAGGTTCCGCTATCGTTGTTAATCTCGTATCCTTGCTGAGAGTACAATAGCTCCGTTTGTATGGCAAAATGTTGATGTAAAAAGACCTCGTTGTAAAATCCTACATGAAAACCATGCCTTTGATCTACACTGTTGTCTCCATTAATTTGTGCACTTGCTAAATTGTATCCCCCTTTAATACCCACACTAGATTTTTTATACAAGCTTTCTTGTCCTAACATTAGTGTAGTAGTAAGTAGAGATAGTATTAAAATTGACTTTTTCATTTCTATTCAGTTTTGGGTTTATAAATAAGGTTTTTTCTAAAATTGGTATCTTAATCCTAAGGCAGCATCTAAGTCTAATCCGTCAGAATAGTTGTTGTTAAAACTTACCTCTGGTCTTAAGTCTAATGATATTAACAATGGAATTTTAAAGTTGTATTCAATACCAATATCACCACTTGCTACTACAAAAACCTCATCATCGTTGTTGCTATTGTTATTGTCAAAAAATCCAATACCCCCACCGGCACCTACATACCAATTAAATCTGTTTTCTATAGGATATACCCATTGGTGTAAAGCAGATACTTTCATGGCATCAAAATTATTAGTGTCTCTCCATCCTAAATCCAATTCTAAACGTGTAGCGTTTCCTAATGCTCTTTGATAAGAAATTTCTGAACCAAATCCGTCATTATCACCAGCTCTAATACCAATGGCATTGTTGGCTATAATTTGTGCGTTTGCGCTAAAAACTCCTAATCCTAATACACATACAAGTGTTAAGAATTGTTTTTTGTTGGGGATTAATTTTTTCATGATATTTTGTTTTTACGTTTGTATACTGCAAAGTTAGAGCAGAAGTGTCTTGTTTAAATTGATGAAGGTTGATGTCTAAATTGATCTTCATCAATTTTAATTTTTTAGTAGATAAACCTTAGTGTTTATTAGCTATATTTGGATAAACAAGATTAATAAACCTATTATATGAGTGAGAATCATATTTACAGTGAAAAGTTTACCTCTATACTAAACAACCTTTTTCATGGGGTTATATTAATGACTCAAGAAGGAGAGGTGCTAGAGTTTAATAAAGCCAGTTTAAATCTTTTGCAAAAAGAGCCTAAGGAACTAGAAGGAGTTTTGTTAAGTGATTTACTTCCTAAAAACAATAAAGATGATTTTGAAATATATTTTAAGAACTGCTTAAATCAGCAAACAAAAAACTACGGAAAATTTGAGATGGTCTTTTTTTTAGAAGACAATCAGCTAGTAACTTTAGAAATAGATTGCAATCAGAATTTTATATCTGATGAAGACAACAGTGTGTATACTATATGTCTTATAAATGATGTAACCAAACGTAAAAAACTAGAAAAAGAATTAGAACATCAGAAAAAAACCAAAGAGGTTATTTTAGAAAAACTAGAGCGTGAACAAGAATTAAACGATATGAAATCTAGATTTATATCTATAGCTTCTCACGAATTTAGAACTCCTTTGGCGGGAATTTTATCGTCTGTAGATTTAGTAGAACGCTATTTAAAAACAGATGAAAAATTATGGAGTCAGTTTATTCATCAAACAAAAGTAGAGTCACATGTTTCTAAAATTAAGACTTCTATAAAAACATTAACCTCTACTTTAAATCAGTTTTTATCACTTGGACAATTAGAAGAAGGAAAAATTGAATATCACGAAGAGCGTTTTAATTTAAAAAAGACGTTGTTAAAGTTTAAAGAAGAATTTAGTTCTTTAAAAAAAGAAAATCAAACCATTCATTTTGCATTTAAATCGGAAGAAGAAGAGGCTTATTTAGATAAAAATATTTTAAGACATATTATTACCAACCTACTTTCCAATGCTGTAAAATATACCCCACCTGGGAAAAATATATACATTATTGCTTTTTTAGATGATGAAAATATTCACATATCTGTAAGAGATGAGGGAATGGGAATTCCAGATGAAGATCAAGACAACCTTTTTAGACGTTTTTTTAGAGCCAAAAACGTAACCAATTTACAAGGAACAGGTTTAGGCCTAAATATTGTTAAGAAATATGTGTTGTTAATGAACGGGACTATAGATTTTGAAAGTAAAGAAAATGTAGGTACTGTATTTAAAATTTTATTTCCTAGAAAGAAAAATAATCAAGAGCGTAGAGATATTAAAAATTTGGTATAAAATAAGGTTATGAAAAAAATACTATTGATAGAGGATGATTTAATTATGAGAGAAAATATCTCAGAATTAATAGAATTGACAGGTTATGAGGTTGAGGTTGCAGAAAATGGAATGGTAGGAGTAGAAAAAACAAAAACGTTTGCTCCAGACCTTATTATTTGTGATGTAATGATGCCGGAATTGGATGGTTACGGAGTTTTATACATTTTAAGTCAGAACCCAGAAACAGCTACCATTCCTTTTATTTTTTTAACGGCAAAATCTGAAAAAGAAGATTTGCGTAAAGGAATGAACTTAGGGGCAGATGATTATTTGTTTAAACCTTTTGAAAGTACCGAATTAATTACTGCTATAGAAAGTCGTTTAAAAAAGAACGATTTATTAAAAAAGCAATACAGTGCAGGTAGCGATGGAGTTCACGAATTTTTAGAAGAAGCTAAAAAAGTAGTTTCTTTAAAAGATGTAAAAGAAAAATCGTACGTGTTTAGTTTTTCACCTAAAGAATATATTTATAAAGAAGGAGAACATGTGCACTTTGTTTATTATATAGAAAAAGGGAGCGTAAAAACCTACCGATATAGTGATGATGGTAAAGAATACATTACCTCTGTATATAACGAAGGTCAGTTTTTTGGTTTTCAACCCATTTTTGAAGAAAGAACCTACGATGAAATTGCAGAATCTTTAGAAGCTACAGAGTTGACTAAAATTTCTAAGGAAGATTTTTTAACACTGGTGTACGAAAACAGAGAAGTGGCTCAACAATTTATGAAAATGATTTCTGAAACCTTAAGCTCTAAAGAACAAGACCTAATGTTAATGGCTTATAGTTCTGTTAGAAAAAGAGTTTCTAAAAAATTACAAGAGTTGTTGGCAGAAGAAGATGAAATTACTTTGTTAAGAACCGACTTAGCCAAATTAACCGGAACAACTAAAGAAAGTTTAACAAGAACGTTAACCGAATTTAAAAATAGTAAGATTATTAAAACCGAAGGAAAAAAGATTATTCTAATAGATAGAAAAAAACTTCAGAAAATGGATTTAATATGGTAGCTTAAATAGCTTATTATAAACAACAAAGCCCGCTAATTAGCGGGCTTTGTTGTTTTGTGTATTTTTAAAAGTTGATTAAAATCAACTAGCCTAATCAATGCCAATCAATAGAATAAAGGTAATATGTGTCGAGATTTGTAATAACAAAATTAAAGATACTATTAAAGGCAATGATTAAATTTAAAACGCACTTATCTAAAGAAGACTTTAAAGCTTTGGCTAACACCACAGACTTTAATTGTGTTTCTATTTACTGTCCTATTCATACAGGGGTAAACGTTTCAAAAAATAATTTAAATCTTTTAATTACTAGGGTAGAGCAAAAATTAATAGCAAAGGGAATAAATCATTCCGAAGCTCAGAATGTAATAGGAAGATTAGAACAAATATTAAATGATGATTGTTTGTGGGATTTTGATGAATTTGAGAATCCTAAAACCTTAATTATTTTTTCTAATGACAATAATTTAGAAATCTTTTTAATTCAAACAGGTTTAGATGCTTGTGTGCACATTACTTCTAATTATTATTTGTTACCGCTTTTTAACAAAGCAACCAACGCTCAGTTAATAGAAGATTCTCTTAAGATTAAACAAGTTGTTTTTGATGAGGATTTAACGACCAATAGGTTAGAGCAAATTATTCCTTTGGCTTTTGAAAGTAAAATTTCAAGATTGTATGTTTCTTCTAAAAATGGAGTGTACGGAGTGTACGATACAGTAAACAAAACCACTATGATTGATAGTGAAAAAAACAATCAGAATATGTCTTTAATCAATTTAGCGGCCATTATTACTTATGTGTACGGAGGTCAGGTCTTTTTAGTAGATCCAATGCATATGCCTACCAAAGGAACCACTATACAAGCAATATTAAAATAAAATAATCAACATGGAATATTTTAACATTAACAAATCGTACGAAATAGTCAAAGAAAAATTAATTGGCTGGGCAGAAGCACTTATAGCAATGTTACCCAATATTGTACTGTGTATAGTACTTGTGATAGGATTTTATTTTCTATCTAGATTGGTTAGGATGTTGGCAGAAAAAGGAACTAAAAAGTTTACCAACAATCAAGCATTAACCAAGCTGTTGGGAACCATCTCTTTTTTAATTGTAATGTCTTTAGGTTTTTTTGTAGCCCTTAGTGTGTTAAAATTAGACAAAGCTGTAACCTCTTTATTAGCAGGTGCTGGGGTAATTGGTTTGGCATTAAGTTTTGCCTTTCAAGATTCTGCAACCAATTTTATATCGGGAGTTTTTATGGCGGTTAGAAAACCTTTTAGAATAGGTGATGTTATAGAAACAGCTGATGAAATGGGAGTAGTACAACATATTAATTTAAGAAACATTGTTATGCATTCCTTTAATGGTCAGGAAGTAATTATTCCTAATAAAGATGTGTTTCAAAACAAAATTAGAAACTATACATCTTTACCTAAAAGAAGGGTAGAAATTAATTGTGGTGTAGGCTATGGTTCGGACCTAGAGTTTGTAAAAAAAATAGGAGAAGAAGCCATTAGCACACTAAGCTTTGTAAGTAAGTCTAAAGAGGTAAACGTATTTTTTAATGAATACGGAGGAAGTTCTATCAACTTTACGTTGTATTTCTGGATAGATGCTAACGATCAGCCAGGATTTTTAAAAGCTAGAAACGATGCAATTATTGCTTTAAAACAAGCTTTTGATAAAAACGATATTGGAATTCCATTCCCAATTAGAACTTTGGATTTTGATGCCCAAAAAATAAAAGAAATAATCACAAATATTAATCAATAAAAATTAAAAACATGAACACAACAGGAAAAGTAGTATTATCATTATTTGCTGGAGCCGTAGTAGGTGCAGCCGCAGGAGTTTTATTTGCTCCCAAAAAAGGAGAAGAAACTAGAGAAGATATTAAAAATAAAATTTTAGAGCTTAAAGGCGAAGTAATGGATTTAATAGAAAAAGGAGAAGATATTGCTTCTGAAAAAATTAAAGAAATTAAAGCCAAAATTACAAGCTTAGAAAAAGATTTAAAAAAGGCAATGCCTTGTTAAACCACTAAAAAAAATACAACTATGAAAGATGATTTAATAAAATACCTAGAGTTACAAAAAAAGTTATACCATTTTGAAGCTATTGAAAAAATAGGAGAAATAAGAGCTAAAATATTATTTAGAATTTTTGCAACCCTTTTTCTTTTTACATTCTTAATGTTTATGGGTATAGGTACGTCGTTGTACTTAAATCATCTTTTTAATAGTATTTATTTAGGTTTTACCATTGTTTCTTCTTTGTTTTTGATCATTTTAATTTTGGCCTATACGTTTAAAACAGCTATTAAAAACTGGATGTTTAAAAACTATATCAACAATCATGTTCCATCTTAAAAACCAAAATAGTATGAAGAATTCAAACTTTTACCTACACAAGCAGTTACTCTTAAGAGAGATTGAACTGCAAGAAAAAATAGTAGCTCATCATTTACAAAAACCTTTTAACATAGCAGAAGTTGTTTTGTCCGAAGGAGTTTTAAATAGACTAGGTTTTACCAAACCTTTTGTAGCTATACTTAGTCAAAAATTTAATCAGTTACACAGTTCCTTACACAAACTAAAAAGTTTTGCATCCATTTTTAAAGAAGTCCAAAAAATAATTCAAAAAATAAGGTAATGAAAATCTTAAAACTTACATATCTGCAATACGTTACTTATTCGTTACTAGCTATTACCTTATTAGTATTTGCAGTTGTAAAGTGTAAGTTTATTTTAGCCCCGCTGTCTATAGCTATTTTAATTAGCTTGGCCTTATGCTCTGTATTAACCAGAGTTAAAAGAGTTGTAAAATCTAACTTTGCTGCGGTTACTATTGTTACAGGAGTGCTTTTTACACTTGTTTATCTTATTATTTATTTAATTACTTCTCAGGTATCAGATTTTTATAATAGCTATCCAGATATAGGCGATAAAATTGTATTGCTAATTTCTAAATTAGAAAAATTCTTAGAAAAAGTACTAGGAGTAGGAAATATAGATTTTATAGAAGCAACGGAAGATCATAAAGAACAACTAATCTCTTCAGCTTCGTCTCTAGTAGCATCGGTTTTTGGAAATTTAGGAACCTTAATTGCTTATGTAACCTTTATTCCTCTGTATATTTTTTTAATCTTACTGTATAAAGATACCATTAAAGATTCTGTAAGAGGTTTTTTAAAACCTATGCAAATAAAACCAAAACCTTTGTTTAAAGAAACCACCATTTTAATTCAGAACTATTTAAAAGGTTTGTTTTTAGTAATGCTTATTTTGGGAGTAGCCAATTCGGTAGGGTTATTTTTTATTAAAGTGCCATATGCTATTGCGTTAGGATTCTTAGTTGCTTTTTTAACCATTATTCCCTACATAGGAATTACCATTGGAGCTGTTTTAGTAATGTTTGTTTCTTTCGTTATCAATCAATCGGTTCCACAATTAATATCCATATCCATTTTATTTGGAGTTATTCAGTTTGTAGAAGGAAATTTTATCACTCCAAAGATTATAGGGAATAAAATAAATTTAAATCCTTTGTTAGCTATTATTGTATTGATTATTGGAGAACGATTATGGGGAATTACAGGAATGATTGTGGTGTTGCCTATTGCCGCTATTATATCTATTGCAGTTAAAAACCTTAAAAAAGAAACCTTTTTACAACCCAAAGAGTAAGTTTTACGTATATGAGAATAGCAATGCATTACAAAAGAGCCTTACTAGCAATGGTATTAATGCTAATTGTTTTTACGGTTTGTTTGCTAACAACTACTGCATATAGTCAAAACGAAAAGGAAAATAAAATGAATGTACAATTTATCAATATCACAGAAGATCATGTTAAGAATAGCTTTTTAGAAGTTTATAAAAAGTACGATGATTTACATGCTTACAAAATAACGGTCATTCAGAAAAGAATAGGAGCTACCACCATGAAAGCACAACCTATTATTACTTTTAAGAATTTATGTAAAGGAACAAAAGAATACAGAATTGTAATAGGAGAATTTTTAAAGGATACAGATATTAAGTTAAGTGAGGTGCCTAAAGATGTATTAAAAGGATGGTTTGCACATGAATTGGGACATGTAGTAGATTATGAGCAACATTCTAATTTTGGAATGCTTTGGTATGGTTTACGATATGTAACAAGTGGTTCTTTTAAAAAGAAAGTAGAGCATAAGGCAGATTATATAGCCTTAAAAAAGGGGTTTAAAAACTCCCTGCTTAAAACCAAACGTTATATTCTTTTAAGTGATGTGTTTTCTAGCAAATACTTAATCAACATGAATAAATATTACTTGCCTTTAGATTCTGTTAAAAATTATTTGGATGAAAAAGTGGAGAAAGATGATGAAGCCCTGTCTAAAATGTATCATGATTAAATTTATAGCTATTAACTAGCTATAATAGATCCAAAAGTATTCCATACATCAGAAGTTTTATAAACCTCTAAACTATGTTCTGGAACCTCTAATACACATGATGCGGTATTTGTTTCTCCGCAAAACACATTTGTGGGTAGTGTTAATGGAGTTTTAATATGGCAAATTATGGTTTTTAGTTTTGGACACTGAGCAAAAGAAAAATCTTCTATATGTGTAATAGAACTAGGAATTGTAAAAAAGATTAAATCTTCGCATCTATAAAATAAAGCATATTTAATGGTTGTTATTGCTTTTGGAAATCTAAAATAGGTTAACCCAGAACCTGCAAAAGCAGACTCTCCAATAGCGGTAACAGAATTAGGAATAGATATATAAGTTAAACTACTACAGTCTTCAAAAGCAGATTCTCCAATAGTGGTAACAGAACTAGGAATAATTACAGAAGCTAGGTTAGAACAACTATCAAAAACGGAACTTACAAGAGTTGTAATATTACTACCAATAAGAATAGATGTTAATTTTTCGTTGTAAGAAAATGCTCTGTCACTAATTTCTGTAACCCTATAACTTACATTATTGTAAGCCACGGTTGCCGGAATAGTAACTGTTCCAGAATAACCATTTGTTATGTTTAAAATAACCTTTACTGTTGTTTCTGATGTTATTTCATAAGTAATACCTGCTACAGTAAAAGGAAATGTATCGGTTATAGAACTAAAAGTTTTCCATATATGTGCAGTTTTATAAGCAGCTAAATTTGCTGTAGGTACAATTAATTTACAGTTTTCTGTAGCATAACCAAAAACAGTTTTATTAATAGCTAGTGGTGTTGTAGTGTTAGAAACTACCTGAACCAAACTATAATTGTTGGCAAAAGCTTTTTCTTCTATAGCACATACAGAATTAGGAATGGTCACACTATTTAAATTGTAATTATTTGCAAAAGCAAAAGCTCCAATTTTATTGACAATATAGTTGGTTCCTTTATAGGTTACTGTTGATGGGATTGCTATTGCACCAGCGTAAGCCCCTTTTTTATTTGCAATTACTTTTACAGCAGATGATGAGGTTTTTTGATAAGTGATACCTTCAATATAAAAAGAGTTAGATTTTACATGTCTCTTGGAAGATGCTGTGTTTATATTCATAAAAATGAATTTCAAGAATGAATTTTTAATCATAGTTTCTCTTTTTTTAGCGTTATTTATATGTAAAACCTTTTGAATGAATGGTGATTACTTTTTTATAATTTTCTTAGTAATTATTCCTTTGTTAGATGTAAGTTTAACCCAATACATTCCTATTGGTAAATTACTCGTATTGATACTATTCTCTGAACAAGTCTTGGTTTTTTGAAACAATACTTGCCCGTTGGCATTAAAGATTTCTACAGTAGCTTCATTAGAGTCGTTAAAGTCTATAAATAAATTGTCTTGTATAAAATCTGGATAGACAGACATGTTGTTTTTAGTTACAAATTTGGGTGTATAAACTTGTGTACTAGGTGCTATGTGACTAAAATTTTTCCATACATCAGCTTTTTTATATTTATCTAAGCTCTCAGCAGGTACTTTTAAGGCACAAGAATCTGTATTTGTCCCAGAGAACACGTTAGAATTAAGGGGTAAAGGCACTTCAACATCACAAAATAGAGTTGTTAACTTTGGACACCAACCAAAAGAATACTCTTTTATTGCAGTAATATTACTAGGAATAGTAACCCTGCATAATTTCTCACAACTAATAAATAAATAAGTTTCAATTGTAGTAACAGCACTAGGGAATGTAAAACTTGTTAAACCAGAAGCACTAAAAGCCGATTTACCAATGGTAGTAACCGAATTAGACATGGTTATAAATGACAAGTTTTTACAGTTATAAAATGTAAATGCTTTAATACTTGTAATATTGTCACCAAGACTAATTGCTGTAATATTTTTATTGTTTTTAAAAGCAGTTTCACTAATTTCTGTAACACTATAAATTGTATTGTTATATGTAACGGTTTCAGGAATAGTTATAGAACCTTTATAGTAATTTTCTGTGTTTTTAATAACCTGTACAGTTGTAGCAGAGGTTGGTTCATAAGCTATGTTTGCTATAGTAAAAGGAAATAAATCAGTTATTGTGTTAAAGTTTTTCCAAATGCTTACTGTATTATATAAAGCTAAACTTGTACTAGGAACCACTAATTTGCAAGATGATAAAATAGTACCATTAAAAATAGAAGTATCAAGAACCAAGGGTGTTTTGATGTTACAAATAAGTTGAGATAAATTACTGTTGTTAGAAAAAGCATGTTCTTCAATAAAAGTAATAGACTCTGGAATTGTAATTTTTTCCAAACCATTGTTATTGGCAAAAGCAGAGGTTCCTATTACGGTAACACTATATGTTATGTTATTATAAATAACTGTTTTAGGAATGCTAACAAAACCCACATAATTATTAGTTAGGTTTTTAACCACTTTTACAGCTGTATCAGAAATAGGTTCATAAGTTATACCTGCTACTGTAAACGGTAAAACATTGGTTACAATACCAAATTTGTTCCAAACTTTTGCTGTTTTATAGTGGTTTAAACTTGTTTTAGGTACTTTTAAAGCACAAGAGTTAGTATCTGTTCCAGAAAACACATTGGTATCTAGAACTAATGGAGATTTAATATTACAAATTACTGAGGTTAAATTTGGGCACCATGCTAAAGAATAATCTTTTATAGTAGTAATAGTGCTTGGTATGGTTACAGTGGCTAATTTTTCACATGTATTTAGCAAAGCAATATTGATGGTAGTCATAGAACTAGGAAATCTAAAACTAGTTAATCCAGATTTGCTAAAAGCATAATCACCAATAGAGGTTACAGAATTAGGTATTATTATAGATGATAAATTTGTGCAATTTTCAAATGCAGAGTTTCCTATGGAAATTATAGATTTTGGTAATGTTACTGTGGTTAAGCTAGTACAGTTTTGAAAAGCATAATCACCAATGGTTGTTACAGAATTAGCTATGCTTACTGATGTTAAACTTTTGTTTTCACTAAAAGTAAATGCTTCAATAGCAGTAATGTTACTGCCAATATAAATTGCTGTTATCTCTTTATTACGTAGAAAGGCTGTTGCACTAACTTCGGTAACATTATAGTTTGTGTTGTTGTAATGTACAGTTGCTGGAATTGTTATAGATCCAGTATAATTACTTTGTAAATTTTTAATAACCTTTACTGTTGTTTCTGATGTTTTTTCATAGCTAATACCCGCTACTGTAAACGGTAGAACATTCGTAATGTATTGAAAACTATTCCAAATATCAGCAGTTTTATAAACAGATAAACTTGCTGTAGGCACTATTAATTTGCAGTTTTTTGAAATGTTCTCAAAAACAGTTTTTGTAATAAGTAATGGTGTTGTACTATTACAAATAACCTCAACTAAATTAAAGTTATTAGCAAATGCATTTTCTTCTATAGACGTTATGGTGCTTGGAATGGTAATGCTGTTAAGATCGTAGTTATTTGCAAAAGCAGAGACTCCAATTTTGGTAACAATATAATCAATGCCTTTATATGTAACAGTTGTAGGAATTATTACAGCACCAGTATAGAATCTGTTTTTGTTTGGAATTATTTTTACGGTTGATGCTGAAGTTACTAAATATGTAATTCCATCACTATTAAAAATTGTAAGATGTACATAGGTTACGGAAGAAGTTGTAGCTGTATTCATAAAATAATTTGTCTATTTAAAAAGTTGTTTTATAAATAGTCTAATTAGATAAGTTACATTGAGTTTATTATTTTGTCTTTTAGGGGAAGAATAAATGATTCTTTTTTATTTTCAGAATCAATTATATAAAGACTAGAATGTTTAATGTATGTTAACTCAACTACTTATCTATAACCATTTGTTCTTAACAAATTTATTATACAGAAAAGTATTTGAGTAGCCTGTTAAGACAAATCAATAGCCCAATCGGGTATTTTTTAGTTTTTCTTTTGGAGTAAAAACTAGAAGTATTCAGTTAATCTATAGAGCTGTTAACACGTATTTCAGACGGAAGTTTTCCGTGTTTGTTTTTAAAAGCAATACTAAATTTACTTTGGCTTTCGTAACCTACTTCTTGAGCTATGTATTTAATTTGTAAATCAGTATTAAGTATTAATTGCATGGCCAATTCCATTTTTTTTTGGATATGGTATTGCAATATAGAAGTTCCGTAAACGGATTTAAAATCGGTTTTTAATTTAGAAGGTGATAAGTTTAATTTTTTGGCAATGGTTTCTATACCTACAAAAGGAGCGCTTAAGTTGGTTGAAATGATACGCTCACATTCAGAAATTTTCTTATAATCTGCTTTTCCTTTTTCTTGATAATTTTCTTTTCGTACATCTCTAAAAACATTTTTTAAAAATGAAGAAATCAAACTAAAAGCCTGGGATTTTAAAAGTGTTTCGTTAAAAACATCTTCATTAAAAGTTTTAACGGTGTGCAAAATTTCGTAAGATAATCCTTCTGCATTAGGAACAATATCTTGATAAGAAATAAAACCTTTATTAGAATCTAGAAATTTTTTAAAAGGAATACTATCATCTAACTTATCTAAAGGCACGTTTTTTTTAATCCACTCTGGGCTTATGTAGTAAATAAAAAATTTAGATTTAGTTCCTTTGTAAAAACAAGCACCTACATCTGTACCAGGTTTTTTAAACCCCCAAAATTTATTTTGAAAAGGTGCTTTATCTATAAATGTGTTCTGTAGTTTTACTTCACTTTCAAAAAGAGTAAAAGTAATTGTGTAATGATTACTAGGTATATTTTTATCGTAAACAGATTTTATAACCGTGTTATGCTTAAATTTTACATTGGTAATTGTTAGCCATAAACCTTCTTCAATCTTTCTATAAAAAAACTCTCCTTTTGTAAATGGGTTGTTTCTAAAAACAGCTTGATCCTTTTTTATATGTCTACTTCCCGGAGTATTTATGGTACTCTCTATCATAAGTTCGGGGGTATTTGCTAAAAAAGGAAACTCAAAAAAACCACCTTGGTAAAGTTTAAGGTTAGGCTTAATAAGTTGAAACCATTTGGCTAAGTTCATTCTTGTTGATTAGTTACTAATACTATTTATTATAAAGTAAACCTCTAAAGGAGGATTGAAGATTATAAATCTGAAGTTATAAAAATACTAAAATTAATCACAAACCTAACAAAAGATACGCTTGTGATTAAACAGCTGTTAATTAACATATCACCTAAGAATACGCATGTTTATTTTATGTTTTTTGGGCAATCAAAGGCTGTTCACAATCATTTTAGTCAAAAAATATCAATTTGTTTTAGAATTAATTTAAAAACACATTTGGTAACAAGTATTACATATGGTTAAAATGCAAAAATCCTTTTTTAAGTTGATTGGTATTGAGTAGATAGTTATTGTTCTGTATTTTTATAAGACTAACTTTTGTTAAGTAGACAAGGTAGGTTTTTAGGGATTATAGCCTTTAGTATAGTTTTAGACTAGTAGTTAAATAATTGTATTACTACTACATATCGTTTGTTAAACATATATGGTATTGATTAGGTTGTAACATAATAATTTAAGTAGCTTTTAGTTGCAATTTTGAGAGGTAACTTAATACTAATCAAAAACAATTTTAAATGAAAAATTTTACGTTTAAGGCAAACAACGTTCTGTTGTTGCTAATTTTATTTTGTTCGTTTGTAGTAAATGCTCAAAATGCCCCTACATTTAATAATGACCCTAAGCCAGTTGGTAAAGCTTGGCAAAAGGTAGAAAACATGTCCGATGAATTTAACAATGGAACTGTGTTTGATACGAACAAATGGCATAAAAACCCAACAGGTAATGGATGGTCTTGGATAGGAAGAGAACCAGGATTGTTTGAAGAAGATGCTGTTGTTGTGTCTGGAGGAAATTTAAGATGTACCGTTCTTAAGTACAATACTCCTAAAGTAGTAAATGGGAAAACATGGTTGTATCGTGGAGGTATTATCCGTTCTTTAAATTCTGCAGGAGCAGGGCATTATTTTGAAGCCAAAATGAAAGCCAACGCTACAGAAATGTCATCAACATTTTGGTTAAAGCCTAGAATAACTTGTGGTAAAAACTTAGAATTAGATATACAAGAATGTATTGGACAAACAGGGCCTTTAACTCAGTCTTATGCTCAAGGTTGGGATAGTATTATGCATAGTAATATGTTTAATTTTAAAACAGATTGTGGGCCTGATGAAACAGTGCAGATACAAGGATCTGTAATTACGGCAGAAAAAAACCACAGCCGTTATTTTATTTATGGATGTTATGTAGAATCTCCAACCAAAGTACATTTTTACTTAGATGGGGTATATCAATATTCTATTACACCACCAAGACCTTATGATTTAGATATGTTTATTACCATGGCTATGGAAACGTACGATTGGAATCCTGTGCCAGCAGGAGGAGGTAAAGTAGCAAGTGGTACTTGGGCAGAAAGAACTACACAATATGATTGGGTACGTACTTGGAAATTGGTAGATGCTCCTAGCACAACATTTCACATTCAGAACAGAGGATCAGGAAAAATTATTAGACCACAAACAGATGTAGCTAATGGAATTGTTGCACAAGCTCCTACAAGTTGGACTGGAAATTGGACTCAATGGGAAGCTATTGATGTAGATGGAACTTACTTTCATTTAAAAAATAAACAAACAGGAAAATTTTTAAGACCTGCTACTACAGATTTAAATGCAAGTGTTATTCAATCTACCACAGGAATAAATGCACAATGGCAAACACAGTGGAAAAAAGTAACAGCTTCTGATGGTTATTTTTATTTACAAAATAGATGGACGGCTAGATATATTAGACCTATAGGAGACGATGATTTAGATGCAAGCACAGGAAATGATTTTGGACTGCAACAAGTTGAGACTAGTTTAACTTGGCACTACACTCAATGGAGGTTTGTTAATGTAGGTTCTAGTTTAGCTCAGGCTGTATCAACGGATTTAAAAACATTAGATCCATCAATTAATTTTGATGTGTTACAAAGTCCTTTACAGGCCGGATATTTACATTTAGAGGTACCGGCATCAGAAAATGGAGCAACATTAGTTACATTGTATACATCTCAAGGAAATGCTGTTTTTACAGAGGAAACTAATAAAACATCAACGGTAATTAATACAAGTACCTTTGCTAAGGGAATTTATTTAGTTGAAATAATTGCTAATGGAGATAGAAAGGTGAAAAAAGTAATTGTAGAGTAAATTTACAAACATAGAAAAAGAGCAAAGTTGTAGTTGTACAGCTTTGCTCTTTTTTATTTTAGAGGGTGTTGTTTTATTGATCTAGAAATTCTAAATAAGTCACTATTTTTTCCTCTTTCATAACTTTTGGAGTTTTTATTTGTCCTCCATTTTTCTTTTGAGCCTTTAAATAGTCGTGGTATTTTTCTTTGGTAATTACTCGTACCTCAATTCCTTTTAAGGCTTTACTTCTGGCTACTTTGTAGTTTTTATTGGCTTGTTGTAAAGCATCATCTAAAAAGTCTTTACAAGCTGTAGCATCTAATTGCTGATTGGTAACTAAAATCCATTGATGGTAATAGTCTTCTTCTTTTTTAAGAGCTCCAACAGTATATTCATTTATTTCCACATCAAAGTTTTTAGAAGCTTCTAAAATAGCTTTGTCTAATTTTTCTTCGCTTAATTGAGAACCTACTACATTTAAAAAGAACTTGGTTCTTCCTGTAATTTTTATTTCCTGATGCTCAAGGTCTGTAAATTCAATGGTATCACCTACCATATATCTCCATGTACCTGCACAAGTACTAACTAGTAAAGCATATTCCTTCCCTTTTTCTATCTGTCCAATATGTACAACTTTTGGTTTTTTTAACAAATTTCCGGTTTCATCAAATCCGTCCTTATCAAAAGGGATAAATTCAAAAAACAAATCATGATGCAATGCCAATTTCATACTCATGGTATTGGGTCTGGCGGTGTAGGCAAAAAAACCTTCGGAAGCTAAATAGGTATCTAGTACAAAAATTTCTTTTCCACAAATTTTTTCAAAAGAAGCTCTGTAGGTTTCAAAGGCAACTCCACCGGTAGAATACACACTAAAGTTTGGCCAAATATCGTGAATGGTATTTAGATTGTTTTTTTCTATAATAGCCTTTAATACTTCTAATATCCAAGAGGGAATTCCAGCAATGGCACCAATATCCCAATTGGGTGCTTCTATAGCAATTCTCTCTTTACGCATTTCCCAATCATCAATGGTAGCAATTTCTTTTCCCGGTCTGTAAAAAACATCATACCATTCAGGAAAGTTACTAACGTTAATACCGCTAATTTCTCCCTCTTTAAATCCGTTTTTATGAGTTTTTAGTTTGGCAGAACTACTCAACATAAAAATTTCTTTTTCAAAAACATCTGTAGGTAAATCAAAATTAGCCAAATCTTTAATCATAGAAGTTCCTACACTTCTTACAGAAGCTATATAGTCATTAGTAACCGGTATACGTTTACTTTTTTTACCTGTTGTACCGCTACTTTTTGCAAAAAAATTAGGTTTTCCTGGCCAAGTAATACTTGGGTTTATTTGTTGTTGTTTCCACCATTGTTGATTGATGGTTTTGTAATCAAAAATAGGAACGGTTTGTTGGTAGGTTTCTATAATATTGTCACTATCCAAAATTTTTAAAAAGTTGTAATACTTTCCAAAAGAAGTGTCTTGTGCGTTGGTTAATAACTTTCTAAGTTGTTCTTCTTGATGTTCATAGGCATTCTTAGTGTCAAAACTTAAAGTGTCTAAGGTATCAATAGTTGTTTTTATAATGCTTCCGAGAATTGCCATGCTGATTGGTTTTTAGATTAGTACATAAAAGTGTTTACGATAAAACACTTTTTTCATCTTTAAGAAAAGAAGTTAACATCCAGTGTGTTTTTTCCATGTTAAAAATAAATCCACTAATCATATCATCTGTACCTCTGTCATTAATGTTTTCGGCAGCATCAATTACTTGGTTCATTTGGTTTAATAAAATTTCAAAATCATTTAAAATTTCTCTAACCATTTCAGTGCCAGTTTGTGGAACTAAAACTTCTTTAATTTCAGATTCTTCTAAATATTCTTTTAATGTACCTGTTGGTTTTTTTCCAAACACTCTAATACGTTCTGCAACTTCATCAATATTTAATTTTACCACATTGTATTGTTCTTCAAATTTTTCGTGAATGTCAAAAAAATCTGGACCTACAACACTCCAGTGGAAGTTTCTTAATTTTTGATAATGTACGTGATAAGAGGCTAGTAATTTGTTAAGACTAGAAACAATTTCAGCTGTTTCTAAATGTGTGTATCCTAACTTTGCAAATGGTTTTGTTTTGTCTATTGAGTTCATCTTTTATGAGTTTTTACGATTAATAATTACTCAAAATTAAGACTTCAATAAGGTAATTGGGTTGAGCCAATCGACAAGGGATATTGATTAAAATCAATACAAGAAAAACAATAAAAATAGAAGCCGTTTTTATAGACCTTCTGCCAATCTTTTAAGTTCAATTTCGTTAAGAATGGTAATAGATTTTCCTGTTAAATCAATCAATCCATCTTTTTTAAATCCTGATAGAATTCGAATAGCAGATTCTGTAGCAGTTCCTACAGCACTTGCAATTTCTTTTCTACTTAACTGAATTTTAATAACTCCAGCTTCGGTACTTCCATAAGTATCTTTTAAGAAAATAATTAAGTCTGCCATACGTTGGTGTACAGTATTGGTAGATATGTTGGTAATTGCATTGTTGGCTTCTTTTAAATCGCTACAAACGGTTTTAAACATAGCTGTAGAAAACTTAGCGTTTTCGTCCAACGGTTTTTTAATTAATTCTTGAGGAATAAAACAAGCAGAAACATCGTTTAAAGCTGTAACTGTAATAGTGTTTGCTTCGTTGGTAATAGCAGAATGGTATCCTATTAAATCTCCCTTTTTGGTAAACTTTACAATTTGCTCTTTACCGTTTGCGTTTAGTTGAGAAGATTTACAAACTCCTTCTTTAATACAGTAAACACCTGTAACAAATTTACCTTCGCTAAAGATTACTTCTCCTTTTTTAAAAGTGTGTATATCTTTTGAGTCAGATATTTTTTTTAGTTCTTCTTTAGATAAAGCGTTTAAGTTGTTAAATTCTTTAATAAGGCATTGTTCACATCTACTCATCATAACAAAGGGGAATTAATACTAACAAATGTACTAAAATTAAGATAATAAACGAAGGTGTTAGATTTGTTTAATATGATATTAATCATTTAAAAAAACAGGATATTTGTAGAAGTTTGCAAAGATTAAAAAACAAAGAATTGAAGGAAGAAAATACATGTTATCACTGTGGTGATGAAGCCATAGAAGCTATTGTTTTGTTTGATGATAAAACCTTTTGTTGTAATGGTTGTAAAACGGTGTATCAAATTTTTAGTGATCACGACCTTTCTGATTATTACCATTTAGAAACATCTCCAGGAATTTCTCCGGATGCTATTAAAGGCAAGTATAGTTTTTTAAGCAATCCAACTATTGTAGATAAGCTTTTAGATTTTAAAGAAGAGGGTATAGAAATAGTTACCTTGTACATTCCACAAATACATTGTAGTTCTTGTGTTTGGGTTTTAGAAAATTTACAGAAACTACATGGTGGAATTGTAAATTCTAGAGTACACTTTTCTAAAAAAACAGTGCAGGTAACTTATAATAATCAACTCAACTTACAGCAATTGGTAGAGTTGTTAGCTACTATTGGTTACGATCCTTATATAAGTTTAGAAGATGGAGAAAAAAATAAACAAAGCAGTAAAACAAGTACTTATAAATTAGCTGTAGCAGGTTTTGCCTTTGGAAATACTATGTTTTTATCGTTTCCAGATTATTTTGGAAAACCCGATGCTTGGTTAACACATTACCAACCTTTGTTTTCTTTTTTAATGTTGTTATTTTCTTTGCCTGTAGTTTTTTATGCAGGAAACGATTATTTTATATCGGCCTACAAAGGATTGCGAAAAAAAATATTAAATATTGATGTACCTATTAGTATAGGAATTGTGGTGTTGTTTGGTAGAAGCTGTTATGAATATTTTACCCAAACAGGGCAGGGGTATTTTGATAGCTTGGCAGGATTGATTTTCTTTTTGTTATTAGGAAAGTTATTTCAGAAAAAGACCTACGATTTTTTATCTTTTGAAAGAGATTTTAAATCGTATTTCCCAATTGCCATTACCACTTTAGTAAATGGTGATGAGATAGTAGTTCCTGTAAACGAAATTAAAGTAAATGATATTTTATTAATTAGAAACGAAGAAATTATTCCTACCGATGGGATTATTTTAAAGGGGAAACCTTTGTTGGATTATAGTTTTGTAACTGGGGAGTCTAATTTAATTTCAAAACAATCAGGAGATAAAGTATTTGCAGGAGGTAAGCAACAAGGGGAATCCATTACGTTAGAAGTAACCAAAACAGTAGACCAGAGTTATTTAACCAAGTTGTGGAGTCAAAATTCTTATCATTCCTCTTCTACCTTAACCAATATAACAGACAAAGTAAGTCAGTATTTTACATGGGGTTTGCTGTTGGTTACTTTTGCTTCTGCACTTTTTTGGTTTTTTGTAGATGCTTCACAAATCATCAATGTAGTTTCGTCTATATTAATTGTAGCTTGTCCGTGTGCCTTGGCTTTGTCGGCACCCTTTGCAATGGGAAATATTTTACGTATTCTAGGAAAGCAAGGCTTCTATTTAAAAGATGCTTCGGTTATAGAAAGCATAGCGCATGTACAAACCTTGTTTTTTGATAAAACAGGAACATTAACTACAAGAAATAAACAAGATTTCACCTATAGTGGAGAGGAGTTATCTTGTGCTGAATTGTCTATGGTTAAATCGTTGGTTAGAAATTCAAACCATCCGCTAAGTAGGACCTTATTCAAAAAATTAAAAGCAGAAATTGTACCGCTACATAATTTTAAAGAACTAGAAGGAAATGGACTACAAGCTACTTTTGATGAGCTGCTTGTAAAAATAGGATCTGCCAATTATATTGGATCTACCTTGGCAGATCATGAAACCGAAAGCAGGGTATATGTGTCTATAAACAATAATGTAAAAGGATATTTTAAGTTTGGTAACCAGTACCGTACGAATATTTTAGACATGTTAACCATACTTTCTAAAAAGTATCAAATAAATATATTATCTGGAGATAATGATGCTGCTTTGCCTTATTTAAAAGAACAATTACCTACAGAAACTCAATATTATTTTCATCAATCTCCACATGATAAGTTAGCACATGTAAAACAATGTCAACAACAAGGAGAATCAGTATTAATGGTGGGTGATGGGTTAAACGATGCAGGAGCCTTACTACAAGCGCAAGTAGGTATTGCAGTAGCAGAAGATGTAAATGTATTTTCTCCTGCTAGTGATGCTATTATTGATGCTAAAAAACTCTCTCAACTACCTAATTTTATGAAACTGTGTAAGCAAAGTTTACAAGTTGTAAGAGTTAGTTTTTTATTATCAATACTTTACAATGTTGTTGGTTTGTATTTTGCCATTTCTGGAGTGTTAACACCGTTAATAGCAGCCATATTAATGCCTTTAAGTTCTATAACAATTGTAGTTTTTGTTACGGTTGCTACCAATGTAATGGGTAGAAAGGTATCTTAAATTACTGCTTTTTCTTTTTTTTAGGATCAGAAAAAATAATTATTTGGATTAAAATAGCCATTACAATTAAGAATATAATTTCAACTTGTGTAAACAAATTAATAGATTTCATAGTAGCATTACTCATAAAAACTTGCTGCTTTCCTTCGTTAAGTTGAATTTTAGATAAATGCTGCAATTTTAGCGTAATAACTTTAACACTCTTTAGTAACTCGTCTTTTTTAGAAACTTGAGAAGAAGCCTGTTGTTCTTCTAATTTTTGCAGATGCAGATATTCATCCTTAAAATTATTAAATATAGTATGTTCTTTATCTGTTAGTTTGGTTAACTCGTAGTTTAAAATGTACTCTTTTATTTTAAGATTTACTTCTTGATTTCTAGTATCAAAAAAAAGAGAATCAGCAGCAACCAATGCTACTTCTTTTTCATGAATTAACATTGCTATTTCAAAAAGTAAATCACTAGCAACAATTCTATCTTCATAAATTGTGGTTACTGATTTTTTAAGTTTGTTAAAGTTTTCTTTATCAACAAGATTTGTACTTAAAACAATTAAAAAAATCAACAGAATACTAGCAACTCTTTTTATTTTATGAATGATCATCATGCAGCTTATTTTTTATTTTAAAAATGTTAAAATTAGCCTAAATATATGTATTTAATATTTTTCTTAGGAATAATTTAATGAATATTTATAGTAGCTAGTTTTCTTTTGTTAGATACTCATAATTGTTGTGTTTTTAGGTGTTAAAGACTACTGTTTTAGATAAAGAAATAAAGTTAAACACTCTGTTAAAAATTCTTAAACCATGATAATAGTCATTTTTTGCTGAAACCTATCGCGATACTTTTGCTCTAAACTTAAGTATTATGGGAGTCATATACATTTTAATCATTGTTAGTCTTTTTGTTGCCATTGTTTTTTTAGGAGTTTTTTTCTTGGCTGTTAAAAACGGACAGTTTGAAGATAGCGAAACACCTGCAATGAGAATTTTGTTTAATGACGTTGTTGCTCGTAAGAAAGAGTAGAATTCCAACTAAAACAATAATTGAATAACTAATTTATGGAAAAAGAGCAATTTTATTATGACAACAAAGTCGTAAAGAAATTTATTTACGCAACAATGTTTTGGGGGCTCATAGGAATGTCTGTGGGACTTTTATTAGCTTTTATGTTTATTTTTCCAGAGCTTACACAAGGAATCTCTTGGTTAAGTTTTGGTAGATTAAGACCCTTACACACAAATGCTGTAATTTTTGCCTTTGTAGGAAATGCCATTTTTGCAGGGGTGTATTACTCGTTACAACGTTTGTTAAAAGCTAGAATGTATAGCGATTTACTAAGTAAGATTAACTTTTGGGGATGGCAAGCTATTATTGTAGCAGCAGCTATTACTTTACCTTTAGGTTTATCTACAAGTAAAGAGTATGCAGAACTAGAGTGGCCAATAGATATTGCTATTGCATTAATTTGGGTAGTATTTGGTATTAACATGATTGGTACCATTTTAAAAAGAAGAGAACGTCACTTATATGTAGCAATTTGGTTCTATTTAGGAACGTTTGTTACTGTAGCAGTATTACATATTTTTAATAGTTTGGCATTGCCTGTTACTTTTACTAAAAGTTATTCTGTATACGCTGGTGTACAAGATGCATTAGTACAATGGTGGTATGGTCACAATGCGGTTGCCTTTTTCTTAACAACTCCATTTTTAGGGTTAATGTATTATTTTGTACCTAAAGCAGCTAACAGACCTGTATACTCATACAGATTGTCTATTGTTCACTTTTGGTCTTTAATATTTATTTACATCTGGGCAGGACCTCACCACTTATTATATACAGCCTTACCAGATTGGGCTCAGAATTTAGGAGTTGCTTTTTCTGTAATGTTATTAGCTCCATCTTGGGGAGGTATGATCAACGGATTGTTAACCTTAAGAGGTGCTTGGGATAAAGTAAGAACAGATCCTGTTTTAAAATTTATGGTAGTTGCTATTACTGGATATGGTATGGCAACCTTTGAAGGGCCTATGCTATCTTTAAAAAGTATTAATGCCATAGCTCACTTTTCTGACTGGATTATTGCTCACGTACACGTTGGAGCTTTAGCTTGGAACGGGTTCTTAACTTTTGGGATGATTTACTGGTTAGTTCCCGTATTATTTAAAACAAAATTACATTCTATTAAAATGGCCAACCTACACTTTTGGTTGGGTACTTTAGGAATTATATTATATGCTTTCCCTATGTATGTTGCAGGATTTGTACAAGCATCTATGTGGAAACAATTTAATCCTGATGGAACTTTATTATATGGTAACTTTTTAGAAACAGTTACTCAAATTATTCCAATGTATTGGATGCGTGCTATTGGAGGTACCATGTATATTGTTGGAGCTATAGTAATGTTATTTAACTTAATTGCAACTATCAAAAAAGGATCTGAAGTAGAAGATGACTTTACAGAGGCTGCTCCATTACAAAGAATTACCAAAGGAAGATTGCTAGGAGAAACTTGGCACCAAAAATTAGAAAGAAAACCTGTACAGTTAACCATTTTAGCCACTGTAGCTATTTTAATTGGAGGTATTGTACAAATTATACCAACATTAATGGTAGAGTCTAACATTCCAACCATTAGTAGTGTAAAACCTTATACTCCTTTAGAATTAGAAGGTAGAGATTTATATATACGTGAAGGTTGTGTAGGATGTCACTCACAAATGGTTCGTCCGTTCCGTTCAGAAGTAGAACGTTATGGTGAATATTCTAAAGCAGGAGAATTTGTTTATGATCATCCATTCTTATGGGGATCTAAAAGAACAGGTCCAGATTTACATAGAGTAGGTATGAAATATTCTGACAGTTGGCACTTTAACCATATGTTAGATCCTCAAAGTACTTCGCCAGGTTCTATAATGCCACCTTATGCTTGGTTGTTAAAAAACAAGTTAGATAAGAGTGATACTGAGAAAAAGTTAAAAGTAATGGTAACACTAGGAGTGCCTTATTCTGAATACGAAATTGCCAATGCGCAAAAAAGTATGGATGCACAAGCAGATATAATTGCAGAGAACTTAACACAAGATCCATCTTTTGTAGATAGTTACGAAAGCGCTAAAGCTGATGCAAAAGCGGCAGGAAAAGAATTTGTGCCAATTCAGGAAAGAGAAATAGTAGCGTTAATTGCATACTTACAAAGATTAGGAACTGATATAAAAACAAAATAAGATGTTAAAATTTATCAAAAATCACATGGTAACCATTGATGGTATAGAAATATATCCAATGATTTCATTATCTATCTTTTTTGTATTCTTTACCCTTTTGTTTTTCTGGGTATTTAAAGCCAAAAAAGAGTATTTAAAAAAAGTTAGCAACTTACCATTTGAATAAAAGACAGCACTATGAACAAAAATAAACAAATAATAGGCTTTGTCATCCTGAGTCTTATTGTACTACTAGGATTAGAATGGATGATGCCCTCAGGAAACGGTTATTACTCGTTATTAGCACTAAAAATAACCTTATACTTACTTTTTGTAGGAGTGTTATTTAGTGTAAAATATGTAATCACTAAAATGAACAATCTGTATTTGTCTTTATCATCAGAAGAAGAGAAAAAACAGTTTTTTGAAGCACAGGAAGCTAATAAAATAGATTGGACAAGCTGGAAAAGTATTGTAAAAAACTTAGGAGGTGCTAAACCAATTGAAGAAGAAAGTACTATTGTGTTAGATCATGATTATGATGGTATTAAAGAATTAGATAACAATTTACCACCATGGTGGCTGTATGGTTTTTACATGAGTATTGTATTTGCTATTGGGTATTTAACTTATTACCATGTGTTAGATGGAGATACTCAAACAGATGAGTATTTACAAGAAGTTGCCATGGCAAAAAAACAAATTGCTGCTTATGAAGCTACTCAAGAAAAAGTAGATTTATCTGCACTAGCCACTGGAGGAGACAATGCAGAAGGTAAAAAGTTGTTTAAAAAGAACTGTGCTGTTTGTCACGCTGTAGATGGTGGTGGTAAAATTGGACCGAACTTAACAGATGAATATTGGATTTTAGGTGGAGGTATAGAAAATGTATACAATACAATTGCAGAAGGTGGTAGACCGGGGAAAGGTATGATTGCGTGGAAAAATAGTTTTAGTCCACAAAAATTACAACAGTTGGCAGCTTATGTAATTAACTTACAAGGTACTACTCCAGAGGCTCCAAAAGAGGCACAAGGAGATTTATATAAAGAAAAATAATAGTTGTTTTAGTATGGGAGTAGATAACAAAGAAGTTTTTAGAGATTCCATTTCTACGATTGATGAACAAGGAAAACGTTCATGGATCTATCCGAAGAAGCCAAAGGGGAAGTTTTATAATTATAGAACTTGGCTTAGTGTATTTCTGTTGACTATTTTGTTATCGGCTCCCTTTATAAAAATTAATGGAAATCAATTATTTCTGTTTAATGTAATAGAAAGAAAATTCAATATTTTAGGTTTTCCTTTCTGGCCACAAGATTTTTATCTGTTGGTAATTTCTATGTTAATAGGAGTGGTATTTATTACTCTTTTTACCGTAATCTATGGACGGGTGTTTTGTGGATGGGTTTGTCCGCAAACCATTTTTTTAGAAATGGTTTTTAGAAAAATAGATTATTGGATAGAAGGAGATAAGGGAGCTCAAAAACGATTGGCAAAACAAGAATGGAATGCTGATAAAATTAGAAAAAGAGTTAGTAAACACATTTTGTACTTACTAATTTCTTTTATTATTTCAAATGTGTTTTTAGCCTATGTTATAAGCAGTGATAAATTATTAAAAATTATAACAGAACCTATATCAGAACACATAGGAGGATTTATAAGTATTTGGATTTTTACAGGTGTTTTCTACTTTATATTTTCTTGGTTTAGAGAGCAGGTTTGTATTATAGCTTGTCCTTACGGAAGATTACAAGGGGTATTGTTAGATAACAAATCTATTATTGTTGCTTATGATTATATTAGAGGAGAGGCAACAAAAGGAAGAGCTAAATTTAGAAAAAATGAAAACAGAGCTGAAGAAGGAAAAGGAGATTGTATAGATTGCGATCAATGTGTTGAGGTTTGTCCTACAGGTATAGATATTAGAAATGGTACACAGTTAGAATGTGTAAACTGTACTGCTTGTATGGATGCCTGTGATTTTATGATGGTAAAAACCAATCAGCCTAAAGGATTAATTCGTTATGCTTCTGAGGAAAATATAGAAAAAAACGAACCTTTTGTTTTTAATTTAAGAATGAAAGCCTATACGGCTATTTTAACCATTTTAGTAATTGTGTTAATTAGTTTGTTAACTGTAAGAAGTAGTGTGCAGGCTAACTTTTTTAGAGTTCCTGGGGAATTGTATCAGGTTAAAGAAAACAAATCAATTAGTAATGTTTATACCTATAAATTGGTTAATAAAACTAGTTTAGATGTAGATTCATTATCCTTTAAATTACTATCACATCCTAAAGGGAAAATAGAATTGGTAGGTACCGATCATATTCTATTAAAAACACAAGCTATTTTTGAAGGGACTGTGTTTGTAGAAATTCCTAAAGCTGATTTAGAAGATAGTAACGAGACGATTAAAATTGGTATTTATAAAAATGGTGAAGAAATTACCTCTACCAAAACACATTTTTTAAGTCCTAAAAATGGTTGGTAAAGTAAAACCAACGTATTACAAATAACTAAAGAATTTAAAAATGAAAATAAATTGGGGAACAAGTATTGTACTAGCTTTTGTAGCTTTTATAGTCTTTATATTGTTTTTTGTGGTGAAGACTTTTACAGAACCCGCTTACGGTTTTGATTTGGTGTCTGATGCATATTATCAAGACGAGTTAGAGTTCCAGAAAACGATTGATAATTCTAAAAATGCAGATGAACTGGAGGGAAAAGTTCAGTTTGATAAAATTGAAGATGAATTTGTGATTACTATTCCCAATCAGAATAAGGATGTAATATATGGAAAAATTCAGTTTTACAGACCTTCTAATGAAAAATTAGACTTTAGTAAAACGATTGACTCTAAAGATAATCGTATTGTGTTTACAGCTAAAGAGTTGGTAAAAGGAAGATGGAATGTAATGATGACTTGGTCTTATGCTCAAAATCCATCAGAAGTATTTTATAAAAAAGAATCTATTTATTATTAATGTTTATATCTGCCTTTATATTTGGTTTGTTAAGTAGTCTGCACTGTGTTGGTATGTGCGGACCTATTGCGTTTGCATTACCTGTACATAAAGGGAGTACTAGTCAGAAATGGCAAAAAATACTAGCGTATCACTTAGGTAGGCTAGTTACGTATGCTGTTATAGGAGCTATTTTTGGTTTGTTTGGTAGAGCTTTTGTTCTAGCAGGTTTACAGCAGTTTTTATCTGTGTTAGCAGGTGCTGTATTAATTATAATAGCTTTATTTCAGAAAAGAATTTTAAATGCATTAGAACAAAAAACATCTTCAAAAGTTGTTGGGCTGATTAGAGAAGGGTATCAAAAAATAGCAAAATCTAGCAGTGTAGCTAATTTTTTTAGTTTAGGAGCTTTAAACGGATTGTTACCTTGTGGTACGGTGTATATAGCCTTAATAGGTGCTATTGCTACTCAAAATTTATGGTCTGGAAGCATTTATATGCTTGTGTTTGGGTTGGGAACGGTCCCGTTAATGATGGTTTTAATGGGAGCAAAAATATTAAGCACGGCTAAGTTTAGAACTGTTTTTAGAAAAGCAGTTCCGGTTATGTTACTAGTGGTAGGAGGATTGTTTATTTTAAGAGGTTTAGGTTTGGGAATAGCATTTGTATCTCCATCAGATTTAAGCTTGCATATACATTTAGTACCTGTCGGGTGTCATTAAATAGGTATTGGTTAAAAAAAGCTAGATTCTATTTCAATAGTAAAAAGAGTTAAGCTCTAGATCCGTTACTCCTTTTACATAAAACTACTTAACTTATCATAAAAAAGCCTTTCTAAGAAATTAGAAAGGCTTTTTTGTGAATTTGATTATACCGTTTTAGAAAACTGCATTTGTGCGTTAGGATTTAGATATTGATCTATAGCCATGCATATATTTCTTATAAAAGGTTTTCCTTTGGCAGTTACTTTTATTTGTGACTCGGAAACGGTAACTAAGCCGTCTTTTACTAACGGAAACATTTTTAAAGGAGCTTTTTCTAAGGCCTTACTGTGTAAAGTTTCATCATCCCATTTGGTTTCGTAATGGCACATTAAATTTAAAATATGCTGTCTAATAATTAAATCTTCATTGGTTAAAATATGACCTTTAGATATTGGAAATATTTGGTTGTTTACCAAAGATTGATATTCTTCTATGTTTTTTACATTCTGATAAAATGCATTCCAACTATCTCCAATAGAGGAGGTTCCTAAACCAATCATTACATCGGTTTTAGCATGGGTATAACCCATAAAGTTTCTATGTAGAGTTTTGTTTTCTAGTGCTTGATACAATGTGTCACCTGCCAAAGAAAAATGATCCATTCCAATGTTGTTGTATCCAAAATCTAACAATCTAGATTTTCCAATTTCATACATCATTAGTTTGTCTTTACCATCGGGTAAGTTTTCTTCAGAATATCCTCTTTGACCATTTCCTTTTAACCATGGCACATGTGCATAGCTGTAAAATGCAATTCTATCAGGAGCTAATTCTTTTGTTTTTTCAATGGTATACTCCACATTATCTATAGTTTGAAAAGGCAATCCGTAAATAATATCATGACCAATAGATGTATATCCAATTTCTCTAGCCAACTCAGTTACCTTTTTAACTTTTTCAAAAGGCTGAATTCTGTGAATGGCTTTCTGGATGGTTTCATTATAATCTTGCACTCCAAAAGAAACTCTTCTAAAACCTAAATTATACAATGTTTGTAAATGTTCTTTAGTGGTGTTGTTAGGATGTCCTTCAAAACTAAATTCGTAGTCTTCTGCTAAATGAGAAGTATTGATGATACAAGTTAACAAGTAATCTAAATTTTCTGGACTAAAAAAAGTTGGTGTTCCTCCACCAATATGTAGTTGTTTGATGATTGGTTTTTCATCAAACAAATTTAAGTACAAAGACCATTCTTTAAGTACTGCTTTTATGTATGGAGATTCTACATCGTGTCTTTTGGTAATACGCTTGTTGCAACCACAAAAAGTACACATACTTTCGCAAAACGGAAGGTGAATGTATAAACTGATTCCTTCTGTTTTGTTTGTTTTATTAAAAGTCTCCACAAGTTTACTTTTCCAAGTGCTTAATCTAAAATCTTCTACATTCCAATGCGGAACGGTAGGATAACTAGTATATCTAGGTCCAGGAACGTTGTATTTGTTTATAAGGTTAATGTCCATAGTTCTTTATTTTTTTCTTGTAGTTTTGTTTGTAATTGTAAAACTTGATGATGTTTTAACGTCAATTCATCTAAAATGGCTTGATTTTGTTCTACAACAATATTCCACTTAGTTTTAAATAGATTTTGGTAATAAGTAATTCCTTGTAATAAATTGTTAGAGAATCGGTTTAATGATTTTTCTTGTTGCTTGGTGATAGTTTCTGATATATCGGTTATTTGTTCTTTTAAATAGTCTACATACATACCTAACTCTTTCACAAACATGTGAGGTCTGTGATTGTTTTTTAGAATGTTTATTTTACCATAAATATGATCCATCATGCTAGATAAACTAACTTTTTCATCAAAATAAGCTAGGTTAGGACCAGGGCAAACAGATACTCCTGTACCTTCTGTTTTGGTGTTGATGTTGTATTTTAAAAGAGCGGTAGTTCCTAATCCTACACAAATACACGATTTTTCTGTAACCTTGTTTATTTCTTTAGAACGTTGGGTATCTGTTAAGGATTCGTTTTCTTCTAATTGCTGAATTTTTAAATATTGATATTCTCTAGAAGCAATACACAATCCTTCTTTTTTAAACTCGGTATTTAGTGCTACATGTCTTTTAGGACATGCACTACCAGGCCTCTTTTTTTGAATATTTTCTATTTTTTTATCGTCCTTAGTATTTCCTCTTAAGTTGTTAAAACGAATTCCCAAAGGAGAAATATTACTTAGGTATAAATCTTTTTCTTTAGCATTTGCTAGTTGCGATAGCGTATGTTCATCAACAGTAGTAGCTTCTGGAACTAATAAAAATGGAGTTCCCCAACCTACAGAGTCTAATTGATAATGTTCTAATAAAAATTGATGTTCTTCTGAAGTACCTACACCACCTTGTGCCGTAATTTTAAGTTTTGGTTTTGTATTGGCTACAATTCTTTCTTTAGCAATAATAGCTTTAGAGAATAATTCGTAAGTAGTGTTGTAAAGGTCTTCTTTGTTAGTTTTAAACTCTTCTAACACAGGTCCCATTAAAAAACCATCGGTAGCAAACGCATGCCCTCCACAGTTTAAACCAGATTCTATTCTGTATTCTGAAACCCATAAGCCTTTTTTAGCTAAGTATTTTCCTTGAATAATGGCAGAACGATAATCACTTACTTTTAAAATAATTTTCTTTTTAATGATTCCATTTTCATTTGGATAAAAATCATCAAAAGATTCTAGATAATTGTACAATCTAGGATTCATACCTGCAGAAAATACTATAGAAGATGCTAAGTCTGATTTTGCGTAACCTCTTAAAGCAGCGTGTGCATCGTTATACTCAACAGGTAATGCTTCTTTGTTGTAGTAATTTGTTTTGTCAACCTTCGTCATAATATTTACATCGATGGTTCCTTGAACTAAATTTTGTTGAATTAGTTCTCTTACTTCGTTAAGATCTGTACTGTTTTGTAATCTAAATTTAAGTTCTGAATTATAAGGTAAGTGTTTAATATAATCTCTTAGAGAATGACATTTTAAGGTACTAGTGCTTTTAAGCTTATGTATTTTTTCTTGAATTAAACTATTCATCATATTTAAATAAGCCGTAACTCTTAAAGCTCTATAATCAATAGTTTTGTCACTAATTTCTATGTATTTAATATTATTTAAGTCTGAATAGTATTTTCTAAGTTTCTCTAATAAAATATCATCTACTAAAGAAATTACTGAGTTTATTCCGTAAGCAGCAACTTTTAAAGGACTGTCTACTGTATAACCTATTCCCATTACAGGGATGTGAAAGGTGTGCTTTTCCATTATTTAAAAAATTGGATGTTATCTTACAAATGTAGAAGCAATCCAAGTAGCTAAAAATGATAATTGTCATTTGGGTATGAAAACAAAACAGCCGTTAAAAATGAATTTAACGGCTGTTGTAAATAAGTTAAAAAAGAGCACTTATTTTTTAATTACTTTTTTGATTAATTGATTTCCTGTTTGTAAGAAATAAATTCCTTGTGGTAAGTCAGAAATAGTAATGGTGTTAGCTGCTTTTACTGTTTTAACAACTTGTCCTAAAACATTAGAAATAGAAATATCTCCTGGTATATTACTGATATCAGAAATATTAATAATTCCTGTTGTAGGGTTTGGGTAAACTCCTACATTTTTAAAAGATGGAGAAGCGCTAGATAATGTTTCTGCAACACCTTGTTCAATATCATCAATGTAATAAACATCACCATCATAAGTACCTGTTGCGTTAAATTTAAAGTCAAGTCTTCCCATATAACCTGGTTCAGCTCCTGCTAGGGTTGTTCCATCCGATTTTGCTACTGCATTTGATAAGTCAAACTCTACTTCATACCAAGTGTTTAAAGTTAATCCAGTAAACGTTTGTTCTTCAGTAAGGTAGTTAGTACCTCCTAACCAAGGTTCTAATTGTATAGTTACAGAAGTCTCATTTACGGATAAAAATTTAAATTTGATAAAAGTTCCAGCAGCAGACCCATAAGTTCCTCCTGGATTATTTGCAGCAAGCCATCTCCATGATGGTGCTGTATCTGTTAGTGTAATTTCAAATGAGTTATCACTTGTGTTTAATCCTGCTTTTACTGGATTTGCTGTTTTTACACCTGTTGCTTGTGCAGCATCCCCAGTTCTTGTAGTAGGAGTTAATGTGGTTGTTTCAAAGTCCTGTGAGTATTGTCCATATGTAAATACTGTAGAAACAAGGGTTACGGCTAAAAGTAAATTTTTAATCATACTGTATGTTTTTATAATTAGTTAATTCTGTAAAATTATAATGTTGATGTATGATTTAGGGGGGTAAATCGCGAAACATTAGTAACAAATCGTTAATACATATAAAAACAGCCGTTAAAAATGAATTTAACGGCTGTTGTAAATAAGTTAAAAAAGAGTACTTATTTTTTAATTATTTTTTTAATTAATTGATTTCCTGTTTGTAAGAAATAAATTCCTTGTGGTAAGTCAGAAATAGTAATGGTGTTAGCTGCTTTTACTGTTTTTACAATTTGTCCTAAAACATTTACTATATAAATATTTCCTTGAATGTTACTAATATCAGAAATATTAATAATTCCAGTTGTAGGGTTTGGATACACTCCTACGTTTTTAAAAGATGGAGATGAACTATTTAAAGTAAGTAATGTTGGAGCAACTGTTTGCTTTATTTCATCAATATATCTTACTAATGGGCTAGCCTTACTTCTTCCTCCGTTATCGTACCAAAAATCAATACGGTTTATGTTATTTGTACTAATGTAACTAGATAAATCCCATTCTGCTGCAACCCAGGTTGTGGTATCTGTAGTTTCGTAGTTATAATCTATATTTGCAACAACAGTGCTTCCTGCTCTAAGTCTAAGTGTAAATGTTCCTGCTCCTGTTTCTCCAGGTAAAAATAATAAGGAAATATAATTACCGTTAGAAGGGTTTAAAGCTGTTCCTAAAGATAAGATAGGGTAATGGTAGTTTTCTGTAGTTCCACTTTCTGTTACTTTTAACACATTACTAGTTGAATTTCCAGTTGTACCTCCTGGTATTGCAACAACTTCAACCAATAAATTAGCATCATTTGCATTGTTTTGAGCAGCTAGTCCAGAGGGAGTTCCAGATTCAAAATCTTCTGCAAATGCAGGACCAGGTAAAGGAGTAGGAGTAGCGCTATCACTAAACTCTATTCTAGTGATTTGAATTTCATCTAAATCTGAACCTGAATTGCTTCTTCTTGGATATAAATGAAAAGCACCAATGGTACCTTGCCACCAATTAGAAGTAGTAAGATTCACCGTTTTAATTTCAAAGTCACTAGAGTTTAGATTGATAGCATTGTTGTTTCCACCAAAAGTCTGACCCTCAACACCACTATCATTACTAGCTTCAAATCTTAACTGGTCATTTCCATCATCAATACTATTGTCTCCTGCACCAGAGGTGGTTGATAAGTTTTTGTAGAAAAAATGAATGTATTTTTTTGTGTTTGCATCAACACCAAGAGTAGGGTTAGTAACTTTAGCTATACTAGTTCCATCTCCTGTAGGAGTAATAGATAAGTAACCATTAGCTACAACAGCAGTACAATTTACAGTTCCTGTAAATCCTTCAAAGTCACCATCAGTGTTAAAATCAAAAATTTGTGCAGCACATATGTTTGTAACAAGTGTAGCTGCTAAAAGTATTCTTTTTATCATAATATATTAATTTAGTTACTGTCAAAACTAGCTTAAGAGCGTTCTTGCTAAAGACACATATGTTTAATAGCATGTAACAAATGATTTTTTTATAGGTAGCTACTAATATTTGGGTTTTAAGCTAGTTTGTGTTTTTCAAAAATGTATTTTTGCGCTATGAGTAATAAGATGGAAGAAATAATTAAGGGCTTAGCAAATAAGGCTTTTAAAGCTAAAAAGGAAAACACGGCTTATTTTAAGCGCTTAAAAAAAAGAGCTCCTAAGAATATAGATTACATTGTTCAAGATTTGCACGACAAAGAATTTGAAAAAACAGATTGTTTAACATGTGCTAATTGTTGTAAAACTACAAGTCCTATGTTTTTTCATAAAGACATAGAAAGAGCAGCAAAGTTTTTAAGAATAAAAGAGCAAAAGTTTATGGACACGTATTTAGAGCGTGACGAAGACGATTGCTACGTATTAAAATCTGCTCCTTGTACTTTTTTAGATGAGAATGATAATACATGTATGATTTATGAAGCTAGACCTAAAGCTTGCGCAGAATATCCTCATACCAATAGAAAAAAGTTTACACAGCTTACAGATTTAACAATGAAGAATGCAGAAATATGTCCTGCAGCTTCTAATATTATTGATGCTTTAAAGTTAGCTGTTCCTATGAATAATGAGTCTACTAGTGAAAAGTTCAGAAAATACAGATAAAAAACGAATCCTTAGAGCTTCTAAGTTTTTTGGCTTTTGTTATGCTGATGAAGTGGCAGAAAAAGAATTTTTTGCCAAGAATTTTAGTGTGAGTTGTAAAGATACAGTTGCCGAGTTTTCTTTTGATTTGATGAGAGGTTTAGACATAGAACTGATAAAGTCAAATTTAAAAGACATTACTTTTTTTGAAATAGAAGATGTTTATCTAAAAAATAAAATCATTTCTTTTTTAACAGATTTTCCTCAGATAAAAAAACTAAACCTTAAAGTAGAAGGTAAACTTCAGGTGATTAAACACTTAAAGCTAACGCATAAAGGTTTTGTTATTAAGTTGGTTTAGTTATACATTAAATATTTTTGTCTAATTAGCTTAAAAGCTTCAAGATCTTTTTTCCAACTGTTTTCTATTTCTTTAGCAGTTAGTCCGTTTTTTAACTGTTGCTCTAAAAGAGTATCTCCTGCGTGAATGGTGAATGTTTTACCAAAAAAATCTTCTTTTTTAGGGTATTTGTTATATGCATCTACCAACCACTTTATATTTACTTTGTTTTGATGGAATTCTAAACTTAAATCTACACCATAACAAGTTTTATTTTGATCTTTAGGATATTTACTTCCAAAATTGGCTTTAGGAATATAAGTAAAATCAGCTTTTGGAAATAGAGAACTCCCATATCTCTGAAATTGAAATTCGGTTCCTCTACCAGCATTAATAGGAGTTCCCTCAAAAAAACCTAAACTAGGATATAAATTAATGGCTTGGTCATTAGGTAAGTTAGGAGAGGGTCTAATCGCTAAATGATACTTGCTTTGATGTGTATAGTTTTTTAACGGAATTACGGTTAAATCACATTGAATTCCATTTTTTAACCATTGTTCTCCATTAATCATTTTTGCATACTCTCCAATGGTCATTCCGTAGACCAAAGGAACAGGGTGTTTTCCTACAAAAGAACTGTGTTTTGGATTTAACATAGGACCATCAATATAATGGGCATTAGGATTCGGTCTGTCTAAAACGAATACAGGAATGTTATTTTCTGCACAAGCTTCTAATACGTAATGTAGTGTTGATATATAGGTGTAAAAACGAACTCCTACATCTTGAATATCAAAAATTACGATATCAATATTTTTTAAATCTGCAGCTGTTGGTTTTTTATGATTTCCGTACAAAGAAATAATAGGCAAGTTTGTTTTGGTGTCTATTCCGTTAGCAACATGCTCTGCAGCATCTGCTTTTCCTCTAAATCCATGTTCTGGAGAAAATACTTTCTGAATATTAATATTTCTTTTTAACAAAGAATCTACCAAATGGGTGTGTCCATTTTTATGAAAAATAACCGAAGTTTGATTGGCAACAATTCCAATTTTTTTCCCTTTTAAACTTGGCAAGTAACTTTCTGTATGGTTCGCAGCTTCAACAATAGGGGCAATGCTAGTTTTATTTTGAGCACTACAAGAGGATAAAAGTGTAAATGAGAAAAATACAAGAATTAAAAATGTATTTTTGACTACCAATTTAAAGGGCATAAGCATTGAATTTCGAATTATTTATAGCTACAAGATTAACCAAATCTAAAGAATATAAAAATAGTATATCCTCTCCAATCATAAAAATTGCCATATCAGCAATTGCGTTAGGTTTGGTAATGATGTTGGTATCTATTGCTACAGGTATTGGTTTGCAAAGAAAAATTAGAGAAAAGGTAGCTGGATTCAACGGTCATGTGGTGATTAGTAATTTTGACAACAATCAATCTAAAACTACCCAGCAACCTATTTCTAGTGTTCAAGATTTTTATCCAGAATTTACAGCAGTTAATGGAGTAAAACACATTCAGGTATTTGCAACACGACCTGGAATTATTAGAACAGAATCTGATTTTGAGGGAATTGTATTAAAAGGAGTAGGAACAGATTACGATTGGTCTTTTTTTAAAGAATATTTGGTATCGGGTACGGTTCCTGTTTATAATGATAAAACCTCTAGTGATGTTTTAATTTCTCAGTTAATATCTGACAGAATGCAATTAAAGGTAGGAGATACTTTTGATACTTTTTTTGTGAAAGAAAATTCCAATACACTACCTAGTAGAAGAGTTTTTAATGTGGTAGGTGTTTACGATTCTGGTTTTGAAGAATTTGACAAAAGCTTATTAATAGGAGATATTAAACAAGTACAACGATTAAATAAATGGAATGCCAATCAGGTAGGTGGTTTTGAAGTTTTTATTGATGATTTTAATCAAATTGATACTACTTCTAAAGAAATATATCAAACCATTGATGCTACGCTAGATAGTAGAAATTTATTTGAACAGTATCCTCAAATCTTTGAATGGTTACAGCTGTTTGACGGAAATATAGCCATCATTATTATTATTATGGTTGTGGTTGCGGGAATTAATATGATAACTGCCTTGTTGGTCTTAATTTTAGAAAGAACACAGCTAATAGGGGTCTTAAAAACACTAGGAGCTAACAGTTGGTCTGTAAGAAAAATATTTTTATACAATGCTTCTTACATTATAGGTAGGGGCTTGTTAATAGGAAACGTAATTGGTTTGTTGTTATTGTTTTTACAATATCAGTTTGAATGGATTACACTAGACCCTCAAAACTATTATGTACATGTAGCACCTGTTTATATTACGGTTTATCAAATAGTATTGCTAAATGTAGGTACGTTGTTGCTCTGTTTGTTAATGATGTTGATTCCATCCATTATTATCACAAAAATAAATCCATCAAAATCAGTAAAATTTTCATAAAAAAAAACGCTTCAGGTAACTACTCCTGAAGCGTTTTTTTAACTAACTAAACTATACTAAATCGAAAAATTTTATTTCTAACTTATAGTATTAAGTACAAGTACTGTGCCAAACGTATAAATTAGATGTTTTTTATTGAGAAAAAAGAAATAATATTTTTCTTGTTATGATCACTTTTAAGATGTGGAAACAAACTGCATAAAAAAACACTTTAGGTAACTACTCCTAAAGTGTTTTTTCAAACTAACTAAACTAAACTATACTAAATCGAAAAATTTTATTTTCTAACTTATAATAGTAATTACAAGTTCTGTGCCAAACATATAAAATAGATGTTTTTTATTGAGAAAAAAGAAATAATATTTTTCTAGTTATCATCACTTTTAAAATGTGAAACAAATTGCATAAAAAAACACTTTAGGTAACTACTCCTAAAGTGTTTTTTCAAACTAACTAAACTAAACTATACTAAATCGAAAAATTTATTTTCTAACTTATAATAGTAATTACAAGTACTGTGCCAAACGCATAAATTAGATATTTTTTCGGGTTTATCATCACTTTTAAAATGTGAAACAAACTGCATAAAAAAACACTTTAGGTAACTACTCCTAAAGTGTTTTTTCAAACTAACTAAACTAAACTATACTAAATCGAAAAATTTTATTTTCTAACTTATAATAGTAATTACAAGTTCTATGCCAAAAGATTTAATTTACGTGTTTTTTTGCATGATAAGATGATCTTACCAAAGCAGAGCTTTCTACATGAATAAAACCTAATGATTTTGCATATACCTCGTACTCTTTAAATAATTCAGGAGTTATAAATTCTTTTACAGGTAAGTGTTTTTTACTAGGCTGTAAGTATTGCCCTAAAGTAACAACATCTACATTTGCATTGGCTAAGTCTCTTAAGCTTTCAAAGACTTCTTCTTTAGTTTCTCCTAAACCAAGCATAATACCAGATTTGGTTCTACGTTGTCCTTGTGCTTTAATATATCTTAATACTTCTAAACTTCTATCGTATTGAGCTTGTATACGCACTTCACGAGTTAAACGTCTAACGGTTTCTAAGTTGTGAGAAATAACTTCTGGACCTGCTTTAATCAATCGATCAATATTGGTTGTGTTTCCTTGAAAATCTGGAATTAAAGTTTCCATAGTTGTGTTAGGATTTGCTCTACGTACAGCAGCAATAGTTTCTGCCCAAATAATAGAACCTCCATCTTTTAAATCATCTCTATCTACAGATGTTAAAACTGCGTGTTCAATTTTCATAATTTTAATAGAACGAGCTACTTTTTCAGGTTCATCCCATTCAACCGTTTCTGGCTTTCCGGTTTTTACACCACAAAAACCACAAGAACGAGTACAAATGTTTCCTAAAATCATAAAGGTTGCAGTACCGTCTCCCCAACATTCTCCCATGTTAGGACAACTTCCACTAGCACAAATGGTGTTTAACTTGTATTTGTCTACCAAACCTCTTAATTCTGTGTATTTTTTACCCACGGGTAATTTTACACGTAACCAATCTGGTTTTTTCTTTCCAACAGGAATAGTACCAGGGTTTGTAGTTGTATTTTCTTTGCTTGGTAATACAGATTTAAATGTAGATGTTTCCGTACTCATATGCTTTCTATTTAGGCTAGCAAAGATACAAAACGCATTTGGGATTGAATGACGGACTATTTAATTATTACATAAAAAGTGTAGATACATACCAGATACTAAAACCTGTTAAAAATGCAATTCCAATCCATGAAAGAATTTTTAAGCCTAAACTAGGTTGATGTGTCTTAGGTGTATGTTTGCTAGTGATTAGTGTGTAGTTTAAAACAGCAAAAAAGGGAGTGGTTAAAAAACCAATAACGGTAGCTACTTTAATTAAGGTTAACATTTGGTCTGTAAAAAAAGAAATAATCAATATAGTTCCTATAGCCAAAGCTATTAACCAATACAAATATGTTTTTTTTGATGGATTGTCTTGTAACAAGTTTAGCGTTGTTTCCATGGTTCTAGAAGAGGCATCTAAAGCCGTTAAAGTTGTGCTAAACATGGTTGTAAATGCGGCAACAGCAATAAATATAAAAGAAGCCCCACCAATATTCTGAGTGTACATTTCTATTAACTGTTTGCTAAAGCCTAAAGCTCCGTTCTGAAAAACGGTTCCACTGTTGTACATCACTAAGGCACCCATAGATAAAAAACAAATTCCCAAAAGTAACGTAAAAAAGTAGCCTACATTAAAATCAAATAGGACAGATTTTAGGTTGCTTTTAGTAGTAATATCTTTTTGTTTTTCTTGCGACCAAAGGGATTGCCAAATAGAAACATCTAAAGGTGCAGGCATCCATCCTAAAAAGGCAATTAAAAAGACAACTTCTGTAGGTTCAAAATGATGTTTTTGAAGAAAAGAAACAGGTTCTACATTTTTTTGAATAGCAATACACAAAGCCGCAATGGTAGTAATGGTTAAAGTAAGTACAATGTATTTCATAACCTTATCTAACAACTGATACCTACCTACCAATAAAATAACAGCACAAATAGCTGTGATGATGATACTTACAATAGCAGGATTTATGTGAATGTTTAAAATATTCATTACAATTCCAGCAGTAACAAGTGTTAAGGCTGCCTGTATGGTAAAAATAGAAGCTAAATTGATGATAAAATATCCTATTAAGGTTCCTTTATGTATACGGTTATAGCCCTGTAGTAAATTTTCTCCTGTAGCATTGGCATATCTAGTACCAAACTGAAAAAAGGGATATTTTACAATGTGAATAATTACTAAAGCCCATAACAAACTAAAACCATAATCTGCACCAGCTCTTGTAGACTGTACTAAGTGCGATACTCCAATAGCTGCTCCAGCAAATAATAAACCAGGTCCTAAGGCTTTTAACTTGTCTTTAATCTTGTTCATTATTGTGTAGAATAATTTCTGCCAATAATTTTTTGGCTCTTAACAGTTTTACCTTAACATTGTTAATAGGTTCCTTTAACTCTGCTGCAATTTCTATATAAGATAGTTCTTGGAAATAACGGTAATTAATAACTTCTTGATACTTTGGTTTTAATTGCTTGATGTTTCTTTTTAATTGGGCTAAGTTTTGCTCAATAATAATTTTATCTTCTGGTGATGGATTTTCATCAAACAATTGATAAACTTCTTTATGATCGCTACCTATAGAAATGGTTTTGTTCTTTTTTTTACGCAATTCATCTATCAATAAATTTTTAGCAATGGTAAATAACCAAGTTTTAAATCCATAGTGATCATCATAAGAATCAATCTTGTCAAAAGCTTTAGAAAAAGTGATAATAGTAATGTCTTCAGCATCTATACTATCGTCACTAATTTTAGATTGTAAAAATACGTGAACATCGTTCCAGTATAAATTTAATAAGTAATTATAAGCAGTTTGATCTCCTTTTTGAGCTGCTTTAATATGGGTAAAAAGAATATCCTTAGAGGTCATGACCACTTTTTGGGTTTAGAAACAGAATTACAAATAAATATATAGATTTGAAACATGAGTAAAAGCAAATCTAAAAAAGGAATAAAAGCAATAATTTTTTTTTCTTTTAGTTTGTGTGTTGCAATTCCAACAACAATATATTCACTTATCAATTTAAAAGCAATTAAAGAAGCTATAAATATTTGATTTTTAGTAGTATCTACATAAAATAAAGAAAAAGGTAGAATCAACCAAAATAGCAACCTATTCAAAGCATAAGTTCCTAAAATAAATTTATGATGCTTTTTATAATAATCAGAAGTACTAATATGCCTTCTTTTTTGAGTAACCAATTCTTTAAAAGTGGTTTTTGGAGCAGAAACCATATGGCTTTGCTCTTCAAAACAAATAGCGGTGTTTTCTGCATTTGCAATCTGGTTAATTAACAAATCATCATCACCAGACATAATTTTTACATACTGATTAAATCCTTTGTTTTTTAAAAACACCTCTTTGCTGTAAAGCAAATTTCTACCCACTCCCATATAAGGCATTCCTAATTTGGCAAAAGAAAAATATTGCAATGCAGTTAAAATGGTTTCGTATCTAATTAGTTTATTAAGTAAACTGTTTGCTGTTGTTTGGTAGGGTCCGTAACCTAAAACAATTTTAGTTTCTCCGTTGTATTGACTAGCCATTTCCTGAATCCAAAATTCACTTTTAGGCAAGCAATCAGCATCTGTAAACAACAAACAATCGTTTGTAGCAGCTTTAATTCCTAAGGTTAGTGCGTATTTTTTGTTTCCGTAAAAATGATCAGATTCTTGTACGTTTACAAGTTTTATAAAACTGTATTTTTCTGCGTATTCACTGTAGATGTCTTCAGTCTCATCATAAGACCGATCATTAATCAATACAAGTTCAAAATCAGGATACTGTTGTTTTACAAGTTCTGGAAGTAATTTTTTTAAATTTTGAGCTTCGTTTTTTGCACAAACAACTACAGAAACTGGAGGAGTATTGGTTTGTTCCTTTTTCTTAGAAAAATTAAAAAAGTTAAATGCAAATACATAGTAGACAATATGTATAGCAATAATGATACAACAAATTGTCAATATTAATAATGTCATAAAAAGGAAAGGAGAGTAGGTGTGTTATTTGTTTTCGCAGTCTTCTGGCATTTTACCACAAAATCCACATGGTTCACCAGATTCGTTAAAGTTGCTGTTTTGACTAGCACAAGTACCAGAAAATTCACCCCCTTTTTTTCCCCATATTTTAATGGCAATTCCTGCAAAAGCCAACGCTAATAAACCTAATGAAATAAGAAATAGTTTCATATAAAAATATTTTAAACAAAGATACAATTTTTTAGAACCACAAATAAATTTTAGAGGACTAAGTAGGGTATCTTTTTAGTATCTTGTTTTAGTAGTAACAATATTAAAATGTTTACAAAAATGAGAGTAATTACTTTATCTAAATTAACATTATTGCTATTACTAATTTTTAGCATTGTGGCTTGTACAACAGAAGCGGCCAATACAATTAATGATACAGTAGCTGTTGAAGATCCTACAGATGAAACAGAAGATGATAATGAGGGGTTAACCCCCAAAACAACCTACGATATTACGAGCATTATAGGGAAGTTAACGGCAGAGGAGAATGTAAGTTATGAGATTGATGGTGAATACGTGCGTATTTTTTCAACGGGAATTCCTAACCATAAATCTCCCTATTTTATTGATACTGATTGGGAAAACGAAAAATATGAAGCCTATAGTTCTAGTACATTTCGTTTAAACCCTAATAGAATAGATACACAAGACTATGAATTTAGAATTCCATTACACCCAACAGTAGCTAGCAACAAAACTACAACACCTATGGGACCTATGGGAGTTGCCATTAATGGAGTTCCTCTTTTTAACCAGTATGCAGCAGGTGGGGTAGATTTAACAAACGAAATTTTTTCTTTTGATCAATATTCTGGACATCCTACTTTAAGAGGGATGTATCATTATCATATAGAACCTATATATTTAACAGAGCAAAATGGTGCTGATGCATTGTTAGGTGTTTTGTTAGATGGTTTTCCTGTGTACGGACCTTTAGAAAATGGAGAAACACTTAGTAGTGATGATTTAGATGATTATCACGGTCATTTTTCTGCAACTAAAGAATTTCCAGAAGGAATTTATCACTACCATATTTCTGCAGATGCTCCTTATATTAATGGTGATGGATTTTATGGTGTAGCAGGAACAGTTTCTAATTAAATGAAAAAAGTACTTTACATATGGCTAGTGTTTGTTTGTTCTTGTAATTACAATTCTAAAGTAATAGACTGGTCTTCGGATTTTCATAAAGAAAATAGATTGGTGTATTATAAAGGTAACTTGTTTTCGGGAGGAGTAAAAACATATACTGATGATGGAAAATTAGAGACCGAAGTTTTTTATAAAAATGGAAAACTAAATGGTTCTTTTAAAAGATGGTATCCAAACGGTATATTGGCAGATCATAGATCTTATTCAAACGGAATTAAACAGGGAGTGCATAAAGGTTGGTGGCCCAACGGAGTTAAAAAATATCAATTTCAGTTTAATAACAAGGGTTTGTTAACAGGAGAGTTAAAAGAATGGTTTTCTAACGGATTGTTGTTTAAAGAATTTCATTATACAGATGGAATGGAAAACGGAAGTCAGAAAATGTGGACAAGTAAAGGAACTTACAGAGCTAATTATGTGATAAAAAATGGAGAAAAATATGGACTTATAGGTTCTAAACAATGTGATAAAGTAGATGAATAATATGAAAAATTCCCAATATGTAGTTTTTCTAATCTTTTTAGCGTTACTATCTTGTCAGCAAGAAAACAAAAAGAAAGAGACTCAAACTTTGCCCTATTTTAATTCGTATGATTTTACCCCACAATGGGGAAAAGATTTTAAAATACATAAAATAGCTCCGTTTCAACTGATCAATCAAAAGGGAAAAATTATTTCTGATAAACAGTATAAAGGTAAAATTTATGTAGCTAATTTCTTTTTTACGAGTTGTACTGGTATATGCAATACGTTAACTAAGAATATGGCATTGCTGCAACAAAAACTAGAAAAAGATACGCTAGTGCAATTTATTTCCCATTCAGTAACTCCAAAAATAGATTCAGTAGCAACATTGAGCAATTATGTTGATTTTAAAGGCTTAAAGACTCATAATTGGAATTTGGTTACTGGAAATAAAGAAGAAATATACAAACTAGCTAGAGAGTCTTATTTTGCAGATGCCGATTATAAAGAAACAAATAAACCTAGTTCTTTTATTCACAGTGAAAATTTTTTATTGATAGATTCAGAAGGATATATAAGAGGAGTGTATAATGGAACTTTACAGTTAGAAATGACAAGAATTGCTAAGCATGTAGCCGTTTTAGAAAAAGAATTTTATCCAAAAAAAACTAACTAATAAATGAAGAAATTATTGTGTTTATAAGTTGCTATAAAAATTGTTTTTCATCAACTTTTGTTAAGTTTTCTCATATAGAGCTCTTTAAAGCTCAATGTTTTTGTATTTTTGTTTAAAATTTAAATAAAAATAGAATTTTATGTACGATCAATTAATAGTTGTAAAAGTTGGAACTAATGTAATGAAGAATAAGAACAATAGAATAGTTCGACCAGTCCTTCAAAACTTAGTCTCTCAAATAGCTACCTTATATGAGCGTAACATCATGACGATTCTTGTTTCTTCAGGTTCTGCAATTGCTGGGAAAGAAGTTATAGGACCTTCAAAAATTAAAGATAAGTCAGTTAGGAGACAAGTATATTCTTCTATTGGTCAACCTAGAATGATGCGTTTGTATTATAATATTTTTCATGATTATGGAATTAATTGTGCTCAAGTATTACCCACAAAAAGAGATTTTCAGCCCGGTGTACACCGAGACAACATGGTAAACTGTTACAAAGGATTATTAGAAGAAGGAGTAATTCCTGTAGCAAATGAAGATGATACGGTTTCGTTAACATCAACCATGTTTACAGATAACGATGAAATGGCAAGTTTAATTGCTGAATTAGTAGAAGCTGATAAACTAATTATTTTAACAGATATTGATGGAGTTTTTACAGGAAATCCAGATGATGAAAAGTCTGAATTGATTGAAGAAGTTACCTCTATAGAAAATTTAGACAAATACATTCAAGAAAACACCAAAGGAGAAGGTGAAGGTAGAGGAGGTATGAAATCTAAGATTAACGTAGCTCAAAAATCAGCTAAAAACAACATTCCTACTTATATTGCCAACGGTAAAACAGAAAACATTATTATAGATATTATAGATGATGAATATGTAGGTACCAGAATATCAAACGATAACGAGTAGTTTTTTAGTAAACATTTACTTCAATTTCCAAAGAAATATCAAAGTCCGCTTTGATTTTTCTTTGGATTTTTTTTGCAATATCATGTACTTCTTTACCCGTAGCATTTCCATAGTTTACCAAAACCAATGCTTGTTTATTATGTACACCTGCATTTCCAAAAGATTTACCTTTAAATCCAGCTTTTTCTATAAGCCAACCTGCTGGTACTTTAACTGTGGTATCTGAAACAGGATAAGAAGGAATGGTAGAATATTTGGTTTTAAGTCTATCAAACAATTCAATCGTAATTACAGGATTTTTAAAAAAACTACCACTGTTTCCAATTTCTTTAGGATTGGGTAACTTACTGTTTCTAATAGCTATAATTGCGTTACTAATATCTTTAATAGTAGGATTGCTAATGTCTTTTAATTCCTCTTGAATAGCTCCGTAAGATGTGTTTGTTTGATGGTCTTTTGTGGTTAATTTAAAGGTAACATTCGTAATAATGTATTTTCCTTTTACTTTATTTTTAAAAATGGAATTTCTATAACCAAACTCACACTCTTCATTTGTGAATTTTTCTATTTCTAAGGTTTCTATATTTAAAGCTTCTAAAGAAATAATAGTGTCTTTAACCTCAAATCCATAGGCTCCAATATTCTGAATGGGGCAAGTACCCACGTTTCCAGGTATTAAAGATAAATTCTCTATTCCTCCATAATTCTGATCAATACACCAAAGTACAAACTCATGCCAGTTTTCTCCTGCCATGGCAGTAACTTCAACATGTGTGTCTGTTTCATTGTTTACAATTACTCCATGTAAATTTACATGTACTACCGTTTTATAAATATCTTTAGTTAATAGCATATTGCTACCGCCACCCAATAAAAAAATATTCTTATTTTCTTTTAAAACTTCTTTTAGTTGAGAAAGTGTAGCAACAGAAATAAATTTTTGAGCTTTTACATCAATACCAAATGTATTGTAGTCTTTAAGAGAGAAATTTGAAAAATAAGGCATTGATTATAGGGAGTTTCTTGAGTGTAAAATTAACTGATTTTGTTAGATGGGTTTAATCCACAAATTCTAACAATCCAAACATAGCTGGTTGATGTACATCTTTTTCTTTAACATCATCAACGGGAAAAATAGTAGACATCATTCTTCTACCAATATTGTTATCATCTCTTAATTGTCTAAGGGCTAAAAAAGCCCATTGACTTCCTTTCTGAATAGGGAATTGATTAGCTACAGCATTAAATGTATTATGTGGAATAGCCATTTCTAAAGTCCAACCTTTGTCAATATCTGTATTGTTATTTAAGGTTCCATTAATGGTAACTTCTACTTGTATTGCAGGATCAAAAGATCTAATAGCTACATTTTCTCCGTTGTAAAAATCATTTACATATACCAAATCGTTTACGGCTTTGTTTGGGTTAATTTCAAAACAATAATGGATGTTTTCTCCATTAGGAGCAGGTATTAAGAAAATTTCACCACAGTCATCTAAGTAAGGAGCACCATCTCTTTTTGTTTCGGCAGCGTTGATGTATTTATCTTCAAAATCATAATGAATGTAAATATTTTTTTCGTCCCAAAGCATTCTAAAAGTACTCTTTTGTTTTTCCTCTTCTTTTTCAGTTAAGTAATAATAATCAAAAGTTTTAGCTTCTGCTTTTTCCCAAGATAGGTCTTCTAATTTACCATCAATATTAATGTTAGAACTAGCTTTGTGTACTTTGTAAATAGGTCTATTTGTTAAAGATATTTTACCTTTATGAGTTGAGTTACAACTAGCAAAAAGAACGATTAAGGGAAGTAATAAATATTTTATCATAAGAATGATTTATTTTGTTTGTAAGTACTTTTTATCCGCATAAAAAGTTCCAAAAGGTAAAATTGAACAAACTAAAATAATAGCAAATTCTTTGGTTGTCCATTTTTGTTCACTTTTAAGTAAAAAAGCAAATAACACATAGGTTACAAATAACAAACCATGAGGCATTCCAAGGGTTCTAACTATAATGTCGTTCCCTGTAAAGTGTTTTAAAGGAGTTCCTATTCCTAAAAGGAGTAAGTAAGAAATTCCTTCTAATAATGCTATAATCTTAAAGTTTTTTAAAGTAATCATAAGTCTGTGAATTGATGCTTTAAAAGTACTATTAAAACTAAAAAACTCAATCAGAATGATTGAGTTTTTTATGGATTTGTTTATGCGTAGGAATTAATTTTGTATTTCTTCCAATATTGCATTAAAGTAAAGGTACTTATGGCACAAGATGCCATGGCTTCTATAGTCATAGAAAATACAATTTTAGGTAAAGTTAAATGATTTCCCCAGTAGGATGTTTTTTGTAATAGTAACAATAAAGAATCATCTATAAAACTAACGTATAAAGTCATAGAAACAATAACGGCCATAATAGCTAAAAGTCCTGTAGAAAAACCAAGAAACATATTACTTATATAATTGTTATTGTCTTGTTCTTTAATACTTGTTTTAATAGCTGTGTTTATTCCCCATAAAACAAATAGTATATTTAAAAAACGCAGTTCCACAATGTGTGTGAGTCCTATTAGTTTTATCAAGAAATAAAAACCTACAATAGCTGCATAAATTTTAGCAGCATTTTGAAAAATAATTTTTCTAGTGTTCATAAATAAAAGGTTTTTGGGTTTGTATTCCTTTTAAGTTACTGAAAACTAATGGTTTTTCAAAAATAAATAGGGAAAGAAGCTTATTTGGATTTACTCTTAAAGTTAGAAGGTATTAAATCTATCTTTCTTTTTTCTGCCGCTCTAATTACAAAAGGAATAATAACACTAGCCCCAGGAAGTAATACAAACGGAATTCCTATTCCTGCTATTTTTAGCATATCTACAATGTAAAATTTTAAGAATTTTTCTTCTTCTTTAGAAATTTCACCTTTGCTAACGTAGGTCTGTATAATCAATCTAGTTTTTTTAGTGTCGCTAGCACCACTCTTTAATCCGTTAAAAAAAATGTCTAAGGCATCTGTAACCATTATACGATTTCTGTGTATAAAATGCCTAAAAAGTCTATAAGACCTAGATGTTTTTTTCTCACTCATGATTTATGTCAAAGCCACTATAAAAAATAACCAAGATAAAAGTAAACATAATCCTCCTAATGGAGTAATAGGTCCAATAAATTTAACAGGAAGTTTACGACTTTTTAAAATACAGATTCCATAAATACTTCCTGAAAATAAAAACACTCCTACAATAGCCATAATAACAGCTATAGTGCTGCTTGTGTTGTTAAAAGGAAGAGACACTTCTAGTAGAATTAAAAACAAGGCATGGTACATTTGGTATTTTATTCCAATTTCGTAACTATCCAATATTTCTTTAGACCATTTGTTTTTTAACAAATGACTTCCAAAAGCTCCCAAAATAATAGCTGTACAGCCAAAAATCCCTCCGAATATTAATGCTAAGTTTTGCATTAGTCTTCTAGAACCTCTTCTGTTTCATCAACAATTTCGTCTTCTGTAACTTCTTCACTTTCTTCTTCTTCAGAAAAAGAAGCTTCAGTATATACGTTTTCTGTATTAACAGGCTCTTCTAAAGGAGCTTCGTCACCATCAAAAAACGGAAAAATATCTATAATTGGAGATTCAGTAATACTTGGAATAGAAAAGTCTGAAACTGTATCTGCAAATTGCTCTAATAAGTATTCGTAAGCATCTTTAACATCATTAGCTTGTACTAAAACATAAGTATTTGTTCTACGCTCTAATCCTTTGTCCTCATCTAAAGTAACTAAAGATACTTTACATTTAAACCAACGATCTCCGTGCTCACTAGGAAAAATTTCAGAAAAGTTAGCCACCTTAATGTTGGTAATTTTAAATCCTTCTGAAAGGTATTTACCCATTTCTTCTGTAGCACGAGCTTCAGCTTCGGTAAAGGTTAATGCATCAAATAAATAAGGTTGATTAAAAGTTTTAATCTTTTCATTATCGTCTATTTTACTGTATTTTACTTTTACTTCGTACCACATAATAGTTGTTTTTTTAAGAGTCACAAATGTAAAAACAAATCTGAGTTTTGAAGAAACAAAAGTAAATTAATTTATAATTTACTTTTTAAGGTTTTAATCTCATCTCTAAATTTAGCAGCAGTCATAAAATCTAAGTTTTTGGCTGCTTTTTCCATAGCACGTTGTTTTTCTCTAATACGTTCTTCAATAGCTGTTTTTGATAAGTAATCTAAATCTTCTTCAGCAGCTAAATTGTGTTGAATTTCTTCGTAATTGGTTCCAGAATTATCTGTTAAATTGTTTCCAAAATCCTTTTTAATTTGAGTAGGAGTAATGCCGTTAGCTTCGTTATAAGCAATTTGTTTTTCACGTCTTCTAGCGGTTTCATCAATAGTTAACTGCATGCTTTTGGTAATTTTATCAGCATACATAATGGCCATACCATTTACGTTTCTTGCGGCTCTACCTACGGTTTGTGTAATAGATCTGTGAGAACGTAAAAAACCTTCTTTATCAGCATCAATAATTGCTACTAAAGAAACTTCGGGTAAATCCAATCCTTCACGAAGTAGGTTGACTCCAATCAATACATCAAACAAACCTTTACGTAAATCTTGCATAATTTCTACACGTTCTAAAGTATCTACATCAGAATGTATGTAACGACAACGTACTTGAATTCGGGTTAAATATTTTGCCAATTCCTCGGCCATACGTTTGGTTAAGGTAGTGACTAAAACACGTTCATCTACCTCAATACGTTTGTGAATTTCTTCTATCAAATCATCAATCTGATTTTTACTAGGACGAACTTCTATAATAGGATCTAACAATCCTGTGGGACGAATCACTTGTTCTACCACTACACCTCCAGATTTTTCTAATTCATAATCGGCAGGAGTTGCCGTTACATAAATTACTTGGTTCTGAATGGCTTCAAATTCCTCAAACTTTAACGGACGGTTGTCCATGGCAGCAGGCAAACGGAATCCGTATTCTACCAAGTTTTCTTTACGAGAACGGTCTCCACCATACATAGCATGGGTTTGTGGAATGGTTACATGACTTTCATCAATCACCATTAAAAAATCATCAGGAAAATAATCTAACAAACAATAAGGTCTTGTTCCGGGCTCTCTACCATCTAAATATCTAGAATAGTTTTCAATTCCGCTACAATATCCTAGTTCACGAATCATTTCCAAATCAAATTCAGTACGTTCTTTTAATCTTTTGGCTTCTAGTGTTTTTCCAATTTCATTAAAATAATCGTACTGTTTCATCATATCATCTTGAATTTGATGAATGGCACCTTGTAAGGTTTCAGGAGAAGTCACAAACAAATTGGCAGGATAAATATCTAGCTTTTCAAAACGTTCAATTACTTGTTTGTTTTCTAAATCGTAAGATTCTATTTCTTCAATTTCATCACCAAAAAAATGAACTCTGTAAGCATATTCTCCATAAGAAGGAAAAATAGTTACCGTATCTCCTTTTACTTTAAAGTTTCCGCTTTTCATTTCTTCCTCAGTACGCGCATATAAACTTTGCACCAATTGATGTAAGAATTTGGTTCTACTAATGGCCTGATCTACCTCAATAGTAACCACGTTGTTTTTAAATTCCACAGGGTTTCCCATACCGTACAAACAAGAAACAGAGGCAACCACTAATACATCTTGCCTACCACATAATAAAGAAGAAGAGGTGCTTAAACGCAAACGTTCAATTTCTTCGTTAATAGACAAATCTTTTTCTATGTAAACACCTGTAGAGGGAATAAAAGCTTCTGGCTGATAATAATCGTAATAAGAAACAAAATACTCTACCGCATTGTTGGGAAAAAAGTTTTTAAACTCAGAATACAACTGAGCAGCCAAGGTTTTGTTATGAGCCAATACCAAGGTGGGTTTTTTAACTTCTTGTATAACATTGGCAACCGTAAAGGTTTTACCAGAACCAGTAACACCCAATAATGTTTGGTATTGATCTCCATTATTAACTCCTGCTACTAATTCTTTAATAGCATTAGGTTGATCACCCGTAGGTTGGTACTTAGAAACAACTTTAAAATCCATTGTGTAAAATTAAGCATTCCTGATAAGAATTCTAGCATGTTAACTATATGTTGTTCGTTGAAAATTTATATTAACAAAACGTTTTGTAGTTAACCTTTTTGTAACCTTCTCTTTTTAGTTTGATTACTTTCTGTTAACTAAGAGCTGTTAAGTGCTGTCTAGTTTTGTGCCTCAAACAAAACAAAACTTAAAAATGAAAAAAATTAACTTATTACTAATTGCACTCCTAGTAGCTATTGCAGGATTTGCACAGAGTAAAGGAAACATTGTGGGGCACGTGGTAGATGCTAACAATTTACCCATTCCTGGAGTTGTGATTAAAATTGAATCGTTAAACAGAACAGCAATTACAGATTTTGATGGAAATTATGTGTTTGTGGGGGTGAACAATGGAACGTACAAATTGTCTTCAAACTGTTTAGGATGTGAAAAAACAATTAAAACGATTGTGATTGATGGAAAATCTATAGATGTTGATTTTCTATTAAATCCTGCATTAAATGAGTTGGATGAAGTTGTGATTAAAGGGAGTAATTCAAGAGGACAAGCAAAGGCCTTAAACAAGCAAAAAACAAACTTTAACGTAACCAATATTGTAGCAGCAGATCAAGTAGGAAAATTTCCAGATGCAAACATAGGAGATGCAGTAAAGCGTATTCCTGGTATTACTGTTCAAAATGATCAAGGTGAGGCTAGAAACATTATTATTAGAGGTTTGGCTCCACAATTAAATTCTGTAACCTTAAACGGAGAAAGAATTCCGTCTGCAGAAGGAGATAATAGAAATGTACAGTTAGATTTAATTCCATCGGACATGGTACAAGCAGTAGAAGTAAACAAAGTAATTACTCCAGACATGGAAGGAGATGCTATTGGTGGTTCTGTAAACTTGGTAACACGTGCGGCTAAAAAAGATAGAATTACTTTAACAGCAGGGTATGGTCATAACCCGGTTAGAAATACTCCAGTTTATAACTTTGCAGGAATTTTATCTACTCGTTTTTTAGATGATAAATTAGGAGCTTTGGTAAGTACATCTATCCAAAGAAATGAATTTGGATCTGACAATGTAGAATTTGAATGGAATACAGAAGGAACAAAACCTGTATTAGTAGAGCACGACATTAGAAGATATGATGTTACAAGACAAAGACAAAGTGTTGCGTTAAATTTAGACTACAAGTTTAACGATAACAATAAAGTGTTTTTTAATACGGTTTTAAACAATAGAAAAGACTGGGAAAACAGATACAAATTAAGCTATAAAGATATAGAGGAAGTTGCTCCAGGAGTTTACGAAACTGAAATTAGAAGAGAAACCAAAGGTGGTTTAAATAATGATTCTCGTTTAGAAGAGCAAGAAATTCAGAAGTACGCATTAAACGGAGAGCACTTATTGTTTAATGAAATAAAAGTAGATTGGAAAGCTAACTATTCTAAAGCATCTGAAACAAGACCTAATGAAAGATATATTACCTACAGAAATAAAGGTGTAGAAGTAACTCAAGATTTATCAGATGTAAGATTTCCATTAATTCGTGCAAATGGAACCGATGATAATGACCCTACAGCTTTTGAATTGAAAGAAATATCAGAAGAAAATCAATATACAGAAGAGGAAAATTTAGGATTTAAAATAGATGTTGAAATTCCTGTAATTAAAGGTGGAGAGTTTGAAAATACTATTAAAGTAGGATATAGATTCAAAGACAAAGAAAAGCTTAGAACAAACAATTATACAGAATACGAACCAACTGCTGGTTTAGAAAATTTAAGTGATGTTTCTTATGGAGACAAAACGTTAAATGATTTTTTAGCAGGAGATAAGTACAACTCAGGAAATTTTGTAAATAGAGAATTCTTAACATCTTTAAACTTAACAAATACAGCATTGTTTGATAGTGAAGCTATTTTAGAAGAGTTTGTTCCTGTAAACTACAATGCTAATGAAAAAGTGAGTGCAGCCTACGGAATGCTTACTCAAAAAGTAGGAGAACATTTTTCTGTATTAGCTGGTTTGCGTGTAGAAAAAACAGACATAGATTATACAGGATATAGAATTGATACAGAAACAGCATCATCTGTGGCCGATGCTACAAAAATTAGAGCAAATAAAACGTATGCAAATTGGTTGCCTAACTTACAGTTAAAATATACATTTGGAAACAATAATATTTTACGTTTGGCTTATTCTAATGCCATTGCTCGTCCTAATTACTACGATTTGGTTCCTTATCAAAACTTAAATTCTGATGATTTTGAATTTGCAGAAGGAAACTCAAACCTAAAAGCAACAGAAGCTACCAATTTAGATCTTATGTTTGAGCATTATTTATCATCAGTAGGAATTTTATCATTGGGTGGTTTTTACAAAAACTTAGATAATTTTATTTTTACTTATAGAGAAGATGGCTATGTAGATGCAGGATATCCTGGAGAAACTTTTGAATACTCTCAACCAAGAAACGGAAGTCAAGCTATTGTATATGGAGTAGAGGCTTCTATACAATCTAAATTAGATTTTATGGAAACTGATTTTCTTAAAAATATTAATGTGTACTTAAACTATACTTATACAGCATCTGAGGCTGATGGAGTAGAAGGGAGAGGTACTGTAGATTTGGCAGGAGCTGTTAAAAATATGTTTAACACTTCTGTTGCTTATGAAAACGAAAAGTTAACGGTAAGAACTTCTTTAAACTATGCAGGTGATTATATTGATGAGTACGGAGGAGAAGCTTCAGAAGATAGTTATTATGACAATCAATTGTTTTTAGATGTAAACGGATCTTATGAAATTACTAAAGGATTAAGAATTTTTGCAGAGGCTAAAAACTTAACCAATCAAGAGTTAAGATATTACCAAGGATCTAAAGATTTAACAAAACAAGCTGAATTCTACGGAGTTAATTGGAACATAGGAGTAAAGTACAATTTTTAAGGAAAATAGAAAATGAAACTAAAAGCCTATAGTTTTAAATTATAGGCTTTTACTATATTTATAAATATGAAAAAAGTTATTTTAATACTTATTTGTTTAGGAGTTGTATCCTGCAATAAAAGACAAACAAATAAAGAACTTGTATTTACAGTAAATGCTGTCAGAGAAACAACTCCTGTAGTTACTGCAGATGATGCTGCAGATGATGCTTGTATTTGGATTCATCCTGAAAACACAGATGCTTCTCTAATTATTGGAACTAATAAAAAAGAAGGATTGTGTGTCTATAATTTAAATGGAGACTTGTTACACAGCTATCCTGTAGGAAAAGTAAATAATGTAGATATTAGAGCTAATTTTAGTTATCAAGGAAATAACATTTCTGTAGTTACAGCTTCTAACAGAACTAACAATACAATAAGCATTCACAAAGTAAATACAGATACTACTTTAGAGAATATTGCTTTAGAGCCATTAACTTCTAAGTTACAAGAAGTATATGGTTTGTGTATGTACCAAAATAAAAATAATACGTATGTTTTTGTTTCTGGAAAAAACGGAGATGTAGAAAAATGGAAGTTAATAGCTAAAGAAAATGGAGTTGTAGGGGAGTTAATAACAACCATTAGTTTAGGAACACAAGTAGAAGGAATGGTTGCCGATGATGAATTACAAGCTATTTATATTGCAGAAGAAGATGTGGCTTTATGGAAATACGATTCTGAAAATTTTGAGCAAGACAAACGTGTTTTAATTGCCAAAACAACCGATGTGAATATGAGAGATGATTTTGAAGGTGTTACTCTTTACAAACAAGAAAATAATACAGGTTATGTAATTTTATCCTCTCAAGGAAATAATTCTTATGCTGTTTTTGATAGAGTCACAAATAAGTACCTTAAAAGTTTTAAAATAGAAGATGGAGCTACTATTGATGGAACGTATGATACCGATGGAATTGATGTAACTTCTGTAAGTTTTACAGGTTTTTCTAAAGGTTTTTTTATAGCACAAGATGGAGATAACTCTAAAGGAAACATAAAAAGCAATCAGAATTTTAAATTGGTTGATTTTAATGATATTTTAAAAGGATTAGAATAACCTTTTGATAAGATCAAACAAAAACCGCTCAAGTAATTGAGCGGTTTTTTTAGTTATCAACTATTGTGATTTTTTTACTTTAATGATTTTGTGTAAAGTACTTGCAATACAACAGTACTGAGACATTGTTTCATTTTTAGAATCTCATCTATTAGATTTTTTATTACCTATTTGTCTCTTAATCTCTTTATGGGGGTATAAATGTTGAAAATTAAGGAATTGAGATGTGGGGATATTTAATTATCTGTATTTCTGTATTCTGAAATTAACAGATAAAAGTTTGTTGATATTATAATTTATAACATTAAAATTAAAAAATCATGTTAAAAATAAATCGATTATTGAGTGTTTTTAAAGTATTAAGCTTGTTGTTTTTTACAATTTCTTGTTCAACAGAAAATGAATTAAAAATAAGTAATTCAGATATTGATGCTTCTTTTCAAATTACCAAAAACTTTGAAAATGCAACTTATTATTCTCCATCTTCAACATCAGGACACCATTATGTTGGTAATTTAGAATATGTGTTAGGAGATGTTAAACAAGCACAAATTACAAATGCATTAACAACAAACAGTCATGTAAACAATATGTTAGATGGTTTTGAAGAGATGGGAGTTAACGGTATACGTATTGCTATTTTTGCTGATGGAGTAAATCCTAATGAAACTATGTATAATTATTTTTATACTGAAGCAAAAGCAAGAGGTTTTAAGATTTTTGCCAATCCGGCACAAGGTCATGGAGGAGCTAGAATTGCTTTAGGAATGTTAAATGGTACAGTTACAAGTGTGAAAACTACAGCACATACAAATGCACTTATTGACCGTATAAAGGCTTTTGCACAAGAGTATCCATGTGACTGGATAAGCCCTTTTAATGAAGATGATAAAACTGGTGATACTTGGTATACAGGTCAAATGAATAATATTTATGCAGGTTTGCATGGTCAAGTAAATGGAGCAGATTTGGTAGGTCCTTGTACTTGGGGTGTGCCAGCAGGAGTAGATGTTCTTCAAAAAACAACTATTAAAAATTACATAGCTGTAGCTACCACTCATAATTTAGGTTTTAATCATGACTCATGGAGTGATTTTATTACAGAAGCTGGGGCGTTACCAGTTTGGGATTCCGAAACCAACAACAATGTAAAGTTTACAGGAGTGGCAACAAGAATAGATGCGGCTATAGATGCAGGAGTCAATGGACTGGTTTTATACAATAGTTGGAATACAATTAATAAAACTACAGGGGTTTTGTCAGCATCTGGACAAACAGTAAAAGATAAATTCACTCAGTATTATTTTATTCAGAATAGAGAAAGTGGAAAAAGAATTAAACCTTATGATAATGTAAATGATAATTCATCAATAATTCAAGTGCCAACAACTTGGATAGGAAATTTTACACAATGGGAGTTAAGACCTACTAGCAGTGGATATGTTAGGTTTAGAAACAAAGGTTCAAAAATGTATTTAGAACCAGAAACAAATAATAATTATGCAGATATTATTTCTAACTTATCATTTTCTACTACTACATTGGGTACAGAATGGATATTAAGTAATGCTTCTGACGGATATTCTTTTGTGGTAAATAGAGAATCAGGAAAGAAATTAAAATCTAAAAATGACAACGATATTGAAACACATACAAATCCTGCAGATTGTAATATAAATCAAGCACCCGCAAGTTGGACAGGAACTAGAACTCAATGGGAATTAATTCCTGCAAATTAAAATAAATACCAAACAAAAACCGCTCAAGTAATTGAGCGGTTTTTTTAGTTATCCAAAAATTCTATTGATGAGTTTGTTACTTGCGTTTTTAATTTTCCATTCTCCACTGTATCGGTTAATGTAAAGTACTGCGTTTTCTTTGTTTATTTTATCTATAATATTAGAATCTCGGTTTCTTAGAAATCGTAATACTTTATTTACAATGGCTTTAGATCTGTCAAACTTATCTAAATCTGGGTTGGGTAATTCTAGACTACCGTCAAAAATTACAATATTTTTAATAGTATCCATGTTTATTATATTTTTGATTCTTAGTTAATTTACAAAAAAATCAAAAGCAATTCAAGTCCCTATTCTTTAATTAATTTAATTGAAATTGGGTTCTCTCCATTTTCTAATAATAAAATATACAATCCAGGTTTTAAAGTAGATACATTAATAGTCGTTCCATCTGCAGTACCTTGTAAAACAATTGTACTGTTATAGTCAGCTATTTGGAATTTAAAATTTTGATAAGGGTAGTTTACCACTTCTGTATAATTAACCACCGGGTTTGGGGCTAAGCTAGGTAAATCTTTAAGTGCTACATAGTTGTTTTCCACTTCAAAACAAGCCTGATCTATAAAATATTGTAAATCATCTCTATCGTGTTTTTTTTCGTAACCAGATTCTTTGGCTTTGGTTAATAAATCACAAGCTTTTTCGTAATTTTCTAAATCATAATAAACTTCTCCTAAATATCTCATAGCAAAAGAATTGTCTGAATTGATATCCAAAGCTTCGTTTAAATTTTGAATTCCTAGTTCAGAATCTCCTAATTTGTGTTGTAAGTAACCTTTCATAGTTATTAAATCACGCTCAGCAGTTCCTATGCTTAGTTTGTTGATGCTTTTTTCGTTTAAATAAGCTGTGTTAATATGTGTTAGAGCCAATTCGTAATTTTCTAAATCCGCATGTGCAATTCCTAATGCCCAATTGGCAAAAGGGTGTTTGGGAGCTTTTTGTATAACCTTGTTTAAGTAGTGAATTCCTAATTTATAAGATTTCATCATGATTAAATAACTTCCTAAATTATAAACAAGTCTACCTTCTGTTGGATTGGTTTTTAAGGCTAAATATTTAAAATGTATGGCTCTATCTTCATCTTCGTATCTAGCATATTGACTTGCTATAACATCGTAAACAGAAGCCATTTTTTTAGCTGTAATATACTTTGCTGTTTTAGGGTTTTCTTTATATTTTTCAAATCTATTTTTAATGATAAAGAAATCTCTTTCAGCTAAAACCGAGTTTCCTAAAAAAGACCTGGCATAGGCTCTAGAAATCATAGCACTAAAATAAAATTTATCTTTTAGTCTTAGATTGCTTTTTTCAATGATTTGGTAACGCTTTAGTCTTTGTTCTTTATTTTTGCTGTTGTAAACTTTTTCATGATCTATACGTTCTTTTAATTTTCCGTGTTCAAATTTCCAACTAGTTAATTGTTTTCCTTTTTTGTCTTGTTGCGTACATAAGCCGTGAAATTTCCCTTTTTCATCATAATAAAAAGATTCATTTAATTCGCCTGTTTTGTAATAGGTTTTAAGACTGTCAATTTTATCTTCTATGTTGTACCATTTGTTTTTAGCAATAATGCCATCATCATAGGTTAAGGTAACTGTTTTTCCAATTCCAGATGTTTGTGCATACACAATTGTATTACATACACATAGTAGTAAGTAGTTTAGGTATTTCTTTTTCATGTTTACTAAAGTAATAAAATCATCTTTAATACTTTTTAGAAAAATTAAGAAGAGTTTTTGTGGGGAAATTTAGATGTACTAAGCGCTTTTTTAGAGAGGGGAAAGTTTAAAAAAGAGAAGTATGAAGATATGAATATTAGGAACAAAAGGTTTAGTAATTACGGATCGGTAAAGTAATTGTAAATGTACTTCCATTTCCGCTTTCGCTTGTAACTTGTATTTTTCCGTTTAATTTTTCTACAAATTCTTTGCAAATAATAAGGCCTAAGCCCGTGCCTCTTTCGTTTTGAGTTCCGCAAGTAGATATGGACTCACTAATTTTAAATAATTTGTTTAAATTTTCATTCTTTATTCCAACACCATTGTCGGTTACTGTTATAATGTGTTCGTTTTGGTTTTTAGAAGCAGATATTACAATTTTTCCATTTTTGTAGGTGTATTTAATTGCATTGGAAACTAGGTTTCTAATAATGGTTTCTATAATAGTTTTATCTGTGTAAATAGGAGTTTTAGTAGCTATATTAACTGTAATGGAAATAGACTTTTGTTGTGCTGCATATTTGGCTAAAGCAACGGTATTGTTTATTAGTTCTTTAAGATCTAAAACTTCTAAATTAAGTGTTAGTTTGTTGGTTTGAGATTTTGCCCATTCAAATAGATTAGAGAGTAGTTCTAAGGTTTTTAAGGAAGCTTCTTGAATAATTTGAGCATAATTTTCTATATCTGAATAGTCTTTGTTTTTAAGGTCTTCTGCTATAAGATTGCTAAAGCCAAGAATGCTATTAAAAGGAGATTTTAAATCGTGGGCAATAAGGGTAAAGAACTTGTCTTTTGTGTTGTTAAGCTGGGTTAAGTAGGCTTTGTTTTTTTGTAAAGATTCTTCTAAAAGTTTATATTCTGTAATGTCATGAAAAATAACAATGGCCGCAATAATTTTTTTATCATCATCATATATAGGAGCAGACGATGCAGCAATCCATTTTTGAGTACCATCTTCTAGTTCTACAATTAATTGTTCATTTTTTACAATTTCTCCATGTAGTAAAGATCTTGCAATAGGCATTTCTTTTCCTGTGTATTGTTTGCCATCCGGATAATACTCTGTCCAACTATTTACATATTCTTCTACAGTAATACCAGTTAGTCTTTGATTGGTATTTCCTCTAAAACTCCAAACAGCATCATTAATATACGAAACACGACCATCTGGGGCTTCACAAATAATCATGGCTGCAGGAGAGTTGTTTAAAACAGACATTAAAAACTTTTCTGATTTTTTTAAAAGTTTAGAGTTGTTAACTTCTCTTTCTAAATATTTAAGACGTTGTTTTAGTTGATTATTTTCAGCTAACAATCTTTCTAGTGTCATTCTTTCATCACTCATAATAATTGGCTTTAAAATCAAGTAAATAAAAAAGAGTTTTTTAGCATGCTATTTATTACAGATGTAGATACTGTTTAGGGTGTATTAGCAACGCATGTATACAAGATACTAAAATTATTAATATAGAACATGACTTTTTTAGCGGTCTAACCTAGGAGTGCTGTAGGGATGATCGTAAAATTGCAACAAAAAAACCCTCTAGAATTTCTAGAGGGTTTTAAATATAAAATAAGGATTCCTTTAGATTGCTTTTACATATTCAGGATTTAATGCTGTAGGAATTGGAGCGTTGGTGCTGATCCACCATTTTTTTAGAAGTTTTTTCATTTCCTCTGTTTTTTTAGGTTCTTTTAGAGCAAGATTGTTTCTTTCTCCAATATCGGTAGATAAGTTGTATAGTTCTACTTCGTTATTTTCAAAATAGTAATGTAGTTTCCAATTGCCAAGTCTTATTACAGATCCTGGACGAGTTCTAAATAAGGCATCTCTGTTCTCATTATCGCGTACTCTATATGCTTGCAAGTAAATAGGGAAATGCCAAAATAAAGGACGATCTAACGTTGTTGAGGTTTCTTCTAAAATAGAAGATAAGTTGTCTCCATCTGTTTGTACTGTTTTATTATGAATACCTGCATATTTTAAAATGGTAGGAAATATATCTAAATGGGTGATAGGTACATCACTTTTAGTATTCGATTTAATTTTGTTCTGCATTACAAACACAAAAGGTTCACGAATTCCACCTTCGTAATAACTTCCTTTCCCAGCTCTTAAAGGATGTTGTTTGGTAATTCCATACAATCCACCATTGTCTGATGTAAATACGATTAATGTATTCTTGTAAACTCCTTTTTCTTTTAGTTTATCAATTAACAATCCAATATTTCTATCTAAATTTTCTACCATGCTAGCATATTTGGCATTGTTTTGACCATTCCATGCAGGTTTGTTGTTGTATTTATCTAATAGACTTTTTACGGGGTTTATGGGAGTGTGTACTGCATAAGGAGCATAGTATAAAAAAAAAGGTTTTTTTGTGTGGTCTACAAATTCCAATGTTTTTTCCATAATAGCATCTGTTAAATACTGACCTTGTTTTGCATTGATGTTTACATTTTTATAAGGAGGGTAATAACTTTTAGGATGTCCGTTGTGACTCCCTCCAATATTAAATTGAAAACCATATTCTAAAGGATTTTTACTAATATGCCATTTTCCTGCATGGCAGGTAATGTATCCGTTTTTACTTAGTAGTTTAGGTATAACATTAAACTTAGGATGTAAAACCGTTGTGTTTTTTGTAGGAATAATTTTTCTGTTTTTAGATTTTCCTCTTTCAGAAGAATCTACGGTATATATTCCATGACGAGTTGTCCATTTACCTGTCATTAAACAAGCTCTACTAGGTGCACAATTTGCAGATGCTGCATAACCGTTGGTAAAAATCATTCCAGATGCAGCTAATTGGTTGATGTTAGGAGTTTCATAATATTTACTTCCCATAAAACCAACATCCATCCAACCCATATCATCAACATTAATAATTAGAATATTGGGTTTGCTTTCTTTAGAACTAGTTGTTGCAAAAGAGCTAAAAAGGTTAAATACTAAGGCTAAAATTAGAAAGTAAAATTTCATAATGTTGTATTAGATTTTGTCTTATACAAATCAACACAAAAAATAAAGGAGAAGAGTAGAGGTATGTCTCGCATTAAGGATACGAATGTCAAATTTTGCTAATAAAAAAAGCCCTGTTAGAATTTCTAAAAGGGCTTTTTTATGTTTTAAATATAAGAAAGGATCTTCTTATTGTAATTTTTTAAATAACAATTCTGCTACCAATTCCGATGAAGAAGGGTTTTGACCTGTAATTAACAAACCATCTTCTAAAGCATAAGAACTCCAGTCTGCACCTTTAGAATACACTCCTCCGTTTTCTTTTAACATATCTTCTACTAAGAAAGGAACTACTTTTGTTAATTGTACAGCAGCTTCTTCTGTATTAGAAAAACCTGTTACTTTTTTTCCTTGTACCAAAGGGGTTCCATCTGCTTTTTTAGTGTGTCTAAAAATTGCTGGTGCATGACAAACAGCGGCTACAGGTTTGTTGTTTTTATAGAAAGACTCAATCATTGCAATAGAATTTTTATCTTCTGCTAAATCCCATAAAGGACCGTGTCCTCCTGGATAAAAAATAGCATCGTAATCCGATTCTTTTACCTCTTCTAGTTTTATTGTTTTTGCTAAAACCGCTTGTGTTTCTGCATCGTTATTAAATCTTACAGTTGCAGGAGTTTGAAAATCGGGTAAAGCACTTCTAGGATCAATAGGGGGTTGTCCTCCTTTTGGAGATGCCAAAGTAATTTGTACCCCTTTGTCTTTTAGCGAATAGTAAGGAGCAGCAAATTCTTCAATCCAAAAACCTGTTTTTTCTCCCGTATTCCCTAGTTCATCATGACTAGTTAATACAAATAATATTTTTTTTGCTTGTACTGTTTCCGTGCTTGTTGTTTTGTTTTCCTGTTTCTTTTCTGCTTTGTTGTTACAAGAAGCAAGTCCAAAAAGAACTGCAATGGCTACGACTAAATTTTTCATAATGTTATGATTTAAATGATAATTTCTTATTGATTTAGAATCACAAAATTAGGGGGATGTTACTGTCAAAAAATTGATGTAGGGTAATAAATTAGGTTTTAGCAATTCTTTTTCTAATTCTACTTAGACTTTCTGTAGTAATTCCTAAATAAGAGGCAATGTGATAGTTTTTTACATTTTGTTCTATATTAGGATAGGTCTGTATAAAGTCGTTATATCGTTCTTGTGCAGACATAGATAAGGTTCCTAAAATTCTTTTCTGAAAACTAGCAAAGGCTTTCTCCATTTTTTTTCTAAAAAAGGTTTCTATCTTAGGGAGTTCTAGAAACAATTGTTCCATATGCTCTTTAGATATTTTATATATAACAGCTTCCTGAATACACTCAATACTCATAATAGCTGTTGTATTGCTAAAAAAAGCAGTATAATCACTTATCCACCAATCTGAAATAGCAAATTGTAAAGTATGCTCTTTACCAGCACTGTCCATAGAGTAGGTTCTTAAACAGCCTTGTTGCACGTAATACTGATAGTAAACAACTTCATTTGCATGCAATAGAAGCTCTCCTTTTTGCAAAATAATTTTTTCAAACTTAGAAAGAATAAAAAGGCTTTCTTCTGTGGTAAATGTAATGCCTTTAAAAATTTCTGATACTATAGGATGGTCTACACTCATAAAATGTTAGAAGTTTTTAGTCTTTGTAAAATAACAATTTTATAGGAAAGTAGTTAGGATTCCTAAACAGACATCCCTTTAGTGAGAAACTATTTTTAAACCTACAATAGAACTAATTAAAGTACCTATAAAAAACAATCTCCAAAAAGTAGCAGGTTCTTTAAATACAAGAATCCCTAGTAGTACCGTTCCTACAGCCCCAATACCTGTCCAAACAGCATAAGCCGTTCCTATGGGTAGTTGTTGTGTAGCTTTTATCAATAGCAACATACTTACTACCAAAGCCACAAAGAATCCAATATACCAATAAGTGGCTTCGGTACCTGTGCTTTCTTTTGCTTTTCCTAAACAAGTAGCAAATACAACTTCAAAAAGACCTGCAATAATTAAAAGAATCCAGTGCATGTTATTACGTTAAAAAATGGGGTGTAAAATTACTAAATAAATACAAGGAGAGTTGTATGCTTTTAGCTACATTTTTTATCTAATACAGGAAAAGGTCTGTAGGCATAATATTGTAAAACTTCTTCCAAAGCTAGTTTTAAAGCTGTGTTTATAGGTACCATTTTGTTCCCTAAATAAAAGTCTATCTGATTTAGTTGCATGTAATACTCTGTAAAAACAGGAACATGTAATCCTTTAGCTATGGCTTCTGAAGTTGATTTGTAGGTTGCTGCTTGTCCTTCTTTAATAATTTTACAAGTAGCCAATCTTAAAACACCATATTTATCTGTGTTAGCAGCAAAACCAAAGAGTCTACAAATTAAACCTCGGTATTTATAGTCGCTACAACGTCCTTGATTTACAACAGATAAAGGTTTGTAGATAAAACAAGTTGGTTTGTTAGATTTGTTAAGTGTTTCTAAAGTGTCTTCTGCTTCTCCTTGTAAAAATAAGTGAAAAGCCCAAGGTAAAAACTCCAAAGGAGAAGCTTCAATAGTAGGGTGTGTACAACATTTTCCACATCCGGAAACACAACCTAATCCTGACTCTTTTGTAAACTGAGCGCTTTCTTGCTCTAATTGATAAAAAAGTTTTTCTACCAATGCTACCCTACGCTCTATCGACATTAATTTTTACCGAAGGTAGGGGTAAAGAACATAGGAAGTGGTCTTTTATTAAGAAAAGAAATTGGAGCTAATAAATGTAGCTTTTAAAGAATTGTATAATTATTTTTTACAATCCTCTGCACCCCATTTATCTAAACTTTCTAATATGTATTGTAAAGATTTTCCTCGGGTACTTAATGCATATTCAACCTTGGGAGGTACAACAGGATAAACGGTTCTAATCAGTAATCCATCTTTTTCTAGTTCTCTTACAGTTTGGGTAAACATTTTATTAGAAATACCTGGTACTTTCTTTTGTAAGATACCTGAACGCAATGGTTCTTCTAATAAATGAAACAGAACTATAGGTTTCCATTTGGTACCTATTAAATTCATGGTATAATCTAGCGGGCAAAAATTAATTTCGTTCATTTTATAATTGTATCTTATTGATAATCTATAAATTACTCTTTTTGGTAACTATGTCACTTTTAAGTAAGTTATTGCTATTCATGCAAATATAGATTTATTTTGCTACCTAAAATAGAACATATGAATGCAACTAAAAATTATCCAAAATCCTTTTCTCACATAGGAATTACCGTTCCCGATATTCAGAAAGCTGTAAAATTCTATGGAGAAGTCATGGGATGGTATATTATAATGGAACCATCAACCGTAAAAAAAGAAAAAGAAACTGCCATAGGACAAATGTGTATAGATGTTTTTGGTGATGATTGGGAAGAATTTGAAATAGCACATTTAGCCACATCAGACGGAATTGGGGTGGAATTATTTTCTTTTCCTAACGGAGTAAAAGAAGCTCCTGAATTTAATCCATTTCAAACGGGATTGTTTCATTTTTGCGTGCAAGATCCAAATATAGAAGAGTTAATCAATAAGATTTTAGCTTACGGAGGAAAACAAAGAATGCCAATTAGGGAATATTATCCCAATGACAAGCCTTTTAAAATGTGTTATGTAGAAGATCCTTTTGGAATTGTATTCGAAATATACACACATAGTTACGAGTTAACCTATTCTTCTGGGGCCTACTCTAAATAAATGTAAATTGAATATCGGTTTGGGTTCCTACTCAAATCGATATTTTTAATTAAACGAGAGATCTTTCACATTCCATAGATTTGAAATGTATCTTTGTTCACAAAATAACAATGTATGCAATCTTATCAAAAGACAGAATCTAGCAAAAAAACAAAAAAGTCTAAAATTACCATGGTCTCTGCTTTTAAGAGCATTATTTGGCCAAGAAGAAAATTGGTTTTTATAGGGTTAATTTTAATTGTATTTAGCCGTTTGGCTAGTTTGGTTTTGCCTTGGAAAACAAAAGTTTTGTTAGATGATGTAATTCCTAATAAAGATTTTGACGGATTGTACAACTTACTTTTTTTAGTAGCGGGAGCTATTTTAATACAAGCTGTAACTTCTTTTTTATTGACAAAAATATTGAGTGTACAAGCTCAGTTTTTAATATCAGAATTACGTGCTAAAGTGCAAAAGAAAGTATTGTCTTTGCCTATTAGCTTTTTTGACAATACCAAATCCGGAGCTTTGGTTTCTAGAATTATGACCGATGTAGAGGGAGTTCGTAATTTAATTGGTACCGGATTGGTACAGTTGGTAGGAGGTACCATTACGGCAGTTATTTCCTTAGTTTTATTAGTAAAGATAAGTTTGTCTATGACTCTTTTTGTGTTGTTGCCAGTAGGAATTTTTGGTTTTATTGCCTTAAAAGCCTTTGCTTACATACGACCTATTTTTAAAGTAAGAGGTAAAATAAATGCAGAAGTTACAGGTCGTTTAACAGAAACTTTGGCAGGAGTTAGAGTTATTAAAGCTTTTAATGCCGAAGAACAAGAAAATAAAGTATTTGAAAAAGGAGTTGATTTATTGTTTCAAAATGTGAAGAAGAGTTTAACAGCTACTTCTTTAATTACGAGTGCTTCTACCTTTTTATTAGGAATTGCTTCTACGGGTATTATGGGAATTGGTGGTTATAAAATTATGACAGGAGAATTAACAACGGGAGATTTTTTATCTTTTACCTTGTTGTTAGGTTTTATGATTGCCCCAATTGTACAAATGAGTAATATTGGAAGTCAGTTAACAGAAGCTTTGGCAGGATTAGATAGAACCGAAGAGTTAATGAACAAACAGGCTGAAGATGAAGATGTAAATAGAACCATTGCTTTGGAAACTTTAAAAGGAGATTTAGAGTTTAAAGATGTTTCTTTTGCATATGAAGAAAATAAAGAGGTAGTACATAATATTAGTTTTACTGCTCCTTCGGGTTCAGTGGTTGCCTTGGTAGGAAGTTCAGGATCTGGAAAATCTACCATTGCAGGTTTGTCTGCTACGTTTTTAAATCCAAAATCGGGAACGATTACCATAGACAATCAAGATTTGTCTAAAGTACAGTTAAGTAGTTTTAGAAAGCATTTAGGAGTTGTTTTACAAGATGAATTTTTGTTTGAAGGTACTATTAAAGAAAATATTTTATTTCCTAGACCCAATGCTACAGAGCAAGAGTTACAACAAGCAATAACAGCAGCCTATGTAACGGAGTTTACAGATAGGTTTGAAGATGGTTTGGATACATTAATAGGGGAAAGAGGTGTAAAACTATCAGGAGGACAAAGACAACGTATTGCCATTGCTAGAGCTATTTTAGCCGATCCTAAAATTATTATTTTAGATGAAGCTACCTCTAATTTAGATACGGAAAGCGAAGTGTTAATTCAGAAAAGTTTGGCTCAATTAACCAAAGATAGAACCACTATTGTGATTGCCCATCGTTTGAGTACCATTCGTAAAGCGGATCAAATTTTGGTAATTGAGGCTGGAAAAATAGCCGAACGTGGTACCCATGAAGAATTAATTGCTAGCCAAGGTCGCTATTATGATTTGTATACTTATCAAGGAAAGATTTAAGTTTTTGTAGCCAAATGATTTAATAAATATGATTGCTACGGAAGTCATTATTAAGGCAGATACTTTGCTATCTTTGCACAAATTATTTATTTTATGTCAAAACTGTTTTCAGATTTAGGAGTATCCACTACACTTATCAATACATTAGATCGTTTAGGGATCACCGAACCTACAGAAATTCAAACACAATCCATTCCGGTTATTCTAAACCAGAAAGATGATTTTGTAGGACTGGCCAATACAGGTACGGGAAAAACAGCAGCTTTTGGATTGCCTTTGTTGCAATTGGTAGAGGTTGCTAATGAAAACATTCAAGTAGTTATTTTAGCTCCTACCAGAGAATTAGGAAAACAAATACATACCAATTTAACAGACTTTGGTGCTGATATTTCAGGATTGTCTATAGCAGAAATTTGTGGAGGTACTCCTGTTAAACCTCAAATAGAGCGTTTGCAAGAAACTACACATGTGGTAGTAGCTACTCCGGGTCGTTTGATAGATTTGATTCAGAGAGATAAAATCAACTTAAAAGAGGTTCAGTTTTTTGTGTTAGATGAGGCCGATGAAATGGTTTTATCTTTAAAAGAAGGTTTAGATAAAATTGTAGAGGCAATGCCTAAGCAAAAACGTACGTTGTTGTTTTCTGCAACCTTACCGGGTTCTGTAAAACAATTGGTGCAGAATTATTTGTCTAAACACGTTACACAAGTTGGAGCAGAAACCGCATACACAGCTCATAAAGATGTAGCGCACAATTATGTGGTGGTAGAACCTATAGAAAAACTAAATGTGTTGTTGCACTTTTTAGCGAGTAAAGAAGGTGAGCAGGGAATTATTTTCTGTAAAACCAAAGCAGCCGTTAATAAATTAGCTAAAAATTTAGCCATCAATAAAATATCTTCAGGAGCCATTCATGGTAGTTTAACTCAGGGAATTCGTGATCGTATTATGGAGCAGTTCCGTGAAGGATACATCAATACTTTGGTAGCTACAGATGTGGCAGCAAGAGGTATAGATATTAAAAATGTTTCTTACGTAGTACATTATCATTTGCCAGATGCAATGGAAACTTATATTCACCGTAGTGGTAGAACAGCCAGAGCAGGAGCAAAAGGAATGTCTTTAGCGGTATTGCAAGCCGATGAGGTTGAAAAAATGAAGTTCTTAGGAGAGGAATATGAAATTGATTTGCATACCTATGCCAAACCTACAGCGGTAAGCATAGAAGAAAACAACACCATTCTGTGGGCTAAAAAAATCTTTAAAACCAAACCTAATAGAACGGTTTCAGAAAATGTAAAAGCCACTATAAAAGATGTTTTTCATCATTTAACCAAAGAGGAATTGGTAGATAAAATTCTAGCAAACTACTTATTAGAGAACAAAACAGCAGACTTACTTTCTACAGATAAACCTGTTAAAAAGAAGAAGAAAAAACAACAATAGTTACCGTATACACATAAATGCGTAAAAAGATTACCATACTTGGAGAAAAAATTCTGCCAGGTAAAACCTATCAGATAAAATCTGATATTGCTCGTTTGCACACAAGAACTAAAATAGAAGTACCCATTATTGTTAGTAGAGCTAAAGAAGATGGACCTTGCGTTTTAATTAGTGCCGGAATCCATGGAGATGAGGTGAATGGAGTAGAAATTGTTAGACAAATTGTGGCTAACAAATACAATATTCCAGATGCCGGAATTATTATTTGTGTTCCTGTGGTAAACGTTTTTGGTTTTTTAATTAAAACCCGTGAATTTCCCGATGGAAAAGATTTAAACAGAAGTTTTCCTGGAGCTAAAAACGGATCCTTAGCTAGCAAGTTTGCTCACTTTTTTATGAACGAAATAGTAGATCATGTAGATTACTGCATCGATTTTCATACAGGAGGAGATACTCGTTTTAATTATCCGCAAATAAGAATTTCTGATGATGATGATGAAACCTTTAGTTTGGCCAAAATATTTGGAGCCAAGTTTGTTAAGTATTCATCAGAAAGAGAAAAGTCTTTTAGAGCTTCGGCAGTAGCTAGTGGTAAAAAAGTATTGTTGTACGAGGGAGGAAAATCTTTAGACATCAATCCTAAAGTAACCAACGTGGGAGTTACAGGTATTTTAAATGTGTTAGAGGCTTTGGGGGTTAAAAAATTCCCTGCTAATTACACCCCTTTTAAGGAAACTCAAGAGCAAGTAATTTTTAACGAATCTAAGTGGATTAGAGCTAATGCTTCTGGAATGTATAGATCTTTAGTACAAAACGGAGAACCCATTAGCAAAGGAGATGTTATAGGTTTAATTACCGATCCTTATGGCTTTTTTGAAAGAAAAATTAAATCACCTGTGTCTGGGTTTGTGATTTGTTTGAATCATTCTCCTATTGTAAACCAAGGGGATGCCATTGCTCATATAGCTATTCAGAATCTAGCATCATAAAAGTTTTCTTAAAAAATAACAATCAATAAAAAAACCGCTAAAAGTAATTTTAGCGGTTTTTTAGAATTTACAACACATAGTTTTTAATCACAAATTCTTCTTTAAAACCAAGTTTTAGATAAATATTTTTACCCATGTTAGAGGCTTGTAAAGTAATGAGTTCTGTGTTGTTAGTTACACACCTATTCATCAACAGTTTCATAATTTGTTCTGCATATCCTTTACGTCTCATTTCTGGTGGAATTCCCACAGAATGAATACCTGCTACTTTTTGAGTGTAATATAACACTGCTGTTCCCACAGGAGTTGTACCATTATAAGCTATATAATACTCAATATTGTTTAGGGTTTTTAGGAGGGTTTCCGCACTAATTACATACCCAAAAGATTTGGTAAATAGATTAGCCCATAATGTAGCATCTGCATTGCTTTTTACGAGTTGAATGTTTAGAGGTGGATTTACTTCCAAAAGTTTTGTAGGTTGTAAAGACATGCCTATTTGTTCAAACCTTAAATGAAAACCATTTTTTTCTAAAAGTTCAGTTCTGTCCGTTGTTTCCCAAATAGGTAGGGTAATTGTAGAGCTTGTGCTTGCTAATTGTTCTTTTACAGCATCCATCGTTTTCTGATTGATGTTTTGATGAAACCAAAGTCTATTAGGCCATTGGGAGTCTTTAATTTCGCAATAGTCAAAAAGAGATGTTTGTGTGTAAGATTCAAAAGAATTTCCTGCTGTTTTCCATAGCGAGGTTAAGTTCTTAATGTTTGCTGAGCTGTTTGTTGTTGTTTTCATTTCCAATTGATGATAAAAATTCCACTAATCATAGCCAATACACCTATTATTTTTTTTAAGGTAATAGGTTCGGTAGGTAAATTTAACCATCCAAAATGACCTGCAATTACGGCAAAAATAAGTTGACCACAGAGTCCAAAAGAAATCATGGTGGCTACTCCTAATTTGGGAATGGTGTAGTAGTACAATCCAATACCTATTACACTAAAAAATCCTCCTGTAAACCATAAGTAAAACGGAATTTGTTGTAATTGTGTTATACTAGGATATGTTTTTAATGTGACGAATACCATCAACAATGCAAAAATAGCACTACAAAAAAAAGCTACTACCGAAGCCAACAAAGGATTTTTTAATAGCACACCCAAATGTGCATTTAAACCTCCTTGTGCAGCTAAAAAAATACCTCCTGTAAAAGCGAGTATAGATAATGTGTATTGATTCATACAGCAAAGTTGAACCAATTTAAATACACTTGCATTTACATATGTTGATTTTAGCTATTTTTTAATGTTTTTCTAATTCTACTTAATTGGGTAGGGGTAATGCCTAAGTGAGAAGCAATGTGTTGTTTAGATACTCGTTGGTCTATACTAGGGTGCTTTTTAAGCAGTTTAATATATCTTTCACTTGCATTGTCCATTACCAAAGAAATTTCTCGTTGTTCCTTCTCTACAATCCAATTGTGTTCTATATAAGCAATGTAAAAATCTTTTAAATCTGCATGTTCTTTAATAAGTTGCTTGTATTTTTTAAAGTTAAAATTTAGTAAAATACAATCTTCTAAAGCCTCAATAGAAAAGTAGGAGGGGGTGTCTAGCAACAAAGAAACTTTGGTGGCAGCAAAACTATTTTCTAAAAAAATGTTTTTGGAATATACGCTTCCCTCAGCATCGGTAATAAAACTTCGTAAAATACCTTTACAAATAAAATGAATGTTCTTTGCTGTTTGTCCTGCATTTATAAGTGTTTCTCCTTTGCTAAGGGTTTGAAATTCAAAAAGGTCAAGCATCAACTCCCAAGTTTCTTCTGAAATTTTGGAATAAGAATGCATCGCTTTTTTAAGTTGAGCTATGTAGGTTTCTTTTTGGGGATTCATGCTATTGCTGGTTATATGCTGGGGTTGTGTTTTTATAGAGCCATGACTCTTAGTCTAATGTAGGAGGTTTTCGCAAGCCTTTTTTAGAGGCCTGTCTTTTTTTGTTTTCTGTTTTTCGCTTTACCGATGCTTTGGTGGGTTTGGTAGCTCGTCTAATTTTAGGACGGACTATACTTGCTTTTAATAATGCAATTAAACGTTCTGTAACCAACTCTTTATTTCTATGCTGAGATCTAGTTTCTTCGCAACTTAGGCTAAGAGTTTGCTCTTTGCTAATTCTGTTTTTTAGCTTTAAGAGAATCATTTCTTTTTCTCTTTGCGTAAGTGCTTGCGTTGTAGATAGATCAAAAAAAGCTTCTACTCTAGAAGATGTTTTGTTTACGTGTTGTCCTCCTGCACCAGAACTTCTACTAGCTTTAAACGTTAGTTCGTTAATTAATATTTCTGTATTCATGGGCAACTTATGTTAGGAGGTAATTTTTTTTATTGCTTATTAAATTGTTCAACACCTAGTAACAATTTCAGCACGAATTAATAAGTCCTTTTTATGTTGACAAAAGGAGTTGGTAGTAAGCACAAGTAGTATGAATACAATAGTATATTTAATATTCATTGTTTTTAAGTTTTAATACCAAACTAAAGTAAATGTTTTAGTTCAATTATAAAAAAGCACAGCAGTAATAGTAGTTCTTATTAATTTAATGCTTGTTAGCTGTTGTGTTTTGGCTTAGTTCTATATAGTATTTTCCGACCAATGTAGCTTTTAATTTTATGGGAGCTACTATGGGAATAATCATACCCGAAGCAAATGAAGTGGATGTTGCTTTAAATTGATGTATAGGTTTTTCAAGCGCATAATTGTCTGAAAAAACAACAATAGTTATGGGTTGATTTTTAACTCCTGTAAACCTCCATTTTTTATTTAAAGATATAGGTCCCTTTTGATAATCATAAGATTGGGTTTCTAGTACTTGTTTTATTTCCTGATGGTTTTTGTCTACAACTTTAATAGTAGGATTAAAAATATATTTTTTAAAACCAAAACAGTTACACAAGCTAAAAATTTCTACCGTATAGTTTTTTGTTTCGTTAGGAGTGTAGGTATACTCATGGTAATAGGACAATATACTGTCGTTTGCCATTACATTATCTTCTAATTTTAGTTCTGCTTTTAGGGGCTTGTCTAAAGCCAATTCAACAATAGGTAACTTTTCTTTTTGTACAGCAGAAACGGTTAATTCACTATAGGCCGTTACCGGATTTATTTTTTTAGCACAAGCACTTAGTAGTACTATTAAAACCAAATAGCTTAGGCTTTTTTTCATGGGAGTGTTGTTGTTATTGTATATAGTGATTTTATATAAATTGTTACGATATGTTAGTTATTCTTTCCTCCATCTGGTTATTACATCACTAAATGTAACATCTGTCCACCCGTTCTCCCATTGGCTATGAAATTTAATGCTTTCCGATTTTGGCTCAGGGTCAGGCATTTCCATTTGCACTATTGCTGGCATAGGTGTTGCGTCTCCAACAATTAAACATTCTCCAGCAGATAGTGTTGGTAATATATCTGTAATGGAATTTGCATTATTTGGTAGCAATCCTTTTATATAATTCTGGTCACTAATATTTGTTAGTCTTAAAGCAACAAAATTATTACATTGAGAAAAAATTGTATCTGAAACTTCAGATGGTCTTTGACTGACAACCATTAAACTCAATCCATATTTTCTTCCTTCCTTTGCTATTCTTTCTATTGATTTTTTTGAAGCTTTATATTCTGCTCCACCATTTTTTGGAATATAATTGTGAGCTTCTTCACAAACTATTAAAAATGGAATATCATTTAGTTCTTGTGTACTGTGTTTTAATTTAGAATAATGAAAGGCAAAATCAAATACTAATCTTGATATTAAACTTACAGTTATGCTTAAAACCTCAAAAGGAACACCACTTAAATCAATTATTGTAATATTTGACTTGTCTAAATAGCCTAAGAATTGTTTTAATATTTCTTCAAAATCATCAGTTTTATATAATGTGCCATCAACTTTATTAGGTTGTAATAAGAACTCTAATCTTTTATCGTATATTTTCGTTTCCAATCTTGATAAGAATCGATTAAATTCTCCATTGAAAGCACCATTACTTGCTTTTGTTGCTTTGGCTGTACTAGTTGTTACAAAATCTAATTTTTTGTCAAAGTATTTGTTCAAATCAGATATTAAAGTTCCATCAAGTAATTTTGGTTTTTGCTCTTCGCCATCCACTTTATTTATAACTTCATTATTCATATTTGAAATGTAGTTATAAACTTCTTCAATGCTAAAGTAAACAGGTGTGTCGTAGTTTACTTTTGATAAGCCAGGATTATGTTTTTCTTTATTTTGGGTTACTGCTTTCTTAAATTGTGAAACTTGGTTATGTGAATTTTGTTCATTACTCTCAATAAAAAGTGACTCTAATTCCTCAGAATTCATTAACCAATAAGGAAGTTTTAATTTGTCAACATCAAGAGCATTTAGATTAAAATTTTCTTTGCTATCAATCTCAAATGCAGATTTATATTCAGAATGAATGTCAAAAATAATTACGTGAGCATTTTTTTGATTACCATTATTTAAGTTAGTTTTTTTATTTATACCAACAACATCTTGTAATATTTTAGCAACCGTACAAGATTTTCCTGAACCAGTAGAACCAACAACAGCAATGTGTTTACTAAAAAAACTATTTCCATTTATATGTAAATTTATATTTCTATTTTGAATTAATTCACCAAATTTAAATGAGTAATTACTGTCTTTACTAAAAATTTTACTCATTACAGATTCTGATATAATAAATACTTCTTCTGTCGGTGAAGGTAAAATAGAACTACCTTGTTTGAAGTCTTCTGAATAAATACCTATTGGTTGAGAATTGATTATATACTTTTTGTTATCATCATTTATTTTTATACTTTGAATGACACAAATTACATAATTGTGATTACCTTCTTTAATTTGTAGATATTTACCAATCTGAATTTCGTGTTTGTTTTTTTCAAATGTTTCATCATCTTCAATTCTAATCATTATTGAATTTGAAGCACTTTCAATAACAGTTCCTATTTTTATTAATTCTTTATTTTCCATTTATTCAAAATTGTTAGTTAGCATTAATAAATATTGCAGTTCTTTTAGGTTAGAAACTTCTAACAATTCAATATTCATATCTTGAGTATCAATTTCTTTAAATTCTTCCTTTCCAATTATAAATAGGTCATCACTTTTTTTACTATTTATAGCTTTGACAGTCTCTATATTATAATCACAAATTCGTAATTGGAACTCTCTCCAAGATTTTGTGGCAATTGTTTCGGGCTCTCTTAAAAATTCTCCTTGATAAAAGTCATTTCCTTTTAGTCCATTTTGAAATTTTATTTCTTTTTTGTGCAATCGACTTTCTATTTCAGATCTTAAGTTTTTGTTTTGTGTTTTAATGCAAAAGATTGGGGTTTTGTTATGAAGTTTCGGTTTGTAGTGATATTTACCGATATAATCTGAAATGAACTTAACTATTTTATTATCAAAATCCTTGATGTTTGATTCATCGAAAATAAAGTATCTTAATCTGTGATTAACTTGTAAGTTACTTTTTAACTGGTTTCTTCTTATATTTAAAAGCTCAGTATAAGTTAAAAGCTCCTTAGTCCATCTTGTAATTGCTGTTTTTTTATTTTTTTCTAATTCTAATATAAAATTTGTATTGATAATTTTTCTATCGTCCGAGTTGTGTTGAATACTTTTGTCTGCTATTTTTTGGATAGCATTGGGATAAAATAGCTCTTCAATATCATCTTTTGAAAACCTACTCTTAGTTTCAAGTAATTGTTTTGTATCTAATATTAATGAATCAAAAGATTTTCCAATTATGAATTTAAATTTATCAGGCTTTAAAAATTCGTCTATATCTATTTGTAACTCTAAATCTGTAGCAGTTTCATAATACGTAGTAATTGTTTTAATTTCTACTGCACTTTTTTTAGATTTTAAAAGGAGGTCTTTTATTGCTTGTTTTTTTGGCGGTTTTAGGGCTGAAATATAATTTAGATAAGATTTGTCTTTTGACTTTAAAATTGTTTCAATATCACTTTTAGAAATTGTTTTTTCCCCTTCAGTTTCACCTGAGAAGTGAGCGTAAAGTATGTATTGAATGTTTTTATCTTTATTGTTAGCATAATGAACTAACATTTGCAAAATTGGTTTTGAAATGTCAGATGACTTATATTTATCTTTTGTTTCGTGATATTTACATTGAATAGCTTTTGTTATTCCAGCTGATACTACGTCAATATCTTCTATAATTCCTTCTACAGTTATTTCAGTTCCATTAGGTTCTGCTAATACTTGTTCAAGAGTTTTATTAAATTGATAAATAAATCCTTTGATTGTATAGTCTGCTTCTCGTGTCATAATAGTTTTAATTGTAGTCTAACCTCCAAACAACAATCCTAGCTTGCATTGTCTTATTCTTCAGTTCAATTTTTTTTATATAAATCTACGTTTATAGACTGATAACATCAACAGATACTTTTCCACAAAGCCTAAAAGTTCTTAACAAATGCTAAGCATAAAAAAATCCCGCTAGAAAAACTAGCGGGATGATTTTAAGTGTATATAAGAAATTCTTATTTGTAATATTTTTTACGCAACCAAAAAGAAATACGCACCAGTAAAATTAAAGCAGGTACTTCTACCAAAGGACCAATTACACCTGCAAAGGCTTGTCCGGAGTTCAATCCAAACACGGCAATGGCAACGGCAATGGCCAATTCAAAATTGTTACCCGCTGCGGTAAAGGCTACAGAAGCCGTTTTATCGTAGCTAGCTCCCATGGCTTTGGTAAAAAAGAAACCAATAATAAACATTAGAGTAAAATACACTAATAGCGGTACGGCAATAATAAGTACATCCATAGGAATGCTTACAATTAACTCTCCTTTTAAAGAAAACATAACCACAATGGTAAATAGCAAAGCAATTAAGGTTAGGGGAGAAATGGTAGGAATGTATTTTTGTGTGTACCATTCTTCTCCTTTTAATTTGATTAAAACAACTCTACTTAAAATTCCCAAAGCAAATGGAATTCCTAAATAAATAGCCACACTTTCGGCTATGGTAGCTACAGAAATATCTACAATAGCACCTTCAAAACCAAAATAAGGTGGCAATACAGTAATAAATAACCATGCGTAAAAGCTATAAGCAAATACTTGAAAAATACTGTTTAAGGCTACCAAACCTGCTCCGTATTCGCTACTTCCTTCGGCCAAATCGTTCCACACTAAGACCATGGCAATGCAACGAGCCAATCCAATTAAAATTAACCCTACCATGTATTCCGGATAATCTCTTAAAAAGGTAATGGCCAATACAAACATTAATAAAGGGCCTACAATCCAATTTAAGATTAGCGAGATAGAAAGTATTTTGGTGTTTCTAAATACTTTGGGCAACAAGGTATAGTTTACTTTTGCCAATGGCGGATACATCATTACAATCAATCCAATAGCAATAGGAATGTTGGTAGTCCCGCTACTTAAACTATTAATAATGTTAGGAAATGTGGGAATAAAATAGCCCAAGCCTACACCTAGCAACATGGCTAAAAAGATCCATAAGGTTAGGTAACTGTCTAAAAAACTTAATTTTTTTGTAGTCATTTTTAAGCGTTGATTTGTGAGAATACATAGAATAGTTCTGTCGCAATTTGATTACTTCTTTCGTTGTATTTTGCTGCTTGTTGCGGAGTGTTGTCAAACGCTTTAGGGTCTTCAAAAGTAATGGGAATTCTCTTTTCGGCTCCTGCAATAAAAGGACAACCACCATCGGCTTGAGAACAAGTCATGATCGCAGCAAATTCTGAAGCAGGATTAAAAGGACTGTCTAATTTTTTAGAAAAACCAATAATGGGAGCTTCGTTGTTTGCATACTTAATGCTGTACACAGGGTTGTTTCCTTCTGAAAGGGTTTGAATCTCAAAACCTGAATTTTTTAAGGTTTCTGCAACCATTGGAAATAGGGCGGTAGCTTCGGTTCCTCCAGAGTAACAAGTTAGGTTGTGAATTCCAAAGTGATAAGCCATGGTTTGTGCCCAAATTTGAGACAAGTGACTTCTACGAGAATTGTGTGTACAAATAAAGTTGATTCTAATAGGCTTGTTTTCGTTGACTTTGGTTTGAATGTAATCGACTAAAGGTTGTAGTGTTTCTTTACGATCGTTAGCAACGGTTGTTAGGTCTAAGGTAGACAGCAAGTTTTCAATAGAATTAAATAGTGCCATTTTGATTATTTTTTGTTTTAGAGTTTAAAATGATTAACAACATCCGCTACCAGGAGCACAGCTGTTGTTTACAGGAATATCTGCTAGTTTAACTTTTTGTTTGGTTGGAACTCCACATTGGTCTGGAGCCAAACAGTTGGTTTGTTTGCTGGTTAATAAAAAATGCGTTCCGTTAAAGTCCAATCCATATTTACCAATGGTATCGGCTTGGTATTCTACTTCTACTTCAGCATCTTCAATTCCTAATATGTTTTCAGACAATTCAATAATGTTGACCAATTTTTCTGGATGTAGTCTGTGATCATAATCATTAGCATTCCACAACTGAAAGTTGACTACTTTTTCATCTCTAACAGTTCCACCACAATCAATAAATTTTTTAGTGATTTCTCCTACTTCTGTTACGTGAAAATGGTTGGGAACCAAAGTTCCATTTGGCAATTCAAAAGCAATGGTTTTTACTTGCTTTAAGATGTTTTTTACTTCTGATAATTTCATACTATATTATTTGTTTATTGCGTTTTTACGATGAATACAATTAAATTTTTTTAACAACAAGTGCTATTGCTAACATCTTGATCTAAGAACTGACTCATAATTTGTTTCATTTTAGACCAATTTTCTGTGTCTATACAGTAACAAACACTCGTTCCTTCTACATTTCCTTTAATTAAGCCCATGTGTTTTAGCTCTTTTAAATGTTGTGAAATGGTAGATTGTGCCAAACCAATTTCGTCTACCAAATCTCCACAAACACAAGCGTTTATTTTAAACAAGTGTTGCAAAATGGCTACTCTTGCCGGATGTCCAATGACTTTAGCGATCAAAGCAATTTCATTTTGTTCCTTGCTAAATTTTTCCGTTTTAATTAATCCCATTTGGTTGTATTTGTATATTGCAATATTACGATTAAGTAGTTTGTTGGCAAATTTTTTATCTTATTTTTTATAAAAAATTTAAATGTCTTGTTTTACAAAGGGCTAGGGGCAGAAGAACTTCTTTTTCTTTGGTGGTATTTTCGTTTGGTTTTGATGAATCTGTATCTAAAATCATCGTATAACAAGCTTAATACTAAAATAAGGGCCGCTAAAAGCAAAGTGTTTAGTTGTAACAGAAATCTAGAATAGAACAGTCCTGCCACCAAACCTCCAGAAAAAAAGAAAGAAATAATATAAAATCTTAATTTAATGTTGGCTTTTAGTTTTTTTCGTTGGGTGTACAGTTTGGGAAAGCATAAGTGAGAAACATCAATTCCTAAATCGGTAAAAAGCCCTGTTAAATGGGTGGTTCTTACTACGGCATTAGATATTTTGGTGACAAAAGAATTTTGCATTCCCATGGCAAAAAGTAATAAACATACTGTGGTGTTAGGACTGGCCAATAGGCTAAAATTGCTAAGAACTCCAATAGAAATTAATACCAAGGCTTCTAATAGCGTAGGCAATACATAAATATTCAATTGTTTGTTTTTTCTAAAAAATTCAATCAAATAACTAGAGACAAAAGAACCTAATAAAAAGGAAAAAATATATAGAAAGTAAATGGTTCCTTTCCATACATTAAAATTGGCAACATCATTAATAAATAATGCAAAATGTCCTGTTACATTGGTGGTTAATTGTTTAAAAGCTAAAAATCCTGTAACGTTTACAATTCCAGCAACAAAAGATAGAACAGAAGCAATTTGAAGATTGTGTTTTAAAGTTCTGTTTTTACCTTGATGTCTAAACATAGCGTACTGCTTTGGTGTAGGGCATTTAGAAGCCACTAATTTTTTATAAAATTACGCATTACACGTACAGCATCATAGTTTTTAAACAGGAATCAAAAAAAAACTGCTACTAAATATTTAGTAGCAGTTTTGTATATGGATGTTCTTAAAAACTATCTAGTAGGTTCGTCAGTTCTTCTTGGGGCATGTCTATTTGTAACAAATCTATAGCCATTTGTGGAGTACTACAGTAATGTTGTTTGTGTTTGGGTAATCTTTTGTCAGTTATTTTTTTCTGATAAAGATGTACAACAGCATTGGAAGTAGGTGTGTCTACAATATTCACGTTTACATATTCAAAAAGAATAATTTGTTCTCTTAACTCCACTAATTTATCAATATCCTTAAAAGCCAATTCTAAATTTGTTCCTCTTAAATCTGTAATCACTTTTTTTACATGTAACATGTTTTCTTTAGTGTAGATAGAATTTATATAAGAAATATAGTCCTCTATGGAATAATTACCAAAGGTTTTTTGGACTAAAAGCTGATGCTCTTTTATAAATTTATAATGTGTTTCCATACTGACTATTTCCTATTTCATGTTTTTTTTTTAGCACTTTCTTTTAAAATACGAATTTTTTGTTGAATGTACATAATAGAAAGAAAAATAATCTGTAGGTGACTTTTGTTTTTTATTATTAATTTTTAAATACGTTCATCATTTCTATAGGAGTTTTGTGGGGTCTTCCTGTTGCTTTTTCAAAGTCAGAAGGTACCTCATTGGCTCCATTTCTAATTCCTTCATAAATTCCTGCAATAATCGTACCTATAAATTCACCTAAAGCAGTTTTTCTTTCAGTTAAATAATCGGCAACAGAAACAGAAGTAAAAACTAACTGTGTGTTAAATACTTTATTAATACCGTCTGCTAATTCACTTTGAGTAATAGCTTCCCCAACTAAATTGTAAACGTTACCATTATGTTTGTCTTCAGTCAGCATTTTGGCATAAGCCTCTCCCAATTCTTCTCTACTGGTATAAGTACATTTTCCATCACCTGCACAGTTTCTAATTTCTCCTTCTTTTACATAGGTGTCTATGTATTCTAAATCGGGTTCTATGTAAATTCCGTTTCTACCAATCACATAATCAAGACCAGCGTTTTGAACGTCTTTTTCTGTTTGACGGTTGGATTGTACCACAGGACTAAATGCATTGTTTTCATCATCACCAATAATACTGGTATAGACAATTTTTTGCACCCCATTGCTTACTGCGGCTTCAATTACATTGCGATGTTGCTGAATTCTTTTTTGCGGTTCATCCATACCAGAAAGTAAGATAACTTTGTCAATTCCTTGTAAAGCTTGCTCAAATTCTTCACGACTGTTGTAATCTCCTTTTCTAATTTCTATACCTAAGTGTGCTGCTTTTTCTGGGCTACGCGCAATACCTACTACCTTGTCTTTTCCTAGTAGTTGGATTAGGTTTTTAACAATGCTAGATCCTAATTTTCCGTTTGCTGATGTTACTGCTACTTTCATATTCTTTTTTGTTTTATAATTGATGGATGGCTGCTCTAATTTGAACAGTAACCATATCTATTAGTTGTTTGTTTTCTTTGGGTTTAAAAATGGACAATTCCGTACAAGCTAGCAATACAGGATTTGTAGCACTGTATTTCTGAATTATTTGATGATAGTTGTAAATACTCTCAGCCGTTTCTTTTTGGGCATAGACTTGTTGTCTAAAAGCATCAATTTGTTGTCTGTCTGTTGCTGTGGGAATTGTTACTTCAATAGCATTCTCTTTAAATATAGAACGAATATAAGTGGAGTTCATGGTGTGTTCCGACCCTAGTAATACCACTTTAGAAATAGTGTTTGCTTTTAGTTTTTCTACGGTTAAATACACAGGATGTAATACTTTTTTGGAAAGCTCTAGCTGATCTATACTTTCGTGTAAAGTGATATTTGGAATGACTAAATGTGTACTTCCTAAGTTTTCTAATTGTAGAATTTCTTGTTGAACAAGGGTGTTGAGCTCCTTAGAAATAGTTGGCAAACGAGAGTTGATTGCATGAAAATTGCTGTTCCACAAAACAAAAGGACAGGTGCTATACCCTCCATGTTTTTTATGATACATACGATTCAGCTCACTTATGTAAAACGTAGTGGTCTGACTTCCCAATCCTAAAATACCCAACCTTATGCTGTTCATGTTTAGTTTCTTTTAAGAATGTAATCTGCAAAATAGCCTTTGCTATCTAAGATTTTAGTTTCTAAAGTAAAATCAGTGTTTTGTATGATTTTTTGAAGCAAATCATCATTGTATTTTCTAGAAATTTCTGTGTGAATTTTTTCTCCTTCGGTAAAATGATAGCTTTTTCCTAGTGCTTTAATTTCTACGGTTTGATGAGTAGTACTTACAATAAAACTTTTTGCAATTCCTTCGCTTTCATCGTATTCAGGTTGATGTTTGAACTGTTCCTGATTAAAATTCCCACCCAATTCGTGATTGATTCTGTCTAATAAATTCAAATTAAACTTGGCGGTAATTTCTTTGCTATCGTTATAGGCGGGCAATACAATATCATTGGCTTTGATCAAATCTACCCCTAATAATAACTTGTCTCCGGCTTGTAGATTAGCTCCTAAATTATAAATAAATTCAGCCGCCAAATCATCGGTCATGTTACCAATGTTAGAACCTAAAAATAAAACTACTTTGGGCTTTTTGCTCTTTTTTAAAGAAGCCAATACTTCAAAGTAATCTCCTTGTTGGGTTTGTACCGATACTTTTGGTAATTCTTTGCAAAGGTCTTTTTCTAATAAGTCCAAAGCATTGGCAGAAATATCAATAGGTAAGTAATCAAAAGCATAGTTTTGATTGGCTAAAGAGGCCAATAATTTTTTAGTTTTGGTCCCATCACCGGCTCCTAATTCTATCAACTCAAAATAAGTTTCTGGCTGTATGTCCAAGCCATCAATTAGTTCCTGTGTTTTATTCTCAAAAATATCTAGTTCACAACGCGTTAAATAATATTCAGGAAGTTTCATAATTTCTACAAAAAGAGCATCCCCTTTTTTGTTGTAAAAATATTTAGAAGGCAAGGTTTTAGTGCTTGCCTTTAAACCCTGATCTACGTCTTTTTTAAAGGTTTCTATCATCTTATTTTGCTAATCTAATTCCGGTAAACTGCCAGCGTTCCGAAGGGTGAAAAAAATTACGATAAGTACTACGACTATGGTTGGGTGATGTGGCTACAGAAGCTCCTCTTAACACCATTTTGTTACTCATAAATTTGCCGTTGTATTCCCCAACAGCTCCGTTTTCTTTAACAAAATTGGGGTAAGGTAAATAGGCACTGTTGGTCCATTCCCAACGTTGTCCCCAGTTTAATTGTTGTGCAGCTATTTCCCATTCAAACTCTGTAGGCAAACGCATGCCTTTCCATTCGGCATACGCACAAGCTTCGTAATAATTTACGTGACTTAAAATGGCTGTTTTGTCTACTTTTTGTAATCCAGCAAGCGTGTACATATGCCATTCTCCATCAATCTGATGCCAATACATAGGAGCTTTGCTTTCTAGTTTTTTTGCCCAAGACCATCCCTCATCTAACCAAAGATTAAAATCGGTATAACCACCAGCCTCCATAAAAGCGATATAATCACCATTGGTTACTAAGTAGTTCTGAATTTCAAAATTTTCTATATATACTTGATGTACACCTAGTTCGTTGTCATAACAAAAGTCCTTATTCTGATGACCTATTTTGTAAACTCCCGCATTAATTTGTACACTTTCTGTACTCGTGTTTTTATCGGCTGTTAAATTGTAATCTGCATTGTAAACAGGAAACAAAGGGTTGTGCCCTAACATGTATTTTACATCGGTAATTAACAATTCCTGATGTTGTTGTTCGTGATTGAGTCCTAATACAATTAAATCTACTATTTTTTTAGGAGGATTTGTTTGTATGTACGCTTGCATTTGGGCATCTACATAGGCTCTATAAGCATAAATCTCATCGGTACTGGGGCGAGACATGTTTCCTCTGTTGGCTTGTAAAATTCTACTCCCTACGTTGTTGTAATAACTGTTGAATAAAAAATTAAAATTCTTATCAAATTCGGTGTAGTTGTCTACTTGATCTTTTAAAATAAAGGTTTCAAAAAACCAAGTGGTATGTGCCAAGTGCCATTTGGCAGGGCTTGCAAACTTTACTACTTGTATAGAAAAATCTTCAGGCTGTAGATAACGGCAAAAATCCAGTGTTTGCTGTCTAATAGTTGTATAGGATTCACTTAAATTCATTGGGGATTAAATTTTTTGGGTGATGGCTATTTTCATTTATTCCAATCCTTTTTTGTCTGGATTTCAAAAAGGTTTGGTTTTAATTTGTTGGGTATTCCAATTTAATTCTTTTCTAAAATACTGATTTAAGGCTATACATACTCTACTATCTCCAGCAATATAAACCATTTTAGTGCCTTTCATTTTTGGCGTTATTTCTTTGACCAAACGTAAAATTTCTGTGATGGCATTGGGGTCTAATTCATAAAAGTTAAAGGGACTAGTACCCTCAATATCATTAAAAAAACGATTCGTATTTGAGCTGTAAATAAGGCTTTCTACTTGTTTGTTGTTAGGCAAGGATCTGTGAATTACATACAAGTGTGATAGGGCAGATAGATCACCTATCATTAAATAACTATCAGCAGTTTTATCAAGCACAAAAGTTCCTTTTTTCCACTTAAAATAAACCACATCATTTACCAAACAATTGGCCACCCATTGGGCTCCAATTCCATGGCTTTCGGTAGCAATGGCTAGGTCTAGTGTTCCTTCCGTTTTATTGATGTTCCACACGCTGTAACTTCTAACTTTGTCTTTAAAAGCAAGTTCATCATTTCCAATTCCTATACCTAAGCGTAAAAAATAACCAGGTAGAAATTCAGCTGTTTTGATACTTTCACTTTTTAGCTGTAAGTGATATACGGAGTCTGATAGTTGTGTTTTTTTAGAAATAATTGCTTGTTGCAACACTACTTTTTTTAAAAAGTTTTCTAGTATGCTCATAGGATTTAAGACTTAATTGTTTTTCTTTTTTTTCTACGTTGGATAAAATATTTTTTTACAAAAGGTATTCTTAGCATCATTCCTAAACCTACAACAATGGCATAAATTAACCATGTTTTGTCTAAAAGTACAATATGTAAAAGACTTAAAAGAATAATTGGATAGACGAAACTTTGTAATTTTTTCCAATTACTTTTTAAAAATCTCATAGATCCTTTGTTAGAGGTAAAAAACAAAGGGATAAGGAATATAATAGCTATAAAGCCTGCTATATAATTTACTTGTGTAAAAGTTTCTAAAAAACCTTCTGCCAATATAAAAATGATAAAATGTATAAAGCTCCACACAGCAGTAGCAATTCCCATGGCTTGTCTTACATACAGATTGTGAACTCCAAATAAAATAAAAAAGGGAGTACAGGTTAGTACGGCTGTCATCCAACGAATGGCAAATTCTCCAGATACATGATACAACATTTCTAAGGTTGTTTTTCCTTCGGCACCAGCACCTTCTATAAGATTCAGAGAGAATCCGTTAGAAAAGTTAATGTCTACCATTTTAAAAATGACCAACAGGGGTAGAGAAGCCAATAAGGATACTAAAATCCACCCATAATTTTTTTTGATAAATTGCATCGTTGTTTTTAAAATTAGTGTGTTGCTTTTAAGTCGGCCAATTCTTTTTCTAAAGCTTCAGATTTGGCTTTAAATTTTTCCATAGCTTTTTTATGCTGAACTTTTTTTTTTAAAAGCTTCTTCATCTTGTACGGCTTGGTAGGTGGTGACTCCGTTTTTTTCTTTAATTTTTGATTTACTGCCACAAGTAGGGCATAAGGCTACATCACTCATAATAAATATTTTTTAACAAAGATGGTATGAAATAGAAAAGGGGTAAAGGTGAATCTTAAGCTAATTATGGTAAATGTGAGATGTATTAAGATTCAGTAAACACTAAGCCATGGTAATTTGTGCGGCTTTTCCGTTGTGTTGGGGGGTTATTTTGTATTTAGAATTTTGAGCTATAGTTGCTAAAAATTTCTGAGTTTCTAGCATGTTTGCATTGTCTACGTAGATCATTGTTTTTTTGTGATAGTTGGGTTCTAATAATTGAAATAGAGGCAGGTATAAATCTTTCCATCCATCTAATAACAATAAATCTATAGGTTTTTGATAGTCTTTTAGAGTTTGTAAAGCATTTCCTATTCTTACTTCAATCAGCTTGTGCACTCCTGCTCTTTTAAAGTTTTCAATTGCTTTTTGCCCCTTAGAGGGAATTAGCTCTGTGGTAATAATTTGACCTTTAGTTTCTAACGTTCCTTGTGCTAAGAATAGGGTAGAAATACCAAAAGAGGTTCCAAATTCAACAATGTTTTTTAGCCTGTATGTCTTTATGTATTGTTGTAAATATTCCCCTTGTTTTTTTGAAATAGAAAGATAAACGTCCTTTAAGTCTGATGGCTGAATTTTCTTAAGAGTCTTTTGAGCTATTTTTTTTAGAATTTTAAATTGATCTTTTTTAGCCTCATGATACAATTCATTTAAGGTGTTGTTGATTTGGTTTTCTAATGTAAGTTCCATACTATTTTTGTAAAAACTGTAGGAACAGGAATACATGCTACCTATTCCTACAGCTATCTATTAGAGTTAAATGTTAATTAGAACCAATCTGCACCTGTATCTCCAGGGAAAAAGGCATTTGGAAGTGATAATGAAAGTCCTCCTTCTTTATAACTAGGATATAACAATTCAAGTTCATCGATTACTTCTTGATTGGTAGTAGCTGTACCACCAGCAGTAAGTGTTTGGGTTCCTTTAATTAAACCTTTTGCTGTTTGTAAATAGTTAATGTTTTCATCAATAGCAGTTCCTACATCAGCACGAGAACCATTGTGTCCTACAAATAAGTGATTGTAATTTGAAAAGTTGGTTTTTAAGGTTGTTAAACCTGCAATCCAATTGTCTATTTCGTCTACAGAATCTTTTGGAGTATACTCTCTAATGTATGGGTGCGTTAAATTGTACACAAGGTCACCAGAAAATAAAGCTAGATGTTCTTCATTGTAAATAAACCCATTTTCACCAGTTTCTGCATTGGATACTTTGTCAAAAGCAAAGGTTAAGTCTCCAATTTTTTGAGTTCCACTTACTGAGATTACAGATTTACTGTATAAGCTTGTAAAATCGTCCGTATTGTTTAATTGATCGGCAACAACGCTTTCTGCATAAAAATCTAAATCGGTAAAACTACTTGCACCACCATAGTGATCTCCATGGTTGTGTGTAATAATTACAGTTCCAGGTTTGTTAATGGCATCAAAATAGGTTTTTAACTCTGCAGCAAAAGCGGGAGCAGGACCTAAGTCTATTAAAACAATATTGTTTTCTGTTTCAACAAGTGTAACGGTGTAAGGTTCTGTACTAAAGTTAATAGTGTGATATCTCACCGTGTTTTCGGTAATTACATCTACCGTACCTGTGGTAATAATAGAGCTAGCTGGAGCCGTTCCAAAATCGATAATTACTTGTGCATTGTCATCATCATCATTACTACAAGAAAAGATTGTGATGGTGAATAGAAGTAATGCTAAAAATTTTAATTTAAAAGGTTTCATTTATAAATGTGTTTTGATTAGAGTACAAAATTGATGAAACATTAAACAGTAGAAGTGATCAAAGTTGATCTAAAAATGGTGAATGTGAGACTTTTTTTGAGTTTGCTAAATTAGGATATAAAGATTCAATCTGATAGTGATTGTATATCACTATCAGATTGAATCTTTATTGTTTTTAAGAAAGTTTAGTTATTTAGCTTTTTTTAAATGATCAATAATTCCACTTCTAAATACAGTTTTTAAAGTTCTTTTAGGATTGTTTTCATAGCCTACAATAATAGAACTATGTACAACCATAGTGTTAAAGTCAAAAACAATGGTTAGGTAATCTTTTAAACCAACTTCATGCCAATTAACTAAATATAAATTATCGCCAATTTTACGAGAACGGTAAGGAATGTCTTTGTTTCCGTTTCCTTTAGCAGGTCCTGCTACCCATTCATATTGTGCTTGTCCCTTATCAAATTCCATATGTATGGCTGTTCCATTCTGGTATTGAAAGTTTAACGAATATCCGTCTAAGAAATGCTCCGCTTGTTCAAATTCAAATTTATTTTCTTTAGAGGTCTTACTTTGTGCAAAACTAATAACACATACAAATAACAAAAGGGTGGTGACTAATTTTGATTTCATTTTTATAGGTTTTAAATGTTGAAACAAAATTGGGAATATATAGAAGAATTGGAAAGGTGAATCTTAGGTTAATAATGGTAAATATGAGACAGGTGGTTTTTACAAGTCTGTTTTAAACTGTTTAGGGGTTCTGCGGGTGTGTTTTTTAAAAAACTTGGTAAAATTAGTGACTTCATCAAAACCAAGGGTATAAGCAACTTCTTTTAAGCTTTTTTCGGTACTTACCATAGCACGTTTGGCTTCTAGAATAACATATTCATCTATAAAAGACTTAGCCGTATTTAGGGTAAAGTGTTTGACTACTTGGTTTAAAAGTTTGGTTGTAATCAACAGCATGTTGGCATAATCTTTAACATTTCTAGTCGTGGTGTATTTAGATTCTACTAAATTTTTAAATTGTATAAAGAGATGGTATTGTTTTGCATTGTTGCTTTGTAATTTATTATGGTGTGATTTGCGTTCTAATTTTAAAAAATACAAATCTAACAAGGCTGCAATAATGTTTTTTTGTGCATAGGTGTTTTCTACCTTAAACTTCTCTAAAAGATGATGAAGAAAAGTTTGATTTAAGGCTTTGTCGTTAGCAATAGGTGGGGTAATGTGGTAATTGTATAAATGGGAAATAATATTGATAGATGATTTTGAAAAATAGTTTAACACAAAATCCTCGGTAAATAAAATTAAGAATCCTTGGTAAGTAGCATTTTTTTGAAAAGCATGTACTTGACCTTTGGCAATTTTTAAAACAGAACCAGTTTCTAGTTTGTATTCTTTTAAATCTACTTGATGAGTTCCTGTTCCTTGTGTAACAATAAGCAAAGCAAAAAATGTAACTCTGTGGGGTTGCGTGGGGTTGTGATCTGAAATACTAGGAATTCTAGCAAACAAGTTAGATACATTTAAGAATTCAAAATCCTTTGTATTGTCTGTACTTTGAAACGATATGTTAGGAATGTTTTTCAATAAAGTATTTTTTAGTTTGTACTTAAATAATTATGAAATCTATAGCAATTGCTAAACTACCGTTTTTTAGAATAAGTATAAACTAATTATTTGTCATTTTGTTTTTGATAAACACTAAGATCAATGGAATACCTAAAGTTTTAGAACATAAAAAAAGTCCGATTTTTAAAATCGGACTTTATGAATAGGGGGTTTTTTCTAAAGATGTTATTGCTTTATAATTTTTTTAACAAAGGCTCCGTTATCAGTTTCAACTTTAAACAAATAGATACCAGTAGCTAATTCAGAAATATTGATATCTGATTGCTTGCTGTTAAACTGTTTTGTTAATAGAGTTTTACCTGTTAAGTTGTAAACAGAAATTGTAGCACTTTTTAAATTGCTGTTTGTTACAGAAATTACACTTGTTACAGGGTTTACATAAATACTCCAGTCTAATTCTTCTAGAGAAGTATTACTTAAGGTAGGAGCTTCATTAATTGTCGCAAAATTTTTCCATACATCTGCAGCCTCATATGCACTTTTAGTACCGTTAGGAACTGTTAAAATAGCACCTGCAGCAATTGGATCTTCAAATATAGATGATAGACCATTGTCTGTAAGTGTTATAGGAGTTTCCCCTTCTACAATTATTTCTGTTAAACTTGAACAAAATTTAAATAGATTATGATTCGTTTGATCAAGTGTTGTTAATGTTGCCGGTAATGTAACTGATTCAAGCGAAGTACATCCATTAAAGGCACCTACATAAATGGCTTCTATATTTGGCATGCTTACAGTTTTTATTCCTGTAGATTGCCAGAATGCTAAACCTGCACCAGTTGTTTCTCCTATAAATTTTACTTTAGGAAGATTTAAGTTTACAAGTGATGTACAAGCTCTAAATGATTGTACACCAATATGAGTTACTTCAGGGATATTTAAAGTTACTAATGCGCTACAATTTCTAAAAGCTTGTAGACCAATAGTAGTTGTAAGAGGTAGTGTAACAGTAGTAAGACTAGTACAATCCATAAAAGATTGATGTCCAGGTTGTGTATTTCCTTCTAAGGTTAAAGAAGTGATGGATTTTCCTTTTATAGCTGTACTGGCAATTAATGTAATAGCATATTCAAAACCGTCTTCTGTAACAGATGCTGGTATAACTAGGGTACTAGGTAGAGTTGCACCTGTAGTTACAGCTGTAATTGAGACTGTATTAGGAGAGCCAGGTTCAGTATCAGTAGTTACTTGATAATCGTATAAGGAATCAGAAAATACAGCTCCGGCTGATAGCTGTGCATTTGTTAGCGTAATAGAAAATAATGTAATTAAAAAAAGTAGTATTTTTTTCATTTTGTAATAATTTTTAGTTAGTTAATAGTTTTAGATGTTCTTAACTGCAAATTATATCAAAATGGAATAGTTGTAGATGTCTGTTTGTCTCAAAATAAGGGGTTGAATGTTGCAATATACCCATTATCCTTAAAATTAGGAGAGGTTTTTAATGCATAAAATAAATAGTAGGAAATGAGAAATATCTAAAGACTTTAAGTTGATACCAATTCTGTAAGGACATTGTTTTACCAAATTGATGCTTTTTCAAGCATTGTAGAGATCTTGTTTACGAATCCTAAAACATTGAGTTAACCATTTTCTTTTAAACGGTTTTGTTTCTTTTTCTGAATCTCGTCTGCTACTATTTTGGGCAATTTCGGGATTGAAAATCAACAAGATTTGGCGACTTAGTAAATATACACAAAGCTTTGAAGTTTGGACAAAACTCAAATGAAGTATAGTCTGTGTTGTATCTAGTTTTTTGGATGAAAGAGTTTATTTATTTTATTTAAAAAAGTTGATAAATATTCTAGTTCATCAACATGAGGATATAATTTAAAATATGATAAAGGTTCGTGAACAATCAATTCATTAGATTCATTTTCATTCTTAATTTTTATTAAATAAGTATCACCGTCAGTAATTTCAATTATTTTATCAAATAATTCATACTTTCCATTTTCCATTTTAATTTCTTTTTCACTTAGTTTATACTTATATTCATAAAAATCAGGGAGTTTCAAGATATTTGTTGCTAGTAATTCTAACCATTCCTTTTCAAAATTGTTAGCAGGCATAACATTTATTTTCGAAAATTTATCAGTTTTATAAGTTTTGAGTGAACCATTTTCGTCAAAATAATTAATAGATTCTATTTCAGCGTAGATAAAATATTTTTCAAGCTTCCATTGACTTTCTTTATTTTTAAATATCCTATATAACTTATTGTTTGATCTCAAACTTTGAAAAACATAAACTCTTAATTCTTTTTCAAAATATTCTAATTTTTCAAGTTTTAAAATACTATCAATTTCTTTAATATCTTGGGAATAAGTTTTAAATAAACCTAGAATTAGAAATGTGATAAATAATATTTCAAATTTTCTCATAAATTAAATACAACGGTTTTGGCTAGGCTTTGTGAGGGGTTGAAAATCGGCTAGATTTTTGAACACGGACTAAGCCGAAGCTTTTTGTTAGGTTTCTTTTGGTTAAAACTAAGTCATCCCGAAGCATCGGGACAATAAGATTTGGCGACCTAGTAAATATAGCAAAAACTTTGAAGTAAGCACAAAACCCGCATGAAGTTTAGCCGGTGTTGGGTAACGTTTTATACTTTCAATTTATTAGGATTCTTTCGATTACTAAAAAAAGATAATATTTGAACAGTTTTATTATTGTTATTTTCTCTGTAATAGATAGTATTCAATTTATGTACTACAGCTTTTCTAACTTCTAGATGTTTAGACTGAGGAAATAAAGAAGGATTTTCAGCTATTAGTTTAACTGTAGTTTCAATTTTCTGAGAAAGTTTTTTAGATTCTCTTTCAGTCCATTTTAATTCTAAATATTCAAAAACTTCCTTTAATTCATTTAAAGCGTTATCTGTCCATTCAACCTTATAACCACTTTTCATATACCTTTCTAGCTTCAGAGTGAGAGTTTAGATTTCCATTGTCAGCATCTATAATACCTTTTTCAATAGATTTTTTTTCAGATTCAGAAATTTCATTCCACCAATCTGCTGTCTCAGATTTTCTAAGCTCTAATATTTTCTCAATCAGTGATTTGTCGTTAAGAGTTGTTAACCATTGTATTAATTCTATTTTAGTATTTTGAATATTCATTTCCATATTTCAAAAGTAATAAAATTCTAATTGAATATAGTTTTTCGTTGCTACTTTTTAATGTTACCCAACTTCCGAATAACCATACCTCTTGTATGGTATGCTTCCGTTCCATTTTTTTATAAAACTACGTATTTCTATTTAGAATAACGTTTTTTTATGTTAAGTATCCCGTAAAATAAAAGTTGTTTCTGTTTTAAATACTTGCTGGAAAGCCGTTGTTTATAGCTGTCTAAAGTATAGAGACAATAAGGTTTGTTGCCTTAAGTTATTGAATAGAGGCTTAGTTTATGAAATGCCTTACAACGGTTTTGGCTAGGCTTTGTACGGGCTTGGAAATCGGCCAGATTTGGCGGACTTAATAAATATGCACAAAACTTCGAAGTTGGCACAAAACCCGCATGAAGTTTAGTCGGTGTTAACTGCTGGCTTTTTATTTTTCTAGTAACTGTTCAACTTCTATTAAAAGTTTCGGCAAATGAATTGTTACTATTCCCCAAATTATAGTATTGTCAACACTGTCATAAGCATGAATTACCCAATTTCTAGTGTCAACTATTTTTCGTGCATTTTCAATTACTATTTCATGTTCAATTTTTAATATTCGATTAGTCGCTTCTCCAATAATTTCAATTTCACGTTCAACAGCTCTTCTCAGAATCTTGTTTTCTTCGTATTTGAAGAAATCTCTTTCATTTCCTAAATATTCATTAATAGATTCTATCGATGTTTTTATATCGTAAAGATACTTTTTAACCTCACGCTTCATATATTAATTCTTTAGATTCATTAATACTTTCAATGAAATATGGGTTTTTCAATGATTTCTCAGTAACTAAGTCAATTTTTCGAT
>NZ_JAATJG010000003.1 GCF_011927765.1 Wenyingzhuangia aestuarii
TATCCAAAAAAATATAATTCTATTGAGCAATTAGAAAGTGAGATTAAAAACTATATTAGCTATTATAATAATGATAGAATATCAGGGAGACTAAAGGAATGAGCCCGATAAAATATCGAGCTCATTATTCTAATTAGTTTATTATTAACCGTCCAACTTTTGGGGTGCTGTCCAAATAGCTGGCTTTTTTATATCCTTATTTTTACTTAGAGATTAAGAACTCTAAAATTTCACAAAACACTCTTTCTTTAATATTTTAAGCTTTTATTTCCCCAAAAACAAAGACTACTCATAGATATAAAGGTTTCTTTTACATGTTATTTCATTCTACATTCAACCCCTAACCCCTTGTATCTGTTAGCTTTCTGAAAATAAACATCAATATGCTTGACAACCCCTATTCTCAGATTGTATATTTGCATCCTATCTAAAAACAACATATACATGAAGTTATCTGCATTTCATTTTGATTTACCTGAGGAATTGATAGCACAACATCCAGCTGAATATAGAGATGAATCTCGTTTAATGGTATTAAACAGAAAAGAGCAAACTATAGAACATAAGACTTTTAAAGACGTAATTGACTATTTTGACGATGGTGATTTAATGGTCTTAAACAACACTAAAGTTTTCCCTGCTCGTATGTTTGGTAACAAGGAAAAAACGGGAGCTAGAATTGAAGTTTTCTTATTACGCGAATTAAATGCTGAAAACCGTTTGTGGGATGTTTTAGTAGATCCTGCTCGTAAAATTAGAATTGGAAACAAATTATTTTTTGGCGAAGATGATTCTTTAGTTGCTGAAGTAATTGACAACACCACTTCTAGAGGACGTACTTTACGTTTCTTATATGATGGTTCTTACGAAGAGTTTAGACAAAAATTAGAGGATTTAGGAGAAACTCCAATTCCAAAACATATTGACAGAGCTGTTGAACCAGAAGACGAAGAACGTTTTCAAACAATTTATGCTAAAGAAGAAGGAGCTGTTGCAGCACCTACGGCTGGATTACACTTTTCTAAACACCTAATGAAGCGTTTAGAAATTAAAGGTGTTGATTTTGCAGAATTAACTTTACATATTGGTTTAGGTACTTTTAACCCAGTTGAGGTAGAAGATTTGTCTAAACACAAAATGGACTCTGAAAAAATGAGCGTAAGTGAAGAAACTTGTGAAAAAGTAAACAACGCTATCAACTCAAAACGTAGAGTTTGTGCAGTTGGAACAACTGTAATGAGATCTATAGAATCTACGGTTTCATCAAACGGAAGATTAAACCCATACACAGGTTGGACTAATAAATTTATTTTCCCTCCTTACGAGTTTAGCATTGCTAACTGCATGATTACCAACTTACACCCATCTAAATCTACTTTAATGATGCAAGTTGCAGCCTTTGCAGGTTATGATTTTTTAATGAAAGCTTACGAAGAAGCAATTAAAGAAGGATACAAGTTTAGTACTTACGGAGATGCTATGTTGATTATCTAATCCACAGAAACACATACTGCAACATCCCGAAGTTTTACACTTCGGGATTTTTCTTTTACAATAGTTACGTACCTTTGCCAAACAGTTTTACACCATACATTATGTCTAAAAAAGATATTAGAGCCCTTACTAAAGATCAATTAAGAGATTTTTTCGTTGAAAACGGAGACAAAGCTTTTAGAGGTAACCAAATTTACGAATGGTTATGGTCTAAATCTGCTCATACTTTTGATGACATGACTAACATCTCTAAACAAACTAGAGACATGTTAAATGAAAACTTTACTATTAATCATATTGAAGTTGACAATATGCAACGTAGTAAAGACGGTACGGTTAAAAATGCTGTAAGACTTCACGATGGATTAATTGTAGAATCTGTTTTAATTCCAACCGATTCTAGAACTACTGCTTGTGTATCTAGTCAAGTAGGATGTAGTTTAGATTGTGAATTTTGCGCTACGGCTCGTTTAAAACGAATGCGTAATTTAAATGCTGATGAAATTTTTGATCAAGTAGCAGCTATCAATCAAGAAAGTATCAAAACTCATAAACACAAGTTGTCTAATATTGTGTATATGGGAATGGGAGAGCCGTTGATGAACTACAACAATGTAATGAAATCTATAGAAATGATTACCAGTGATGAAGGTTTGGGAATGTCTCCTAAAAGAATTACCGTATCTACTTCTGGTTTACCTAAAATGATTAAAAAATTAGCTGATGATGAAGTAAAATTCAATTTAGCCGTTTCTCTACATTCAGCTATCGAAGAAACTCGTAATAAAATCATGCCTTTTTCTAAGAATTTCCCATTAACAGAGTTACGTGAATCTTTAGAATATTGGTATGCTAAAACACAAAGCAGAATTACTTACGAATATGTGGTATGGAGAGACATTAACGACAAACAGGTTGATATTAATGCCTTGGTTACTTTTTGTTCTTATGTTCCTTGTAAAGTAAACATTATTGAATACAACCCTATTGATGATGGACAGTACCAACAAGCTAGTACAAAAGCTATTGATGATTATGTTTATTCTTTAGAAAAAAACGGAATTGTGGTAAATGTTCGTAGATCTAGAGGTAAAGATATTGATGCTGCTTGTGGACAATTAGCTAATAAAAGTTAAAACTACTTATACTTCATCTTTAACATTAACAACAACAAAGCTCCTAGTGTAAAAAAACTATTGGTTACGTAAATAATAGGATCATCTTTAAAGACTCCATACATCAACCAAAAAAAACCATTTAAAGCTCCTACGCATAACCCAATCCAAGACAAACTGCTAGTATCCTTTTGTTTGTAAGATTTCCATACTTGTGGAAAAAACATACTACTAGAAGTAATTCCTCCCAATACTCCAAAAACAGAAGCTATAGTAATCATTTTATTTTTATTTAAGTTGCAAAGATAACGACATGAAATATAACAACAACTTATGATCAAATATTTATTCTTAAAGTAATCGGAAATGATTAATAAAGAATAACTCACATTTTCTTATTTTAAAAAAACATTATTAAATCTCTCTTTCTAAAACTCTTATGGTCTTACTATCTTCAGAACTCATTTCTAATATTAAAAATGAACCTTCAAAATAGTATTCAAAATCCATAAAACCTTCATCATCATTAAATTCATGGTCATTATAAGAGTATCCTGTATCAAAATTAATTTCCAAATCTTCATACTTAAGAGACAATGCCTTTAACTTAATATTTAAAGTATCATAATTTAAAACAGAACCACTTAAAAACTCTTTAGAATAGTTCTTTTTGTATTGATAACACCCTCCCTCTTCTTTCGCTGGTATAGTAGACTCACGATGAATAGTATTTAGAAATTTATTATTTTCTTCAAAAAACTCCCAATACTCAATATTACTTTGACACTGTAATAAAAACACCTCGTTATCAGTATCACAAATATTAACCATTATAGAATCTCTATTTTTAAAACAAAAATCATCTATATAAGTTGTATCCACCTCTTGAACACCGTTTTCAGTATAAGAATCCACATACCTGACTATCTTCCACTTTCCGTATATTGAAGTCTCTTGTTTTCCAATTTCGTTATCTTGACCAGTATCATTATCACTACAGCTAATTAATAGATAAATTAATGAAAAGATATAAAACACTTTTTTCATCGCTAAATTTTTAGTGTAATATAAGCCAATCTTGAACAATTTCAAATACTAAAAAAACACTATTTCAAATCAATTTCAACAATAATAATATGTATATTTACAACTGATAAGCTTTAGGGGTGTTTTGTAATAGTAAAACCTACAAAACTGAGAGTTACCCTTTGAACCTGAATAAGTTAGAACTTACGTAGGGAAAAGTGAGGTCATAGACCTCTTTTGTTATTAGCATAGCAACGCAATTCTTCGCGTACTATCTTAATCAAGTTTAAGTAGACATCTGTCTGCAAAGGTTATCGCCAAAATATTTTGAATAATGATAACCATAAAAGTAAACAATCAACCCAAAGAAATTTCAGAAAATAATTCTGTTGCTAATTTGTTACATCAATTAGAGCAACCAGAACATGGAATTGCTGTGGCCATTAATCAACAAATTATTACCAAAACAGCTTGGACTACTAAAACCATCAACAATGGTGATGATATTTTGATTATTCAAGCTACACAGGGAGGATAGTTTAATAGTATCTGGTATCAAGATTCAGGTATCAGGTATTTTTCAAACAGTAATAAAAAGTAAATTCAGCAAGGTCTAGATACTAAATACTTGCTACTAGATACAATAAAAAAATGAAAAACAAAGACACGGCACCAAAACAGGACGGAATTACAAGAAATCCATTTCCTAATTCTAAAAAAATTTACGTAGAAGGAAAAATTCATCCACAAATTAAAGTGGCTATGCGTGAAATTTCTTTAAGCGACACAACAGATTCGATGACGAAAAAGAAAACGCCAAACGAACCTGTAACCGTTTACGATACTTCTGGACCTTATACAGATCCTAACAAGGAAATTGACATTCATGCTGGAATTGAAAGAATTAGAGAACAGTGGATTTTAGATCGTGGAGATGTAGAAGAATTAGACGGTTTTTCTTCTAAATATTGTAACGAACGTTTAAACGATAAAAGTTTAGACCACATGCGTTTTAACTTAAAGCACAAACCAAAACGTGCTAAAAAAGGACAAAACGTAACCCAATTACACTACGCTAAAAAAGGAATTATTACGCCAGAAATGGAATACATCGCTATTCGTGAAAACCAACGAATTGACGAAATGACAGAAATTAGAAAGCAACACAAAGGAGAACACTTTGGAGCTTCTATTCCAGATAAAATTACGGCTGAATTTGTACGTTCAGAAGTTGCAAGAGGTCGTGCGGTAATACCATCAAACATCAATCACCCAGAAGCAGAACCTATGATTTTAGGTCGTAACTTCTTGGTAAAAATCAATGCAAACATTGGTAACTCAGCGGTTACTTCATCTATTGAAGAAGAAGTAGAAAAAGCAGTTTGGGCTTGTCGTTGGGGAGCAGATAACATTATGGATTTGTCTACAGGAGAAAACATTCACGAAACTCGTGAGTGGATTGTTCGTAACTCACCCGTGCCAATCGGAACTGTGCCAATTTATCAAGCTTTAGAAAAAGTAAACGGAGTTGCCGAAGATTTAACTTGGGAAATTTTCCGTGACACATTAATTGAGCAAGCAGAACAAGGAGTAGATTACTTTACCATTCATGCTGGAGTTTTATTACGTTACGTTCCTATGACCGCTAATCGTGTAACCGGAATTGTATCTCGTGGAGGATCTATTATGGCAAAATGGTGTTTGGCTCATCATAAAGAAAGTTTTTTATACACGCACTTTGAAGAAATTTGTGAAATCTTAAAATCTTACGATGTTGCTTTTTCTTTAGGAGATGGTTTACGTCCAGGTTCTGTTGCCGATGCTAATGATGCTGCTCAGTTTGCTGAATTAGAAACTTTAGGAGAATTAACACAAATTGCTCGTAAGCATGAGGTTCAGTGTTTTATAGAAGGACCAGGTCACGTGCCAATGCACATGATTAAAGAAAATATGGAAAAGCAAATTGATGTTTGTGACGAAGCTCCTTTTTACACTTTAGGGCCTTTAACTACTGATATTGCTCCAGGATACGATCACATTACCTCTGGTATTGGTGCTGCTATGATTGGTTGGTTTGGTTGTGCTATGTTGTGTTACGTAACACCAAAAGAACACTTAGGATTGCCTAACAAAGAAGACGTTCGTGTAGGTGTGGTTACTTACAAATTAGCGGCTCATGCTGCCGATTTAGCCAAAGGTCATCCAGGTTCTCAGCACAGAGACAATGCCTTGAGTATGGCTCGTTTTGAATTCCGTTGGGAAGATCAGTTTAATTTAGGATTAGATCCAGAACGTGCTTTGGAATATCACGATGAAACGTTGCCTGCCGATGGTGCAAAAGTGGCTCACTTCTGTTCTATGTGTGGACCCAAATTTTGTTCTATGAAAATTTCTCAGGAAGTGCGTGATTTTGCAGCTGAAAATGAAATTACTGACGATAACGAAGTTCTTCAAAAAGGAATGGAAGAAAAATCTCAAGAATTTAAAGAAAAAGGATCAGAAGTTTATCTATAGTATAAGTCGGGAGTTGCTTTAGATGGACATCGAGCGGTGGTTACAGAGCGTAGTCGAAGTAAGTCGAGATGCCCATCTAAAGCCGGGCTTTCGGTACTCGCTTTTTAAAAAGGTGTTCGAGCGGAGTCGAGAATAAGTTTCAGAAAATCACCATTTTAAAAGAGCTCAAACAAAACCTCAATCCCTAACTCAATAGTAATTGACAATATGATCATTTTAATAGCACCCGAGAACGATATACCCAACGAAATTGAAATTCTACATCAACTATTTCAACAAGGTTTAGAGTATTATCATTTTAGAAAACCATACAAAAACTACCAAGAACATTGTGAGTATTTAAATCAGATAAATAAACAATATCATAACAGAATTGTAGTGCATTATTTTCATGAGTTGGTCAACGAATATTCTTTAAAAGGAATTCATTTTCAGGAACAAAAAAGAAGAGATCATTTAGATACTCCTACCGATTATTTTGTCAAACTCAATAATATGTATGGAAAAACCATAAGCTCTTCTTTTCATGAACCTGAGGAACTTGAGAATTGTACTTTTGAATTTGATTATCATTTACTAAGTCCTGTATTTTCATCTATTTCTAAACAAGGATACAATGGTCGTGGTTTTGATGTCAATCACATTGATAAAACAATCATTGGTATGGGTGGAGTTACTACAGAAAATTTAGCCGAATTTGATAAATTAGGTTTTAAAGGAGTGGGTGTTTTAGGTGGTATTTGGAATAGTAAAAACCCAGTGGAAGATTTTAAAAAAATGCAAGCATCTTTTAATTAACAATGAGCAATGAACAAATAACAATAGGCCATGAGCAATAATATTATACTTGATAAAACCTACGACTTTGCTGTTGCAATAGTCAAGCTTTCTCAGCAATTAGTTTCTGAAAAGAAAGAATATGTTTTATCAAAACAAATACTTCGTTCTGGTACTTCTATTGGTGCTAATACAGAAGAAGCTATTGGCGGAATTTCAAAGAAGGATTTTATTGCTAAATTATCGATAGCCTACAAAGAAGCTCGTGAAACTAAATACTGGTTACGAATTTTAAAAGACACCGATTACATTAATCAAGATGAATTTAACCACTATTTCAAAGCCGTTGAAGAAATATTGAAAATTTTATATTCTATAATTAATTCATCTAGAAACAACTTATAACATGAAAATTGATCATTGTTCTTTGCCAATTGCAAATTGTATTTTAACTATTGCAGGGTTTGATCCAAGTTCCGGTGCCGGAATTACTTCAGATATTAAAACATTTGAGGCACATAACTTTTATGGTCTATCTGTATGTACAGCGGTTACGGTTCAGAATGACATCGATTTTAAAAACTGTCATTGGATTCCTACTGATCTTATTTTGAAACAAATAGAAACTTTGTTTGAGCGTTTTAAAATCAACATCGTTAAAATAGGAATCATCCAATCTTGGGAAGTATTATCACTTGTTTTAGATAAATTACACTCGTTAAATTCGGAAATAAAAATCGTTTTAGACCCTATCATCAAAGCAACTGCTGGTTTTGACTTTCACACAGAAGAAAACCAAGATTTGTTAGATAAAATTTGGGGACAGTGTTATATCATCACTCCTAATTATGATGAAATTCAGCTCCTATATCCAAACTTAGATATTGATGACACTCTAGAACATATTTCTAACAAAACCAACATCTATTTAAAAGGCGGACACAGAGAAGATAAAAAAGGTTGGGACGAATTGTATCATAGTGGAATTGTCATGGTAAACATTCCACCAAACGTAGATAAAGTTTTTGATAAACACGGAAGTGGTTGTGTATTATCTTCATCATTAGCTTGTAACCTTGCTTTAGAACAAGAATTAGAAGATGCTTGTAAATTAGCTAAATATTATGTGGAACGTTTTTTAAACTCTAATGAGTCTTTATTAGGAACGCATATTAGAATTCAGAATGAAGAAGTTAAGGATTCAGAAAAGAAATTTAATTTATAAGCTATGGAAAAGACGAATACATTTCAAGATTTAGTTGTTTGGCAAAAAGGCCATCAATTTGTCTTAGAAGTTTATAAAATCACCAAACAATTTCCCAAAGAAGAAATTTACGGATTGACTTCGCAATTTAGAAGAGCAGCCATATCTATCACTGCCAATATTGCTGAAGGTTATAAGAGATTAAGCTATAAGGAAAAATTACGTTTTTATAATATTGCTCAAGCTTCGTTAGAAGAGTGTAAATACTTTTTAATTCTTTCTCGTGATTTAGAGTACACAGATCAATTTCAAAAACTAAATGATTTAATTAACGAAGTAAGTAAAATGCTAAATTCTTACTGTAGGAACATTGCAAACAAAAACAATTATTCTTAACTCCTAAAATTCTCATATTCTTAACTACTGAATTCACACAAAATGATCATCAACAAGCTACATTACATATCTCAAGGAGCAACACCTAAAGAACATTTAGAAAATATTCAGAATGCTTGTCAATCGGGTGCTGAATTGGTACAACTTCGTTTGAAAAATTTATCTGATAAAAAAGTTTTAAAAACAGCTTTAGAAGCTAGAGAAATTACCAATCATTTTCAGACAAGATTAATCATCAACGATCATTATAAAATAGCCAAAGAAGTAAAAGCTGACGGGGTTCATTTAGGGAAAACAGATACCTGCCCTACTGAAGCTAGAAAACATTTATACACTTGGCAAATTATTGGAGGTACCGCAAACACTTTAGAAGATTGTAAAACTTTAATTAACAAAGAGGTTGATTATATTGGTTTGGGACCTTTTAGATTTACCACCACCAAAGAAAATTTAAGTCCTGTTTTAGGTCTAGATGGATACACGGTCATTTTAGAAGAATTACAAACAGAAACTCCCATTATTGCTATTGGAGGAATTACAGAAAACGACATCGCTGAACTTTTAAAAACAGGAGTTTCGGGGATTGCCATGTCTGGAGAAATTACTCGTGATTTTAATAAAATCAGAACCTTTAATAAACTATTACAAGCAGGAAATAGCGAAGAACAAAAGTATGAGTTTTAGATATTCAAAATTTAAAGAGAATGAGTGAGTAGAATACTCTACACAACTACTTAAATTCTTGACTTCTTAACTCCTAAAAAATAAATAATGAACGATATCTTAAAAATAGCAGACAAAGAATTTAATTCTAGACTGTTCACCGGAACAGGAAAATTTAGTTCAAATCATTTAATGTCTGAAGCCTTAATTGCTAGTGATAGTGAATTAATTACTGTTGCTTTAAAACGTGTAGATGTAGATAACGAACAGGATAAAATGCTACAAAGCATTCTACGTCCAAACGTGAATTTATTACCTAACACCTCTGGAGTAAGAGATGCTAAAGAAGCTGTTTTTGCAGCACAATTAGCCAGAGAAGCTTTGGAAACCAATTGGATTAAATTAGAAATTCACCCAGATCCTAGGTATTTATTACCAGATCCTATAGAAACCTTAAAAGCTGCCGAAGAATTGGTAAAACTAGGTTTTGTTGTAATGCCTTATATTCATGCAGATCCTGTTTTGTGTAAAAGATTAGAAGATGTAGGAGTGCAATGTGTAATGCCTTTAGGAGCTCCTATAGGAACCAACAAAGGAATTAAAACGGTTGACTTTTTAGAAATTATTATAGAACAAAGTAATGTTCCTGTAATTGTAGATGCTGGAATTGGAAGTCCATCTCATGCAGCTTATGCTATGGAATTAGGTGCCGATGCTGTTTTGGTAAACACCGCTATTGCTGTTTCTCAGAATCCTGTACAAATGGCCAAAGCTTTTAAAATGGCTGTGGAAGCAGGTAGAATGGCTTTTAATGCAAAATTAGCTAGCGTTAAAAAACATGCAGAAGCAAGCAGTCCGTTAACGAGTTTTTTACAGTAGTAATGTATATAGTAGTTCAGAATTTAAGGAGTTAGAGCTCACAAGTGAGCATGAGTTAAGGAGCAGGTTGCGAAAGTAATGCTCAAATTCTTAATTCCTCATATTCTTAACTTCTTAACTACTAAAAATAAAAAAACATGAACAACACATTTCAAAATCAATTTGACACCTACAATTGGGATGAAACTTTGGCAAGCATCAATGCTAAAACCACTCAAGATGTTGAATATGCGCTTTCTAAAAACAAGCGAGATTTAGAAGATTTTAAAGCATTAATCTCTCCTGCTGCCGCTCCTTATTTAGAGCAAATGGCACAGTTGAGTATGGCAAGTACTAAAAAACGTTTTGGAAACACCATCCAAATGTATGTACCTATGTATTTGTCTAACGAATGTCAGAACATTTGTACGTATTGTGGTTTTAGTATGACCAATAAAATTCCTCGTAGAACATTAACGGATGACGAAATATTAAAAGAAATTGCCTTTATAAAATCTAAAAGATACGATCATATTTTATTGGTTACAGGAGAAGCAAACAAAACGGTTGGTGTTCCTTACATTAAACATGCCATGGAATTGATTAAAGATCAATTTTCTAACATTACCATTGAAGTTCAGCCACTAGACCAACATGAATACGAAGAATTGATTGAGGCTAATTTGTATGCCGTATTGGTGTATCAAGAAACCTATCACAGAGATGAATACAAAAAACATCACCCTAAAGGGAAAAAATCTAATTTTGATTATCGATTAGATACTGCTGATAGATTGGGAAAAGCTGGAGTTCATAAAATAGGATTGGGGGCTTTATTTGGATTAGAAGATTGGAGAGCCGATAGCTTTTTTACTGCTTTGCATTTAAAGTATTTACAAAAGACCTATTGGAAAACAAAATACTCTATCTCCTTCCCTAGATTACGTCCGCACAGTGGCGGATTGGAACCTAAAGTAGAAATGACCGACAAACATTTGGTACAAACCATTTGTGCGTTTAGATTGTTAGATGAAGATGTAGAATTATCAATGAGTACTCGTGAAAGCGAAGTTTTTAGAAACAACATTGTACATTTGGGAATTACTTCTTTAAGTGCCGAGTCTAAAACCAACCCTGGAGGTTATGTAGTAGAACCGCAATCTTTGGAACAATTCGAAATTTCTGACGAAAGACCTACGGAAGAAATTGCTTTGATGTTAGAAAACCAAGGATTAGAACCTGTTTGGAAAGATTGGGAAGCATTTAAATAAAAAACATATTAATGAAAATATCTGTAGAACTTACCTTAACTCCTTTACAAAACGAGTTTGAACAACCTATTATTGATTTTATCATCAAACTAAGAGCCTCAGGATTAACCGTACTAGAAAATCCATTAAGTACTCAGGTATATGGAGATTATGACAAGGTGATGAACTTAATAACTTCTGAACTAAAGAATACCTTTGATTTAATTGACAATGGAATTTTATTCATGAAAATTGTAAAATCAGATCGTAGTGACTATGAGCCATTTTTTTAACCTCTTATTTGGTCAATACGCTGATTACGAAACTTTAGACATTAGCTTAGAAATTATTGCAGTTCTTTTTGGGTTGATATCTGTATTGTTCTCTAAAAAAAATCATGTTTATGTATTTCCTACCGGCATGATTAGCACAGCTATTTTTGTCTATTTGCTTTTTAAATGGCAACTTTTGGGGGACATGCTTATCAATGCATACTACTTTATTATGAGTATTTATGGTTGGTATATTTGGTCTTACAAAAGTGGAGAAAATAACGAAACTCCCATTTCTTCAACAACAGCTTTAGAAAAAAAGAAAAGTGTGGGTATTTTTATAGCCACACTTCTTTTTGTATTTATTGTGTATACTGTTTTTAACAAATGGACTCATTGGACAGCTTATGTAGATACGGTTACTACAGCTATCTTTTTTGTTGGAATGTGGTTAATGGCCAAAAGAAAAATTGAAAATTGGCTTTATTGGATTGTTGGAAATACAATTTCGGTCCCACTCTATTTTTACAAAGGATTTACATTTACTAGTTTTCAGTATTTCGTATTTACATTATTAGCAATTTCAGGATATTTAGCATGGAAAAAGCACTTGAACAACAACCCTCAGAACTCCTTAAAATAGTTTTATTTGGACCAGAAAGCACAGGTAAAACAACCTTGTCTAGACAATTAGCCAAGCATTACAAAACCAATTGGGTAGCTGAATTTTCTAGAGATTACTTACAAGAAAAATGGGATACAGATAAATTAATTTGTGAACCTAAAGACATACTTCCTATTGCTGTTGGACAAATACAGTTAGAAAACAACATGGCTTTAACAGCCTACAAAGTGTTAATTTGTGATACCGATTTGTTAGAAACAAAAGTATACAGCCAACAATACTACAATGGAGTGGTACCTACAGAACTTGAAAAAGCCATCAGCCAAAACACTTACGATTTCTATTTCTTAACCTACATAGACACTCCTTGGGAAGCAGATGATTTACGTGACAAACCCGAGGAAAGAGAAGAAATGTTTAATGCTTTTGAACAAGCTTTAATTACACACAACAAACCTTATCTGCTATTAAAAGGAAACAAAGAAACTCGTTTACATACCGCTATCCATACTATTGATAAACTTCTAACAACAAAGTCTTTAAAATAAAACAGAGCGGTTTCGTTTATTTATCCAACTTTACGCTCTAACTTTGCAGTGTTCTCATAAAGGGGTGCCTATTATTGGCTGAGATCATACCCAACGAACCTAGAACAGGCAATGCTGTTTAGGGAAATAAATGTTACAAAACTATAACTATTCAAAACAACCGAATAATTACCTCTTTTTATTCATTTTATTTAAAAAAATGAAACTAAACTTACCCTTTACAAAAGGAACATCAATAACCTTTTTCTTTTTATTGATGAGCTTAGCTATACAAGCGCAAACTGTTTTAACAGGAAAAGTAACAAATCAAAACTTAGAGCCTTTACCTGGAGCTACTGTCTTTATTAAAGAATTAAACAAAACAACAATTACAGATTTAGATGGTTTGTTTGAAATCCGTTTAAAGGAAGGAAGCTACACTTTACAGGCATCTTATATTGGATATTCTAGTGTTACCAAACAAGTAAACTCATCAAAAAACAACCTTACGTTTGTATTAAAAGACCAAACTCATCAACTAGATGAAGTATTGGTTTCTGCAGTTAGAGTACAAGAAAACTCACCTGTAACCCACTCTAATTTAAACAAAGAAGAAATTGCCAAACGTAATTTAGGACAAGACATTCCTATTTTAATGAACTACATGCCATCTGTAGTAACAACATCTGATGCTGGTGCCGGAATAGGATATACAGGAATTCGTGTTCGTGGTTCAGATGCTTCTCGTACCAACGTTACCATTAACGGAATCCCTTATAACGATTCTGAAAGTCAAGGAGTTTACTGGGTAAATGTAAACGATATTGCATCGTCTACACAAAGTATTCAATTGCAACGTGGTGTTGGTACTTCTACCAACGGAGCAGGTGCTTTTGGAGCCAGTCTAAACTTATTAACAGACAACGGTGCTAAGCAAGCTTTTGGTGAAATTTCTACCTCAGCCGGTTCTTTTAACACTAAAAAAATAACCGCAAAATTAGGAACAGGTTTGTTAAATAATCATATCAATTTAATTGGTAGAGTTTCTAAAACTACTTCTGATGGATATGTAGATAGAGCTTCTTCTGATTTGACTTCTTACTTTTTACAAGGAAGTTACAAAGATGACAACACTTTAATTAAAGCTTTAGTTTTTGGAGGTCATGAAATTACTTATCAATCTTGGAATGGTGTTGATGCGGCTACGTTAGCTAGCGATCGTACTTTTAATTCTGCTGGAGCAAAATATGATAATGCTTGGAATGTAACAGGATATTATGACAACGAAGTGGATGATTATAAACAAGATCATTTACAACTACACTGGAACCAGAAGTATAACAATTATTTCTCTTCAAATATAGCATTACACTATACTTTTGGTCGTGGATTTTATGAACAATACAAGCAAGGTGCTGATTTTTCTGATTACAATTTAACTCCTATTACTATAGAAAACAAAACCATTAATACTACAGATTTAGTTAGAAGAAAATGGTTAAATAATGATTTTTATGGAGTTACGTACAATTTAAATTATAAAACAAAACAATTAGATTTTTTAATTGGAGGGGCTTTAAACAAATACGAAGGAGATCATTTTGGAGAAGTAGTATGGGCAAGAAATGCATCTGATAGCGAAATTAGAGATCGTTATTACGACAATTATGGAAACAAAACAGATGGAAACATTTATGCAAAAGCTACTTATAAACTAAACAATCAACTTTCTTTATTTGGAGATTTGCAATACAGAGTTGTAAATTATGAGGCAAATGGTGTACAAACCAACCTTGTTGATGATACTTTTAAATTCTTAAATCCTAAAGCAGGAATTACTTATTTAGTAAACACTAGCAATAGTGTATACGCATCTTATGCTCGTGCCAACAAAGAACCTAACCGTACAGATTACGAAAACGGAAATCCAAAACCAGAACAATTAGACGATTTTGAACTAGGGTGGCGTTACAAAACAAACAAATCTAAAATTAACACCAACATTTATTACATGTTCTACACAGATCAGCTTACTTTAACTGGACAGGTAGATGCTATTGGATCTCCTATTAGAGCCAATTCAGGTGAAAGTTACCGTTTAGGATTAGAGGTAGATGCTAGTTTTTACATCAATAAATATGTAACAATTTCTCCAAATGTAACTTTTAGTCAAAACAAAAATGTGGACTATAAAGAAACGGATGGAACTATTATAACGGATTTAGGAAATACAGAAATTTCTTATTCACCAAGTATTGTAGCGGGTAACATGATTACAGTAACTCCTATAGATCAATTATACATTAGTCTTTTATCAAAATTTGTAGACACTCAATACATGAGTAATACCGAATTAAAAGCATCAAAATTAAAAAGCTATTTTGTTAGTGATTTAAACTTAAACTATAGTTTTTATCCTAAATCAACCTTTAAAGAAATTACACTAACAGGTTTGGTAAACAATATATTTAACAAACAATACGTTTCTAATGGGTATATGTGGGGAACAACTCCGTACTATTTTCCACAAGCAGGAACTAACTTTTTAGTAGGAGCTACTTTTAAATTCTAATAGCAATATTCTATTCATAAAAAAAAGCAGCTCTAAGAGCTGCTTTTTTTATTGGTACAATTAAGATTTTAACTTTCATACTCCCTAAAATAGTAAATGGTTGTAACTTCGTACGGCAATTAGTTAACACTTAAATTCAAGAATTAAAACTATGGTTATACCTAAGCTACATTATAAATCTCAAGGAGCAACACCACAAGAGCACCTAGACAATATTCAACAAGCATGTTTGTCTGGAGTAGAATTAGTTCAGTTAAATGTAGCAGCTATTTCTGATAAAAAGTTGTTAAAAATTGCCGAAAAAGCACATAAAATCACAAGTCTTTATCAGACCCGATTGATTATTACTAACCATGCTAAAATTGCCAAAGAAATAAAAGCTGACGGTGTTTATTTTGATGAAATTCAAAATGATTTATCGGCCATTCGCAAAAACCTATACACTTGGCAAGTGATAGGATGCACTGCTAACAATTTAGAAGAAAGCAAATCACTCATCAACGCAGAAGTAGATTATATTGGTTTAGGACCATTTAAAAGCGCTACAGACAATACAATTACATTAAACGGATATACTGTTTTGATTGAAGAACTAAAAACAGAAACTCCAATTATTGCCTTTGGAAAAATCACACTAGAAGATGTTCCCCAAATTATTGAAACAGGAGTAAATGGAATTGCTGCTTCTGAAGAAATCACCAAAGATTTTAACAAAATTCTTACTTTAAACAAACTACTAAACGCTTCGTCAACACAAGAACAGCGTTATAATTTTGACTAATTATGGCCTTAAATAGTAACGAAAAAATATTGTATAGTCGTCACCTCTTATTGAATGAAATTGGACTAGAGGGACAAGAAAAAATAAAAAATGCTAAAGTTTTAGTTATTGGAGCTGGCGGATTGGGCTGCCCTATTCTTCAGTATTTAACAGCTGCAGGAGTAGGAACTATTGGTGTAATGGATGGAGATACTGTAGATGTAACCAATCTACAACGTCAAATTTTATTTACAGTAGATGATATTGGAAAATCCAAAGCCAGAGCAGCTACCAACCGAATGAAGCAATTGAACCCTTATGTAAAATTTAAGGTGATTGATTCTTTTTTAACCATTAACAATGCAGTTGAATTGTTCAATCAATATGATATTATTGTAGATGGTTCTGACAATTTTCAAACTCGTTATTTATGTAACGATGCTGCCGTACTAGCAAACAAACCTTTAGTTTTTGGTTCTATTTTTAAATTTGAAGGTCAGGTTTCTGTATTTAATTACAAAAACGGTCCTACTTACCGATGCTTATATCCTACACCGCCTAAACAAGGCTCTGTTCCCTCTTGTTCAGAAATTGGAGTACTAGGTGTACTTCCTGGAATTATAGGGAGCTATCAAGCCAATGAAGTGATTAAAATTATTTGTGGAATTGGAGACGTTTTATCAGGAAAACTACTAACGATTAACACCCTTAGCAATCAAAATTTTGTCTTAGGGTTTGAGAAAAACACTTCGATTAAAATTACCCAATTAATAGACTATGATTTCTTTTGTGGTATAGAAGAATTTGAAAATGAAATTGAATTTTCAGAAATTACCTCAGCATATCAATTAGTTGATATTAGAACTCAACTAGAAAGAGACATTCAAAACATTGGAGGAATACATATTCCAGAAGAGACACTTAGAAACAATCCAAACTTATTAAACTCTACTAAAAGAATAGTGCTGTATTGTGAAACTGGAAACAGAAGTAAGCAGCTTATTAAGGACTTAAATTTAACGGTTAGTTCTTTAAAAGGAGGCATAAAAAAAGCATCACAATTGTGATGCTTTTTTTATAATTCTGCAATATAATTAAATCCTTCTGTTCTATTCTCCACAAAGATTTTTTTCTCATTTAAATAATCTTCTAGCTCTTTAACTAGATCTGCTTTTTTCTCAGGCTCATAATGAACCGCAAATAAGTTTTTCTTTCCATCTTCCGTAGTGTACTCAACAAACAAAGCATTATAAACGCAGGTAGTCCCAAATTTTTTTGAAAAAGGTTTAGAAGTATTGTTTTTAACAGTAGGTGTTCCTCCCGTTCTTATTTTTAACATATTCTGACTACAATCCACAAACATGTCATTATATAGAACTTTTGATTTGTACTCTTCTGTTAAAAAATATCCACTATACTCCTCAAAATGTGCTACTAATACTATTTTATTAACATTCTTCCAACAAACAACACTCTTGTCTTTTGAAGAAGACATAACATTAATCCCCTTACTGTCAAACGACAATAAAGATTTTCCTTTAAATTTAGCAAACAACTTTCTCATACTGCAAATATACACTTTAAAAACACTCTAATTGACGTATGTTAAGTAAACTGCGTAAAAACACCGTTTTTTTTTAACATACATCAACTAAAATTTATTTCTTCATAATCACTCTAACATTCATTTCTTCAACTTTTTTAGTTGATAATGGAGATGGAGAACCAAATAACAAATCTTCAGAGCTTCCTGTTTTAGGAAAAGCCATTACTTCTCTAATAGATGCTTTTTTCTCTAAAATCATCATTAATCTATCTACTCCCCATGCAATACCTCCGTGTGGTGGTGCTCCGTAATGAAAAGCCTCATACATCGTGCCAACACTCTTTAACATTTCTTCTTTATTGTAACCCATGTTTTTATAGGTTGCTTCTAAAATTTCAGGTTTGTGAGCACGAACAGATCCTCCTCCTATCTCATAACCGTTTAAAATTAAATCGTATTGTTGTGCAATAATATTACCAATTTCATCTTCTTTACCCTTCATATGTTTATCTAAATCATAAAGAGCAGGCATAGAGAATGGATTGTGTGTAAAAGTCCACCTACCTTCTTCTGTTTTTTCAAACATTGGGAAATCTACTACCCAAGCAGGTCTTAATTCTTTAGGATTAATTAATTTTAACATAGCTCCTAATTCTTGACGAACTGCATCTAAAGCTTTGTTAGCAGTAGCATAATCCGCTGCCGAAAAATAAACGATATCTCCAACTTGCGCATCACACTTTAGTATGATATTTTTAGCAATCTCTTCTCCTAAAAACTTAATAATTGGAGACTGTAAATCATTTTCATTTACAATAATATAAGCCAATCCTCCTAAGCCATGTTGCTGTGCAATAGAAGTTAACTTTTCTATTTGTCCTTTAGACATTCGTTTTCCTCCTTGTTCTTCTGCAGAAACTTTAATACACTTTACAATTCCACCTTCATCAATAGGTTTAGAGAACACTTGGAATGTGGTATCTTTTACAATATCTGTAATGTCTTGCATTTGCAATCCAAAACGTAAATCTGGTCTATCACAACCATATTTATCCATGGCATCTTTGTAGGTAATTACTTCAAATGGACGTAAAATCCATTTGTTACCATATATTTTCTTTACAATGGTATTAAACATCTCTGTATTCAAATCTATGATTTGTTGCATAGATGCATAAGCCATTTCTATATCTAACTGTGTAAATTCTGGTTGACGATCTCCACGAGAATCTTCATCACGGAAACAACGAGCTATTTGGAAATACTTTTCAAAACCACCAACCATCAACATTTGTTTGAACTGCTGTGGTGCTTGTGGCAAGGTATAAAAAGAACCTGGTTGCTTACGAGTGGGTACAATAAATTCTCTTGCACCTTCATCTGTTCCCGCAGTTAAAATAGGAGTTTCTATTTCTAAAAACTCTTGTTCGTCTAACATGTCACGTAACAACTTAATTACTCTATGACGATTGACTACTGCTTTACGAACTTCTTGATTTCTATGATCTAAAAACTTATATTCAAAACGAACAGCTTCGTTAGAACGCATTGCCTTTTTAATTTCAAAAGGTAAAGTTCTAGATAAGTTTAAAATATCTAAATCTGTAGCTTCTAATTCAACTTTTCCTGTTCTTAATCCAGCGTTGTAATCACTTTCGCTACGTTGTACTATTTTACCTGAAACTGTAATGACAGATTCTGGTTTTAATTTCACCAATTCATCTAAGTTAGGGAATGATTCTCTACTTAAACGAACCTGGATAACCTCATAAGAAGAATCACGCAAATCAATAAACATCAACTCTCCATGATCTCTAACGGAACTTACCCAACCTGCTAAAGTTACAGTTTCATCAATTGTTTCTTCAGAAATTTGAGTGATGACATGTGTTCTGTATTCTTCTTTAATAATTAAAGGAATTTCAGGTAACACTTCGTTAGTACTTAGTACTGAGTCCTTAGTATTAAGTTCTTCTGTAGTTTCACTAATCTTTGTGCTTTGTACTTGAGACTTTGTACTACCCGACAGGGTTTCCAAAATCATTTCACGAACTACATTTCCTGGAGCTCCTTTTCCTATTTTACCAATTACTTTTCCTACTAAAACTCCTGATTTTCCTTTGTTACCACCTTTAATATCATTGGCAATTGCTTCGTTTTCAGCAATAGCAGCATTTACTGCTTCTTGAATTTGCTCAGTAGAAATAGTGTTATCAGCAAAGTATTTTTTATAATCAAAACTAGCATCTGCTAATAGAGATTCAATTGCTTTTTGAACCAATACAACAGTAACTTCTCCGTTTTTAAAAGATTTAAAAATAGAGATTAAATCATCTATATTTTTTATCTTATCATAATCTTCTGCCTTTAAATTATTGGTTAATGTTTTGGCTACAAACGCTACATCACCAACAGCATCAATTAAACTCATTACCGTTTTAGAACGCAAAGCATCTGCTGTAAAAAACTTAGCATCTTGAGGCAATACTTTTCCTTCAATCAACTTAGATTCCACAAAATATGGCAATACTTTAGGATCTACAGTAATTCCATCAACCACATTTTTAATAGCCACAAAAGGTAAATCTGGCTCAGAAATATAACGATAATCTGCATCGTATTCTTTCTTACGCATTACCTTAGTTTGCTTTAATGCTTCATCCCACAAAACCGTAGTTTGATCGGGTCTAAATTCTTTATGTTCTAAAAAGTAATTTAATTGTTTTTCTATTTCTTCTTTTAAAGCCTCAACCATAAACTTGAATGAATTCAAGTTTTTAATCTCGGTACGAGGGTTTAAAACATCTGTTCCTTTGATACGTAAAGACACCGAAACATCTGACTTAAACTGACCTTTGTCTAAGTTGGCTTCAGAAATCCCTAAGTTTTGCACAATACGTTGAATGTATTGTGCATAAGTAGATGCATCTTCTATATTACGAATACATGGTTTGGTTACAATTTCAATTAACGGAACCCCCGCTTTGTTAAAATCTACCAAAGAAATGGTTTTCTCGTGCACTAATTTAGCCGCATCTTCTTCTACATGTACTTGCTCTATCTGTACTGTAAACTGAGAACCATCATTACGATAACAAGCCACTTCTCCATCAGGAATGATAGGGTTGTGAAACTGTGTAATCTGAATATTTTTAGGGTTATCTGGATATTCGTAATGTTTACGATCCCAAGATATTACTTCGTTAGAAAAAGTAGAGTTTACGGCCTTACCAAAATAAATAGCTTTGGTAATAGCTTCTTTATTAATGGCTGGTAAAACTCCCATCTGACCTGTACATACCGGACAAATATTTGTGTTTGCTTGCTCACTTTCTTCGTTAGCACATCCACAAAACAATTTAGATTTTGTGTTTAAACGTACGTGCGTTTCAATTCCAGCTACCAACTCTATGTTGTTTTCTTCTAGTAGCGTATTTAATCTATCTAATTCCATTACTGCACTTGGTTTAAGAAGTTTGCAAACTGTAAAATAGTTTGTTCTTTGTTTTTAGCTCCTGTTACTTGAATTCCAGTTTCGGTTCCAAACGGACATGTTAACGTTGGTAATTGTCCTAAACTGAACCCTACGGTATAAGCATCCGACAAATACATAGCATGTGGATTGCTTAATACTTCTCCTATTTTAGGAACAGGTCCTGGAGTTACAGGTGATAAAATAATATCTACTTTATTAAAATCAGCTTCAAAAGCTGCTTCTATTTCTTTTCTTAATTCTTGACCTTTTAAATAAATTGCATCTGAAAATCCTTGAGACAATACTTGGTTTCCTCCTACAATTCTTCGTTTTGTTTCCTCCGTAAAGTTTTCAGAACGAGTTACCATATAAGTTTCTTTCAAGTTTTTACCCTCAATACGGTCTCCGTAGTTAGTACCATCTAACCTAGATAAGTTAGAGGCTGTTTCTGCCATGGCTAAGGTGTAGTAGGTAGAAACTAAAGTATCCGCATCAAAAAAGTCTAATTCTTGAACTTGGTACCCTGCTGTTTTAATTTTTTCTATCGTAGCTAAAAAATCAGCTTTAATAGTAGGATCAATTGCATCATTCTCTATAAAGTTTTTAAAGTAACCTACTTTAATTCCTTCGGGTTTAGAAGCAACCACCTCAGCACTAATCTTTTCAGAAACTACAGAAGTTTGATCTTTTGCATCTTTTCCACTGATGACATTCATCACAATAGCAACATCTTCTATAGATTTTGCCAAAGGCCCTACGGTATCTGTAGAGGATGCATAAGCCATCAATCCGTAACGAGAAACTCGTCCGTAAGTTGGTTTTAATCCATAAATTTTATTGTATCCTGCTGGCTGACGGATAGAACCTCCTGTATCTCCTCCAATAGAAAAAACGGTATAACCTGCAGCTACATTTACAGCCGATCCTCCTGAAGAACCACCCGCTACTAAACTAGTATCTACTGCATTTTTAACACTTCCAAATACTGTGTTTTCAGAAGAAGAACCGTGACCAAAACTATCACAATTTTCTTTAGCCATTGGAATGGCACCCGCATCTAACAACTTTTGAATAGCGGTTGCTGTGTAGGCTGATTTGTATTTTTTTAATAAATCTGAACTTGCAGATGTATAGGTTCCTTGTACCATGTATACATCTTTAATTCCAAACGGAATTCCTTCTAACAAACCTATTTCTTCTCCATTGGCAATTTTAGCATCTACTTTTGCAGCAGCTTCTAAGGCCAAATGATCTAAAACAGTGTTTACTGAATTGAATTTATTTTCTTTTAGCAAGGCTAATTTTTGAGTTACCAATTCTGTACAAGTAAACTCTTTAGCGACTAACTGATTGTGTATTTTTTGAATTTGAGACTCCATCTAACCTTCAATTACTTTAGACACCACTAAATACCCATCTTTCTCTTTTGGAAAGTTTTCTTTAATGATTTGTTTGGTGATTTCTGAACTATTTTCAACAACATCTGCACGCAAATCGCCTATAGACACTGCATTTTTTGCATTTTGATTTGATGAATTTTGATTGATTTCAGCATTTTTGATTACATCAAACAACTTATCCACCGCCTCAGAAGACTTTGCTCCTTTGATGCTAGACAAGATGTCTACAGGCATTATTTTACTCATTTCTTTTGTTTTTTAAGTCAGACTTCAAGCCTGCGAAAATACAAAAGTTTTAGCGGAGTTAAAAGCTTTGAAAGTCTAATCTTTAGACTAGATTAATTCCACAAAAAAAACAGTCAAATTCCCTTTAAAAATCTGACTGTTTTCACGAACAACTAATAAAAAAACAACTATTATTTTATACTTATCTGGTATTGCAATACTGCCATCCCTTTTCTATCTATTTCTTTTAGACTTGCAACATCAAAAACAGGTCTATATTGGTATCCTAAACTCAATTTATTTCCATGCCCCTTTCCGTTTAAAAAGAAGTTTACTGTAAAGTCATACAACACCATTGCTTGCTCTAAAGCATCAAAATTTGAATATTGAACCGCAATATTTGGCTGAGTAATAACTTGCTTATTTACAGGAAACGCATACCCAAATTGGGTGTACCATGTAGTTCCTGTTCCTATCATAGGAAATCCGTTACCATCTCCATTATAGGTAGTTCCTGAACTGCTATCAAATACAGAACCATTTGCATCTACAGATCTTATGTAGTTTTTACCAAAATCTAGATTGTAACAACCTAAATAAGCAGTAATTCCATGATTAACCTCTAAAGGTAAACTCAAGAAAGAATCCACAGCCCAATTTTTCATATCATACAAATTAGTAGCAGCTGATACAACATCTCCATCGGCAAAAGCTTTTTCTTGAAACTGTCCTCCTATACCAATATTAAACACCTTCTTTTTGTTAATATAGGTTCCTGTTTGGTAAGATGATTTGTTAGATTCCTCTTCAAAAAATTGATATTTTACATAAGTAGAAACTCTTTTTCTTGGTCTATTATTTGCAAAATCTACCTTTCCAACTGTAAGAGCTTTGGTTACTGTTATTGGGTTTGAAACTACCAATCTATAATCAAACTTAGCTACCTGTCCCTTAAACCAAACACTTAAATTACGACCTAAATCATCATCTTTATTCACTGTATTTAAAGAAAACAATGGAGAATCTAAGCCCATTAATGATTTTGAAGAACGCACATTCCATCTATCCAAACCTTGCCACCCAGACTTTCCCAATCCAACCTCTAACTCTTTAGAGAAAGAATACTCCGCATACAAGTCTAACACTTGCAAAGGAAAATTTTGAGACTTATGATTAAAATTATTTCCTCCAAACATTGCATATGTATATATTTTAGGAGTAATTTGAGATGAAACAGGAATTCTTAACCTACGGATTGACACATCGGTATAACTATCTGTTTTTTCACCATTAATAGTAGTCCCCTCATTTAAATCAGAATATCTTGCCCAAAGTTGAGTTGTTATAGACCAATTTACTTTTGGTTTGTCCTGAGCTTTAAGCCCAACACTTAGCAACATTAACACGAGGACTATTTCCTTAATATTTTTCATTTTTCTAAATTGAACTTATTAAATTAACCCTGCCCATTGAAAACCTAACACCACTAGCACCACTATAATTGGCCCAAGTAAACCAGCAATCAATCCTCCAAATCTAAAATCTTTTTGCTCTATGAGACCTGTACTAAAAGAAATAGCATTTGGTGGTGTAGAAATTGGAAAGAACAATGCTGTTGATGCACTAAACCCAATAACCAAAGGCAAAATAATTGGATTATCTGTTGCTAAAATAATTGCAATTGGAATTAAAATAGTAGTAGTTGCTGTATTACTCATAAAATTTGATAAAACCACAGTGATTAAAGCAAACACTCCAATCATAACATATCCGTTTAAGCTATATTCATTTAACAATCCTACATAGTAAGCAGCTAACCCCGTTTCTTTAATTGCTAGTCCTAAAGACAAACCTCCTGCAACCAACATTAAAGTATCCCAAGGTAGTTTTCTTACATCTTCTGAATTTACAATTCGAAACATCGTCAACAACATAATAGGCAACATAGAGACTGTAGAAGCAGATATACCATGAACTTTACCTGTTAACCACAACAACATAGTCAACACCAAAACACCTAAGACAAATTTCTTTTTCATCATAAATATTTTTTCTGTAGAACCTTCTTCTGGCTCTCCTTCACTTAAAAATCCTAAATCGATGGTAGATACTTTAGGTATAAATTTACTAATCATAATAAACCAGAAAATCAATACCAAAATAATCGCTACCGGAAACCCAATCATCATCCATTCTAAGAATCCAAATTTAATTCCGTTTTGTAACAATCCATCTACAGCAACTGCGTTTGGTGGTGAACCAATAATAGTTCCCATCCCTCCTAAAGAAGCCGCAGCAGGAATACCAATTAATAAAGCTTTGGTAATTTTAGCATCTTTTGGCAATGTTTTTAAAAACGGTAACACGGCAGCAATCATCATAGCTGTAGTTGCAGTATTACTCATAATCATAGAAAACACAGCGGTAACCAACATAATACCTAACAACACATACCTTGGTTTTGTTCCAAATCTTTTAATGGTTAGTTTAAATATGGTTTTATCTAACCCTACTTTCTGCATTGCTTCCGCCATAAAGAAACCACCTAACATTAGCCATATTACTGAGTTTGACCATGTTTGTACATATTTCTGAACTATTTTATTAGAAGTAGTAGGATCTATATCGTGATAATGTTTTCCGAGGGCAAAAACCAGAAACCCAAAAATTAGCAACCCTACCGTAAAGGGGGGAATAGCTTCTGTTACCCATAAACACACGGATAATATTAATAAAAACAACACATAGATCTGAGGAGTATCTAAAGCTGGAGATTGTAACATATAAGTTCCTCCAAACGCTAAAATAATACTTATCAAGAAATTAATAATTCTTCCTTGATAACTAACCATGTGCTGAATACTGGAATATTTTCTGATTGAATCTGATCTTGAATCTGACATTATATAGTTGTTTTTAGTTTCTATATAAATTTACGCTAGAACCTAATTTTAAACTATCAAAAATCCATTATTTTCGAAAACGATATAAGTGTATTTTTAAGTCAAATAGTCAGTAAACATGCCTTATTAGATGATTATTATCATAGTTTTGACTCTTGAATTTATTTAAAAATATATGCTTTTTTAAAGCTTTCCAAAAACAAGATTCTAGCAAATCAAAAACTCATCAAAAAAGTGATTCAAAAAAAGCAGATTTGACGTTTTTAGAATTCTAAAAAAGCTCATAAATCAATTTTTTAAAAACGAAGCAAAAAAATTTAACATCCAAATTCAAAAACCCTAAATAAAGCCATTTAAAGGCTATTTAAGGACTTTTTAGTTTTTAAGCACTTAACGGATTTTTAGCACTACTCCTTTTTAAACACATCTTATTTATTATATTTGATAGGATTCAAAAATCTAAAACAATAACACATATATATAATGAGTAATATAGAAGACAAGCAACAGTATTCTGCAGACAGTATTCAGGCCCTAGAGGGAATGGAACATGTTAGAATGCGACCTTCCATGTATATTGGAGATGTAGGTGTAAGAGGTTTACACCACTTAGTTTATGAAGTTATTGACAACTCTATTGATGAGGCCTTAGCGGGTCACTGTAATAATATTGATGTTTACATTAACGAAGACAACTCTATTACCGTTCGTGATGATGGACGTGGTATTCCGGTTGATATGCACAAAAAAGAAGGTGTTTCTGCTTTAGAAGTAGTAATGACTAAAATTGGTGCCGGAGGTAAATTTGATAAAGATTCTTATAAAGTATCTGGAGGATTACACGGTGTGGGGGTATCTTGTGTAAACGCATTGTCTGACCATTTAAAAGCAACTGTTTTTAGAAACGGACAAATTTACGAACAAGAATATTCTAGAGGTAAAGCTTCTTATCCTGTAAGACTTATTGGAGATACTGATAAAAGAGGAACAGAAGTTACTTTTACACCAGATAAAAGTATTTTTCAACAAACCACAGAATACAACTACGATACGTTAGCTGCTCGTTTACGTGAATTATCATTCTTAAATAAAGGAATCGTAATTCATTTAACAGACAAAAGACATAAAGACGACGAAGGAAATAATATTACCGAAACTTTTACAAGTACAGAAGGTTTATCTGAATTTGTAAAATACTTAGACGGTACTCGTGAGCAATTAACTGCTGGAGTAATTGCTATGGAAGGTGAAAAAAATGGAATCCCTGTAGAGGTCGCCATGGTTTACAACACTTCTTATGCAGAAAACCTACATTCTTATGTAAACAACATTAACACACACGAAGGAGGTACGCATTTATCTGGTTTCCGTAGAGGATTAACTTCTACTTTAAAAAAGTATGCTGATGCTTCTGGAATGTTATCAAAATTAAAATTTGATATTGCCGGAGATGACTTCCGTGAAGGATTAACTGCTATTGTATCGGTAAAAGTTCAAGAACCACAGTTTGAAGGACAGACCAAAACAAAATTAGGAAACCGTGAAGTTTCTGCAGCTGTAAGTCAAGCCGTATCAGAAATGTTAACGGATTATTTAGAAGAGCATCCAGAAGATGCTAAAATTATTGTTCAAAAAGTAATTTTAGCAGCACAAGCACGTCATGCAGCAACCAAAGCTCGTGAAATGGTGCAACGTAAAACGGTAATGTCTATTGGTGGTTTACCTGGTAAACTATCTGACTGTTCTGAAACAGATCCAGAAAAATGTGAAATTTTCTTAGTTGAGGGAGATTCTGCAGGGGGAACGGCTAAACAAGGTCGTGACCGTGAATTCCAAGCTATTTTACCTTTAAGAGGAAAAATCTTAAACGTAGAAAAAGCGATGAGTCACAGAGTTTTTGAAAATGAAGAAATCAAGAACATGTTTACTGCTTTAGGTGTTACCATTGGTACTGAAGAAGATAGCAAAGCCTTAAACTTATCTAAAGTACGTTACCATAAAGTAGTAATTATGTGTGATGCCGATGTGGATGGTTCTCACATTGCTACCTTAATATTAACATTCTTTTTTAGATATATGAGAGAAATGGTAGAGCAAGGATATATTTATATTGCTACACCACCTTTATATTTAGTTAAAAAAGGAGCTAAAAAAGAATATGCTTGGTCAGATGATCAACGTGATATGATCAACTTAAAATTTGGTGGATCTGCAAGTATTCAACGTTATAAAGGTTTAGGAGAGATGAACGCAGAGCAATTATGGGACACCACCATGAATCCTGAGTTTAGAACTTTACGTAAAGTAGTTATTGATAGCGAAATAGAAGCCGACAGAGTATTCTCTATGTTAATGGGAGATGAGGTTCCACCACGTAGAGAATTTATTGAGAAAAATGCAAAATATGCAAATATTGATGCTTAATTAAAAGCTCACACAAAACAAATCCCAAAGGAGATGAATTTAAATTCATTTCCTTTTTTTTATTAACAAATTCTTTAAAATGCGTTTGTTCCTATTTTTGTACCTTCGTAGGTAACGTAAAACAACTACACTTATGAAAAAAATAATCTTACTAACGGCTTTAACAGCAGGTTTGTTTACTGCCAAAGCACAAGAAATTGAAGAGTTTTTAGTTCTAGGAAAAGATGCAGGAACCATGCTTCAATCTTATTTAGAACCTGCATTTAAAGGAACTATGTACAACCTTAATAGCGGTTGGTACAGAACAGCAAAGCCACACAGAGTACTTGGTTTTGACATTACTTTAAACGCAACGCTATCTTCTGTTCCTAGCAGCGGTAAAAACTTTACATTTAAAAACAGTGATTATGAAAACTTATACATCCAAGGTACAGGAACTGATAAGCTTAGTTCTGATCCGAATGCCACTGTATCACTACCAACCTCTTTTGGAGGAACAACAAATTCAGTTTTAGAATACGAAGGAGAAGGAGAATTTTTAGGAGTCAAAGAAACTAGAAAATTTAAATTTAACGCCTTGAATGGTTTAACTGACGATATTGGATTTAGCCAAGTTCCCGCTGCTATGATTCAAGCAGGAATAGGATTACCTTTTAAAACAGATGTTACAGTTAGGTTTGTACCCGAAGTAGGAAGTGATAAATTTAAATCTGACTTAATAGGTTTTGGAGTGAAACACAATATTTTACAATATTTTCCTATTGCTAAGCGTATTCCTTTGGTTGACATCTCTTTATTTGGAGGATATACTAAATTATCATCTACTTATATTCCTGGAGACGATCAAAGTATTGATATGGAAGTAAAAACATTTACAGGACAATTGTTAGGATCTGTAGATTTAAAAATTGTAAACTTTTTTGTTGGGCTAGGATACTCTAAAGGACAATCTTCTTTAAATGTTACAGGAGATTATAGTTTTGAATACGAAATTGATGGATTACCAGGAAAACAAACAAGAACTATTGATGAAGCAGATTTACCAAAATTAAAGAACGACATCAATAGCTTTATGACCACTGCAGGTATGAGCTTAAACTTAGCTTTCTTTAAAATATATGGAAGTTACACCTTACAAGAATACAACTCTATTAACGCAGGTGTTTCCTTTAGTTTTAGATAATCTTTAATATTTTACACACATAAAGCCTATTGCTAATTATCGCAATAGGCTTTTTTGATTTTTATTCCCTATTTTTAGAGGAATTATCAAACTAAAAAATATGATGAAAAAAATTTTTGGACTGTTATTCGTTTTTACAATTTCTTTAAACGCACAAACATCAAAAGAAAAAGTACAAGAACTAATTAAAGAAATGCAAGCAGATAAAATGATTAGTCAAGTGATGGATCAAATGGTACCCATGATGCAACAACAAATAAAAGCATCCTTAAAAACCGAAGAACAAAAACAAAAATTGGAAAAGATAAATACAATTCTTTTTGAAGAAGTAAAATCTTTTACTAAAGAAATGGTAAATGGTCCTATGGTAACTATTTACGCTAAACATTTTAGCAACAAAGACATTAACAACTTGATAAAATTTTACAAAGGAAAAACTGGTAAAAAGTTAATAGAACTAACTCCTGTAATATCAAAGGAACTGATGCAAACCATGATGCAAAATGAAATTCCAGAATTCCAAAAAAGGATAAAAGAGCGAATTAAAAATATAGAAACTAAATAATCTTCTTTTACTTAAATTTTCTATTCAAAATTATTTTTAATCCTTTTTAATGACCTAAATCATATTTTGAATCGAGACAAATAATTACATTTAATACGTAAAAAATAATCATCTATAAAACTCAATAAAATGAAAGTAACCGTAGTTGGAGCAGGTGCCGTTGGAGCATCATGCGCAGAATATATAGCCATTAAAAACTTTGCTTCCGAAGTAGTAATTGTAGACATTAAAGAAAACTTTGCCGAAGGTAAAGCTATGGATTTAATGCAAACAGCTTCTTTAAATGGTTTTGATACAAAAATTACAGGATCTACAAACGATTATTCTAAATCTGCTGGATCTGATGTTGCCGTAATTACTTCAGGAATTCCAAGAAAACCAGGAATGACTCGTGAAGAATTAATTGGTATTAATGCAGGAATTGTAAAAGAAGTTTCTGAAAACTTAATTAAACACTCTCCTAACGTTATTATTATTGTAGTATCTAACCCTATGGATACCATGACTTATTTAGCGTACAAATCTACTGGCTTACCTAAAAACAAAATTATTGGTATGGGAGGAGCTTTAGATTCTGGACGTTTTAAATATCGCTTGGCAGAAGCGTTAGATGCTCCGTTATCTGATATTGACGGAATGGTAATTGGTGGTCATTCAGACACTGGAATGATTCCTTTAACTAGATATGCTACTCGTAACTCTATTCCTGTTACACAGTTTATTTCTGAAGACCGTTTAGAAGAAGTTGCACAAGCTACTATGGTTGGTGGAGCTACTTTAACTAAAATGTTAGGTACTTCTGCTTGGTATGCTCCAGGTGCTGCCGTATCTGCCATGGTACAAGCAATTGCTACAGACTCTAAAAAAATATTCCCATGTTCTGCCTACCTAGAAGGAGAATACGGACAATCGGACATATGTATTGGTGTTCCTTGTATATTAGGAGCTAATGGAATTGAAAAAATTGTAGCTATTGAATTAAATGAAGCTGAGGCTACTAAGTTTGCTGCTTCTGCAGATGCAGTTAAAAAAACAAACGGACTGTTAGATGTTTAACACCAAAAAACATCCTAAAAAAAAACGCTACTTAAATTTAAGTAGCGTTTTTTTATACTAGCATTGGAACTTCCATTAACAAAACATATGTATTGGTTTTAAACTTAAAGCAAACTTCTTCCTTTTCTATAATCCCCATTCCATCTCTACTTATTAATTCTTGACCTTCAACATATAGCTCTCCATAAAGAACAAAAACATACAAACCATTGGATTTATTATTTAACTGATAAACAGCTTCTATACCTCCTTCAAATTTACCCATATTAAAATAGGCATCCTGATGAACCCAAACTCCATCATCATTTTGGTTAGGAGATAATATTTGATAAAACTCATTTTGTTTTTCTAAACCTTTAATAGACTGTTGATCGTATCTTGGCAATACATTTTGCTTATTTGGAAACAACCAAATTTGTAAAAACTCAACTTTTTGATCTTGGTTCTTATTATACTCGCTATGATACACACCAGTTCCCGCACTCATTACCTGAATATCGCCTTCTTTAATAACTCCATGAGTTCCCATAGAATCTTTATGCTCTAAATCCCCCAACAAAGGGATAGATATAATTTCCATGTTATTGTGCGGATGTGTACCAAAACCTTTTCCTCCAATTACTTTATCATCATTTAAAACACGTAATACACCAAAATTCATTCGTTCCGGATTTTGATAACCTGCAAAACTAAATGTATGGTGACTTTCTAACCAGCCATGATTGGCATAACCTCTAGACCCAGCTTTATGTAGTATTGTTTTCATTTTTATTTTGATTGATTATATAGCTCTACTATTATTGACCAATAGGATTTACATTAAAATAAGTTAACACATCTCTACTCCACTCAGTTTGTATTTCTATAGGATTACAACAAACCTCACAGTCTTGAATATAAGTTTCACTTACAGAAAACTCTAATTGCACATCTACATTTTCCCAACAATAAGGGCAGGTAAAATTGTGATTCATATTTATAGTTTTTGTTAAGTTACAAAAACTATGATACTAATTTTAACGAACTAGGTTATCTTTAAAAGCAAGGTAATCTTTCTTAAAAAAAGTATGGTATGGAAATAATAAAATAAGTAATACAGCGGGAGCTACATTAAAAACTACATCATTAAAAAATGTATTAAACAAATGAAAACAGACTAGAATAAGTAATACAAAACTAGCGTATACTCTACTAAACACAGCCAAAACAGCCGTTAACTGAACGGCAAACACAAGTACCGTAGCTACTTCCCAAAAATATGGTATTTGATAAGCATTAAACATAAATTCAGAAACTGTATTATCTAAACTTCTTCTCCCCACAATGGCATTTAGCTCTACAGCATCTGAATGTAACCAGCTTACCTGATCAAAATTTTTAGTATAAATTGTTTTTGCTAAAGAAAGAAACTTCCAAAAACCAGCCATACTGTAGGTTACTAAAACCCCTATTAAGGAAACTTTAACACTATAAGAATCATATATATTTAGTTTTTTAGACAAAAAACTAAAACTAGGTACTATAATAGAAAATAAATGAGCCAACACAAAAGTATGACCTACTGCTGAGGTACATCCATAATTCCATTTTATTGCATTAAGCCACAATACTCCTAAAAACAACAGCAAAGAACTTATTATATTTTTTTTATAAATATTATAAATGGACAAAGCTAAAGAGGAGACTGCCACTACATAAAATAATACATTAGAAACAGGATGAGGCATAAATATTTTTTGAAACATCCAAATAGGCTGATAAAGAATACTTGGCCTTTGACTTATGATGGTATAATCATACACTACAAAGAAAATCCACAGAACGGTAAACACCATTAATAATGAGTATGCCTTCTTGTAATTATAAACCCAAATTAGATCCTTATTCTCCATCATTATTTAGTTGAAAAAATAACTTTTGTTTTGTAACTAAGAGGATTTTTGTAAACATCTATAGGATTAAACTCTTCCTCAACAATTAAATATTCTGGATAACTCACACCTATAGCTGTTGCAAAGGCTCTAATTCTGTCTGCATAATATACCTTAGGGTTTTTACTTGCTAAAATACCTTGTGATTCTTCGTTGATAAAATAAAAATAATCATCCTTATCAAACAAAGAATATCCTTTGTTATCAACTCTAATGGTATCAAATTCTTTGGTTACACCGTACAATCTATAATCCTTAGCACTATATTCCCAGCCTGAGGGTTTTGTGTATAATTTCCAATAAAAAAAAACATAAATTCCCTCTCCTCCTTTTATTGTATTTACAAAAGAAAACACAGACATTCCAACAGTAAAAAAGAATAACGTTACCTGGTAATAATATCTTTTTTTACTACTCATACCTCTTAATTACTTTTCCAAAAATACGGAGTTAACACAATTAATACAGTAAACAATTCAAGCCTACCTATTAACATTAAGAAAGAACAAAACAACTTAGCGGAGTCTGTTAAATGTGCAAAATTATCTACCGGGCTTAATGTTCCTAATGCAGGTCCAATATTCCCTAAACAGGAGGCTGCAGCTCCAAATGCAGAAAGAAAATCTAAATCTAAAAAGGTTAATATTATGGTACTTAAAATAAAAATCAACATATAAATAACAAAGAACGATAGAATATTAAAGATAATTACCCTAGAAACTCTACTCCCATTATAACGTACCGATATAATTGCTTTTGGATGCAATTGTTTTTTTAATTCTAACAAAGAATTTTTAATCATAATTACATGACGAACCACTTTAACCCCTCCACTTGTAGACCCTGCTGAACCTCCAATAAAAAATAAAGAGAACATTAAAGCTGTAGCTAAATAGTTCCACATGGTAAAATCTGCCGAAACAAATCCTGTAGTTGTTAACACACTAACCACCTGAAAAGCTGCATGTCTAAAACCACTTTCTAATGCCCCATAAGGCATTGGATGATTAACCGTAGTATGCAACATTGGATCTTGAAACCAAACAATTAAAATAGTAATTGCAATGGTTACTACTACCGTTAAAATAAAGTAATATCGAAATTCATCATCTTTATAAATTTTAGAAGGCTTGCCTTTTAAAGCAAAGTAACTTAGTACAAAGTTTGCTCCCGCAACAAACATAAAACCAATGATGATATACTGAACCAAAGGATTGTCATTCCAATAAGCCAAACTTGCATTTTTAGTAGAAAACCCTCCTGTGCTTAATGTTGCCATGGCATGATTAATAGCATCAAACCAAGTCATTCCAGCTATTTTTAACAACAAAAATTCAATAATTGTAAAACTAAAATAGATTAACCATAAACGTTTTGCTGTTTGCGTAATTCTAGGATGTAATTTATCTGTAGAAGGTCCTGGTGCTTCGGCCACAAATAGCTGCATTCCTCCAATTCCCAACAAAGGTAAAATAGCTACGGTAAGTACAATAATTCCCATTCCACCAATCCAATGGGTTGCACTTCTCCAAAACAACACTCCTTTAGGAACACTTTCTATATCTGTTAAAATAGAAGCTCCTGTGGTAGAATATCCGGATATAGTTTCAAAAATGGCATCAGGAAAAGAAGTAATTGTTCCCGTCATTAAATACGGCAGACTTCCCGTTAACGTTAGCATTAACCAACCTAAGGTTACGATTAAATAACCATCTCTTTTCTGAATTTCTTTTCTAGCATTTCTATTAAAAAACCACAACAAAAAACCTATAGCAATGGTTAAAAAACCTGCTGATAAAATTCCTGTACTAGCAGTTTCGTGATAATACCAACTAAAGGGTTCTGACAGCAGCATAAAAACTCCATTCATCATGGAAGTATGCCCTAAGAAACTTGCTATAATTTTTAAATTTAATCCTTTCATTTACTAGTTGTTAAAAAACTTTTCTACTTGCGAAATTGCATCTGGCAAGCAAAAAACAATAGCTCTATCTCCAGGTAAAATGGTAAAATCACCATACGTCATTAAAGCATTTCCTTTTCTAACCACACCTCCCAAAACAGCTTTTTCGGGTAGGTCTAAGTCTTTTATTTTTGCTTCGGTGATTTTGGTGTTTCTTCTTACAAAAAACTCTAACACCTCAGCTTCTACATTATGTAAATTAGCCAATGCCAATACACGACCTTTACGAACGTGTCTAAAAATAGCACTTGCTGCTAATATTTTTTTATTGATTAAAGTATCTATTCCTATGGATTGAGAAATATCCATGTAATTCATGTTTTCTACCAAGGCAATGGTTTTTCTAACTCCCTTAGATTTTGCCACCAAACTGGTCATAATATTGGTTTCTGAATTACCAGACACCGCTATAAAAGCATCCATATTACTTAAAGATTCTTCTTCTAACAATTCAATATCTCTTCCATCTCCATGAATCACTAAAGTATTTTTTAATTCATCAGACAAATCAAAGCACTTATCTCGGTTTTGTTCAATCATTTTTACCCTTAAACTTTTACCACAAAGTCTTCTGGCTATTTTTTGACCAATTCTACCCCCACCAAGAATCATTACATCTTTAATTCCTACTTTTTCTTTATCTACCAGTATATGTACTTTACTTAAACTTTCTCTTGGTACAGAAAAATAAACCTGATCATTTAGTTCAAAAACAGAATTACCTCTTGGAATTACAATTTCGTTAGAAGTATCTCTTTTAATCGCTATGACAATAAAATCAAAACTGTATTTTGTATTAATTTCTTGTACTGTTTTTCCTACAATGGGTGAATCTTCGGATAATTTTGCTCCTAAAACACTTAATTCCCCTTTTTCAAAATCAAACTTATCATTAAAAGCGGTTTCATTTACTAAGATTTCTATTTCGTTAGCCGCTAATTCTTCTGGAGAAATCATATAATCAATTCCTACATCAGAAAAGTTAATTTCTTTGGTTTTAATGTATTCTGTATTAGAAATACGGGCTATTGTTTTTTTAACCCCCAGTTTTTTACCTATTCCAGCAATGGTTAAATTGGTGTTTTGAGACTCGGTTACAGCAACCAACAAATCAGCATCAGCAATTCCAACTTCTTTTAAAACCTGAATAGAAGCAGCATCTCCTTTTTTAGTATACACATCTAAATGTGCATTTAAATGGTTAAGTCTCTGGGTGTTTTGGTCAATCACATAAATGTCTTGTGCCTCCATAGACAACAACTTTGCTAAATGATACCCAATTTCACCAGCCCCTGCAATAATAATCTTCATACCTGAATATTTGCTACAAATATATTACATTTAATTAGTATCTGTCACTATTAAAATGCTATGAAACAAGATATCAAACCATTAACCATTAAAGAGTGGAAAGAAGAAGATAGACCTAGAGAAAAACTGGCTCTTAAAGGAGTAGATTCCCTTTCAGACTCAGAACTTTTAGCTATTTTAATTGGATCTGGAAACCGAAAAGAATCTGCCGTAGAACTTTCTAAAAGAATGCTAAATTATTTTAACAACAATTTAAACGAACTAGCAAAGGCCAATTTAAACGAGTTGATGAAATTTAAGGGAATTGGAGAAGCCAAAGCCATTAGTATAACCACAGCATTGGCTCTAGGTAAAAGACAACGTTTATCTGCAGCTTTAACCATTCCTAAAATTACCTGTAGCAAAGATGCTTTTGAAATTTTTCAGCCTATTTTAGGTGATTTACCTCATGAAGAATTTTGGATTCTACATTTAAACAACAGCAACAAGGTTATTGACAAACAACTAATTAGCAAAGGAGGCTTAACAGGTACTTTGGTAGATGTGCGAATTGTTTTTAAGAAAAGTTTAGAACTTTTATCTACAGCTATTATTTTAGGTCACAATCATCCCTCTGGAAAATTACAACCTAGCAATGCCGACAAACAAATTACTCAAAAAATTAAAAATGCAGGAGCTACGCTAGACATTAAAGTATTGGATCATTTAATAGTCACCCAAAAAGCTTATTTTAGCTTTGCAGACGAGGGAATTATTTAAAAACTATGGAGGAAGAATTATTAATATACACACAAAAAATAACACCTAGGGTAAGTTATGTTTTTAAACATATTTTTGTTCGTATTTTAAACATCCCCATAAAGTTTACCTCTACTATAGAAGAGTTTGTAGCACATGATGGTCTTAAAATGACGTATGCAAAAGCTCCACTTGGTAACGAATTTTTTATCCAAAGCCATACCTTACTTTTTGAACAAGGAATTAACGATATAGAAATTACCATGTCTCAATGGGACAGTACTCCGTGTTTTTTTAGCAAGGGAAAAAAATCTGTGATTCCATTTGATATTTTTGCTGCTAGTTTTTACTTACTTAGTAGATACGAAGAGTATTTACCTTGTGTATTAGACGAAAATGATTGTTATCCGGCTGAAGAAAGTATTGCTTACAAAAACAATTTTTTAGACAAACCTATTATTAATGTTTGGGCTTATAAATTATTAAAAGCACTAAAAGAAAAATATCCAGAATTTAAACACCAACCTAACAAATACAAATACCTTTCTACCTTTAGCATTAATCAAACATTTTTATACAGATGCAAAGGAGTGATTAGAAATCTTGTAGGTGGGTTTTATGATTTTTTTACCTTAAAACTTTTTGAAGTATGGATGCGTATTGCTGTATTTTTAAGAATTAAAGAAGATCCTTACAACACTTTTGATAAAATTATAACGCTACAGAAAAAGCACAATATTAAAACTATTTTCTTTTTCTTAATTGCCAACTACACTACTTATGACAACAATGTAGCTTTTACCAAAAGAAAATATCACTTACTTATAAAATCTATTGCAGACTATGCCAAAGTAGGATTATTAAGTTCTTATTTTACAATGGATAACGAAGATAAACTAAAAAAAGAAGCCAACCGTTTATCTCATATCATTAACACTCCTACTAAAATATCTAGACAACATTTTGGAAGAAATAAACTGCCCGAAACTTATCAAAAACTTATCGATTTAGATATTTCAGAAGATTATTCTATGGGCTATTTAAAGCACTTAGGATTTAGAGCAAGTACCTGCACTCCTTTTTATTTTTACGATTTAGATTTTGAAATTCAAACACCTCTAAAAGTATATCCTTATGCTTTTATGGACAACACTTTACGTTTTGATTTACAACTAAGCCCCAAACAGGCTTTAATGAAGGTTAATCATATTACCAACATGGTAAAGCAAGTAAACGGAACGCTAGTTTCTGTGTTTCATAACGATTGTCTTTCTAATTTTGGTGATTGGAAATACTGGGAAGATTTTTATGAAGATGTTTTAAATTGCGTAAAAGAATCATGATTCAGTACGTTCAAAGAAAAAATATTGATATTGATAAATATGATGCTTGTATTCAAAACGCAAGCAACTCAAGAATTTATGCTTTAAGTTGTTATTTAGACATTGTTGCAAACCATTGGGATGCATTAATTTTAAACGATTATGAAGCTGTAATGCCTTTACCATGGAAAAGTAAGTATTTTATTAAATACATTTATCCTCCTTGCTGGACCCAACAACTAGGTGTGTTTTCTTTACATAAAATCACTCCTAATTTAGTTCAAAATTTTATCAAGGCAATTCCTAGAAAGTTTTTAAAAACAACTATTCAGTTTAATAGTGAATGTATAATAGAAACACAAATTAAAAACAATTACATACTAGCACTTAACAGAGATTATTCTTTCTTAAAAACGGGTTATAATAAAAACAGAAAACGTATTCTATCTAAAATAAATACTACAAATAATGTTACTATTTTTAACGACTCACTAGATAACTTTACTAGCTTTTTTAATCAAATAGATCATAACTTTTCTATTCAACAAAAAGAAAAAAACAAACTCTTTAAACTTATTAAAAAATTAATAGACTTAAATAAAGGACAAATTATTTCTGTAAAAATTGATAAAAAAACAGAAGCTACCGTTTTTATTACCCTCCATAAAAACAGAATAACAAACTTAGTTCCCATGGCTACTAAAAAGGGAAAAAAAAGAAATTTACCTACTATTTTAATTGATTACATTATACAATATCATCAAAACACAAATATGATTTTAGATTTTGAAGGCTCTATGATTCCGGGTGTTGCACAGTTTTACAAAAGCTTTGGAAGTGAACTAGAGCAATATTTTTTATATTCTAAAAAAATCACTTAATTAAACCCTGACAAAACAGACAGTACCACTGCACAATAATTTCGTTATACTCTTTAATTTTCGTCTTTGGTTTTATGCCATTTTTAAGCATAGATTTTTTCATTTGTGCCGCTACCTCTTCATAATTTAGAACATCATTTTTAACAAGTTTGTTCTTGTACATAAAATAAGGCACTCTTTTTTTAACTTTATTTTTAATGTTTTGTAATTGAATTTTAAGAACTGTTGGCTGAAGTTCTTCATTAAAATTAACTCCATATGCATCAAAATAAGAATGCTTTAAAACATCATCATACAACATTTTACCTTTTTTATATTTAAAAGGAATATCTCTAAAAAAAGAAAGTAGTTCTAAATCCCAATACGGGAGTCTGTGTTCGTAACCAAAGTAACTATAAACGTTTGTTGAGTTTATAATAAACTTTGTAAAAAACTCTTTTAAATCATAGTCTTCAAAAACAGCATGTGGTTCTTTATTAAGATAATCAGAATTAAACAACATTAATTTCTCTCTAATTACTGGTAATGTTTGCTCTTTAAAAGATACACTTGTTTGGTGATGTCTATACCTTCTATTAAAAATAAAACTCTCCATAGTTTCATTATTTAAAGATTCCGGAAAAACACTTAAAAACTGACTACCTCCTAAAAAATCTCCACAATGCCCAGGTATAAAAATAGCATCTTGATTTACTAAGTGATTCTCTTTAATATGTTTTACAGCAAAATACTCTTGTAAAAAAGGCATAGAACTATAATTTCCCGAATAGGTTACATATTCTTTAAAACACTTTGTCTCTAAAAAACCCTCCATAAAATCTTTAGAATATTCAATAAAAAACCACTTATACCCCAAAGCTTCTGCTGTTTTTCTTGAATTATCAACCTCTACATTGTTTTTCTTACCGTATGTATAACAAATCACATTCTCATGATTGTATTTTTTTAACATTACAGCAATTAATCTAGAATCAAAACCACCACTTAACGGCAACACTACCTGCTTTCCCTTTATAGACTGTATTAACCTACCAAAAGCCTCCTCAAACACATGTGTTGCTTTTGTTTTTAAAACACTGTACGGGGATTCTGTAGCCTTGTTAAAGGCATAAGAAAAAAAGTAAGCTTGTTTAACCAAAGTACCTCCTGAAAAGACCAAATATTCATTAGATTGATTTTGATATATATTTTTAATTAATGTTGTATCCCAAGTAGTATGTTCAGAAGCTAAAAAAGAAACAATCGCATTATTATCATAGTTCTTTAAACTACAGTATTCTTTTAAAAACAAAATATCATCACTAACAAAAACACTTCCGTTTTTATAGGTATAAAAAACCGGAAACAATCTGGATGTATCTGATGCTATAAACAACTCCTCAGCTACTTTAACAAGAACTGTAAAACAACCATTTATGTTTTTTATTTTAAATAAAAACTCATCTATATTTCTTATTTTTTTAAAAAAAGAAACTAAGTTATCTTTTTCGTAATAGTTCCCTTCGGAATCAAAAAAATATCCTTTCACAGAAATTCTTTCTTCAGTATACCAAGAAAAACCATTGTTTTTTTTCAAAAAAACATTATTCATATTCAATACTTTTTAACGATGAGATAATTTAGAAATTTTTAAAAAATACACTGTGCAAAAAATATTATATATAAAGCCCACAGCAGACAATAAAACTAAAGAAACAATAATATTCTGAAACAGCATATACCCAAAGTAAATTGCTAAAAAACGAAATATTAAAAGCACTACTTCATAAACAACAAAACTCTTTTGCTTATTTAAAATAGAGACAATAGAACTTATTGGTGAATTTACAAAAGCCAAAAGCAACCAAGGGATTAAAATTCTTACATAAAGCCCTGTTTCATTCCAATCTTCTCCAAAAAGAATATTTAAGAAATAAGAACTAGCAAATAAGGCAAGGAAAATTAACACCGAAATCCATATTAAATGCTTGTATGTTTTTAAAACAAAGTCATACAAACCCTGTCCTTTATTATACAATTTACTAGCAGTATTAAAAAAAACTTGATTTACAGAACCTCCTACAATTCCAGAAGGTGTTTTTGTTAATTTTTGAGATAATCCATATAAACCTGCATAAGACAAACCGTAATATTTGGTAATTAGCAAAACGGGTAATTCGCTTGACAATACATCTGTAAAATGAAGCAATGTATTAAACAAAGGAATGTCTTTGTATTTTTTGACCAAAAGATACATTCTATTTATAGAAATGTGATGCTTGTATTTATAAATATTTTTAAATGATAATTTTAACAAAACAATAAAATTCATAAACTGACCTAATAACAAACCAGGTATTAGCCCCAAGGCACTAAAACTACTAAACCCTGTTGTTATTTGCCCAACACACATTGTTGAAGATTTACTGATAGCTCCTGTAGAAATATTTTTAAAAGCATCCATTCTATTATTCCAATACTCTAAAGCAGTAACCGAAGCAATAAAAAAAACACTCAACGGTAAAACGTAAATAAAACTCCCTATTTTCTGTATGTTTAAATGATATAAAATTTGAGCTTTAAAGAAAAAAACGAGCGTAAATAGGACTACAGAAAAGAGAGAAATAATTATAAAATTAAAAAACAACACGTTAATAGCATCTTTATCTCTTTTAGGTAATAGAATTGCGAATTCATAATTTAAAGAAGCTATTGTTTTTAATAATAAAATAGCTGATGAAAAAAGAACATATACTCCAAAAATAGTTTCATCAAACAAGCGTGTTAAAATTGGTATAGAAAAAAAAACAAGCATTTGACTAACAACAGAACCTGTTAGTAGTGTAAATACATTTTTAAGAAAACTGTTTTTTAAATTCTTCTTTATAGCAGAGAGTATCTTCATTTAGAGTCTTTTCATTATTTGTATTTATCACCCCATCTATCCTTCATTACTTTTCTAAACTCATTTTCACGAGCATTGACTCCTGGATTATATAATGACACCCCTTTTAATTCATCTGGCATAAATTCTTGCTCTACAAAGTTCCCTTCATAGGCATGAGAGTATTTATAATCTGCTCCATAATTTAAATCTTTCATCAACTTGGTTGGAGCATTTCTTAAATGCAAAGGAACAGGTAAATCTCCAGTTTGTTTTACAATTTGGATAGCTTTATTAATAGCCTCATAACTCGCATTACTTTTAGCTGAATTTGCCAAATAAATAGCACATTGACTTAATAAAATTCTAGCTTCAGGATAACCAATGGTGGTGACCGCTTGAAACGTATTGGTTGCCATAATTAAAGCCGTAGGATTTGCATTTCCAATATCTTCGGATGCAGAAATTAACATTCTACGCGCAATAAACTTTACATCTTCTCCTCCTTCAACCATTCTTGCCAACCAATAGACTGCTCCGTTTGGATCTGACCCTCTTATTGATTTTATAAATGCTGAAACAATATCATAATGTTGCTCTCCTGTTTTATCATATCTAACCACATTTCTTTGTACTTTCTCAAGTACCAAATCGTTGGTAATAACTACTCCTTCTTCTTCCGAAGCAACAATCAACTCAAAAATATTTAACAATTTTCTAGCATCACCACTAGAGACTTGCAACAAAGCATCTATTTCTTTTAAAACCACCTTCTTTTTAGCAATAGTTTCATCTTCTTGCATGGCACGTTTTAGCAAAGCCTCCATATCTCCTTTGTCAAAAGGATTTAACACATAAACTTGACAACGAGATAACAATGCAGGAATTACCTCAAAACTTGGATTTTCCGTAGTAGCTCCAATCAAGGTAACCCAACCTTTTTCTACTGCTGCTAACAGTGAGTCTTGCTGTGATTTACTAAATCGATGAATTTCATCAATAAACAAAATAGGGTTCTTAGTAGTAAACAAACCGCCACTTTGTTTGGCTTTATCAATTACTTCTCTCACATCTTTTACTCCCGAGTTAATTGCACTCAAGGTAAAAAAAGGTCGTTTAGAGGTTTCTGCAATAATATTTGCCAAGGTAGTTTTTCCAATTCCTGGAGGTCCCCATAAAATTAAAGACGGAATCATTCCTTTGTTGATATGATTCGTTAACACTCCTGTTTTTCCCACAAGGTGTTGCTGACTGATATAGTCTTCTAATGTTTTAGGTCGAATGCGTTCTGCTAAAGGTTGATTCATAAAGTAAATATACGAGTTGTTAAGTAAATGGTGAATTGATTTACTTTGCTTATTTTTGAAATCTAAATTTAAGAAACATGGCAACACAAAAAATATCTTTACAATGGAAAGAAGGAGTCCATTTTGAATCTAACGGACCCGGAGGAAACGTACCTATTGATGGTTCTGAAGAAGTAGGTGGACAAGGAAAAGGTTTACGTCCTAAAGCATTAATGTTATCTGCCTTAGCAGGTTGTTCTGGTATTGATGTAGCTTCTTTAATTAAGAAAATGCGTATTGATGTGGATACTTTTGATATTGATGTAGAAGCAGAGTTAACGGAGGAACACCCTAAATTTTATCATAAAGTTTGGGTAAACTTTAATTTTTACGGAGATAACTTAAACGAAAAGAAAATAGAAAAAGCAGTTACTTTGTCTGTAGACACTTATTGTGGTGTTATGGAAATGTTCCGTCAGTTTGCAACTGTAGAGACTAAGATTAATTATTTTCCTAAAAAATAACGTACCCAGACTACAATCTAAACAATATCTATAAACTATGATTGGTCTTTAAGCCGCAATCTAGAATTACAAATAAAAAAGGGAAGCTAATTAGCTTCCCTTTTTTATTATCTCGTTATGTTTTTATCAAACCATTTATAGACTAAATACTTAGCTAATTTTAAATATAAAATTGCTTCTATAATTCCCAAAGCGTATCCGCATAAAATATCTACAGGATAATGTTTTCCCATATAAATTCTACTATATGCAAACAGCAAAGGGTATATATAAAATAAAACAGCCCACTTAAATTTATCTTTAAACAGCAAATACACAAAAGTAGTTACTGCCATAGAAGTAGTTGCATGTCCAGACACAAAACTAAAGCTACGCGAACATTTTAAGATTCTTATTTGCTCCATTACTCCTTCTTGCCAACAAGGTCTTGGTCTTTCAAAAGAATACTTAATTATATTTACCAAAACATCTGACAGACCTGCCATGGCACAAATAAAGAAAAACAAAAACAAACCTTGTTTCCATGTATAGTTCTTTATTAATAAAAAAAGCCAAAAGAGAAAAAGCGGAATCCAATTGGTTGGTTTTGTAACAAACAACCAAAAAGCATCATAAGGCTCACTACCCAAATTATTATAAAATATTAATAATTGTTGATCTGCCTGAACAAGACTTTCTAAAAAACTCATAGTTTTGTTCTTCTAATAGGTCCTGTCATATCATCAATATTCTCCTTTACGTCATCTATTGCTTTTTTAACATCTTTAGTTACATCTAAATCAATACCCGATTTAGTTGCACTATTGTTAATTTCACGTTTAATATCGTTTGTTGCATTCTTAACCTGACTCATCCCCTTAGCTAATCCTCTAGCTATTTCAGGAATTTTATCTGCACCAAAAAACATCACTACAATAAGTAGAATAATAAAGACTTCTGGACCTCCAATAAATAAAAACATAGTGTTCTAATTTTTAACAAAGATAGTGGGAATAAATGAATTCTATAAATTTAAAATTCCACAAAAAAAGGTCTCGCAAAAACGAGACCTTTTTAATATAATTAACAACTTAAATTAGCTTAATTTAATATTGTTTTGTTCCATTAAAACATGAATATCTTCATTTACCACTTCTTTCTTAGTATCTGCATACTCTAAAAACTTAGGGTAAATAGTATCTAATTCCAATTTGGTTAATTCGTATCCAACATTTTTAGCTCTATAAGCCAATGCTGCTCTACCACTACGTGCCGTTAATACAATTGCAGATTCTGTAACACCTACATCTGCTGGATCCATAATTTCGTAAGTTTCTCTATTCTTAATTACTCCATCTTGATGAATTCCAGACGAGTGTGCAAAAGCGTTAGAACCTACTACAGCTTTGTTTGCTTGTACAAACATTCCCATATGCTCTTGTACCATTTGAGATGTACTGTATAATAATTTTGTATTAACTCCAGTATCTAAGTTTAAGTTTGGATGCTGTTTCATAATCATAACTACTTCTTCTAAAGAAGTATTTCCAGCTCTTTCTCCAATACCGTTGATGGTACATTCAATTTGACGAGCTCCGTTAATTGCTCCTGCAATTGAGTTTGCTGTAGCCAAACCTAAATCGTTATGACAGTGACAAGACAATACTGCCTTCTCAATTCCTTTTACATTTTCTTTTAGGTACTTAATTTTAGCACCATATTCATCTGGCAAACAATATCCTGTTGTATCAGGAATATTTAACACTGTTGCTCCAGCTTTAATAACCGCTTCACAAACTCTAGCTAAATATTCATTATCTGTACGACCAGCATCTTCTGCATAAAACTCTACATCTTCTACAAATCCTTTTGCATACTTAACGGCTGCAACAGCTCTTTCGATAATTGCATCTCTGTTAGAATTAAATTTGAATTTGATATGAGAGTCTGAAGTTCCAATTCCTGTATGAATTCTTGGTCTTACTGCATGTTTTAAAGCTTCTGCCGCTACTTTAATATCGTTTTCTACCGAACGAGTTAGTCCACAAACAGTTGCGTTCTTTACCAATTTAGCAATAGCTTCTACCGATTTAAAATCTCCAGGACTAGAAACGGGGAAACCTGCTTCAATAATGTCTACCCCTAATATGTCTAAACGCTCAGCAATTACTAACTTTTGCTCTGTGTTTAGTTTACATCCGGGAACTTGCTCTCCATCTCTAAGAGTAGTATCAAATATTTGTACGTGATCCTTAGCCATTATTGTTGTTTTTTAACTTTAAGGAAACAAAAATAAACTTCTCTAAAGGCGAGCAAAACACCTATTAAATTACCTTTCCCTTAGCCAAAACAACTTTTATCAGCTAAACCCTAACAAACACAAGGCAATACACAAAATAAGTTTACGACATCCAAGAGCTAAAATCTGAATATTTTTGTATTTTTGATAGAAATTTGGCAATTGTAAAACATGAAAAAAGAAAAGAAGACTGACCCACTATTTTCGCTGATTAAATCTTTAAGTAAATCAGAAAAAAGACAATTTAAACTGTACGCAGGTAGATTGGAAGGAAATACGCAATCTAACTTTATGGCTTTGTTTGTTTTAATAGACAAAATTCATTCTTATGACGAAAAATTAATCTTAGCCAAAACAGGAATTAGAAAACAACAAATATCTAACACTAAAGCACATTTGTATCGTCAAATTTTAATTAGTTTACGATTAAGTCCTATTCATCAAAATAGCATTACACAAATTAGAGAGCAAATAGATTTTGCTACCATACTATATACCAAAGGTTTGTACAAACAAAGTTTACGTTTGTTAGACAAAACCAAATCTGTAGCTGTTGCCAAAGAACAATACAACTTGGCTTATGAAATTATTGAATTAGAAAAGGTAATAGAATCGCAATACATTACTCGTAGTATGAGTGATAGAGCAGATACTCTTGCGATTGAAGCCAAAAACATCAACCAAAAAAACGTAATTACTAGTAAACTTTCTAACTTGTCTTTACAGCTATACAGCTGGTTTTTAAAACACGGATACGCTAGAAACGATACTGACACCCACACGGTAGAACAATACTATGCCGATAGAATTCCTAAATACAAATTTTCTGATTTAGGTTTTACAAGTAAAATGTATTTGTATCAAGCCAATCTATGGCAAGGATTTATTACTCAAGATTTTTTATCATGTTATCGTAATTCACAAAAACTGGTTCAGTTATTTCATGATTTGCCAGACATGAAAAAACTGCATCCTGTATTTTATTTAAAGGCTGTTAATTACTTACTAGAATCGCTTTTTTATCTACAGAAAAAAGATAAGTATCAGGAAACTTTAGAGGGTTTAACAAAAGAAATTCAAGACGAAAAAATATTTTCATCAGAAAACACCCAAAACCTATGTTTTCTATACTTATATCAACACAAAATAAACTCTTTTTACTTAACAGGAGAGTTTAAAGAGGGGACACAATTTGTAAAACGTGTGTTGATTGAATTGGACAAAACGGACAAAAAAATAGATGCACATCATGTTATGTTATTTTATTACAAAATAGCCTGTATGTTTTTTGGTGCTGGTGATTATGAAAAATGTATTTTTTACTTAAACAAAATTATTAAAAATAAAGATTTAAAAATGCGTGAAGACTTACTATGCTATACACGTGTTTTAAATCTAGTTGCCCACTACGAATCTGGTGATGATGAATACATTGAGGAACTAATTAAGTCTACCTATAAGTTTTTATTAAAAATGAATAACTTGTACGAGGTGCAAAGAAAGATGATTAAATTCTTAAGAAACTTAAGCAATTTGTATCCGCACGAATTAAGAAAAGCTTTTAAAGAATTATACGAAGAATTAAAAGTGTACGAAGATCATCCGTACGAAAAACGTTCTTTCTTATACCTAGATATTTTGTCTTGGTTAGAATCTAACATTAAAGGTGTGCCGGTAGAAGAAATTGTAAAACAAAAAATCCAAAGAAAAGCATCTTGAAATACGAAAACGACTCTTATTACTTACTAAAATTACAATATCTAGGTTTTCGATTTCATGGCTGGCAAAAACAGCCCAACGTTAAAACCGTACAAGGAATTTTAGAAAAAACATTTCAATTTATTTTTAAGCACAACTCTTTTAAAACCTTGGCCTCTGGAAGAACAGATGCTATGGTATCTGCCAACGAAGCTTATTGCCACTTAATTACCAAAACATTTTACAATATAGATTGGATGCTTTTGGAGTTAAATAAAAACCTACCTCAAGACATTAGAATTTTAGCTATTGAAGAAGTTGACCTTAATTTTGATATTATACAAGCTTCTAAAATTAAAGAATATCATTATTTGTTTTCACACGGAGAAAGAAATCATCCATTTTGCGCTTCACTTATCACAGGAAAAAACTCAGTTTTAAACATTCCATTAATGCAACAAGCCGCTAAATTATTTGAAGGAAAACACAATTTTAAAAAGTACACCAAAAAACCTAGTGAAAACACAGTATTTGAGAGAGAGGTATTTCATTCAGAAATTACCAAGAACACTTTATACACTGCTAATTTTTTTCCTAAAGAAAGTTTTATTTACACCGTAAAAGGACCCGGATTTATGCATTATCAAATAAGAATGATGATGGGGATTTTATTCCAATTAGGAAGTGGAGAAGTAGATTTAGACTTTTTTAAGAAAACATTAAGCCATTGGAATGATGAAATTATTTTAAAAGAAATTGCCCCTGCAAGCGGATTAATTTTACATAAGAACACTTTTAAATAATATTCTTTAGTAAAAACACCATTTAGGCCTCCGTAGTAATACCTATTTTTAGTAACTATCAATAAATTAAGTAGTTTACCCCTTTTTCATTTACTATTTTCGAACAGTTGAAAAATCAAAACATTCATCTTTCAAGGAATAATTAACAATGAAAATAACCAAACTTTATAAAGAATTTTTTAATAGTGAAAAAACAAGCGGACTCATATTAATAGTTTGCACCATTTTATCACTAACCATTGCCAACTCAAGTCTAAACACAAATTACCATGCTTTTTGGAATATTCAATTTGCAGGACACAGTATTGTCCATTGGATTAACGATGGATTAATGGCTATTTTCTTTTTATTGATTGGTTTAGAATTAGAAAGAGAAATATACCACGGAGAACTATCCAACATTAAAGATGCTTTGTTACCCATTTTTGCAGCCTTAGGAGGAATTCTAATTCCTGCAGGAATTTACATGTATTTTAACATGGGTACCAATACACAATCAGGAGCAGGAATCCCTATGGCTACTGATATTGCTTTTGCTTTAGGAATTTTATCTTTATTAGGTAAAAGAGTTCCTACCTCTTTAAAAATATTCTTAACCGCATTGGCTGTTATTGATGATTTAGGAGCTATTTTAATTATAGCCACCTTCTACACCAAAACCATTTTTTGGACAAATCTATTAATAGCTTTTGGTATTTTTGGTACGCTGTTACTTTTAAACAAATTAAAGGTAAAAAGTTTGATTGTTTATTTAATTGGAGGTGTAGCCATGTGGTATTTTATGTTAAACTCTGGTGTACATGCAACTATTACAGGAGTTTTATTAGCTTTTGCTATTCCTTATAGAGATGGTAGCAAAAACTCAACTTCCTACAAATTACAGCACTTTTTACACAAGCCTGTAGCTTTTATTATCCTTCCTGTATTTGCTTTAGCAAACACTGCTATTGTATTAAGTGGTGATATTGGAGAAACGCTATCGCAAAACTATAGTATTGGTATTGCACTAGGATTAATTATAGGAAAGCCATTAGGAATTTTTGCTATTACATTTTTAGCGGTATCCTTTAAACTTTGCAAACTCCCTAATGATTTAAATTGGAAATCTATTATTGGAGTAGGATTCTTAGGAGGTATTGGCTTTACCATGTCTATTTTTATTACCCTACTTGCTTTTGATAATGATGATATTATTAATAAAGCTAAATTTATCATTCTAATATCTTCTTTAGTTGCAGGACTAATTGGGTTTATCAGCTTAAAACTAACCTTAAAAAAGAAGAAACAGAAAACTAGCAAGGCACAAACACACCTATAACAAGCTGTTTATTAGCTTTATATATTTTTTAATTTCAGCAACCTATATTAAAATAAAAACTTTATATTTGCCGTCCGATTACCAAAGAGGTAATCTGCATAATAATCATTTACAAAAATATTAGCATGTCATTATCAAAAGAAGCAAAAGCAGAGATTTTTGCAAAACACGGAAAGTCAGCTACTGACACAGGTTCTACAGAAGGTCAAATTGCATTATTCACAAAAAGAATTGCAGACTTAACTGAGCACTTAAAGAAAAACAGAAAAGATTACAACACACAACGTTCTTTAGTAAAGTTAGTTGGTAAACGTAGATCTTTACTAGATTACTTAACTAAGGTAGACATTTTACGTTACCGTGCAATAGTTGCTGAATTAGGATTAAGAAAATAATTCAAGATATAAAAAGAGGCTTAATCGCCTCTTTTTTTTATTTTAGACACTTCGATAGGAGATATCCTATCTCAAAAAATAAGAGATCAGAACCAAGATTCTGATTCCATTGTAAACAAAACCCTACAACAACACAACATTTTTGTTATACAATAACCGTTGGATTTTCTTATTTAATCCAACATTTAAAACATTTTATTTATGATACCTAAGGTATTTAAAGAAGTTATCGAATTAGGAGACGGGAGAACCGTATCTATCGAAACTGGAAAATTAGCAAAACAAGCTCATGGTAGCGTTGTGGTGCAAATGGGGAAAGCCATGTTACTTTGTACTGTAGTTTCTAACTACAAACAATCTGACGTAGACTTTTTACCTTTAACAGTAGATTACAGAGAAAAATTTGCTGCAGCTGGTAAATATCCTGGAGGTTTCTTTAAAAGAGAAGCTAGACCAAGTGATGACGAAGTATTAACAATGCGTTTAATTGACCGTGTATTACGTCCATTATTCCCTAAAGATTATCATGCAGAAACTCAGGTAATGATTCAGTTAATGTCTCATGACCCAGAAGTAATGCCAGATGCTTTAGCTGGATTAGGAGCTTCTGCTGCTATTCAATTAAGTGACATCCCTTTTGAAACTCCAATTTCTGAAGCTCGTGTGGGTAGAATTAACGGAGAGTTTGTAATTAACCCAACTAGAGCTCAATTAGCTGAATCTGATTTAGATATGATGATTGGAGCTTCTGCTGATTCAGTAATGATGGTAGAGGGTGAAATGGATGAAATTTCTGAAGAAGAAATGGCTGATGCAATTAAATTTGCACACGAAGCTATTAAGTTACAATGTGCTGCTCAAGTACGTTTAGCTGAAGCTTTCGGAAAAAAAGCAACTCGTGAATACGACCAAGCTGAAGAAAACGAAGAATTAGCCGCTAAAATTAACGCTTTAACTTACGATAAGTGTTATGCTATTGCAGCTAAAGGAACTTCTAAAGTAGAAAGAACTGATGCTTTTGCAATTGTAAAAGAAGAAGTAAAAGCTGCTTTTACAGAAGAAGAATTAGCAGAATACGGAGACTTAGTTAGCAAATATTTTAACAAATCTCAAAAAGAAGCTGTTCGTGAATTAACATTAGCAGAAGGTTTACGTTTAGATGGTCGTAAGACTACTGAAATTAGACCAATTTGGGGAGAAGTAGATTACTTACCTTCTACTCACGGATCTTCTATTTTTACTCGTGGTGAAACGCAAGCGTTAGCAACAGTAACTTTAGGAACATCTAGAGATGCTAACATTATTGACTCTCCAACAAACGAAGGAGAAGAGCGTTTTTACTTACACTACAACTTCCCTCCTTTTTGTACAGGTGAAGCTAGACCTTTAAGAGGTACTTCTCGTAGAGAGGTTGGACACGGAAACTTAGCTCAAAGAGCATTAAAAGGAATGATTCCTGCAGAATGTCCTTATACAGTAAGGGTAGTATCAGAAGTATTAGAATCTAACGGTTCTTCTTCTATGGCAACAGTTTGTGCCGGTACTATGGCTTTAATGGATGCGGGAGTTCAAATTACAAAACCAGTTTCTGGTATTGCAATGGGATTAATTTCTGATGGTAGCCGTTACGCTGTATTGTCTGATATTTTAGGTGATGAAGATCACTTAGGAGATATGGACTTTAAAGTAACTGGTACTGCTGATGGTATTACTGCTTGTCAGATGGATATTAAAGTAAAAGGATTGTCTTACGAAATTTTAGTGAATGCACTAAAACAAGCTAGAGAAGGACGTTTACATATCTTAGGAAAAATTACTGAAGTAATTGAAACTCCTAATGCAGATGTAAAATCTCACTCTCCTAAAATGATTACTAGAGTAATTCCTAACGATTACATTGGTGCTTTAATTGGACCAGGAGGTAAAAACATTCAAGAATTACAAAAAGTTACAGGATGTACTATTGTAATTAACGAAGACCCTGTTACTACAGAAGGAATTGTTGAAATTTTAGGTACTGGACAAGAAGGTATTGATAAAGTTTTAGCTAGTATTGAATCTATGTTATTTAAACCAGAAGTAGGAAAATCTTACAAGGTAAAAGTAATTAAGATGTTAGACTTTGGAGCTGTTGTAGAATATTTAGATGCACCAGGAAACGAAGTTTTATTACACGTAAGTGAATTAGCTTGGGAACGTACAGAAAACGTTACTGATGTAGTAAATATGGGAGACGAATTTGAAGTAAAATACTTTGGAAAGGATCCTAAAACTCGTAAAGAGAAAGTTTCTAGAAAAGCCTTGTTAGAAAAACCAGAAGGTTTTAAACCAAGACCACCAAGAGAGAATAACGACCGTGGTGGACGTGATAACAGAGGTAGAGACAATCGTAGAGACGATAGAAAACCCAGAGAAGAAAAGAAAACTGAATAGTTTTTAACTCTTATATATTTTAAAAGCACCTCAATTGAGGTGCTTTTTTATTTTAATCATAACTCACTACAAAACAACTACTTGAAAAGTATAATGAAATATTTTTACTTTTTATTCGTTCTTTTTGTAACAAAAAAGCAAAAACCAACGTATTTAGAAAGACATACAAAGTTTAACAAGTAGAAATCCATGAGACAACTTAAAATTACCAAGCAGGTTACCAATCGTGAAACGGCTTCTTTAGATAAATACCTTCAAGAAATTGGAAAAGTAGATTTAATTACTGCCGATATGGAGGTAGAATTAGCTCAAAGAATTAAAGCTGGAGACCAAGCTGCCTTAGAGCGTTTAACAAAAGCAAACTTGCGTTTTGTGGTATCTGTAGCAAAACAATATCAAAACCAAGGATTAACTTTACCCGATTTAATTAACGAAGGAAACTTAGGATTAATTAAAGCTGCTAAACGTTTTGATGAAACTCGTGGTTTTAAATTTATCTCATACGCTGTTTGGTGGATTCGTCAATCTATCTTACAAGCTTTGGCAGAACAATCTCGTATTGTACGTTTGCCATTAAACAAAATTGGATCTATCAACAAGATCAATAAAATGTACGCTTTCTTAGAGCAAGAAAACGAACGTCCACCATCTGCAGAAGAAATTGCTAAGAAATTAGACATGACTGTAAATGATGTAAAAGAGTCTATGAAAAACTCCGGTCGTCATGTATCTATGGATGCTCCATTAATTGAAGGTGAAGATTCTAACTTATACGATGTATTAAACTCTGGAGAGTCTCCAAACCCAGACAGAACTTTATTACACGAATCTTTAAAAGTAGAAATAGAACGTGCTTTAGAAACCTTAACTCCTAGAGAAGCAGATGTAGTACGTTTGTACTTTGGATTGGGTGAACACCAACCAATGACTTTAGAAGAAATTGGAGAAACTTTTGATTTAACTCGTGAACGTGTTCGTCAGATTAAAGAAAAAGCAATCCGTAGATTAAAGCACACATCAAGAAGTAAAATTTTAATGACTTACTTAGGTTAGTCAAACCTCTATACAATAAAACAAAGATGAGTAAATTAGTAGCTCCATCGGTTTTAGCAGCCGACTTTGCAAACATCCAACGTGATGTAGAAATGATTAACAGTAGTGAAGCAGATTGGTTTCATATAGATATTATGGACGGAACATTTGTTCCTAACATATCTTTTGGAATGCCAGTTGTGCAGGCTATTAAAAAACATGCAACCAAACCTTTAGATGTACATTTAATGATTGTGAATCCAGATCAATACATTAAAACTTTTAAAGAAATTGGTGCCGATATTTTAACGGTACACTACGAGGCTTGTACACATTTACACCGTACTATTCAGGCTATTAAAGCTGAAGGTATGCAAGCAGGTGTGGCTTTAAACCCACACACTCCTGTTGCTGTTTTAGAAGATATTATTCAAGAACTAGACTTAGTATGTATTATGAGTGTGAATCCAGGTTTTGGAGGACAATCTTTTATTGAAAACACTTATTCTAAAGTTCAGCAATTAAAAAACCTAATCACTTTTAAAGGTTGCGAAACTAAAATTGAAATTGACGGTGGTGTTACCAACAAAAACGCTAACAACTTAATAGAAGTTGGTGCAGATGTTTTAGTAGCTGGTAGTTATGTTTTTGGAGCAGAAGATCCTATTGAAACTGTAAAAGAATTAAAAGCAATGATTAACTAATAATCATTCACAATACTAAAAAAGCTCCTCAATTGAGGAGCTTTTTTATTTAATACATTTTTAACACAAGTATGTTAAATCTTCTTTCCTACTATCAAAAGGATTTATATATTTACTACACACATAAATTATAGACTGATGAAATTTTTTATAGATACAGCAAACCTTGACCAAATTAAAGAGGCTCAAGCACTAGGAGTTTTAGACGGAGTTACCACAAACCCATCTTTAATGGCTAAAGAAGGAATTAGTGGTGAAGCTAATATTATCAACCACTACAAAGCAATTTGCGATATTGTAGATGGAGATGTTAGTGCAGAAGTTCTTTCTGTAGATTTTGATGGAATGGTAAAAGAAGGAGAAGCACTAGCTGCTTTAAACCCTCAAATTGTAGTAAAATTACCTATGATTAAAGATGGGATTAAAGCCTGTAGATATTTTACTGCCAAAGGAATTAAAACCAATGTAACCTTAGTGTTTTCTGTAGGACAAGCTTTATTAGCAGCCAAAGCAGGTGCTACTTATGTATCTCCTTTTATTGGTCGTTTAGATGATATTTCTACAGATGGTTTGCACTTAGTTAGTGAAATTAGAGAAGTATATGATAACTACGCTTTTGAGACTGAAATTTTAGCTGCATCTGTAAGACATACAATGCACATTGTAGATTGTGCTAAAATTGGTGCCGATGTTATGACAGGTCCTTTACCTGCTATTGAAGGATTAATGAGACATCCTTTAACAGATAGTGGATTGGCTAAGTTTTTAGAAGATGCTAAAAGTTTATAAAAATAAACCCCATAAAAAAGCGACTCAAAGGAGTCGCTTTTTTATGATATTTCTATAGTTACTTTGTAACCTTCATTACTTCTAACATTAAAAACTTTTCCATCAGCAAAAATTAAATACTGACCTTTAATTCCTTTTAACACTCCTTGGTAAAAGTTTTCTTTCTCTAAATTTAAACTACCTACTTTGGTAGGATATTCTTCTACCGGATAATTTAGTTCTAAAATAAGATCTTCATTTACATAATACTCTTTAGTCTCTTCTGGTAAATATTGTCTTAATTCCTTTTTAACAGCAATCAAATCCTGATCAGCAACATCATTTTTTAACATTTTTTGCCAACTAGTCTTGTCACTTACAAATTCTTTTAAAGCAACTTCTGTAATTCCTGCTAAATATCTGTTAGGCACTTCTACAAAAGGAATAGCTTTATTAGCTCCCTGATCTATCCAACGCGTTGGAACCTGTGTTTTTCTAGTAACACCAACTTTTACGTTGCTAGACAAAGCTAAGTATACAATATGTGGTTGTAATTGTGCCTTTTCTTCGTAGGCTAAATTTCTATCTTCTATTCCTAAATGAGCTTTACTTAATTCTGGTTTCATCACCCAATCTGCCACTCCTGGTTGCTCGTAAAAACACTCATAACAATGTCCTTGTCTAAATATTTTTTTCTCTTTACCGCAACATAAACATTGATAACCATCAAAAGTAATGGCCATGGTTTTATTAAGTAACTGATTTAAATTCAATACATGAGAAGACGTATTTAAATAATACTGTACTTGTTCTGTATTTTCCGTAGCCATTTTTGTTAATACACCCTGATATTTCATAGAAAAAAACTAAATTTAGATTATCAAAGATATAGTTTTTAACCCGTAAATAGTATTTTAATCTATGGCATTGCCTATTGTAAACTCAATTATTTCGTGGTTTCTTAAAAAAAGAAAACATCAAGTAGAACTTTTTGTAAAGTATCCTGTAGAGGTACAAATTGAACAAATGTTACAACTACTAAGAACTGCAGCTAAAACTAGCTATGGAGAAATATATGAGTTTAAAACAATTAAAACCTATGAGGATTTTAAAACTAAAATTCCGTTAATAAACTACGAGGGACTAAGCCCTTATATTCAAGAACAAAGAACCACAGGCAACAGTATTCTTTGGCCCAACAAAATTAAATGGTACGCTAAATCTAGCGGTACTACCAATTCTAAAAGCAAGTTTATTCCTGTGAGTGAAGATGCCATTAAACAATGCCATTTTAAAGGAGGAAAAGACATGCTAACTTTATTTTGCAACAACAATGAAGATGCAAAATTATTTACCGGTAAAAATTTACGACTTGGAGGTAGTAGTGCTGTGTACGAAGACAACGATGCTTACTTTGGTGACTTATCTGCTATTATTATAGAAAACTTACCGCTATGGGCAGACATGAGCAGTGCTCCTAAACAAGAAGTGGCTTTAATGTCTGAATGGGAATCTAAAATGGATGCCATTATTAAAGAAACGGTGAACGAAAATATTACAAGTTTAGCTGGAGTGCCATCGTGGATGCTAGTTCTACTAGAACGTGTGTTAAAATATACTGGAAAAAATAACATTTTAGAGGTATGGCCTAACCTAGAGGTTTATTTTCATGGAGGAGTAAATTTTAATCCTTATAGAGAACAATACAAAAAATTAATTCCTTCTGATACGTTTAAATATTACGAAACCTACAATGCTTCCGAAGGCTTTTTTGCTATTCAGGATCAAAACAACAGTGATGAGCTGTTACTAATGTTAGATTACGGAATTTTTTATGAATTTATTCCTATGGATGAGTATAAAAGTATTCACTCTAACACAATTGCATTATCCGAAGTAGAAGTTGATAAGAATTATGCAATGGTGATTACCACCAACGCTGGTTTATGGAGATATATTATTGGTGATACTATTAAATTTACATCTATTACTCCACACCGAATTAAAATAACAGGAAGAACCAAACATTTTATTAATGCTTTTGGAGAAGAACTGATTATTGAAAATGCTGAAGAAGCTTTAACAATTGCTTGTAACAAAACCAATGCATTGATTAAAGAATATACTGCTGCTCCTATTTTTATGGCAGAAAACGAAAAAGGAAGCCATGAATGGTTAATTGAGTTTGAACAAGACCCAAGTAGTATAACTGATTTTCAAAATGCTTTAGATACTGCCTTACAAAACATCAACTCAGATTATGAAGCAAAGAGATACAAAGATATTACCTTAACCCTACCTGTAATAAGTATTGCTAGTAAAGACCAATTTCACTATTGGTTAAAAAGCAAAAACAAATTAGGGGGGCAACACAAAGTACCAAGGTTATATAACGATCGGACTTTTATAGACGAAATAAAACAATATCAACTAGAACAACACTCTTAGTTTTCTATAATTACATCTTTTAAAATAGGTTCTATAGTATGTCTAGGAATGTCTTCAATTTTCATAAAAATTAAGGCATCAATAGCATCATTAAAATCCTGATCTATATTATAGGCAACAAATTTTGCATTTTGCTTAATGTATTGTTTAATTAAAACAGGCAGTCGTAATTTATCACCCTCTACCTCTTTAATCAACTTATCTAGCTTTTTAACATCACCGTTAATCTGATTCTCTAAGTAAAATTTTTCACTATCTGTTAAGTCAACCTCAAATGGGGTTTTAGAGCTTATGTAATTTTTAACCTCATTATTGCTATAGTACTTGTCTAAAAAGTACATCAACGTAGATTTTGAATAATTGGTAAACAAATTACTAATAGTGGCTCCTCCCATTAAATATTTATATTGAGGATATTTAACAGTTACGGCAGCAATTCCTCTCCATAGTAAAAATAAAGGCATAGGTTTTTGTTGAAATTCTGGCACAATAAAAGCCCTTCCCATTTCTATAGTTTCCGGAAGCTTTACATCCATTTCTGATGAAAATTTAAAAAAATTAGCTACGTAAAAACTTTGAAAACCTCCACGCTTAAAAATTTCTTCCCCTAACCCCATACGATAAGCACCTACAAATTTTTGCTCTTCTTTATTCCACAAAATTAAATGATGGTAATAATCGTCATATTTATCGGTATCGCATTTTTTATTAGTTCCTTCTCCAATCAACCTAAAGGTAATTTCTCTAAGTCTACCTATCTCTTCCATTAAGTTTGGAATTAAAACGGCTTTGGTAAAAAACACTTCATACTCATTAGATACAAACAATCTTTTTTTCTGTTCTCTAATAGCATCAATCTCTTTGCAAATATCTTCTTGATTTTTGGGCAAAGCAACTTGCTTAACGCGTTTTTTTAAACGTTTTCTGTATTGTTTTACCAACTTTTTTTTCCTTAGAAAGGATTTGGACAACAAATAAGTTTTCTCTCTTAAAAAGTTGTTTAAAACAGTTAAGTCATCTATTTTTTGGATTTCCTTTTCTTTAATGGGTGCTCCAATTTTAATATGAATGACTTGTCTTTTTTTATTACCAAGTTCCGATGGTAATTTTAACGTTCTTAACACAGGACTTAATTTAGCTAGCAAATAAAAAAGCCAGCTATTTTTAGCATGGAAATAAATTGGGACTACAGGTACATTTGCTTTTTTGATAAGCCTAATAGCTCCATCTTCCCAAGTTTTATCAACATATATATTTCTCTCTTTTGTAGTAGAAACTTCTCCTGCAGGAAAAATACCTAAAGAATTACCTTCTTTTAAATGTTTTAAAGCCGTGATTAATCCTTTAACACTAGATTGATCTTGTTTTCGATCATCAAAGGGATTTACAGGTAAAATATATGGGCTTACAGGAGCTTGTTTTTGTAATAAAAAATTTGCGATGACTTTATAATCAGCTCTAATTTCTAACACATTTTTTAACAATAGAACTCCATCTATTCCTCCTAAAGGATGATTAGAAATGGTAATAAAACTTCCTTCTCTTGGAATTTTATCTAAGTCCGATTGAGAAACTTGAAACTTAATTTCGTACTCTTCTAACAAACCATTTAAATAAGGTAAAATGGGTTTGTGTTTGTATTTGTCATACACCTTATTCGCTTTGTTTAGTTGGGTAACGAATAAAAAAAACTTCCCTATTAAAAAACCTAATACAGGAATCTTATCAAGCTTTAATAAAGCTGCAAAATCTTTTGAACTCACTAACGACATAATCAAACTATTAATTCATAGCTAGCAAGAATAAAAAAAAACCTTCAGCATTACTGAAGGTTTCTTTTATATAAATATTAATAAATTGTAATCTAATAGGTCCACATATCGGATTCTAGATTTCTAATTTCATCTTTAATTTTTTCTGCCTCTCTTAATTGGAATAAAGAATTCCCTCTTATATATTCGTTAATACTTCTATTACCAAACATGTTTTCTTCTTTAATAATTACCGATGAAAACGCTCTAGTATTTAAAATATAATCATAAGATTCTACGTGAGCTGCAAATCCATTTTTAGTAGGATGAGAGTTGTGCAATACCGTTCTAGCATCAGGATAGAACACCCAAAACAAAGGATAAAATGCATCATCCATAATATCATCTCTACCAATAGTTTGTACATCTGGAGCCATAGGTGCAATGGCTAACAAACGATAATTCATTTGACCTGTTATCTTATTAAAATACCAAATTCCTTTAATTTGATATGATTGAATATCTTGCGCTTTGATAAAGTTTTTATCAATATACTCATCAATATTAGTCTCTCCTTGATTTAACATGTCATAACCATAACTAGCTGTATCAATTCTTACTAATTTCTTTTCAACCTCAGATACAGGTAATTTATTAATGAATTGTGAATCTTCATACACCTCTGTAATTTTACCATTTCTGATATTGTCTAACAAAGTTGAAAACAAAGACTTTGTATTGGCTAATACATTTTCTTCATTAATTGGATAATACAATCTATAGTTTTGTTTTTGATACAAATCTATAGACTCCCAAACTACTTTAGACCACAAAATATCACGCTCATCAACATATTCATATGGTAATGGCTTGTCGTGATCTAAACGCACTCTGTCTTCTGACTTTGCTCCAATTTCACTTGCCTTTTTTGCATTTAACAAACCGTAGTTTGATTGTGAAAAAGCAATTAAAGTTGTTGCAAAAAACAAAAACATAAATGCACTAACTAACTTATAATTCTTCATTCTAGTTCTTAATTAGAAATTTCTACACTAATTGGTAATACTTCTTTAAGCTTATACGATGAGTTTCCAATAATACTTGCTCTAATACCAAAGATAGTAACAATATCTCCTCTTTTAGCAGATGCAATCGCTTTTTGAGCCTGAGAATTCATTCTATTTCCGTTTACTATTACAGTAGTTTTACCTGGAACCTTTACTTTAAAACTTAATACTTTTAAATCTAAATCAAAAACAAAATCAGGTAAACCAGCTGCTACAGATGATTTTGCTAAACTTGTTTTAGGCATTGTTATAGAACCATATTCACCTCTAATACTTGCCATTGCTTGCGGTACATCTTTAATTCTAAACGTTACTGGTGGAGATTTAATTGTTTCTCCAGAGTCTGTTGTTCCACTAACATTTATACTTACAGTTTTACCTGTACCTGGTTTTAACATATAGCTAGATCCACTTTGTTTTCTTAAACCAGAAGCACTTGCTTTTACTTTTGTAGGGCTAATACCTGGCATAGAAATAGTAATAGGATTGTCTAAACCTCTATAAACTACATTCATTTTATCTGCAGAAACAATAGCTTGATTAGAGCCTGCTACTACTGAATAATTTCCATTTACAGGAACCACTACTGGTTTACCGTTTTCAATAAATGTAAAGCTTCCCACAATAGGTCTATCTCCTACTGCTCCCGCTTTAAATTTATAAACAACCTTACCGTCTACAAAGTTTTTAGAATTTTTTAAATCTATTTTAGCTCCGTTAATTTTAACTTCATTAGGAACTTTTGTATCATCCTTACTTGCTAAAAATACTGTTGCCTCTACATTGTCTCCTGGGCTAAATGTATTCTTATTTAACTTTACAAAAGCTTCTAAATTTGTTGCTGATGTAGCTTTCTTTAAACGTCCAGAAATAAAACTACTTAATGTTTCGTTTTCAATACTCAACACTACATTCTCCATGCTAGATAATACAGCTAAAGAACCTATAGATGGCAAACCGTAAAAATTATAGTTTAACCATGGAATGTTAACACCATCAACTTTTGTTGGCTTTGTATCAAAACTCGCATTTATCTGATTTTTTACAGTTGGATCTTCTACCAATTGTAACATTTCTGTTCTATACTTTTGAACTGTTTCTATAAATCTTTTACCCGTTTTAGAAGCACCATTTGCACTAAATAAATAACTATCTACCACCTCACTTTTATCCATATCTGCTGCAGGTAATTTACCTGTTTCAGGATCCTTTTCTACTGAGGATATAATTTTAGTTTTTAAAAGAGTTAATTCATTTATCAATTCTTCAGATAATTCTCTTACCTGTTCTCCCTTTTTGTATAACACTCCATATTGAGCTTCATTTTCTTGACTCAATCTTTTTAACTCTGCTAAAGTCTCTTTATTCTTAACTATGTTTGTTTCTATAGTACTTTCAGAACTATCAAACAATTTAGAAAAAGCCTCCATAACCTCCGACGATACGTTTAATGCTAACATTGCCATTAGCACTAAATACATCAGATTTATCATTTTCTGTCTAGGGCTTTGTTTACCTACTGCCATAAAAATTTAGTTTTTTTGTTATTACTAGCTTATATGCAGAGATTACTTATTCCCCATTGCACTTAACATACCTCCATACACATTATTTAATGAAGCTATATTTTTAGACAACGTTTCCATTTGTTTTGTTAATTCTTCTGATTTTTCAGAAACTGAACTTACCAACTTAGATTGATTATTTAATACTTCCATTTGAGCAGATTGTACTTTCGTCATACTATCTTCTTGAGTAGCATACATAGAGTTAATCTTTTCTAAGTGATTTGCTGCAGAATTAATTTCTTTGTTATACTTACTAGTATCGGCAACAGAACTTGAACTTTCTCCAATTTGTTTTGCAGCAGCAGACAAATTATTCATGCTTGTTGTTAATTTGTTAATTACATCTGCATCTAAATTAGAAGCAGCTAACATTTCATCTATCTTTTTAGTTAAAACTCCTTCTGGACTTTCTTTTTCTTTTTTTGTAGATCCCATACCTCCTGCTAATTCAGGATACACTAATGACCAATCTAACTCCTCTTGTGGCAAAGGTTCAAATGCTGATAATAAGAAAATTAAAGCTTCGGTACCTAAACCTACAATTAACATTAGGTTTGCATTAGGCATGTGGATAATTTTAAACAAAGCCCCAATAATAACGATAGCTCCTCCAATACCATAGGCCATTGCCATAAACTTTTTAAATCCTTTTGAGTGTAACATAGTATAGTATAATTTATTTAATCTAGTTTTTTTAATAATCTAATCCTCCCCATCTAGCTTCACCTAAATAGTCTTGTACAGTTCTAAATCCAATGTAAGATTTAGCAGAATCTGCATATTCGTAATCTTGTGTACTTACTTCTAAAAAATAAGCAATGTCTTTCCAAGATCCACCTCTAATTACTTTTCGTTTATTGGTAGGATCATCTACATCAACATTTAAAGATGATGTTACATAAGATGCTGAAGTATTGTAAGCTGTAGATGTCCATTCTGACACGTTTCCTGCCATGTTATACAATCCATAATCATTTGCTTGAAATGATAAAGCTTCTACAGTATAAGTAAATCCATCTGCAGCTAAATTATTACGCTTAGGTCTAAAGTTTGCTAAATAGTAACCATGTCTATCCGTTACATATGGACCTCCCCATGGATATTTACCGTTTTCTATACCTCCTCTAGCAGCAAATTCCCATTCAGCCTCTGTAGGTAATCTAAAATCTGGTGTTTGTACTCCTGACCCTATTGCTTTTAAATAGTCATTTTTCTTTTTAGTTCTCCAATTACAGAAAGCTTTAGCCTGATTCCAGCTAACTCCAACAACCGGATACTCTTCGTAAGCCGTGTGCCAAAAGTAATTCTTAACCATTACGTCGTTATGAGAGTAAGCAAAATCTTTAGCCCACACAGCTGTATCTGGATATACATTAATATCTACCTCATCATAAACATTCTTTTTAGCAACATTCATAATGTTACTTTTGTGCTTAGATAAATATGAATACTTTAATAAAGAAATATCAAAAACTCTAACATTTCCAGCATCATCGCTTGGTAAATATAATTGATCCATTACCTCTGCATATTCTTCATCTGGAAACTCATCAGCTCTCCACATTAAGGGTACACTCCAATTTAAAGGCAAAGTTCCTTTATGATTTTGACTAATCACTCCATAAGTTTTAATCATGTATTTTTGGTAAGGAGTATAGTTTTCTTCTTCAGCAGCACTTCCTATTTTTGGTTCGATGTATTTGTAATCTGCAATAGAAAAACGTTTATCATCTTCTTTAGAAGCACCAACAATAGACTCTGCATAATTGGCTAACTCTGTTCTTACGATAGAATCTCTAACCCAGTATACAAATTCTTTATATTCGCTATTGGTAATTTCAGTATCATCCATAAAAAATTCTTTTACAGATACAGATCTAGGAGGAACTTCAAATCCACCCCACCTATTTTCTTCTGTTTTACCCATAGTAAAAGAACCTCCTGGAACCAAAACCATACCGAACGGTTTTTCTGCAAACCATGCAGTTTCTGCTTTTGATCCTATAAGTTCTCCACGATCACCAAAACCTCCACAACTAACCAGTGTAGTTATTATCATGGAAAGGAACAGTATTTTCTTCATATTGTCTTATTATCTATTTTGTATAGAATTTCGTAAACTTAGAAAAAAAATCCAAACCTACAATGAAAGTCTACAGCATATTATAAAGCTATTAAACTAAGTTAACTTCTTGTGAACATTAAACCATCTTTCGGGTACTTTTTGCTCTATTGTTTTTACATAATCATCGTAAGAACATGGCACTAAAACATGTCTATTGTACTTACTTTTTGTGGGTACATCTACTTGCATCCACCAACGTTGGCTTTTATCACTTTGATAAAAACTAATTACCTCCCCTTCAAACGGGACTAAATATTTTAAATAGCTCTCTTTTGAACCATATGGATAATCATTTGTTCTTAATGAAAACCCTTCTATAAAATACCAAATCATCTGAGAAATCAACTTGCTTGTTTGATGATTTACATCAAACAGTTTGTTGTATTCATAAATACCAAAAGAGGTTACTTTATCGCTTATTCCCGCATATCTTGCAATAGCACAAATATCATCTCCAAACAATCCGTTTGGATTTGCATTTCCATTAGCAGGAGCTACACTAGATCTTACAACTCCCATATCTATGGCTACAATATCGGCATCTCTCATTACAGGTTCTGCAATGGTAATATCTTTTAATGCACCAACTCTATAGGCTTCAAAGCTCAGGGTCTCTATTAAAGATATTTCTTCTTGAGAATTGTAATAGGTTTGATATCCTAAATTGGCATAATTAAACAAATTACAAGGCTCTTCTAAAATAATCTTACTTAAATAAGAATTTGAATTTAACTCTTCTTCTATATTTCCAAAACTAAATTTTGGACTCACTACTGCTAAATTAACCACCTGATCTAGTTGATTGTATCCTCTGTAATTTGCATACACCAAATCTTGACCACCTCCTATAATAATAGGAACTATATTCTTCTTTACTAAAAAAGAAACTGTTTCTTGTACGGCATAATACGTATCGGAAACACTATTTCCTTGATTGACACTTCCTAAGTCAGCAATGGAAACATTCCAATTACCTAAATAAAGTTTGTACAATTCTTTACGAATATCGTCCGCTCCAATAGCTGTTTCTTGATTTCCCACCGCTAATCTACCTTCTCTAACATCAAAAATAGCCAAACTAACATTTTCTAAATCAGGAAACCCCTGTTCACTAGTGTGCTTTGCTATCTGACTTTCGAAAAAATCTCCAGAATTTTCGTTTTCACTAAAAACGTCTTTAGGTATGGGCGTAAAAAAATCTTGAATCATAAACTAAGCTTACTTCTTAGGAGTTTTTTTAGTTGCTGTTTTCTTTGCAGTCGTTTTCTTTACAGCTGTTTTTTTAGCTGGGGCTTTTTTTGCTCTTGTTTTTTTCTTAGGAGCATTCTTCTCTATAATATCTTTTACTTCTTCTAACGTTAAAGCAGGTGCATCTATTGTTTTAGCTAATTCAATTTTTGTTTTTCCCTTTAAAATATTATGTCTTCCCCAACGAGCTTTTTCTACTCTAATACCTTCTTCTTCCCAGTTATGAACAACTTTATCTATCTCTTTTTGCTTCTTAACCTCAATTAATTCAACAATATCATCATAAGATAAATTATCAAAATCGTATTTTTTATTTACGTTGATGAAAATTCCATTCCATTTGATAAAAGGTCCAAAACGACCTACTCCTTTTTGTACAGGTAAATTTTCGTACTCTGCAATAGGAGCATCAGCTTTTATTTTTGCTTCTATCAATTCTACAGCCCTGTCAAAATCTACAGACATAGGATCTTCTCCTCTATCTAAAGAAACGTACATAGCTCCGTATTTAATATAAGGACCAAAACGACCGTTAGAAACTACGGCTTCTTCTCCTTTATATTCTCCTAAGTTTTTAGGTAATAAGAATAGGTCTAAAACTTCTTCTAAGGTAACAGTTCCTAAGTTTTGCTCTTTTAACAAGCTAGCAAATTCTTTTTCTTCGTCATCGGGACCTCCAATTTGAGCCAAAGGACCAAATTTACCTAAACGAACTAAAACGGTTTTACCAGATTCTGGATGTGTTCCTAAAATACGTTCTCCACTTTCTCTTTCTGCATTTTCGGCAACATCTTTTACAACAGTATGGAATCCTTGATAAAATTCCTTGATCATTCCAATCCACTCCTCATTTCCTTCTGCTATTTCATCAAACTGAGCTTCTACTTTTGCAGTAAACCCATAATCTAAAATTTTCTCGAAATGTGCTACCAAAAAGTCATTTACAATGTTTCCAATATCTGTAGGAACTAATTTTCCTTTATCAGAACCCACTTTTTCTGTTAACGTTTTAGCCGCTACTTTGTTGTTTTGCAAAATAAATTGCTCATATGCTCTTTCCTCTCCCTCAATAGTTCCTTTTTCTACATATCCTCTACGTAAAACAGTAGATATAGTAGGTGCATAAGTAGACGGTCTACCAATTCCTAACTCTTCTAATTGCTTTACCAAAGATGCTTCTGTAAAACGATAAGGTGCTTTTGAAAAACGCTGTGTAGCCGTAATATATTCGTGTTCTAAAACATCACCTACAGTTAAACGTGGCAACATTCCATCTTGCTCTTCATCTTCGTTATCTGTTCCTTCTAAGTATACCTTTAAGAAACCTTCAAACTTAATCATCTCCCCATTTGAGGTAAACACTTTGCTGTTTTTATTGTTCTCAATTTTTACGTTGGTACGTTCTAATTGAGCATCACTCATTTGAGAAGCTAAAGTTCTTTTCCAAATTAAATCATACAATCTGTTTTGATCGTATTCTTGATTAATTTCATGACGACTCATATCTGTAGGACGGATGGCCTCATGCGCTTCTTGTGCTCCTTTAGACTTAGTATTATAATTTCTAGGCTTACTAAATTCTGCCCCATATGAAGATGTAATCTCTTCTGCGGCTGCTTTTTTAGCATCCTCAGATAAGTTTACACTATCTGTTCTCATGTAAGTAATAATCCCCGCTTCATACAAACGCTGAGCAACAGTCATGGTTTTAGAAACTGAATATCCTAACTTTCTTGCTGCCTCTTGTTGTAAAGTAGATGTTGTAAAAGGTGCTGCTGGTGATTTTTTTGCTGGTTTTGTGGTTAAATCCGTAATTTTAAATTCAGCCCCAACACATTCGTTTAAAAAAGCTTGGGCTTGTTCTCTAGTATCAAATGCTTTTGAAATAGTAGCTTTAAAGCTTTTTCCTTCATCATTGTAAAACTCTGCAACTACTTTGTAACTAGCCTCACTTACAAACTCTAAAATACTACGTTCTCTTTCTACAATTAAACGTACAGCTACAGATTGTACTCTACCTGCTGACAACCCTGCTTTTACTTTTCTCCATAAAACCGGAGATAATTCATATCCTACAATTCTGTCTAAGACTCTACGTGCTTGCTGAGCATCAACTAAATTATAGTTAATTTTTCTTGGATTTTCTACCGCTTTTAAAATTGCAGTCTTAGTAATTTCATGAAAAACAATACGCTTTGTATCTTCTTCCTTTAAATTTAACTGTTCTTTTAAATGCCATGCAATTGCCTCTCCTTCGCGATCCTCATCACTTGCTAACCAAACAATGTCTGCTTTTTTAGCCAAGGCTTTTAATTTTTTAACAACTGCTTTTTTATCGTCAGAAACTAAATAGGTTGGCGAAAAATCACCATCTACGTCAATTCCGAGACCGTTTGAAGGCAAATCTGCAATGTGTCCAAAACTGGACTCCACTTGAAACTCTTTCCCTAAAAACTTCTCTATTGTCTTTGCTTTTGCTGGTGACTCTACTATTACAAGATTACTTGCCATATGTTAATTTCTTCCTTATTTAGTACTCTAATATGGCACAAAAGTAGGGAGAAAAATTAAAACCTACGTTCTTAATTTATGTTTTAAGATTTTCTTAACCAGATATATTATGACATCTTGTCACAAGTCGTAATATTTTGTGTAAATTTGCATCCTTAGAAATTTACACAAAATGAGCAGAATTACGACAGAAGAAAAAATTATTGATGCCAACAAACAAGGGCATCCACTTTCTACTGACCAAAAGGAAGGTAATACCAAAAAACTTTATATAGAAAGTTATGGTTGCCAAATGAACATGAATGACAGTGAGATTGTTGCCTCTATTCTAGCAGAAACAGGATACAATACAACTCTTAACCTAGAAGAAGCTGATTTGGTAATGGTAAACACCTGTTCTATTCGCGAAAAAGCAGAACAAACCATCCGTAAGCGTTTGCAAAAATACAATGCCATCAAAAAAATAAATCCAAACATGAAAGTGGGGGTTTTAGGATGTATGGCAGAGCGTTTAAAATCTAAATTCTTAGAAGAAGAAAAAATTGTAGACTTAGTTGTAGGTCCAGATGCTTATAGAGATTTACCTAATTTATTAGGAGAAGTAAACGAAGGTAGAAATGCTGTAAACGTACTTTTATCTAAAGAAGAAACTTATGCTGATGTTTCTCCTGTTCGTTTAAATTCTAACGGAGTATCTGCTTTTGTAACCATTACACGTGGTTGCGACAATATGTGTACATTTTGTGTAGTTCCTTTTACACGTGGTAGAGAACGTAGTAGAGATCCGCAAAGTATTATTTCTGAAATTAAAGATTTACAAGCTAAAGGATATAAAGAAATTACCTTATTAGGACAAAACGTAGATAGCTACCTATGGTACGGTGGTGGTCTTAAAAAAGATTTTAACAAAGCAAGTGATATTGCCCAGGCTACAGCTGTTGGTTTTGCTGATTTACTAAAAATGGTAGCAAGTACGTTTCCAAAAATGTGGGTTCGCTTTTTTACAAACAACCCTCAGGATATGGATATTAATGTATTACATACCATGGTAAAATATCCTAACATTTGTAGATACTTACATTTACCTGTTCAATCTGGAAGTACAACCGTATTAGAAAGAATGAACCGTCAGCACACCCGCGAAGAATACATGGAATTAATAGATACTATTAAAACCTTGTTACCAGATTGTGCTATTTCTCAAGATATGATTATTGGTTTTTGTGGAGAAACAGAAGAAGAACACAAAGACACTTTAAGTTTAATGGAATATGTAAATTATGACTATGGATTTATGTTTTCTTATTCTGAAAGACCAGGAACTTTGGCTGAGAAAAAATTCCCAGACGATGTTCCTGCTGAAGTTAAAAAGAGACGTTTACAAGAAGTTATTGATTTACAAAGAAAAATGAGTCTTGCCAATACACAGGCTTATTTAGGAAAAACAGTAGTTGCTTTGGTAGAAGGAAATTCTAAAAAATCTGATCAACATTGGATGGCTAGAAACTCTCAAAACTATGCCATTGTTTTCCCTAAAGGAGAGCAAAAAGTGGGAGATTTTGTAAAAATTAAAATTACCGATTGTACCTCTGCTACTTTATTAGGAGAATATGTAGAACAAGCTTAATAATATTACAAAAAACATCTATGGAATCTGTTCAAGTAATTAAACAAAGATTTGGAATTATAGGTAACGATCCTCAACTAAATAGATCTATCGAAAAAGCTACACGTGTAGCTCCTACCGATATTTCTGTATTGGTTATTGGTGAAAGTGGTGTTGGTAAAGAAAGTATTCCTAAAATTATTCATTCCCTATCTCACAGAAAGCACAACAATTACATTGCTGTAAACTGTGGAGCTATTCCCGAAGGAACTATTGATAGTGAATTATTTGGTCACGAAAAAGGTGCTTTTACGGGAGCAACCAATGCTCGTAAAGGTTATTTTGAAGTTGCCGATGGTGGAACTATTTTTTTAGATGAAGTTGGAGAATTACCGCTAACAACTCAAGTTAGATTGTTACGTGTTTTAGAAAATGGTGAATTTATTAAAGTAGGATCTTCTGAGGTTCAAAAAACCAATGTAAGAATTGTAGCCGCTACCAATGTAAAAATGATAGAGGCTATTAAAAAAGGAACTTTTAGAGAAGATTTATATTATAGATTAAGTACGATAGAAATTGAATTGCCTCCATTAAGAAATAGAAACGAGGATATTCATTTATTGTTTAGAAAGTTTGCTTCAGATTTTGCTCAGAAATACAAAATGCCAACGGTTCGTTTAAATGATGAGGCCATCAATTTATTATCTAGATATCATTTCCCTGGAAACATTCGTCAACTTAGAAACATTGCAGAACAAGTTTCTATTATTGAAGAAAGTAGAAATATAAATGCCGAAACACTTAAGCATTATTTACCCGACTTAAGCAAATCATCTTTACCAATGATTTTAGAAGAACAGAAATCTTTTAGTGGAGAAGAAAAATCGAGCTTATTAAAAATGATTTATGAGTTACGTTCAGAATTAAATGAACTAAAACAAGTAACCTTAAACATTATGCACAATGGTAAAGAAAAAGAAGCTTTTATAGAAAACTCTTTACCTAAAGCACTAGCGGCTCCTATTGCAAAAAATCCTAGCTTATTAGCTTATCAAAAAGAGGAAGAAGAAACTCTAGAAGAAAACGACGAAGAATATCCTTACATAGAAACTATTGAAGAAGACGAAAACTTGTCTTTGCAAGACAAAGAAATAGAAATGATTAAAAAATCTTTAGAACGCAATAGCAACAAACGCAAACTAGCTGCAAAGGAACTAGGTATCTCAGAACGAACTTTGTATCGAAAAATAAAACAGTACGATTTATAAACTATATTTGTTCATCAAGTTAAATACATTATGTTAAAAGGAATTCTATCAAAAATTACAGCACTTATAGCCTTAACTACTATTATTAGTTGTGGTATTTACAGTTTTACAGGAGGTGATACTGGAGATGCTAAAACCATACAAATAGATTTTTTTAACAACAATGCAGATTTAATTGAGCCTAGTTTAAGTCAGGATTTTACCATTAACCTACAAGATTTCTTTATTACTCAAACCAATTTAAACTTGGTAAAAAACGGAGGAGATTTACAATTTGAAGGTGAAATTACCAGATACACCATTACTCCAATGACTGCCACAGCAGATCAAACTGCTGCACAAAACAGATTAACCATTGAATTTAATGTTCGTTTTTACAATAGAACTGATGAAACTAAAAACTTTGAAAAAAGATTTAGCCATTTTTACGATTACGATGCCAACGAAATTTTACAAGGGACTACTTTAGAAACTGCCTTTGAAGAAATATTCGAAAGAATAAATCAAAATATTTTTAATGCTTCTGTAGCTAACTGGTAAACTATGCAAGAATTCACACAAGCAATAAAATCTAATCAAATAGAATCCCTTAGTATTGAAAATCTAGAAGGAATTGCTGATGAATTCCCTTATTTTCAGTTTGCAAAAACAATATTATTAAAAAAATATCATCAACAAGAACACTACAAATACAATAGTACTTTAAAAAATGTTGCTGCACACACCGTAAACAGAGAGGTCTTATTTGATTACATTACACATATAGAAGAAATTGTTAAACCTATTGAAAAAACAACCAATACAGACAACAATGTAGACCCAGTCCTCCCTACCAAAACAACAACGGAAGTTAACAAAGAAGAAGCTCCTTTTCATTTTACACGTTCAGAAAAACACAGTTTTCATCAATGGTTACAGCTATCTAGCGCAACTCCTATTGTAAGAGAACAACCTAAAGAAGTAAAAAAAGAAAACAATCCAAAACTGAATATTATCAATAAATTTATTCAGAACAACCCCAAAATAAGTCCTGTTAAAAAGACAACACAAACTAGTTCTGTTGGTTTAAAAACTACAAAATCAGACATTTCTAATGAGTTAATGACAGAGACTCTAGCCAAGGTATATTTGGCTCAAAAGAAATATGACAATGCGATTCAAGCTTACAAAATTTTAAGTTTGAAATATCCAGAAAAAAGTGGTTTATTTGCAGACCAAATACAAAGAATAAAAAAAATACAAAATACATAAATCATGACATATAATATATTGTTAATCTTAATCATGGTAGTTGCAGTACTACTTATCCTAATTGTTTTAGTTCAAAACCCTAAAGGAGGAGGATTATCTTCATCTTTAACAGGTGGTTCTGGAAGTACAATTGGAGGTGTACAAAGCACAAACAACTTTTTAGACAAAGCTACTTGGACATTAGCTATTACTTTAATGGTTTTAATCTTAGGGTCTAGTTTAGTAATTCCAAGGGACGAAGCTAGCAAGTCTGAATTACAAGAAACAATTCAACAAAGAGATCAAGTTGCTCCAGCACAAGATAACGCTGCAGACATAGAAGACATTATTAATGACAATTCTGCAACAGAAGAAAGCACTGAGGAATAATATCTCAAAAAACAACCTAAAAAAATGTCATCATGTCACCACATGATGACATTTTTGTTTTAGAACAATCTTGTTTATGAATTGGCATACTTTTCGTTCCTGTACAAACAACAAATAACAATTTTAATTAAATAATTATGAGTGTAAACATTAAACCATTAGCTGATAGAGTTTTGGTAGAGCCAGCTCCAGCGGAAACAAAAACTGCTTCTGGATTAATTATCCCAGATTCTGCAAAAGAAAAGCCATTAACAGGTAAAGTAGTAGCTGCAGGTAACGGTACCAAAGACAACCCAATTACTGTAAAGGTTGGAGACACTGTATTATACGGTAAATACGCTGGTACTGAATTAGCTTACGAAGGAAACGATTATTTAATCATGAGAGAAAGCGACATTTTAGCAATTATCTAAACAAAAAACTTACTTAAAATGGCAAAGGAAATAACTTTTGATATTGAATCACGTGACGGATTAAAGCGTGGAGTTGATGCATTGGCAAATGCAGTTAAAGTAACTTTAGGTCCTAAAGGACGTAATGTTGTAATTAGCAAAGCTTTTGGAGGTCCACATATTACTAAAGATGGTGTAACTGTTGCTAAAGAGATAGAATTATCTAACCCTTTAGAAAACATGGGGGCTCAAATGGTAAAAGAGGTTGCTTCTAAAACAAACGATTTAGCAGGAGACGGTACAACTACCGCAACTGTATTGGCACAAGCAATTGTACAAGAAGGTTTAAAAAACGTAACTGCAGGTGCAAATCCTTTGGATTTAAAAAGAGGAATTGACAAAGCGGTTGCTTCTATTGTAGCTGGTTTAGCTTCTCAATCTGTAGCTGTAGGTTCAGATTCAGATAAAATTCAACAAGTTGCTGCAATTTCTGCAAACAACGACAATTCTATTGGTGACTTAATTGCACAGGCTTTTGAAAAAGTTGGAAAAGAAGGTGTAATTACTGTTGAAGAAGCTAAAGGAACAGAAACTTATGTTGATATTGTAGAAGGTATGCAATTTGACAGAGGATACTTATCTCCTTACTTTGTAACTAACTCTGAAAAGATGTTAGCTGAATTAGAAAACCCTTATATTTTATTATACGATAAAAAGATTTCTAACTTAAAAGAGTTATTACCAATTTTAGAGCCTATTTCTCAAAGTGGAAAACCATTATTAATTATTGCTGAAGATGTTGATGGTGAAGCATTAGCTACTTTGGTAATGAACAAATTACGTGGTGCTTTAAAAATTGCAGCGGTAAAAGCTCCTGGATTTGGAGACAGACGTAAAGCGATGTTAGAAGATATTGCTATCTTAACTGGAGGTACTGTTATTTCTGAAGAAATGGGATTAACGCTTGAAAACTCTACACTAGAAGCTTTAGGTACTGCAGAAAATATTACTATTGACAAAGACAACACAACTATTGTAAATGGTTCTGGATCTACTGAAGCTATTGCTGCTAGAGTAAATCAAATTAAAGCTCAAATAGAAACTACTACTTCTGACTACGATAAAGAAAAGTTACAAGAGCGTTTGGCTAAATTAGCTGGAGGTGTAGCTGTATTGTATGTTGGTGCTGCTTCTGAAGTTGAAATGAAGGAGAAAAAAGATAGAGTTGATGATGCTTTACACGCTACTAGAGCTGCTGTAGAAGAAGGTATTGTTGCTGGTGGAGGTGTTGCTTTGGTTAGAGCTAAAGAAGCATTAGCAAGTCTACACACAGAAAATGCTGACGAAAAAACAGGTATTGCTATTATTAACAGAGCTATTGAAGAGCCTTTAAGACAAATTGTAAGCAATGCAGGTGGTGAAGGATCTGTAGTAGTTGCCAAAGTAATTGAAGGAAAAGGTGACTACGGTTACAATGCTAAAACTGAAGAATACGTTCAAATGTTTGCAGCCGGAATTATTGATCCAACTAAAGTAACTCGTGTTGCTCTAGAAAACGCAGCTTCTGTTGCAGGTATGATTTTAACTACCGCTTGTACATTAACAGAAATTAAAGAAGAAGAAACTGGAAATGCTCACGCAGGAATGGGTGGTGGAATGCCAGGAATGATGTAATCATTTTCTTATACAAAACTAAAAATCCCAACTCAATGAGTTGGGATTTTTTTATATTAACTATTTAAAAACTTATTCATTTATTTTAGAATAAATCAACTCTAATATTGGAGCTTTAGTTTCGCTACTCACATCATTTAAAAGCACCAATCCTTTAGCAGTAGTAGATCTTAAATCTACAAAAGTAGTTTCAGACCTACTTTCTTTAATTCTTAATTCCGAAATTTCTCCATCAGCCAAAGCATCTTTTATAAACTTAGTAATCAAAAATCTTACGTATGGATCTGTTCTATTTTCTGTATCATTAAACCGAACAATACCATCAACAAAGCTACTAGCTCCTAAATAAGAATAATCTTTTATAGGAACAGCCTCTCCTTCATCATTTACAGCATAAATATGCAATGTACTTAACAAATCAGAATAATCTCCATCAACAGCCTCTTTGATGTAAACTTTTAACATTGCTTGATTAATTAGCCATTCCTCATTTTTAGAGTCTACGCTATAGTCTGCAACTATTTCTGATATATCAACTTTTGCATGATAACCACTTGCTCCCTGAACATATACTTCATTTGGCTGGTTAGCATTTGCATGATCGTGACTGTATAAATTGTGTAACGCTCCGTTTAAACTAAAAGACAATACCTCATCAACATCCTCTTTTCCAACTTCTTGATTGGTATATTCTATCTTTAATCTTGCAGCTCCTAAATCAAAAGGAACAACTAAGCCATCACCAGAAACTTTAGTAGCCTCAAATTTTACCCCTTTAAAGAATTTTCTCATTTCATCATCATTTGTAATCGTATTACTATCCAATGCATCTAGAAAATTGGTTTTAAAATCATATGAATCTAAAGGAATTCTTAATGTATCAGCTTCTTCGTAAGTAGCATTAAAACTATAACCAGACAACACACCTAACTCTGTTGGATCAACTAATTTTTCCTTAGTTCCTGCATCGTTTTTACCATTAGAATAATATACTCTTGTGTCACCATTCGCATTAAATCGTTCTAAATAGGTCTCAAAAGTAGAAACTTCAAAATCAAATACTGTTGATATATCTCCAAGAGCATTTGCTAATTCATACACATCAGTCTCATCTGCAACTAAAGAAACCGCTATAGGTATTTCCAAATAAGCATTTACATTAATTGTAGTTACGTCAGCAGGGGTATCGTTATCAGTTCTTTCTACAGGATATGTATCTGCTACAACTTGACCAACAAAACCAGCATTTAGGGTTCCAAAATCACTACTTGTATAATCTCCAACCAAATAAGTTGATAATAAATTTGAAGGTACAGAGTCTATAACTTCTGTTTCAATAACAGGATGAATATTAATTGTATCTCTAACAAAACTACTGTTGTTAATTAATCCATCAGCAGAAGTAGCTATATCATTGCTACAGCTCACAAAAAAAACCATAGTACCAAGAGCTGCTATGGTTTTAAAAGACTTTATGTTAAAAAGTGTCATATGTTCTTTTTATTCTTTATTGATTCATAACTTTTTCTGAATAAAACTCTAAATAAGCTTCAGCAAAAGTATCTTCAGTTTGATAATCTAAAAATGGTTTTTCCAACTCATCTAAATAATCTTCTAAATCATCATTCACAAATCTACTTGCCTTAATTACAGCATCAGAATTATCAATTGCACTTTTTAAAATGTTTGCAAAAGTAGCATCTTTTAATACTGTTATCTTATCCTCAGGAATCTCATCATAACTTACTTTTTCTGCTAAATTACCAGCTAAAGCACCTTCAAATTCATTGTCGTAAACAGAAGTTACAATTTTAGTATTTGCAAATAAAGCATCATCTTTATAATACTCCTTTAAATATAATGGCAATAAACATGCCATCCAACCATGTACATGAATAATATCTGGAGCCCAGTTTAATTTTTTTACAGTCTCTACAACTCCCTTTGCAAAAAAGATAGCACGCTCGTCATTGTCATCAAACATTACGTCGTTTTCATCAGTAAACGTAGCCTTTCTTTTAAAGTACTCTTCGTTATCTATAAAGTAAACCTGCATTCTTTCTTTAGGAATAGATGCTACCTTAATAATTAAAGGCATATCCATGTCATTAATAATTAAATTCATCCCAGAAAGTCTAATTACTTCGTGTAACTGATGTCTTCTTTCGTTAATCACTCCGTATCTCGGCATAAAAATTCTTGTCTGAACTCCTTTGTGATGTGCTTTTTTTGCGGCCTCGAAAGACATTTCTGACATTTCAGTTAGTGGTGTATACGGTGTTACCTCACTAGAAACGTATAAAACTCTCTTGTTTTTCATAAATCATTCAATTATTGAATATAATTTTGCAAAAGTATGAAAAAATACCCAATATATAAGGATTTATAGTAAGTTTGCAGTTGCTCAAATGTAATTGTAAGGAATGAAAGTATTCACTGCTAGAGATTTAACTCAATCGCACATTCTAGACCTTAAGAACAAAGGTCTATCTATTGGTTTGGTTCCTACTATGGGAGCGCTACACCAAGGTCATTTAGCTCTTGTTAAACAAGCCAAGCAACACAATGATATTGTGATAGTTAGCATATTTGTAAATCCTACACAATTTAATAATTCTAGTGACTTAGAAAAATATCCTAGAACGTTAGAAGACGATTTAAAAAAACTACAAAGCGTAAATTGTGACCTAGTATTTACACCAACTACAGAAGAGATGTATGATGCAAATGAAAAAGCAGAAATCTTTGATTTTGATGGTTTGGACAAAGAAATGGAAGGAAAATTTAGAGATAATCACTTTAATGGGGTAGGAACTATTGTTAAAAAACTATTTAACATTACAACACCAACCAATGCTTATTTTGGCGAAAAAGACTTTCAACAATTACAGATTATTAAAAAACTAGTAGAAATTACCCAACAACCTGTAAACATTATTGGTTGTACAATACACAGAGAGGCTGACGGATTAGCTATGAGTTCTAGAAACACTAGACTAAGTAAAGAGCATAGAGAAAGTGCTCCTTTTATTTATGAAACACTAACCCAGGCTAAAAAATTGGCAAACACCTCTACTCCATCTGAAGTAGAAAAATATGTAAGTGATAAATTTAACAATCATCACAATTTAGTATTAGAATATTTTTCTGTAGCTAATGAAAATGATTTAAAAACAGCTACATCTTTTAGCAACACTCAGAAACAGAGAGGGTTTATTGCTGCTTTTGCCGGTGAGATTAGATTGATAGATAACATAGCACTTTACGAATTATCTAACTAGTTATAGTTTAAATTCAGATATAAATAATTAATTTTGCCCCATGCAAATTGAAGTAGTTAAATCTAAAATACATAGAGTAAAGGTTACTGGAGCCGACTTAAACTATATTGGTAGTATTACTATTGATAAAGTATTAATGGAAGCTGCCAACATGATTGAAGGCGAAAAAGTATCCATAGTAAACGTAAACAACGGAGAACGTTTAGACACCTATATTATTCCAGGAGAAAAAAATAGTGGTGAAATTACCTTAAACGGACCTGCCGCTAGACGTGTAGCTCCAGGAGATATTATTATTATTATCTCTTATGGTTTGATGGATTTTGAAGAGGCTAAAACTTTTAGTCCTGCCATTGTTTTCCCTAACGAGGAAACAAACACACTTACTTAAGATTGAAAGCTAGTACCCAAAAAACATTAAAAACAGCATTACCACTTTTATTAGGGGTGTTTTTAATTTGGCTATCGCTTTCTAAACTTACTACTGATGAAATAAATCAGATTAAAGACTCATTTTACAACGCTAATTACTGGTGGATTGGTTTGTCTTTAGTAATTGGTGCCTTAAGTCACTTATCTAGAGCTTACCGCTGGAAGTTTATGTTAAACCCTTTGGGATATCAGCCTAAATTCCAAAACTCTGCCATGGCTGTATTTATTGCCTATTTGGTAAATATGGGTATTCCTAGAGCTGGAGAAGTTAGTAGAGCTGCTACTATTAATCAATACGAAGGAGTTCCTTTTGAAAAAGCATTTGGAACTATTGTAGCAGAAAGATTAGCAGACATGATTGTTTATTTATTTTTAATTGCTTTGGCTTTTATAGCCCAATATCAATTAATTAGCAAATTACTACTTTCTAAAATTCCAGAAAACCCAATACTTTTAATTGGAATTGTATCTGTTATTGTTTTAGGAATTTACCTGTTTTTTAGAGCAACCAAAAAATCTCAAAATCCTTTTTTTAAAAAACTAAGATCTTTTGCTGCCGGATTGTACGAAGGAATTCAGACCATTTTAACCATGGAAAAGAAATGGGCTTTTATTGGTCACACCTTATTTATTTGGTTAGCTTATATAATGATGCTTTACGTAGTAATTTTTGCATTGCCAGAAACTACTAACATTGGTTTTGGTGCCATTTTAACCTGTTTTGTAATGGGAACATTTGCTTTTGCTACCACTAATGGAGGAATTGGATCTTATCCATACATTATTCAACAAACACTATTATTATATGCTGTTCCTATGGGAGTTGGTGCTAGTTTTGGTTGGATTATGTGGACCTCTCAAACACTTTTAGTAATTATTCTAGGAGGACTTTCTTTTTTATTACTGCCTTTATTAAATAAGAGCAGATAAACCACACACAACAGTTGTTAATTTGCCCGCAAGGATTTACATTTATAACTCCTTGTAAAAACCATTATGGCCAAAACTAAAATAGCATATTTTTGTCAAAATTGCGGAACCCAACATTCTAAATGGATGGGACAATGCGGAACCTGTAAAGAATGGAACACCATTGTAGAAGAAGTAGTTGTTAAAGAAGAAAAAGCAGATTGGAAGATTGATAAAACTCCCAGGAAAGCCAACACTCCTTTAAAAGTTAAAGACATTGAAATTCAAAACGAAGTTCGTTACAATGCCGTTAGTACAGAGCTTAATAATGTATTAGGTGGCGGAATTGTTCCCGGATCCATTATCTTATTAGGTGGAGAACCTGGTATTGGAAAATCTACGCTAATGCTTCAGGTTGCTTTAAGTATGAAACATAAAGTTTTATACGTATCTGGAGAAGAAAGCCAAACACAAATAAAGTTAAGAGCAGAACGTGTTCAAAACTTAAATCAGGACTGTTTAATTTTAACAGAAACCAATACACAAAAAATATTCAAAGCCATTCAAATAGAACAACCCGAGATTTTGGTGATTGATTCTATTCAAACTTTACATACAGATTATGTAGAAAGCTCTGCAGGTTCTGTATCACAAATAAAAGAAACTACTACCGAACTTATTAAGTTTGCCAAAGAAACAGGAACTCCTGTATTGGTTATTGGTCACATTAACAAAGAAGGAAGCATTGCTGGCCCTAAAATGTTAGAACACATGGTAGATGTGGTTTTACAATTTGAAGGAGATAGAAATCACACTTATAGAATTCTAAGAGCACTGAAAAATCGTTTTGGTTCTACTCAAGAATTAGGAATTTTTGAAATGAGAAGCGGTGGTTTGCGTGAAGTTAAAAATCCATCAGAAATATTAATTTCTAAAAAAGATGGAGATTTAAGTGGAACTGCTATTGCAGCCACCTTAGAAGGAATGAGACCTTTAATGATAGAAGTACAAGCCCTAGTAAGTACAGCTGTTTACGGTACTCCTCAACGTTCTTCTACAGGATATAATCTTAAACGCTTAAACATGATTTTAGCCGTTTTAGAAAAAAGAGCTGGGTTTAGATTAGGAGCTAAAGATGTATTTTTAAACATTACTGGTGGAATTTCTGTAGATGACCCTGCTATTGATTTGGCTGTGGTAGTTGCAGTACTATCTAGCAATGAAGACGAACCCGTACCCCAGAATTATGCTTTTGCTGCCGAAGTTGGTTTGGCCGGAGAAATTAGACCTATTAACAGAGTAGAACAACGAATTAGTGAAGCCGAAAAACTAGGTTTCGAAAAAATATTTGTTTCTAAATTCTGTAAAACTTCTCAAAAGGAAAGCAATATCGAAATTATTAAAATAAGCAAAATAGAAGATTTGGTAGATCTATTATTCTAAAAACTACACCTATGAAGTTTCTTAAATACAGCTTAATCGGAATTTTTATCTTAGCAAGCAACATTAATTCAACTGCTCAAAACTTGAGTAATTGTTCTTGGCACACAATAGAAACCACAAACCAACCGGTACAAAGACACGAAGCTGCTTTTATAGAAGCCAATCATCAATTTTATTTACTGGGAGGAAGAAGAATTCAGCCCGTTTCTATTTTTAATCCCGAAAACAATTCATGGAACAAAGGAGTTAAACCACCTATAGAATTACATCATTTTGAAGGAATGTCTTATCAAAACAATATTTATGTTGTTGGCGGATTTACAGGAAAATATCCTCACGAAACTCCACTAACAAATGCATATATCTATCACACTAAAAAAGATTATTGGACTAAGGGTTTTGAAATCCCTAAAGACAGAAGAAGAGGTTCTGCAATGGCTAAAATATACAAAGACAAATTATATTTGATTTGCGGAATTACAGATGGCCACTGGAATGGACATGTAAATTGGTTTGATGAATACAATTTTAAAACAAAAACATGGACCAAATTACCCAATGCACCAAGAGCAAGAGATCATGCTGCATCGGTAATTATAAATAATAAACTTTACCTAATTGGAGGAAGACGAAGTTCTGGAATTACAAAACAGGTATTTAACATTACCATTCCAGAGGTAGATGTTTTTGATTTTAAAACTCAAAAATGGTCTACATTAACACAACCTATACCTACACAAAGGGCCGGTTGTATGGCTGTGGCTTTTCAGGATAAAATTATATTTGCAGGTGGAGAAAGTATACATCAAAAACTAGCACATAATGAAGTAGAATGCTACGATACATTAACAGAAACTTGGACAACATTAGCTCCTTTACGTACAGGAAGACATGGCTCACAATTAATTGTATACAAAAACAAAATCTACACAGCCTCAGGAAGTGGAAATAGAGGTGGGAGTCCAGAACTAAAAACAATAGAAGTTTTTAAACTTAAATAAAAAACACTTCAAAATCACTCAAACAAATCATATACAAAATTTGAGAAGTATGCTTTTTTAACTGACTAGGCAAGTAACCTAACATTTTTTTAAAAGCAACTGTAAAATGTTGAGGATTTTTATACCCTACTTCATAAGAAGCTTGGGCAATAGTATATTTTTCTTTCTGAATTAACTCTTTTGCCTTTTCTATTCTTAAAGATGTTATATATTTAAAAATAGTTGTCCCATATAATTGTTTAAAACTCTTTTTTAATTTAGAAGTATTCATCCCTGCCAATAAAGATAACTCTGGAATAGTTAGCTCCTTTTTTAAGTTGAGTCTTATGTGTTTTTCAACTTCTTTTAAATTTACTTTATCCAACTCATCTACCTCATCGTCTTCAACAACCTCTATTGCATTAATGTTTAATGAAATTAATAACAGTTCAGTAATTTTAGCTTCTAAAAAAGCTTTTTTCATTACTCCTCTAAAGCTACAATTCACAATATCGTTTACAACGGTAACCAGTTGCTCATTCATTAAAACACCTCCTTTAAAAAAAGGATAGGGTTCCTTCTTTAGTTTTGCATTTTTTAATTTTTGAGAAGTTCCTGTAAAACAATAACCCATTATATTTTGCAACAATGCCTCTGTAAAAAATATTTCTATAGAATTTTGATGTAGTTGATGAAAAGAGCATTTTGCTTTAGACTCCGGTATATAAAACAAATTATACATCCCTTTTAAAACGTCTACAACACTTTTTTCTTTGTTTTTAAAATTACAAATCCAATTTCCATCCAACTGAAAATGTAATTTAAACAAAGGAAAACTATTAGTTGTAGATAGTTTTACAGCACCTGTATGCTTTATATCTATAAACAAAATATATATTTTATTCAGCTGTATGTCTTTAACACAGCCTACTACACCTTCCTTATCAATCACCCATTCTTTCTCCTCTAATTTTAAACTAGTTAAATCTTTATTAAATTTTTTAACCAACTCACCAGTTTTAAAAATTGAACTTTTTAAACAGATTTCCATTTATTCCTTTTGCGTTATAATAATTTCCTATTGCGTTATCTAGACTAGTTAAACATAAGATACTTTTGCAAAAGTAATTTATTTTTATCAAATCTAAATAAGAAACTCCAACGGAGATGAAAAAAATCCTATTCTTTATTCTTTTCGTTAGTTGTGTGGCTATCGCACAAAGAAAACATCATAAGCACCATGGTAAACACCAAATACTGGTAGGTACCATTGCAAACAATAACGGAGAGCCTTTAATGGGAGCTACTATTTTAGTAGACGATAACAAATATGCAACTATAGCAAATGATAAGGGTGAATATTTTATTCATAACATATCAGAAGGAAAACACATTGTACAAGCATCTTATTTAGGTTTTTCTCCAGAAAAAAAAGAAATTTTTGTTAGTAAAGACCCAAAATCACAAAAAATAAATTGTCATTTTTCTTTAAAAGAGAGTTCAGAATCTTTGCAAAAAGTAGAATTATCTGCAAAATCTCAAAAAACAGAAATTGAAACTAAAGGTTTTGCTGTAAATGTAGTCGAAACTAAAGAAGCAAGTCTTAGAAACGTACAAACTAACGAGTTATTAAACACAACCGTAGGTGTTAAAATTCGTCAAAACGGAGGTTTAGGTTCAAATGTAGAATATTCACTGAACGGATTGTCTGGAAACTCTGTTCGTATTTTTATTGATGGTATTCCAATTTCTATGTATGGATCTTCTTTTAGTCTAAACAGCATTCCTCCTTCTATGATTGAAAACATTGAAATTTACAAGGGAGTTGTACCAGGTCACTTGGCCGATGATGCTTTAGGAGGAGCTATTAATATTGTCATGAAAAAAGGAGCTAAAAGCAATCTTAATGCATCTATCTCTTATGGATCTTTTAACACTTTTCAATCAAGTGTTAATGGTCTGTATCGATTTGATAAATCTGGTTTCACAATAAAAGCATCAGCCTTTTATAACTATTCGGCAAATGATTATAAAGTTTGGGGAAGAGGTGTAGTAGACATTGCTCCTAACGGAAGAACTACTGAAATTACTGCTACAATGTTTAACAATGCATATGAATCCGTAGGAGGAGTAGCGCAAGTTGGTTTTACAGATGTAAAATGGGCTGATCAATTTTTAGTAGGATTTACAGGTTCATATGATTATAAAGAAATTCCAAATGGGGCATTCATGTCCACACTCCCCTACAAAGGAAGATTTATGGAATCCGATTCTAAACTTGCTACCCTAACCTATTTAAAAAAAGATCTATTTACCAAAGGATTAAATGTAAACATCAATGGTTTGTATGGTAAAAGAAACAGAGTAGTAAACGATACAGTTCCCTGGATTTATACCTGGAAGGGAGAAAGGTTAAAAGACTTAAACAATAACGACATACAATACAATTGGGGATCGCAACAAGAAAAAAGTGAATATGGTCCCATTCTAAATTACATAGACAGGAATGTATCATCTATAAGAACAGGTGTTTCTTATGAAATTAACAAACAACACAAAGTTTTATTAAACCATGTATACAGTGGAATTGACAGAGAAGATCATGATGAATACTCATCTGCATTAGCCAATACATTTACAGAAACAAAAGATTTATATAAAAATATTTACTCTTTAAGCTATGAACTAAATGCTTTTGACGAAAAATTAAAACTTAATCTTTTTGGAAAGCATTATCACCAAAAAGTTTTAAACACAAATCCTGTTTTTAACGAAAAAAAAACAGAAGTTATAGAAGAAATTTACAAAAGCAAAAAAAAATATAATGGTTATGGGTTTGCAACTTCTTATGTATTGTTCCCTAACATCACCCTAATTACATCAGCAGAAAAGGCTGTAAGACTACCTGATGAAACCGAAATATTTGGAAACACCGGAGACAATGTAGATGGAAATTTAACCCTTAAACCAGAAATTAGTTACAACTACAATTTAGGGGTACGATTTGGTAAGCTCCATATAAAAAAACATGCACTTACACTTTCTACCAATTTGTTCTCTAGAAATATTCAAGACCTAATTAGTCTTCCTATTAATAGTGAGCAATTAAATCAAGATGATGAAGTTATCAGCTATGTAAACTTAGAAAAATCTAGTACATCAAAAGGAATAGATTTAGATGTAAACTATAGTTATAATAATAATTTTGGAATCAACTTTAACTTATCTCGCTTAAATTTAACAACCACTGTTAACAACCTAGAAGTTGATGTACCCAACACCCCTAAATTCACAATGAATGCAGGTACGCGTTATTCCATTAAAAACTTTATTCAAAAAAACTCTCGTTTAAACCTATTCTATAGCATCTATTTTACTGATGAGTTTTCCTATATACAATCTCAAGAAAGTGGTGTTAGAGATGATACAAACTTTTCAGATGTTCCACTACAATTAGTTCAAGACCTAGGCTTGAGCTATGCGTTCCCTAAAGAACGTTTTGTGTTAAGTTTTGATGCCAAAAATATATTCAACAAAACAGCATATGACAATTTATCTATACAAAAACCAGGTAGAAGCTTTTACTTAAAATTAAATTACACAATCAATAAATTCTAAATACAATCAATATGAAAAATCAGTTTTTTAACCTAAAAACAATAACACTAGCCTTAAGTTCTTTATTACTTATTGTAGGTTGTAGTGAAGATGATAAAGTAGATGGAGCTAGTACTCCTATTGAAACAAAAGATGCATCAGACAGATGGATTACTGTAGCGGGTGCTAAAATGGGTACCAATCCTGGAGATGGTAATGGTGGAACACTTGTATACACTGTAAGTAGCCAAAATGCTAAAGACCCAAATAAAGTAATTGCTCCTTTTGACAATGGATATGTAGTACCTTCTAACAGGACGGCAAGATTACAAGCTTCTGAAGATGGAAATACATTATTTAATATTACTTACGCAGGTGATACTGGAGGAAGTTTCTTTAAATACACAGTAGGTGGAGGACAAGAATTTAACCAAATTGGATTGCCAGTTACAGTTGCTCAATATGTAGGTACAGCTCCAAGATGGATTAAATTATTTGACGGAGATAATACAGGTGCAGCTGTATACGTATCTACAAACGATATAATAGATGATAAAGGTACAGACGATGTAACGGATGATGTATATCAAAAAACAGAGTCTAAAATTGCTGTAGTAACCATTAATTTAGCAGACCAAGCTATTAATGAATTTAAAGAACATACTATATCTTTAAATGATATAGATGCTGCCAAAGGATATTATATTTCTAGAATAGATATGCCTGTTTTAAATGCTAGTGGAGATAAATTATATATTGGTGCACAGGTAAGGAAAAAAGACCCTACAACCTTAGAAGGAGATAGCGATTACGAAATTTTAGGTTCTAAAACTATTGTATTAGACTACCCGTCATTAGACAATCCATCTATTATTTCTTCTACTATAGGACATGGAAATACAAACGGATACCGTAGTATTAATGCTTTTGAGTATAACGGAGATGTGTATCAAGCAAACCAAAGTGATCCAGAAGGTTCTCATATCTTAAAAATTGGAACAAACAATCAATACGATGATACATTTGATTTTAATTTAGATGATGCTTTAGGAGTTACAGGTGCTTATGTATTAGCATGGAGACCAGCAGCTAACGGAAAAGCAGTCCTAGCTTACCGTCACGAAGGTTCGGAAGAAGGTGCTGCTGGTGCACAAGGATTCTTTGCTTTAGTAGATTTAAACGCTAAAACAGCTACAAAAATTAATAAAATTCCTTACAGCGCAGATTTCTACTTATTCCAATACCAAGGTTTTGCAGTATATGGAAATGAAATTTATGTAACTGAAGCTCCTGTTGGTCAAGATGGAAACATCTATGTAATAGACACAGAAACTGGAGTAGTTACTAAAGGTGCTCAATTAAAAAATATAGAAGGAAGTCACTTTATCGGTACTTTCTAACACAACAAAGAAACACTAATTCTTAAGTCCCTTTCTAAATTTAAAATTCAGAAAGGGACTTTCCTAATAAAACACAAAATGAAAAAAATAATCACGCTTTTATTGCTTGCACTTCCGTTGTTAACTTTTGCCCAAAGACCGCAGCAGGAGGATAGTAATATTTTTCACAACTATGAATTTTGGAAGAAGCAGCCAAGTCTTTCTCTAATAAAAGAAAAAATTAAAGAAGGTCACAGTGCTGTAAAACAAAATAGAGCTGCTTTTGATGCAACCAGCTATGCTATTATGACCAAAAACCCTACAGCTACAATAGAATATTTATTGTCTTTACCAGGTAACAATGTAAACAAGTCTACACACGATAACAGAAGCTACTTAATGTGGTCTGGATATGCTGGAGATATTGAGGTAATGAAATTGTTACTTAGCAAAGGAGCAGATACCAAAGTAGTAGGAAGCCACGGTTTTAACTGGTTTACATTTACCGTAAATACTGGTCACGAAAACACAGCAATTTACGACTTAATGGCTGCTAATGGAGTTGATTTAAAAGAAACCAACCGAGCTGGTGCCAATGCTATTTTATTATTAGCTGCACATAGTAAAGACGGTAAAATTCTAAATTACTTTGAGCAAAAAGGATTAGACATTAAAGCAACAGACAAACAAGGAAACAACTTGTTATTTTATGCTGCACAACGTGGAAATTTAGAATTGATAAAGAAATACATCGCTAAAGGATTTGACTACAAAAAAACGAATACGGAAGGAGAAAACATTGTGCTTTTTGCAAGTCATGGAGCAAGAGGTTACAGCAATTCTCTAGAAGTCTATCAGTATTTTGATTCTTTAGGGTTAGATTTTACTTTGGCAAATAAAAAAGGACAAAACGCATTGCATTACATTGCTAGAGGTACTAAAGATGCAGCTGTACTAGCTTATTTCATTAAAAAAGGAGCAAATCCACATCAAAAAGACGAAAATGGAAACACTCCATTTTTAAATGCAGTACAAGGAAATAATGAAATGGTGGTAAAACAATTATTGCCTAATGTAAAAGACATCAACCACAAAAACAACGAAGGTTTTACAGCTATTACCCTTGCTACACAACGTGTAAACGTAACTCTTTTTACTACTTTAAAAGAAAAGGGAGCAAATGTAAATGTTGTAGATGCTGATGGAAACAATTTATTCTATCACCTATTTAATGCTTACAACAGAAGAAGTGCTAAAGGGTTTGATGCTTTTGCTACTGCTTTAGAAAACGCAAATGTTTCTTCTAAAAACGCTTCTAAAAACACAACCTTGTTACACGTTGCTATAGAAAAAGGAGAAAGAAAACTAATTCAGAAAGCCATGGAATTAGGGATCGGTATCAACCAAAAAAATAGTGATGGTTTAACACCTTTACACATTGCAGCCATGAAAGCAAAGGATGTAAAATTGTTACAAATGTTACTACACAAAGGAGCTGATAAAGCTATAAAAACAGATTTTGACGAAAGTGTATACGATTTGGCAAAAGAAAACGAATTGCTAAACAAGTCAGACATCAACTTTTTAAAACAATCTTAATTTAAATTCTCATGAAAATTTACAACTATTTATTTGTAGTTATTTGCCTATCCTTAATGGCATTTACTACCTTAAAAAATGCAGAACCTACACAAAAATACAAGTGCATGGTTCAGTTAAAAAATTATGAAGGAGAAGGTGCTTATGTAATTGTATCTGTAGTAGATAAAGATGACAATTATGTAAAGACATTACGTATTTTAGGAGATGATGAAAAATGGTACCCAGATTTACCAAAATGGTGGAACTTTTTTGAAAAAGCAAAAGAACCAGATACCGATGCTATTACAGGAGCTACCATTGCAGGTGGAGAACGTTCTTTATTTGTATTTAACTTAAATCCAAACGATTTAAACAACGGTAACAAACTTAGATTTGAAACTGCTGTAGAACATCAAGAACATTATTTAAAGGATCTAGAAGTTTCTTTAAATACAGAAAATTTAAAAAACAAATACGAAGGAACAGGATACATTCGTTACGTTAGAATTTTACCAAACTAATTAGCACATGCTTCACAAAATTTGGAGATACAGTCATTTTTACCTGACTGTATCTTCTTCTTTATTTTTACTTTTGGCTGCCGTTACGGGGGCTTTTTTGGCTTTTAAACCCATACAAGACAAACTACAACCTTTTTACATTCATCAGGCTGAAGATGTTATTTTGTCCACATTAGTAGACACGCTAACTCACAAATACGATGAAGTTTTAGATGTAGAAATAGACAACAACTATTTTGTAAAAGCTAGCGTTTTTGGTACAGAGGCAGAAGGTCAATTTTACATCAATCCTTTTGATGGAAATAAATTAGCAGATTTACCAAAGTCCAATGCTTTTTTTGAATCTATCACCAATTTTCATAGATCCTTATTTTTAAAAACACCTGGTAGAATTTTTGTAGGAATTACTTCTTTTCTACTTTTTTTAATAGCCATTACAGGTTTGTTATTGGCCATTAAAAGACAAGGTGGTTTTATTCAACTTTGCTCCAAAATTGTAAACGATAAATCTATACAATACAATCACGTAGCTCTAGGTAGATTGTTACTAATTCCTATTGTAATTGTTGCTTTTACAGGTACGTATTTGTCTATGGAAAAACTGTCTTTACTTCCTAAAACCAAGGCTTCTGTAAACACATACAATCCTAATAACACTCACAACATTCCTTTTTCTGAGTTTGCTATTTTTAAAAACACCAAGATTAAAGAAATTACCAAATTAGAATTTCCCTTTTCTACAGATGAGGAAGATTATTTTACACTCAGTTTAAAAGATAGAGAACTTAAAATCCATCAAAAAACAGGAGAAATAGTTAAAGAAACTCGTTATCCTTTTGTTCAAATTCTATCCATCTTAAGTTTTAACTTACACACAGGAACCGGAAGTATTCTTTGGTCTATTGTTTTATTAATAAGCTCTGTTGGAATTTTGTACTTTATGTATTCTGGAGCCATGATATCTTATTATAGAATCCGATCTAAAACCAAAAATAAATTTACAGCTCAACAGGCAGAATTCATCATTTTAGTAGGATCGGAAAACGGAGGCACCAAAAGATTAGGAAAAGTATTACAGCAAGCATTGCTAAAAGCAAACCAAAAAGTATTTGTAGATGATTTAAATAATTATCAAAACTATCCTCAATTAAAACAATTACTAATTTTAACCTCTACCTACGGACAAGGAGAACCACCAAGTAATGCCAATTTATTTTTAAACAAACTACAACAAACTAAAATCAGCACTCCTTTTGAATGTCATGTCATTGGTTTTGGTTCTTTTTCTTATCCTAAGTTTTGCGAATTTGCTAAAGAAATTCATGCACAAGCCACTATACAACCTAACATTCATGTAACTGAAAAAACTCCGTTGTTAATTCACAATCAGAATTACCAACAGTTTAGAGATTGGACACAACAATGGGCAAAATCTAATCATTTAAACCTATCCATTCCACAAGAACTCTCAACCAAAAAACAAAAAGAAATTGCTTTTAAAGTGACGGATAAAATCAACATAAAAGATACTTATGACGAAACCTTTACTTTAAGTTTAACTCCTACCAAAAGAAAACGATTTGTAGCTGGTGATTTGCTAAGTATTACACCTCCACAAGAAAGCACAGAGCGCTTGTATTCCATTGGAACAAATTCTAAAGGTGATATGCTATTAAGCATTAAAAAACACGATTATGGAGTTTGTTCTAACTATTTAAATAACTTAAACATAAACGATACGTTAAAAGCGAGCATTCAACAAAACAAAGAATTCCATTTTCCTAAAAAAGCTACTAGTGTTACTTTAATTGCTAACGGAACAGGAATTGCTCCTTTCTTAGGAATGATCCATCAAAAAACAAAGGCAAACATTACCTTGTATTGGGGAACTAGAACAAAAACCTCAACAACACTTTACCATTCGTTTATAGCAGAAGCCAAACAAAAAGGAACACTGCATCAATTTAACTTGGCATTTTCTAAAGAAGTACATCCGTTTAATTATGTACAAGATTTGTTAGTAAAAGATGAAATCACCATTGCCCATAAACTTAAAAATGGAGATGTATTTATGCTCTGTGGTTCTATCGCTATGAGAAATGCTGTCTTTATTCAGTTAGAAAAAATCTGCATCAAACACCAATTAAACTCTTTTGATATTTACAAAAACAACGGACAAATTTTAACCGATTGTTATTAATTTTAAAACCAAAAAAGCTCAACAGAATCTGTTGAGCTTTTTTACTAAAATCTATTTTTTAATTCCTTAAACCAATGGGAATCTTGTCATTTCTTCGGGTTGATCTACACCAATCAATTTTAAAATAGTTGGAGCTACATCCCCTAAAACTCCATCTTTAATTTCTTTAATGTCGTTATCCACTAAAATCATAGGAACTGGGTTAGTAGTATGTGCTGTGTTTGGAGATCCATCAGGATTCATCATTACCTCACAGTTACCATGATCGGCAATTACCAACGTAGAATATCCGTTTTCTAAACCTGTTTCAATAACCGCTTTTGCACAAGCATCTACCGCTTCACAAGCTTTAATAGCAGCATCCATCATTCCAGTATGTCCTACCATATCACCGTTAGCAAAATTTAAACAAACAAAATCTGCTTCCCCTTTCTTTAAATCCTCACACAAAGCATCTTTTAATTCGTAAGCACTCATTTCTGGCTTTAAATCATACGTAGCTACTTTAGGTGAATCTCTTAAAATCCTAGACTCTCCTTCAAAAGGATCTTCTTGCCCCCCTGAGAAAAAGAACGTTACGTGTGGGTACTTTTCAGTTTCCGCAATACGTATTTGTTTTTTACCTGCAGCAGATAACACCTCTCCAATGGTATTCTTAATATTATCGTTGTTGTAAATTACATTAATTCCTTTAAACGTTTCATCGTATAAAGTAATGGTGGTGTAATACAAGTCTAATTTTTTAGTGTTGTATTCTGCAAAATCGTTTTGAGACAACATGTTTGTTAACTCTCTACCTCTATCAGTTCTGTAGTTAAAGAACAACACTACATCTCCCTCTTCTATTTTTGCTTTTGGAGTTCCATCAGCATTGGTCATAATTACAGGCTCTAAAAACTCATCGGTAACACCCGCTGCATAGTTTGCATTTAAACTAGCAATTGCATCGGTAGATTTTGTTCCTTCAGCATTTACCACAGCGTTGTAAGCTTTGGCAACACGTTCCCAACGGTTATCTCTATCCATAGCAAAGTAACGACCAGTCATAGAGGCTAACTCACCCGTAGTTTTAGCCATATATTCTTGAATATCGCTAATAAAACCAGCTCCAGATTTTGGATCTGTATCTCTACCATCTGTAAAAGCGTGTAAAAATAAATCTTCTACCCCGTTTTCTTTCGCTACATCTAACAACCCTTTAATATGATCAATGTGAGCGTGAATTCCCCCATTAGAAACCAATCCTAATAAGTGAACTTTTTTATTATTTTCTTTGGCATATTTATAAGTATCAACCAACACTTTTTCTTGCCCTAACGTTTTTTCTCTAACTGCAATGTTAATCCTAGTTAAGTTCTGATATACAATTCTACCAGCCCCTAAATTCATGTGTCCTACCTCAGAATTCCCCATTTGCCCATCTGGCAAACCAACATATTCCCCATCTGTACGTAAAGTTGCGTTTGGATATTTGTTGTATAAAGAATCAATATATGATGTATTTGCATTAAAAACTGCTGATACTTTTGGATCTTGAGTTACTCCCCACCCATCAAGAATCATTAAGATTACTTTTTTGTTCATTGTAGTTGAATTTTAATTCTGTAACAAATATAAACAGAAGCAATCATTAACAAAGGCTAAAACACTAAGAAACAATGAAAAGGTTTTCGGAGGCAAAACCCCTTATTTTACAACTCCTCTATCTTTATTTCTAGGGTGCTCCCAAAGGTCGGGCTTTCACTACTCGCTTTTTGTTTGGCATTATTTTTAAAACAGATAAAAACCAAACAAAAGAGCTCAAACAGGCCGTTCAATCCCTAGCACATTTTAAAAAAATATCACAACAAAAAAATGTTTTTGATATTGATTTAATAACCATTAAATTCATAAACCAAAAATATCGCAATAAAAATGAAAATTAAATCATATCGTCAATACAAAGAAGACTACAAACAAAGTATTCAAAACCCTGAAATATTTTGGGGAGAAATTGCCAAAAATTTTGTCTGGAGAAAAAAATGGGACAAGGTTTTAGAATCAGATTTTACCACACCTGAAACAAAATGGTTTATAGGCGGAAAGCTAAATATTACCGAAAATTGTTTAGATAGACATTTAGAAAAACAAGGAAACAAAACAGCTATTATTTGGGAACCTAACAATCCTAAAGAAGAATCTAGACACATTACCTACAGACAACTATACCATAAAGTTTCTGCTTTTGCCAACGTGTTAAAAAACAAAGGAATTAAAAAAGGAGACAGAGTTTGTTTGTACATGCCTATGATTCCTGAATTAGCCATTGCCATGCTAGCTTGTGCTAGAATTGGTGCTGTACATTCTATTGTATTTGCAGGATTTTCTGCATCTGCTTTGGCAAGTAGAATTAACGATTCTGATTGTAAATTATTAATTACAGCCAACGAAGTTTACAGAGGTACAAAACCCATCAATTTAAAAGCAGTTTGCGATGAAGCCTTAGAAAAAACTCCTGGTATTGAAAGTGTAATTGTATACAGAAGAACTGTAGAGCCCACTGCAATGAAAGAAGGTAGAGATACTTTTTGGTTTGACGAATTGCAAAAAATAGAAAACGATTACTGCCCTGCAGAAGATATGGATAGTGAAGATATGCTCTTTATATTATACACCTCTGGTTCTACAGGAACTCCAAAAGGAATGGTTCACACTTGTGGAGGATACATGGTAGGAAGTACCTATACCTTCCAAAATGTTTTTCAGGCAAAGAAAAACGATGTGTATTGGTGTACTGCCGATATTGGTTGGATTACAGGACATTCTTACATTATTTATGGACCTTTAGCTAGCGGAGCCACTACGGTCATGTTTGAAGGAATTCCATCTTACCCAGATTACGGACGTTTTTGGGAAATTATAGACAAATTAAAAGTAACACACTTTTATACCGCTCCAACTGCTATTAGAGCTTTGGCTAAACAACCTTTACACTTGGTAGAAAAACACAAACTAACCAGTTTAAAAGTACTAGGATCTGTAGGGGAACCTATTAACGAAGAAGCTTGGCACTGGTACAACGACAATATTGGAAAAGGAACTTGTCCTATTGTAGATACTTGGTGGCAAACAGAAACAGGAGCTATTATGATTGCTGCCATGGCAGGTATCACACCTTTACGTCCAACCTTTGCTACACAACCACTCCCTGGAGTACAACCGGTATTGTTAGACCCTACAGGAAAAGAACTTACTGATTCTCCTGCAGAAGGTAGTTTAGCTATTAAAGGAGCTTGGCCAAGTATGGCTAGAACCATTTATGGAAACCATCAACGTTACAAAGAAACTTATTTTTCTGCATTCCCAGGTCACTACTTTACAGGAGATGGTGCCTACCGTGATGCTATGGGGAACTATAGAATTACTGGACGTATGGATGATGTAATTATTGTTTCTGGACACAACTTAGGAACCGCTCCAATAGAAAATGCCATTAACGAACATGAAGCTATTGTAGAGTGTGCTATTGTTGGTTTTCCGCACGACATTAAAGGAAATGCTCTGTATGCTTATGTAACAAAGTACAACGATGTTACAACAGATGAAGAGGTTTTACGTAAAGAAATTAACAAAGTAATTACCAAAACCATTGGAGCTATTGCCAAAATGGATAAAATTCAGTTTGTTAGCGGTTTACCAAAAACACGTTCTGGAAAAATTATGAGACGTATTCTAAGAAAAATTGCTTCTAACGATGCAGAAAACTTAGGAGATATTTCTACATTACTAAACCCAGAGGTTGTAGAAGAAATTAAGAAAAATGTGATTTTATAAAACACTCCTTAACCAATTAAAGATGTAGTTAATTTTAGATACATATCTACATCTTATAAAAATAGATAAGCACCTAAAATTAAAAAGCCCAATACATTAACGTATTGGGCTTTTTAATTTTATATTTTTAGTTATTGTATTACAAATTTAGATTCTCCTATTTTTTTACTTCCATCTTGTAGAACCAATAAATAAACTCCTTTGTCAAATAAGTTTACAGGAATACTAGTTTGACTATGTTTCATTGATTGTTTTATTAACAAACTACCTGAAACATTATAAATAGAAGCTATTGGATTTTTTAATTTTGCTGGTATAGTCATATTTAACATTCCATCTTTTACTGGGTTTGGAGAAATCAATAGCGTTTTTGTATCTGATGCAGTAACATCATTCACAGACAATGTTCTAATATCTGAACTAAAATTAAATACTTGCATAATTACACTACTTACATGTCCGCTAGAGTCTGGGAATTCAACAGAAACGGTATTGTTTGTAGTTAACAAATCATACGAGACAGGTATTTCTATAGTCCCAAAAAACCTCCCTTTATCTGCCTGATCGTAACCTCTCCAATCATCTGGCACAACCACTTCTGTATTATTTACTTTTACGATTGGTTTTAAAGACTTACCATGATCTCTACCTAGTCCTAACCTCAACACAGCCTCTCCATATGTATCCGATTTAACTACATTATTAACAGCAAACAAAATAGGTTGAGAAGCAACTATAGGCTGTAAACAACTGTCTGCATAATATTTTTCTTCGGTAGAAGTCTCATCAATGGTAAGGGAATTTGCAAAGGTATACTCTAAAATCATTGTAGATCCAGCTCCTAATTGGACTGTAGAAATTGAAGATGAAAAAGTCTCCTCTTCTATTACAACGTTATTACTAGAAAGGGTTAAATGTCTTTTTAAAATATTTGTAATACTGCTATCATATTTTTCAAAAACATCTAAAGTAATTTCAGTTTCCTCAGATTCTAAATTATTTAAAATTAAATATCCTTTGTTTCCATCAACATACGCATCTACCTGTATGTCTAAATCCGTAGATTTTGTGTCAATTCTAGTTCCTTTTACGTTTTTCCATAAATCGTAAAACTTAACTCTATCTGTGTATACCCATTCTCCTGTATAACTTTCTGGCTCATTAGCCTTACGCATTAATCTAGCCGGATAAGGTAAATTTTTATCTGTATTAAAACCCCATTCTGCTTTTACAATTGTAAATGGAATTGCCATAGCTATATCTTCTGGTCTTTCCATAAAAGACATCATTAATGAGTTTTGAGCCCTTACAAACAACCAATCTCTGTAAGAAGACCAACCTTCATTTCTAAAATCGTGTGTTTGAGCCCCATATTCTGAAATTACATAAGGTTTTTTATGTCCCAACTTTAACATACTATAATGGTCATGCATATCAAAAGTTGCCTCTACGTTACTCCCAGATCGTATATCTTCTTTTCCTCCTATTACAGGAAAATCATACAAATGCCAAGACCAAAAATCCATTTTTTCACCCGCAACATCTATAAATAATTTATCTCTATTTATCCATCTTTGAAAATCACCCGTTTCAAAATCTGGAAATGCTGCTGTGTATCCTCCTATTTTTAAATTTGGATTTTGTACTTTAATAGCATCTGCTACCTCTACATGAAAATCTGCTATCTCTTGTAATGAGTTTGTAAAATTTTTCTTTCCTCCAAGAGCTTCATATGCTGGTTCATTAATTACTTCTATCCAACTAGGTACAGGCTCTCCATTATCTCCATAAAATTCATTAAAATAACGTCCCATATATTCTCCAGTTGCAGTTGGACTTGCCAATTTCCAACCTGTACCTTTAGTAGCTATTTGACTTTCACCTGTCCAAAACGGATGTAATTGTGCTGCGACTACATGATTGCTTTTTCTATTTTCATATACATGTAAATGCGTTTTAGAAGCATAATTATTTCTAGTGTTTATACCTTTTGATATTATGTTAGAAGGATTTGCAAAACCAGGTCTAGAAGCATCTTCTTGCATATTATTTAAATTCCAAGTAATCCCTCCTGTATCTCTTCCTAAATATACATCAAAGCCATTTAAAAAATGATCTCTTAAATCTGATGTAAAATTATCACCATCCCACTCATTTTCAATTTGATTTGCATGAATTGTGATATACTTTGTTCTATCAAATTCAGATATCCCACCAACAACGTGTTTTACATTTAAATTAACAGAAACTTTAGCTTGACTATTTACCTCTTGAGAAGCAGATAGCATTACTAAAATAAAACTCACACTAAGTTTTTTATATACAGATTTAACCCTCATAATTCGTTTTTTATTTATAAAAATTAAACACTCCTAAAAGATAGTTGCCCTTGTAATAGTTAATGCTAAAAGAATTTATTTTGAAACTAATTTCCAAGTTCGTACCCAATCTACTCGCATTGTATTCACAGTATCATCTAACAATTCTTCTTTTTTAGGCAAACCTCCTACCCAAGCAGAATCTTGTGTCCATAAATCCCAAATTAAAAATTGCTCTAACGTAAATGGTTGTTTTGTTGTTACTTTTCCAGAAGGTTCTCCGTCTAAATAAAACTGAACCGTATATGCATCTTTCCACCAAGCACCTACTACGTGATAAGCTTCGTTCCACTTAACTCCTCTCAAGGTATTTCCTTCTGACAAATCTTTATTGCTTGAATTTCCTTTAGCTCTTTCGGTAACTCCATCTTTCACTATAAAGTACTGAGAATTCATTTGCCATGGATATGCATCTAAATCAAAACTATTAGTTGCTTCTGCTGATGGATTTGAATTGTTTTCTATAATATCAATTTCATCTCTATCATTACTATTTCCGTTATTTAACCAAAACGTATTAAAAGCAGATATATGAGCTGTTTTAATACTACATTCTGTATACATTGGAAATTTAATAGAAGTTTTAGATCGTACTCTTGAAGTTTCAAACCATTGATCTTCACTTGTAGAATCTAAAGTGGCTTTTATCCACAAATTTCCATCTGTTACTCCTGAATTTTTATTTAGCATATTTACAGGAGTACCTCCGTAATTCCAATTTGTTTTTGTCCATTTATCACTATTCCAAGTTTCAAACTCATCAGACAAAGCTTCTACCTTTTCCCAAACCATTCCTTCAGGTGTGTTATCATCAAAAGATACAAATGTTGGATAATTTACATCTGCCTTAGTTACATCTATTACTTTAACCTCTACTTTAGGTTCTTCTTCTTTTGATTCTTCTGCAGGTGGTGGTATAAAATCTGCAGAATCACTTGCACAACTTCCTACTGCTATAAATACAGAAAACAACAATACTGATGTTTTTTTCCAAAAATTAGCTCTCCTCATATTTCTTTAATTTTTAAGTGTTCTAAAATTAAATCATAAAAAGCGTTAAAGAAGTAACGTATGTTGAATTCAATACAACAAACACATCGTCTAGCTAATATCTAGTTATGTAAAAACAAAAAAGAGGCTACACTTGCGTATAGCCTCTTTTTCTAAACCTTAAATTTACTATAGTAAATCTCTTAATCTTTGTGCTGCACCTTCTGCAGTAATATCACGCTGTGGAGTACCAAACATTTCGTAACCAACCATAAATTTCTTAACCGTTGCACTTCTTAATAAAGGTGGGTAAAAACTCATGTGCCAGTGCCAGTGAGCATTGTCTTGTCCATCTGTTGGAGCTTGATGAATACCACTAGAATATGGGAAAGAAGTGTTAAACAAAGCATCGTATGCTTTTGTTAATACAGAAATAGCTTCTGCATATAATACAGCTTCTTCTTCTGTCATATCCAGAATGCTGTTTTGTTGTTTTTTAGGAGCAATCATAGCTTCAAAAGGCCAAACTGCCCAAAAAGGAATTAAAACAACAAAGGCATCGTTTTCAAAAATAATACGCTCTCTATCTCCGTTTAATTCTTGTGCTAAATAATCACCTAACAAACTAGATTTTTTATCTGCAAAGTATGCTTTTTGAGTATTATCTTTTTTAAACACTTCGTTTGGTAAACTAGATTGAGACCAAATTTGTCCGTGTGGATGTGGATTACTACATCCCATTACAGCTCCTTTGTTTTCAAAAATTTGTACATAGTTAATAGCCTCGTTAGACCCTATTTCTTTGTACTCTCTTTGCCAAGTTTTTACTACTTCTGTAATTCCTGGAACATCCATATCTGCCAAACTCTTAGAGTGATCTGGACTAAAGCAAATTACTTTACAAATACCTGTTTCGCTTTGTGCTTGTAACAAACCATCGTTTACTTCAAAAGAAGGTGAATCGCTTTGTAAAGCTGCAAAATCATTGGTAAAAACATACGTTCCTGTATATTTAGGATTTACATCTCCACTAATTCTTGTGTTTCCTGCACATAAATAACAAGACTCATCGTATGCTGGTCTCTTTTCGTTATTAACTGCTTCATTCTGACCTTGCCAAGGACGTTTAGATCTGTGAGGAGATACTAAAACCCACTCTCCTGTTAAGATATTAAACCTCTTATGTGAATAATCTTCTAAATTCTTATCCATGTTATTTGTTATTTATTTCTTGATTAAATTAAGTTTGTTCCATCAGACAATGCTACCTCGTAAGGAGAACATGCGTGTCCAAATTTTTCTGTATAAGCTGCTACTGCAGTTTCTTTAAAATCAGCAACCGCTGTTTTTTTAATTAAGTTGATTGTACAACCTCCAAAACCACCACCCATCATTCTAGCTCCTAAAATGTCTGAATTTTCTTTCGCTAAATCCACTAAGAAATCTAACTCATCACAACTTACTTTATATTGATGTTGTAATCCGTTATGAGAACCGTAGATTAATTGTCCTAATTCTACTAAATCTCCTTTTTTCATAGCAACGGCAGCAGCTTGTGCTCTGTTGTTTTCTTGAACAACATATACTACTTTTTGGAAATCCTCAGCAGACAATTGATCTTTTACTTTTTCTAAATCTGCTTCTGTAGCATCTCTTAAAGCATCAATTCCTAACAATTCTGCTGTCTTTTCACAAACAGCTCTTCTGTCGTTATAAGCACTGTCCGATAATTTGTGTTTTACATTGGTGTTAAACAACAACAATTGATAATCTTTAAAATCAATAGTAAACGGTTCTGCTTGTGCTGTTCTACAGTCTAATAATAAAGCACTGTTTTTAATTCCGAACATAGATGCGTACTGATCCATAATTCCACACTTTACTCCTACATAGTTATGTTCTGCAGCCTGAGAAATTAAAATCATTTCGTATTTAGTTAAACCTAAATCAAACAATGTATTAATTCCAAAAACCACACTATTTTCTAACGCAGCAGATGATGACATTCCAGCTCCATCAGGAATATTCCCTCCAAAAACGATGTCAAAATTCCCTACCGTTTTTCCTAATTTTTGAGTCTCAGCAACTACTCCAACAACATAAGCATGCCAGCTAGATAAGTTTTCTGTATCTAAATTAGTGGTATCAAACTGATATGTTTCATTCATATCAATAGCAATAGCAGTAGATTGTCCACTTTCACTTTTTTGAATAGCAGCAACAATTCCTTTGTCAATTGCAGCAGGAAAAACAAAACCAGCATTGTAATCTGTATGCTCTCCAATAATATTAATACGTCCCGGTGAATAAATTAGTACGGGCTCTGAGCTAAAGCTTTTTGCAAAACTTTCTGAAACTTTTTGAATTAATTTAGTATCCATTTTTTATGAATTTATCTATTAATGATGATCTAACTTTTACCTTAAAGTTAAATTTGATTTATTTTTTAATTGATGGCTATGCTCCAAGTTACACTGTGTGAATCTCCAGCTTGCAACTCTTCTAATCCTAACTTATTATTAAAGCTATCTGAAATTCCTGTTACAGGTTCTAAAGCAATTGTATTAGCTCTTGGTGGAGTGTACATTTGGAAATAATTTTCTTTAGCAGATGATGCTATCGTCATTTTATAACTTGGTGTATTAAAAACAACCGTTCCGTGATCTAAAGCGTAACAATTATCTAATTGCTGCTCTTTAATTTCAAAAGGCATTGCTACTTTTCCTTCTATAATTCCACGTGTAATCATTCTCTCATCAAACTCAACAGTTTTAGCACTAGAAAACTCTAAACTACTTTTTGACAAGTCTTGACATACAAAATAAGGATGCCATCCTAAAGTAAAAGGAAATGCTGTAACATCGTTATTTTCTACTCCTATTTCTAAATTAAAATTTGCTGCTGTTAGCGTAAATCTTAATAAAATAGTGTACAAATACGGAAAACCAGCAGCTTTACTAGTTTCTACATACTTTAAAGTAGCAGTAGCTCCGTTTTCTGAAGCATCTGAGCTTACAAGCTCAAACGTTTTGTTATAAATTAATCCGTGTAATGCATTGTTTAAATTCCCTTCATTACACTCTAATTGAAATTCTTGATTATTGTAGCTGTACTTTCCGTCTTTAATACGATTTGCAAATGGAAACAAAACCGATGAGGCATAAGTACTACTATATTCTAAAGGACTTAAATCCTCAATAATTGTTTCTGCCTTTAAAACTAAACTTTCTAAAGCTCCACCTCTATCTAAACAAATTTTAGCATTAGAAGTAGCATCCGAATTTCCTATTTCTATATAGTTTAATCCGTTTGATTGTGATTTTTTTACTGTATACAATTTTTTATTTTTTTATAATGATTCTCTTATAATTAAATGATTAGGGTTTTCTATTTGCACTTGCTCTTTGTTATTTAACATTTGTGCCAAACGTTTTCCCATATCGTTAAAATCTGTAGAAATAGTGGTAATTCCTCCCTCAACGATCTCTTTTAACAAAGTATCATTGTACGATATAATCCCTATGTTTTCAGAAAGAAGTAAACCTTGTTCTTTTACTTTTTTAACAATTCTTATTAAGTTTCTATCATCAGGAATTACATATACCTCTCCTTTTTCTAAAACTCTATCTTCAATAGAATCAACTACTTCATACTTAATATTAAAATCTTTGCAAAAACTCTCATAGCCTTTTAACATTCCTGATGGTTGAATCTTTTTGGAAAACAACAACACCATTTTATCATACTTTTTAATAGACTCTATACCTTTTTTTAAATTTAGATAGATGTCTTTTTCAAAATTTTGATAAATACCAGAGTATTCTTTTAATTCAGGATGCATTTGATCTAAGATGTAGACCTTTTCTTTAGGTAGTTTTTCTATAACCTGTTGTGTGTTCTTTAAATTTGCAGGCATTATTACATAAGAACTGTAATTCCCTATACTATCAAAAATTAACTTACTAAACACCTCATTATTAAAATGATGGAAATAAATATCAACTTCCGTATTTACTTCTAAATACTTTAATAAAGAATTATATAAATCTTCTTTAAACGCGTTTAGTTCATCAAAAAGCACAAAAACTTTTTTTCCTACTTCTATATGCTCACTTAAAACATAGTAGCCTTTTCCCGCTATGGATTGAATAATTCCTCTAGTTTTTAATTCGTTAAAAGCTGTTAGTACCGTATCTCTAGATACCTTATTCTCATTCTGAATTTTACTAATAGATGGAAGTTTATCTCCTTTTCTAAGTACTTTTCCTGCAATTGCCTCTTCAACAGACGTAATAATCTGTTTGTATTTGGGCACACCTAACTTTCTTTCTACTGGAGTTAATGTCATACAGCAAATATAAACAAAACTAGTATGTACTGGTAGGTTTTTTAGATAAATTTCAAAAAAACATATATAAAAACCGTTAACAAAAAACGTAAAACACTAATAATCAGAGTAAAAAATAAGATTTATTGCATAAAAAAATCCAACTCAGAGCTGAGTTGGATTAGTACCTAGGGCGGGAATCGAACCCGCACTTCCGAAGAAACTGGATTTTGAATCCAGCGCGTCTACCAATTCCGCCACCTAGGCTTTTTTTGGACTTGGTGGTGCAAATGTAAAAAAATATCAACGTATTGACACATTGTAAACCAAAAAAATTTCTACTTTTGCAAACAAATTAATCCATACTCAACAATACAATCTCAAATGTCTGTTAATCAATTAACTCCAAAAGTTTTTGCATGTTCACAAAGTACTGAATTGGCTAATGCTATAGCTAAACATTACGGAACTGAACTAGGTGACCTAACTGTAGCAAGATTCAGCGATGGTGAATTTCAACCTGTAATCAACGAAACTGTTCGTGGTAGAAGGGTCTTTATTATAGGATCTACTTTTCCAAACTCAGACAACTTAATGGAACTGTTATTAATCTTAGATGCATGTAAAAGAGCATCTGCTAAACACGTAACAGCAGTAATTCCTTATTTTGGATGGGCTCGTCAGGACAGAAAAGATCAACCTCGTGTAGCTATTGGAGCTAAAATGGTTGCTAATTTATTAGAAGCTGCCGGTGCAACTCGTGTAATGACTATGGACTTACACGCTGGACAAATTCAAGGATTCTTTGAAAAACCAGTTGATCACCTATACGGTTCTACAATTTTCTTACCTTATATAGAAAGTTTAAACCTACCTAACTTAACCATAGCTTCTCCAGACATGGGAGGTTCTAAAAGAGCTTATGCTTATGCTAAGTACTTAAATAGCGATGTGGTTATTTGTTACAAACAAAGAGCTAAAGCCAATGTGATTTCTCATATGGAATTAATTGGAAATGTTACTGGTCAGCATGTTGTTTTAGTAGATGATATGGCTGATACTGCCGGAACATTAACAAAAGCTGCGGATTTAATGATGGAAAGAGGAGCATTAAGTGTTAGAGCAATTGTAACTCACCCTATCTTATCTGGTGATGCTTACGAAAAAATAGAAAACTCTCAATTAACAGAGTTAATTACCTCAGACACTATTCCATTAAAACAACAGAGTTCTAAAATAAAAGTACTATCTTGCGCTCCCTTATTTGCGGAGGTAATGGATAAAGTTCAGAACTTCAAGTCAATTACGGATAAATTTATCATTTAATATATATTATGAAATCAATTACAATCAAAGGATCTCAAAGAGAAAGCGTAGGTAAGTCAGCGACTAAAGCCTTACGTAATGCTGGACAGGTACCTTGCGTTATATACGGAGGGGACAAAGTTTTACACTTTTCAGCAGATGAAAAACAATTCAAAAACTTAGTGTATACTCCTAACGTTTATACTGCTACGATTGAAGTAAACGGTGAAAAAATTGAAACTATCTTACAAGATATTCAATTCCACCCAATTCACGACAGAATTATTCACGCAGATTTCTACCAGTTACAGGCTGACAAAGAAATTTCTATGAACATTCCTGTAAACTTAGTTGGTAACTCTAAAGGGGTTATTGCTGGGGGTGCATTACGTCATAACTTACGTAAGTTAAAAATTAAAGCAATTCCGGCTAACTTGCCAGATACTATTGAAGCTGATATTACGAACTTACAAATTGGTAACAAATTATACGTTTCTGCTTTAAGAAACGATAGCTACCAAATTTTACACAATGACAACACTGTTGTTGCTCAAGTAAGAATGTCTCGTAACGCTGCAAAAGCTGCTGCTGAAGAATAAATTATATTTTACATATAAATCAAAAGAGCGTTACCTAGGTAACGCTCTTTTTTTGTTCAATAACCTTATATTTGCCAAAAACAACAATGGCATTCTTTTCTAAATGGTTTCAGCCTAAACAAATTTCTAACGAACACCCCATGAAAAAATTCTTAATCGTAGGTCTTGGTAACATTGGTGCAGAATACGAAAACACAAGACACAATATTGGTTTTAAAGTTTTAGACGAACTAGCCAAACAACAAGACACCTCTTTTAGTACTGATAAATTAGGAGATGTTGCTGTGTTTAAATTTAAAGGAAGAACATTTATTTTACTAAAACCCTCTACTTATATGAATTTAAGTGGTAAGTCTGTAAAATATTGGATGGATAAAGAAAAAATTCCTCAAGAAAATATTTTAGTAATTTCTGATGATTTAAATATTGACTTTGGAACGTTTAGATTAAAAGCAAAAGGTAGTGCGGGTGGACACAATGGTTTAAAAGACATTAACGAAAAGTTAGGAAATCAAAACTATGCCCGTTTTAGATTTGGAATTAGCGCTATGTTTGGAAAAGGCAGACAAGTAAACTACGTTTTAGGAGAATGGAACAAGGAGGAAGAACGTTACTTTCCTGAGCTATTAGACAAAGCCGCCAAACTGGTTATTGCTTTTGGAACCGCTGGAATTGGAAATGCTATGAATCAATACAACGGAAAACAAGTGGAAGACATATAATAAAAAAGGAGCCTAATTAGGCTCCTTTTTTATGTATTACAACTGATCACTAGCATACCACTCTGCAAAAGAGCTACTTGTTTCTTGTAGTTTTAAGGAGTGTAATTCTATATGATTAGGTAATCGTTTTTTAATTTTATCAGCAAAATCAAGAATCATCATTTCACTTGTAGGTTGATAATCTACCAAAATTACATTATGACCTCTGTCTTGTAATTCTTTTGCCAACTCTACATGAGGTGTGTTTTTATTAAACACTGTTGCATGATCAAAAACATCTTCAACCTCAGACTTTACAATTGTTTTTAAATCCGTAAAATCTATCACCATTCCGTTTTTAACATGACTTGAATCCTCTATAGGAGAACCAATAACTGTTACATATAATTTATAACTGTGACCATGAACATTTCTACATTTACCATCGTAACCGTGCAATGCATGACCTGTTTCAAAATCAAACTTTTTTGTAATTCTTATTTTTTTCATCCTATTTATTTTTAAACTGGGCTAATGCTTTTTTAGTTTCTTCTGACAACACCAACTTACCACTTATAGCAGCTCTTTCTTTTAACAACTCACCCCAATCATCAGTATTATCTTTCCACAAAGTTCTTTTAAGTGCCGATAAAGCTTGTGAATTATAGGTAGTTAATTGTTTTAAAAACTCAGAAACTCCTTTATTTAACTCTACTACACTTGTTGCTACCTTAGCATACAAGCCCACTTCTTTTGCCCATACAGCTGTTTTCCACTCTGTAGGGTTTAAGGTTAACTCTGTAAAATTAGCCAATCCTATTTTTCTAGACACAGCGGGTTCTATTACAAAAGGACCTATTCCAATACTAAGTTCTGACAACTTAACACTAGCCTGATCTGTAGCAAAAACGTAATCACTAGCGGCTGCTATACCAACTCCACCTCCAACGGTTTTTCCTTGTATAGAAGTCACCACTATTTTATGACTTTTACGAATGGCATTTATAACATTGGCAAAGCCCATAAAAAAAGCAGTTCCTTTATCTAACGTTTCTATTTCTAATAATTCATCAAAAGAAGCTCCTGCACAAAATGCTTTTTCTCCAGAACTTTTTAAATGAATTACACTTACATCTTCACGATCATCAAAAGACAAAATAGCCTTACTTAATTGTTTTAATTGCTCACTATTTAGTGAATTACTAGCAGGACTATAAAATTCTATTTCCGCTACTCTATTTGTTAAAGTAGCCTTTACATATGCTAAATCCATATTATTTATTTTATTGAAGATTTAATTTTAAAAGCTTTACAAATTTTATACGCAAAAGTAAGGCTCTTAACAACATCCATATGAGAAAAGCAATCCAAATTGCATATATTTTAAATTCTAAGAAATCTAAGATAATCAAAGTAGGTACAAATCCTACAAAAGTGGCTATTAGCTGTGTATTTCTTAAGCTAACAGCTTCTGCCATTCCTTTATACACATCATCATACACAAAAGCAATGGCATTTAAAGGTTGCATAATTAACACCATCCAAAAGAAATTTTCAAACGTATCTATCACTTCTTGATCATTGGTAAATATTTTTCCGATGTACGGATATAACATAAAAAACAAAATAGCTAAAGACACCGATACAATCAAAGCATATTTAGTAATTGTTTTTACCAATAACGCTAAATCTTTATAATTATTTTCTCCTTTTAACTTTCCTGATATAATTGCTGAAACACTCGCATATCCATCAATAAAAAAAGCAAAAAATAACCAAATTTGAAAAGCAATAGTAAAAGCAGCTATGTAATTAGATCCATATTTGGTAGCATAAGCATTAGAGAGCACTAAACTTGTATTTAAAGCAATGGTTCTAACCAACATGTTTAAACTAATACTAATGGTTCTTTTTAATTCCGGATGTACCTTAAATATTATTTTTAAACGGAAAGGTGTTTTTACAAATAACAACACCAAAGCAAAAACAAACATTACAAACTGTGCTATTAAACTTGCCCAGGCTGCTCCTTCTACATGCATAGCCGGAATTAACCCATCTACACCATACACCAATAAAAAGTCCAACAGAATGTTTAAAATAGCTCCTGTAGCACTAATCACCATAGGCCAAAAAGTATTTTGTAAACCTCTAAAGATAGAAAATACAGAAACTATAAATAACAGCAAGGGAAAACCCAAAGCCCTAATTCTATAATAAGAAACGGTATAATCTAACACCAAACCATTAGCATTGTAGAGTTGAAAGATTTGAATGGTTAAAAAATACGTTATACAATAAATAGCACAGCCCAACACAATGTTGATTCCTATCATTTGAGCAGGCAATCCTATAATTTTATCTAATTCTTTTTTTCCTAAATACTCGGCTACTAAGGCCGCAATAGCTACTTTACTTTGTGTAAAAATCCACCCTAAAGTTGCAATAAAAGAACCTGCAAGCCCAACTGCTGCCAAAGCCTCGGTGGCGTTTATAGACACATTTCCTACCACAGCGGTGTCTGTTAAAGAAAGTATAGGTTCTATAACTCCAGATACAATAGCTGGAACTGCAATACTATTGATGTATTTAAACGAAAATTTACGCTTGCCCATTGATAAATTGGATTGATTTTTCTACAACCTTTTTTAAGTCTGATGGCATTTCTTTTTCTGTATAAGGTTGAGAACATCCTAGCGCATGATTCATGTTTTCTATCCAAACCAATTGGCTATTTGGATTCCATTTTTTTACATTTTCAGATTCAAAGGCTTTTACCACAACATCATTAGTTCCATGTACCAATAAATGATTTGCTTTTAAATTTTTAGCAGCGTTTTGAATATTAAATCGATCTTTATTTTTGACAAAATCTTTATAAAAAGAAATGTAATGTGGCATTTTCTGTTTGGTTCTAGCATTTTTAATATGTGCTACCCCTCTTAATTTCCACCACCACAACTTAAAGCCTGTAGGAAAACGAACTTCAAAATCGGACACTCCAGCCCAAGAAATTATATTTTTTACTCTTGTATCTTCATTTGCCTTTAACGTAACAATTCCTCCTCCTCTAGAATGACCAATTAACGTTAAATTCTCTGTATCTATTTCTGATGCTAACTCATCATTCTGTAAAACAAAATCTATTACCGATTGTAAATCGTCCATTTCTTTGGTGAATGTATTTTTACCAAAAGCTTTTAAATCTGGAAAATCTATAGGTTGCTCTGCCGTTCCTCCGTTATGTGAAAAACTAAACTTTGCAAAAAAGAAATTTTGTTTGGCAAATTCAGTTGCCATTAAATTCCAAGCCCCCCAATCTTTATATCCTTTGTATCCGTGACAAAAAATTACGATTGCTTTTTTTTGTCCATTTTTGGTATAATGTAAATCTGTTAAAATTGGTTTTTGGTGCTTTCCTTGCACCTGAATATTTTTGTGAACCATTATACTTCTTTTTTATACTTTTTGTCTAAATTCTCTACAAAAGTACGTTTGTTATCTAAAATCTCATCAATCAAAGCAAACAATGCTTGTTTAAAACTTTCTAAATGCGCTGTTGTAACCGTGTATTCTTTGTTTCTAGGGTTTTCAGAAAAATTCATTGCTAAAAATCCTGCTTTAAAATTCTTAAACGAATAAATTCCTGTTTCTAAAACTCTTTCATCTAAATTAAATTTATGTTCTTCTGAATACAACAAAACATACGTCATTACTTGTAGAATTTTATGGTATTTATAATCGGAAGTCACTAAAGACAAATCTGACAATTTTAAATCTTTGGCCTCTACTTTTCCCGTTTTATAATCTACAATTCTTCTTACACCATCAACCTCATCAACCCTGTCTATTTTTCCTTTTAAAGCTACTTTATGCCCATTTGGAGTTGTTAACTCTACCTTATACTCTCCTTCTAAATCTTTAACAATAATTTCTTTACCTGCCTTAATCTCTTCCAACTCTTTGTTTAAGAAATTTAGCACAAATTGATTAGCAACTTCATTAATCAACCTGTTTTTCCCTGTAGTAGTATCTCCGGATTTAAAGTATTCTTTAAATTTAGAAGCCACCATTTCTTTAGCTTCCGATTTCATTTTTTTGATATCTTCTGCAATAAGAATTTTACCCACATAAGGCTTGTATAAAAACTCTAAAGAATCGTGAACTACAGTTCCTAAGGTATTGTGAGCAACTTCTTCTTCTACCTTATCTGTCTCTTTAATTTTTAACACAATTTTCTGGTAAAAACTAAGTGGATCGTTTATATATTCTATAATTCTACTTGGCGATGCTCCTTTTTTAAAATAGTTAAGTAACAATTCCATCACTCTAGGAGTTTTTTCTACTTCTCTTGCCGTTACCGTATTTTTATGAACAGGAGCCACTACATTTTTATACGTAATATCTTTTTCTTTATCAATTAACAACTGTGTTAAGAATCTACTCATTTCACCCGCTCCAAAATCATTGGGCTTGGTATTGTACAATAAATAAATATTTTCTGCTCTCTGAATTAATCGATAAAAGTGATACGAGAAAATAGCATCTTTAGCCAAATAGGTAGGCATGTTAAAATGCTTTTTTACTTCAAAAGAAATAAAAGAACGCTCTGTTTTTCCTGATGGTAAGATCCCTTCGTTTACAGAAGTTAATATCACATTTTTAAAATCTAAACAACGGGTTTCTAAAACCCCCATTAATTGCATTCCTTCTAAAGCTTCCCCTTTAAAATCTACCGTTTCTAAGGGCAATAACTTTTTAAATATTTTATACAATACTTTAATATTGCTAATGTATTTGTATTGATTATTTAAGTTGATTATTTCTTGAAACACTTTTCTGTACCCCTCTACATACAATAATTCTATACCTTCTAACTTGCTATTTAAGTAGTTGATAAAATCTATAATTGCAGATAAAAATTCTAAAACATTAGGAAACTCTCCAAACAAAGCACTAATTGATTTGTGAAAACCATGCTTATCACAAAGATTGATGATGGTATTTTGTGTAATAAACACCAAGTTGTTTTTGGTGATATTGTCTATAACTTTACTATTGGTGTTTTCCGTAATTTTATTGACATATGGGTGTCTAAAAAATGACAAAACATCTTTGTAATAAAAAGATTCTTTCCCTAATTTTTGCTTATTCAAATGCAAATCAAACAAAGACTGAAACAAACCTGCTAAAGGAATATTGCTCAACGCATATCCCATTGTAATATTTACCTTATTCACCTCACTTGGCAACGAATTTAAAACTACGGGTAAAATAGATTCTTCCGCCAATACAAAGGCAGTATCTTTTGGATCTATTTGCTTTCCTAAAAACGACGTAGCAGCTTTAATTCCGGTAACATTTAGAGGAGTTCCTAAAACCTGAATATTTTTCTTTTGCTTAAAATGATTGTTTACAAAATTCTTTCGTCCTTCTTTTTGCAAACATTCCCACTCGTTAAAAAACTTTCTTACAAACATACCAGCCTCATGCTCGTCATCTAAGTAATATTCATCTACATCCCAATAAATATGATTGTGATCTTTGGCTAAAAAACTTTTAAAAATTTCTTCTTCGGCTTTGTTTAAAGCATTAAATCCGATAAAATGAAACGATTCATTCTTACGCGTTTCTAAATATTCTTTATGATTGTGATAAGCCTCTCTATAAATTAAACCTTGATATCCTGCTTTTTTATCTAATAAAGTACTGCTCAGTTTTTGATAATACACATACAAGTCTTTTACAAAATTCATGTAATTTTTAATTGTATCTGTTTCCGTTTCTTTTTCTGGAGACCAATCTTTTATATTCTGAAGATCTGTTAAGTAAGAAAAAATTTCTTTTCCATTTACCAAATGCCTATCAATCTCATTAAAATCTTGAATTACAATAGTTGCCCAACCAATAAATCTTTCAAAGGTATCGGGTTCTGTGCCTTTAAATTCTTGATTATAAATATTAAAAAACTCAAAAACCAAAGAAACCTGATCCATACTTTCTAAGCCAGACATCTCTTTGATAAACTTTTCTATACTAACTATTTTTGGCAAAAAAGACACCTTACCATTTAGCTCATCTTTAAAACAATTTTTAAGATAAATACCTGCACGTTCACTAGGAACTATACAAGTTGTGTTTTTTAAATCTTGTTGTTTATCTATTACAGCTTTCGCTGTTTCTTTTAAAAATGTCTTCATATATATGTTCAAAAAGCTGTTATATAAAGGAACGGTTTTTTTAAAGAGTATAAAAAATTAGGCATAAAAAAAGCCGTCTCAAATTGAGACGGCTTTTAGAATATTTTAAAACTTATTATTTTTCAATTGCACTTAAAACAACTCTTCTGTTTAAAGCTCTACCTGCTGCAGTATTATTACTTGCAATAGGTTTAGTTTCACCATAACCAACAGCGTTTAATCTCCAGTTAGCAATTCCGTGAGATGTTAAATAATCTACAACAGCTTGTGCTCTTTCTTGAGATAGCTTTAAGTTTTTAGCATCGTTACCAGAGCTATCAGAATGTCCTTCTACATCAAAACGAACTCCGTCAAATTCTCTCATTACTTTAACAATTACATCTAAAGTTTTTGTTACTCCAGGTTTAAAAGCTGCTTTACCAGAATTAAACTGAATTGTTTTAGCATATGTACCTAATGATTTTTTTGCTTCTTCTGTTAACTTAACAGGACATCCATTGTTAGATTTTGGTCCTCTTTCGTTTACACAGTTATCTAAATTATCAGTTACACCATCACCATCTGTATCCGCCCATGGACAACCACCGTTAGCAACTGCTCCAAAAGTCTTAGGACACTTATCATTGTTATCAGACAATCCATCTTTATCAGAATCTGGACATCCAGCATCTTTTTTAGGACCTGCTAATGTTGGACATAAATCTTTGTTATCAGCAACACCATCTCCATCTGTATCAGGACAACCACCAAATTCTCCAGCTTTGTTTGGACAAGCATCAAATTTATCAGCTATACCATCTCCATCTGCATCAGGACAACCTTTAGTTGCAACAGTACCTGCTAATTCAGGACATTCGTCATCTTTATCAGAAACTCCGTCACCATCCATATCAGGACAACCTTGTAATTCTTTTTTACCTACTATTTGAGGACAAGCATCATCTGCATCTAACACTCCGTCAGAATCGGTATCTTTAGCTCCAAACTTTAACACTAAAGAAATAGAGTGTTGAAAATGGTACGCTCCAATGTATGGTGCACTACCAACTCCGTTAGCATCAAACAAAGAACTTGTTTTGTATGCAGATTCAAAATTCAAACCTACTTTATCATTAAACCATGTGTTAAAACCTAAAGTTGGAGATAATTCTAAAGCAGAGTTACTATCTACCCAAGCACCACCAATACTAAATTTAGCATAAGGGTCAAACCATCCTGTTTGTCCAAACAATTCATTTAAGTCATATCTTAAACCAAAGTCTAAAGAATAATATGTTTTTTCACTTACTTCTCCAGAAGGAATTTCATCAATAGAGTTTAATGCCCCAACAACATCTACTGTAAAACCTTTGTTTAAATACTTTGCAACATATAATCTACTTAATACAGGTAATGCATTAAAGTCTTTTACACCAATATAATCTTTCAACTGATCAAAAGGTTTAGATATCCCATATCCAGAAACATCTATCATATTAATCCCGACTCCAATAGCCCATGGATTTTTTTCATCTTGTGCAAATGACTTTATTGAAAAAATCATTACAATTAAAAGCGATACTATTTTAATTTTTTTCATATTAATTTTAGTTTTTAGTTTAAAATTACTGCAAATATACGAAATTAACATACATCAATTATTAACCTATGTTACAAAAAAACAAAAGGCTATTTCATTACGAAATAGCCTTTTGCATGTTATTTATTCTTTATAGTAATTACTCATCAAACCTTAATACAAAAGAAATTGAGTGTTGAAAATGGTATCCTGAAGAAACAATAGCTGAATTGTTTGTTCCTACTAATGAACTAGTTTTGTACGATGATTCAAAGTTTAAACCAACATTTTCATTAAACCAAGTGTTAAATCCATAAGATGGAGAAATTACAAATCCTACAGATTCAGAATCAACCCATGCTCCACCTAAAGATAACTTTACGTAAGGATCAAACCAAGCAGTATCTCCTACTAACTCGTTTAAATCATATCTAGCACCAAAATCAACAGAATAATACGCTGCATCATCTGGACTTCCAAAAGGAGATTTACTAATTGTGTTAATGGCAACAGCACCATCTACAATAATTCCTTTGTCTAAATATCTAGCAACAGATAATCTAGATAAAGATGGCAATGTATTCCAATCTCCAGCACTAAAATAATCAGAAACCTGAGAACCCAAGTCTCCCAAACCTGCAGCACTAACATCTACCATGTTAATACCAAAACCGATAGCCCATTTATTTTCTTCATCTTGTGCATTTGCCTTTAAAGACGTTAACGACACAAACAATGAGAACAATAATAATACTTTTAAATTTTTCATGATTTATTATGTTTTATTCTAACAAATATAAAAAAAATAACAAGCTTTACTACACATAGTATAAAATTATGAAATCCTTATCTCTATAGAATCATTACAATAAACCAAAAATTTATTTTTAACAACATAGCCCATAGAACTTAAAACATTACCGTAATTTTCTATTTGTAATTGATGTTGGGAATTAAAAACTCCTGTTTTATAATCTATAATAGTTACCTCTTTATGGTTAAAAATAATTCTATCCATAATATTAACTTCACCACTTTGAGTTATAAAAGAGCGTTCGTTAAAAACCTCTAAACCTTCTTTATAATAAGTTACTAAGTCTTTATGTTGAACAACATTATTTATAATTTGTTTAGCTTTTGCAGATACCTGACTAGAAAGCGCTTGTTGATCTATATAACTAAAAGCTAATGGAACATCTTTAATAGATACAATTTTTTCAAAAGCATGATGTATTAGGTTTCCAAACAATCTTGCCTCATCTTCAGTTTCTTGATTTTGAACCACAAAAATTTGATTCTCTTTTTTATCAATACTTAAAAAATCATCTAATACCCAATTCTCTTCACTATCCTTAACTTTAGATAACCTTTCCGGATTTCCAACTTCGTAACTTAATTCACCTCCTTTTTCCGTAGCAAACAATTTAAAATAGTCTGAATAGTTTTTTACCGTATTGGATTTAGTATTCTTTGTATCGCACAAAATAAATAACTGTTCTTCAGCCCTAGTTAAAGCCACATATAATAAATTAAAATTATCTAGCTGAATTTCTTCATTTACTTTATCTAAATATTCTTTTCCTTGAGCTCCATATAGTTCTAACTTACTAGAAACTGGAATTTGAAAACTCTCAAAATCTTGAAACAGCTCTCTTCCTTTAGTATTGTACCAAACTTTTTCGTTCTGAATGTATTCTGTATCTAAATCAAAAGGGAAAATTACTACGGGAAACTCTAGTCCTTTGGATTTATGAATCGTCATAATCTGAACAGCATTTTTACTTGGCGAAACCTCTACTGTTAATTTTTCTCGCTTTCTATTCCAATACTGCAAAAAGGACTGCAATCCTCCAGATTCTTTTAATTGAAATTGTAAAACCAAATCTAAAAAGGCTTGTCCAAAAATATCAATGATGGGTTGCAGCTTAAACGCTCTAATAATATATTCAACTCCATCATATAAAGACTGAGCAAAAAACTCTGATAGTTTAAAATCTACCTCTAAGTATACTAATAACTCATCTATGTTATTTGCTTTAATACAGGTTTCGTAAAACTCATGTTCCGGAATTTGAATCCCCAAATGATCTTTAAAAAAACACAATATCTCTATCAATTCTTCTTTGTCATCATTGTTCTCCAACCATCGCATAAAACGAATAAAAAACTGTACAAGTTGATTGTTTTTTAACAACAAACTGTCTGGAGAAATTACCTCAACACCTTTAGACACCAAATAATCTGCAACAGCAATTCCATTTGTTTTTTTACGGGTTAACACACAAATATCTCCTCTATTAAAACCTTTTGCTTCTATATCTAAAATCTGCTGATAAATTTTTTCTGAATAAAATTCATGAGCTTCAAACTCCTCATCCCTTTCAAACACCTCTAATTTTACATAACCACCTTCTTTGCTATTTACTCCTTGATTTTTTTCTTGATCATATATTTCTTGATAAGTAGGCTGTTTTAAATAAGATGAAATAAAAGAGAAAAACTGATTGTTAAAGTTGATGACATTGCTATAACTACGAAAGTTTGTGTTTAGTGTTAAAATTTCTTTTTCTACAAAAAACTGATTTTCGTTTTCATTAGACAATTCCACAAATTGCGATGCTTTTCCTCCCCTCCATCTGTAAATAGATTGTTTAGCATCTCCCACCAACATTAATCCACCTTTGTTTTGCGATAGCGTGTTATGAATTAACGGAATTAAATTCTGCCATTGCAATTCAGAAGTATCTTGCATTTCATCTATAAAGAAATACTGAAATTTCTCTCCTAAACGCTCATAAATAAAAGGAACCGGTTGATCTTTAATTTGCTTACTTATAAAACGATTAAATTCTGAGTTTAATCTAAAATTATTTTCTTCTTTTAAATTAGAAAACTCCTTGTTTATATGACTTAGAACCGCCAACGGAACTAAAGATTTTAATATTTTTTTAACTAAAAAGTATTGTCCTAAATGGTCTTGACATAATTTTTGAGAAATAGCGTACAATGTTAGTAGCTCTTCCTGAATCAAATCAATTTTATCTCTATCTGCTAATTTTACAGGATCTTTGGGTTTAGATTTGGCATACAACACTCCTTTTTCCATATTTCCAATCAATCGTTTCCCTGCCAACTCTTCTTCTTTTAACATCCAACTTCCTAAAAACTTTTTAAAGTAATTGGGTAAATCTCCACTAGCAAAAGAACTATATGTAATGTCATTTTCATCAATCAAACCAAGAGACTGTTCTCCTACTTGTTTAAAAGCCTGCTCTGTATCTAGTAAATATTTTTTTAAGCGTTTTTCTAATTTCTGAAAATCGGAAAGATGAGTATTTACCAATTTAGAAACCTCAATTTCATTTTCTTCGTTTAACAAAAGCTTGGCAACCTCTATTAAAGAAGCGTTAATATTCCAAGATTTGTCATCATTTACCTGATGTAACGTATAGTTTACCAAGGTTTCTGTTAACTCTTTATCTTCTCCAATTCTAGAAACCAATAAATCAATAGTTTCTTCTAACAAAGGCTCTGCATCCATTTCTACTTCAAAATCTAGAGGCAACCCTAAATCCAAAGAAAAAGTTCTAATAAGCTTATGTGTAAAACTATCGATAGTAATGATGTTAAAACTTGCATAATTATGCAATATATTATTAAGAACTCTTTTAGATTTTTCCTTAATTTCTGTAGTTGATAATCCTGTTTCTGTTTTTAAAACCTCCACAATAGGATTTTCTTTTTCTATAGAAGCATCTTTTAACGTAGTTAACACACGCTGTTTCATTTCTGATGCTGCTTTGTTGGTAAACGTTATGGCTAATATTTTCTGAAATTCAAAATCGCCGGAAGTCAGCACAATTTTTAAATATTCTTTAACCAACGTAAATGTTTTACCACTACCTGCCGAAGCATTGTAAACTTTAAAAAAACTTTCTGAAATCATAGCATAAAAAAAGAGATTGTCTAAAATAGACAATCTCTTTTAATAAAGAGCTACATACAATCTACTCTTTCGGAATTGTATTTGCTCTTTTAATTTCTTTGGTAAAAGTCTCCAAATCAGCTTTATTTTGAACTAACTCTACAGCTAATCTTACAACTTCTTCATGTGTTTCTATACGGAATCCAATACCAATAGCTAGTTTTTCTAACAATTTAATAGACAAGTCTAAAGATTCTTTCTCTACCAACAGCATATCTGTAAGTGTATAAAGCCTTTCTATTCTTTCCTCATAACCCGACGGAGGATTCATAGGATACTGTTCTGGTTTACGAATAATACTTCTGTAAGCCAAATCGCTAATATTTAATTCTTCTTTTACTTTTTTAATCAATCTAATTTCATCTCTATTTAGTTTTCCATTAGATTTTGCAATTTTTACAATGTTAGCTAAGTGTCCCCTATTTTTCTTTTGAGATCCACTTAAAAATATATTTAATATTGACATATTGTTTGTTGTTTTAGGTTGTTAACTAAATATAAGATTTTAGCCTTAATTATACAACTTCAAATAACATACCAATAGTTTTATCCTCTAAACAAAAAGAAGTTCTGCTTAATTCCCTCTAACTCTGCATTTTTATTATCAGAAATATAAGAAACAGCCTTATTTGTGAATTCTGCTCCTTTTGGGGTTAAACTAACTACATCATTTTTAATCACAATCATATTGTTCTGATTAGCCAATCTTAACACCTTTCTAGCTAACTGACTTGTCCAATTTATATGTTCTTGTAAGTGGTTTACATTTCGTTCTTGCTCCTCTTCATGATTTGCAATATGCAGCATAAACACCAACATGGCTACCTCTGTTTTTTGTTGTTTTATTTTATACCACTGAGAAATATATCCCTTGTCCGGAGCAAACAAATACACCATAAAAAACAACAAGCCTAAAACCGTAGCAATAGTTCCTGCAATAGAAGCATCTAAAAAATGAGCTATCCAATATCCTACTATAGATGCAAACACACCTAACAAAGCAGAGTACACCAACATTTTTTTAAGATTATTGGTTAACAAGTAAATACTTGCAGCAGGTACAATCATAAAAGCCACTACTAAAATAGCTCCAATAGCATCAAAAGCCCCAACCGTAGTTACCGATGAAACCGTCATTAACCCATAGTGAATTCCAATAGGAGTAAAACCTAAAGAAGCTGCTAAACCTGCATCAAAAGTGGCTACTTTTAATTCTTTAAAAAACAAAATCAATAAAGAAATAGAAACCGTTAAAATAGTTCCAATCATCCATAAAGATTTGGGTCCCATATCTATTCCATTGTACATCCATCTATCAAAAGGAGCAAAAGCAACTTCTCCTAATAAAACAGCATCTACATCTAAATGAACATCTCCTGCATTACGAGCAATTAAAATAACTCCAATACTAAACATAGACGGAAACACCAATCCTATAGCTGTATCTTCTTTTACCAAACCTGTTTTCTGAATATATTCTACCAAAACAACAGTTAACACACCTGTTAACGTAGCCATTACAATTAACAAAGGCGATGCTAAATCTTGTGTAATAAAAAAACCCAGTACAATTCCTGGTAAAATAGAATGACTAATAGCATCGCTAATTAAAGCCATTTTTCTTAACACCAAAAACACCCCTGGCAAAGCACAAGCTACAGCCACCAAACTCAAAATAATTTGTATTTCTAACTGTGCATTTGTCATAACTCTTGCGTATATAAGTTTTTAGCCGTGTTAAAACCTTTTTCTGTTAAAGACCAATCACTTCTGTTCAACAAAATCAAATCTTCGGCTTGTAATCTTTTGAGACTTTTTTTAGTGTATCCCTGAAAATTATTTAGCAACTGAATTTTATGTGGATGCGAAATATCTTCGTGATCTTTTACCAAGTTATACATAAACATCAGAGTCTTCATCAACTTTAAATCGTTTCTATTTTTCCACAATTTAATTTGCTTAAACAACAAACCTCTAATAGGAGAAAACACAAAAGAAAACACTACAAACAACGTAGCAATTAACACAATAACAGGTCCTGTAGATAAATTGTTTGCACTAGCACTTATAGCCGTTCCTACCACTCCAGAGGTTGCCCCAAACAAACCAGCCAACATCACCATTTTTGCCAAACTGTTAGTCCATTGTCTAGCAGCAGCAGCAGGTGCCAACAACATGGCACTCATTAAAACCACTCCCACTGTTTGTAAACCCATTACAATAGCAATTACAATAAAAGAAGTAATTAAAGTATCTATAAACTTTACATTAAACCCTAGGGTTTTGGTATAATCCGGATCAAATAGCACCATTTTAAATTCTTTCCAGAACAATAAAACAATTAACAATGAGATTCCTGCAATGGCCGTCATTAACCAAACATCGCTAGCCAATAAGGTAGCCGCTTGACCAAATAAATATTTTTCTAACCCCGATTGATTGGCATTGGGTAATTTCTGAATATAAGTTAGCAACAACATTCCAAACCCAAAAAAAGTAGACAGTACAATTCCCAAAGCAGTGTCTGCCTTTAAGTGTGTTTTAGATATAATTCCTTTAATAAAAACCGCACTAACCAAACCACTAGCCAAAGCCCCTAACAATAATCCGTTATTACTTTTTACTCCTAAGACCAAAAATACAATAGCAATTCCGGGTAAGGATGCATGAGAAATAGCATCTCCCAACAAACTTTGTTTTCTTAACACAGCAAAACTACCCAACATACCACAAACAGCTCCTAAAACCGCTGTTCCTAGTGTAATAATTTGCAAGGTGTAATCCTTTAACAGTAAATTTAAATATTCATTTATCATAACTTACCTTCTGTAATACTTGTCTTATAGTTAATTCCATAAGTTTTGGTCAAGTTATCATCGTTAAAAATTTGCGCTACAGGTCCTGTGGCAATCTTTTTTACATTTAAAAAGGTCACCCAATCAAAATATTCTGGAACGGTTTGTAAATCATGATGTACTACAATAACCGTTTTTCCTGCTTTTCTTAATTCTTTTAAAATCTGAATAATCGCTTTTTCTGTGGTTGCATCTACTCCCTGAAAAGGTTCGTCCATAAAATAAATAGATGCGTTTTGCACCAAAGCTCTCGCCAAAAAAATACGCTGCTGCTGTCCTCCTGATAACTGAGAAATTTGTCGGTTCTGAAAAGGCAACATTCCCACTTTTTCCAAAGCTTCTAATGCTTGTTTTTTCTGAGTTTGCCCAGGTCTTTTAATCCATCCTAAAGAACCGTAAGTCCCCATCATAACCACATCTAAAGCCGTGGTAGGAAAATCCCAATCTACACTTCCTTTTTGTGGAACATAAGCCACCAAGTCTCGTTGTTTTTTATAAGGTTTTCCGTACACCGTTACCGATCCTGCCAAGGGTTTTATAATATCTAAAATAGCTTTTAACAAAGTAGATTTTCCCGCTCCGTTTGGCCCAACAATAGCCATTAAAACTCCCTCCGGAATTTGCAAATCAATATCCCAAAGTACCGGTTTGTAATTATACGCTACTGTTAAATCATCAATAGCAATGGCAATTTTTTGTTCCATTTTTTTTTATTTGGGGTGTTTCCCTTCCCGAAACTTCGGGAGGGTCGTGCTTTCCTTACTCGCTTTTAAAGACTCTCGACTCCGCTCGAGCATCTTTAAAGAGCTCAAACAGGCCAGTCAATCACTAACACTTTTATGATTTATCAATTAATTCTCACTTAACATCTAGTTCTTGACTATGCTTGAACACCTATTTAATTTTATAAAAACTCAATTAAGTCTTACTTTAATGCATTTACAATAGTATTTACATTGTAACGAAACATTCCTATATAATTTCCCATTTCGTCGCTTGGATTCCCCAAAGCATCCGAAAATAATTCTCCACCAATAACTACCGTATGCCCTTTAGAATTTACCGATGCCTGTAAAGCTTCTACCGTTCTTTTAGGAACTGAACTTTCTACAAAAATGGCTCTTACTTTGTTTTCTATAATAAAATCAGAAATACGTTGTACATCTTTAACTCCAGCTTCTGTAGCAGTAGACAATCCTTGCAATCCTACTACCTCAAAATCAAATTCTTTTCCAAAATAAGAAAAGGCATCGTGTGCTGTTACTAAAATTCGCTTCTCTACAGGTAATTCCTCTATTTTAGTCTTTACCTCTGTTTCTAAAGCTGTTAATTTTGCCAAATAATCTGCTCCATTTTTTTGATACACTAACTTATTTTCTGGATTTTCTTTAATCAAAGCTTCCGTTAATTTAGTGGCAATTGTTTTCCAATTCTGAATAGAAAACCAAATATGCGGATCGTGAGAACTTGCAAACGCTTCTGAATTAATGATTTGTTCATGAGCTAAAAAATCACCCAAAGCAATGGTCTTTTTCCCTACCTGATTCATTTTTTCAAAAACATCTACCAACTTTCCTTCTAAATGCAAACCGTTGTAAATAATTAAATCGGCACTGGTTAACTTAGAAACATCTCCCTCTGAAGCTTTGTACAAATGAGGATCTACTCCTGCTCCCATAATTCCTTTTACCTCAATAGCATCTCCTCCAATAGTTTTTACCAAATCGGTAATCATGGTGGTAGTGGTTACTACCGTAAACTTTAAATTGTTTGTTTTTTCTGCAGGTTTACAAGCTACAAAACAGATGGCAACTACAATTGCTATAATTTTTTTCATTCTAATTTTTATTTTGTTTTACATACAAATTGCTAGAAATTTGCTGTGATATAGATATTTTTTGCCCCTCAATTAATAACAACATAGAATTATCAAAATCTTCTTTGTGCAATACTTTTATCTCAACTCCTAGCTTGATATCCGCATTGTCTAAATACTTTAAAAAAGCACTAGAACTATCTTTTACACCTACAATTTTACTTTCTTCATTAATTTTTAAAGAAGACAAAACCGTAATATTTCTTTTGATAAAATTCCCGTCTTTATCTGGAATAGGATCTCCGTGTGGATCGTATCTAGGAAAATCTAAAAAGGCATCCAAGCCATCTGTTAACTTTCTAGACTTTACATGCTCTAACTGCTCTGCAACTTCGTGAACCTCATCCCATTGAAAACCTAAATGACGAACCAAAAACACTTCCCAAAGTCTATGTTTTCTAATAACATGCACTGCAATGTCTTTTCCTGTAACGGTTAAAGATACTCCTTGGTATTTTACATAATCCACCAACTGTTTTTCAGCCAATTTTTTAATCATATCTGTTACCGATGAAGCCTTGGTTTCCAGCCTCTCCGCTATTTTATTTGTACTTACAGGTTTGTTAGCTACAACAAACAAGCTATAAATAGCTTTTAAGTAATTTTCCTCTGTTTGTGATAAATCGAATTTCATTATTACAAATATATAAATTTAAACAACATAAATTATTAAAAATATTTTTAGACTTATCTAAAAAATTATATAGATTTGCTTAAAAATAATTTCATCAATAAAAAAAATGAAGATATCCGTTTACCTATTTACTTTTCTATGTTGCTTATTTACACACGCACAACACAGTCACATAAAAGGAATTGTTAGCGCTACCAACCAACCTGTACTTGCTACCATTAGTATAAAAAACACAAATCAAAATACTAGCACCAATATTAATGGGAAATATCACTTAGATATTACAGAAGGAAATCATCTTTTAGTCATTAATGCAATTGGTTACAAAACCAAAGAAGTCCGTGTTTCTATAGCTAAAAACGAACAAAAAATCATTAACATTAACTTAAAAGAAGATGTTTTAGGCTTAGACCAAGTTGTAGTAACGGCTACTAGAGGTTATTTAAACAGAAAAAAAGCTCCTGTAATTGTAACCGTTACCGATGCTAGAGTTTTAGAAGCCACACAAGCCGTAAGTTTATCCGAAGGACTGAATTTTCAACCCGGATTAAGAATGGAAACCAACTGCCAAAACTGTGGAACTTCCGAAGTAAAAATGAATGGTTTAAACGGTTCTTACACTCAAATATTAATAGATAGCAGACCTGTATTTAGTGCTTTAAACAGCGTGTACGGATTAGATCAAATTCCGGCAAACATCATCAAACAAATAGAAGTGATCCGTGGTGGTGGTTCTGCATTGTACGGTTCTAATGCTATTGCCGGAACTATTAACATTATCACCAAAGATCCATCAGAAAACAGTTTTTCTGTAGGTAGTAATTTGGCACTAATTGGAGGAAATACCCAAGACAAAACCATCACATTTAACGGAACGGTAATTAACCAAGATTTTGATACTGGAATAGCTCTTTTTGGAATGAAACGAAAAAGAGAAGCTTTTGATGCTGACAATGATGGATTTACCGAAATTACCGAAATGGAGAACACTTCTTTTGGCCTAAAAGCTTTTAACAGACCTACTGATAGAAAAAAAATTACAGCTGAATTTAACGCAAATAACGAATACCGAAGAGGGGGAAACAACTTAAACCTTCTTCCTTTTTTAGCTGATGTTACTGAGCAAATAGCATCTACCGTAATTTCTGGAGGCCTTACCTACGAGTATTTAAACCCAAACTTAAAAGACAATTATTCCGTTTACGCATCTACATCTGTTTCTAAAAACAAAAACTTTTACGGAGGATTGGCCGGTAGCAATCCAACCGGAGAAAACATTAAAGAAAGTATAGAAGGTTTTGGGAAATCTAAAGACATTACTTTTGTTACAGGAACTCAATATGCTCATAAATTTGACCAATTTTTAAACAACACAGGAACTTTTACAGGAGGAGTAGAATACAAATACAATAGTATAGATGATCGTAAAGAAAACCCAGATTTTGAACCTATTTTACAAACCACTCATTTAATAGGAATCTATGCACAACAAGAATGGATAGTAAACAACAAACTTAGAATACTAGGAGGCTTAAGAGGAGATATTCACAATTTGGCAGAAGAAACAATTGTTACAAATCCAAGAGCTAACATTTTGTACAGCATCAACAAAAACTTAAGATGGAGAACTAGTTATGCCAAAGGATTTAGAGCTCCGCAAATTTATGGAGAAGATGTGCATGCCTCTTTAGCTGCTGGAGAAATTAGTAGAATTAGAAATGCCGATGGATTAAAATCAGAAACATCACATAGTTTTTTAACCTCTTTAGACTGGAGCAAAGAATTAGAAAACGGAGATTTTTCTTTAGTAACCGAACTCTTTTACACCAAACTTAACGATGCTTTTGCACTAGAACAAGGAACAGAAACTACTCCTGATTCTGGAATTTTTGAATGGATTAGAAGCAATTCTGACGGAGCTAAAGTATATGGAATAAATATTGAATTAAAATACGCACCCAATTCAGATTGGATTTTTCAGGCAGGAGCAACCTTGCAAAGAGCTTTATTTAATAACAAAATTGAATGGTCGGAAGAAGAACCAGATCAAGCAACTAAAGAGTTTAACAAAACGCCAAAAGTTTATGGTAATTTTATAGCTACCTATGCTCCTACCAAAGCATTTCAAAACAATTTATCTGGAGTATTTACAGGCCCTATGCATGTACAGCATTTAGCAGGATACATTCCTACAGACAAGCTAGAAAAATCACCCTCCTTTTTTGAATTGAATTGGAAATCTTCTTACCAATTTTTTGTTGACACACATAAACACACTTATTTTGAAATTTCTAGTGGAATTCAAAACCTATTTAATGCGTATCAAAATGATTTTGACCAAGGAGTAAACAGAGATGTAACTTATATTTATGGACCACAAAGACCTAGAACGTTTTTTGTTGGGCTTAAATTTGGAATTTAAACATCCAAATTTAAAATATATATACTATTTTAAATACTAGTTTATAAGCATTAAAACAATATGAAAAAAATAGTAATTATTATTCTGATGATTGCATTTACAAAGACAAATGCTCAAATTAGTACAGACAGACCTACACAAACAGAAAGCGCACTAACAGTAAATTCTGGAGATTTACAAATTGAAAGCGGATACTTGGTTGCTTTTGAAAACGACATCAAAAGCACCATAGCTCCTGTAGCTTTATTTAGATATGGAATTACCAAAGGGATTGAAGTTAGAATCTTAAGTCAATTTCAAACATCCAAACAAAACAACCTAACATCAAAAGGAATAAGCGATTTGCAAATTGGTACTAAAATTCAACTTTTAAACAAAAAAGATATAAACACCAAAATTGCGTTTTCATCTCAGCTATCACTACCCACAGGAAGCAAAGGATTTAGTTCAGAAAAAACAGGATCCATCAACAGGCTTTCCTTTTCACACTCCATAACCAACAGCACAAGTATTGGCTACGGAATAGGTTATGATTATTTTGGAGCCGAAAACGAAAATGCAACCTACTCTATTTCTTTTGGTAAAGCTGTAAATAATAAAGTAGGAATCTATATTGAACCTTACGGAACTTTTAAAAATCTAAACAATCATATTTCTAATATTGATGCTGGTTTTACTTATTTACAAAACGACCATCTACAATTTGATTTTTCTTTTGGAACAGGAATCAACCAAACAAACAACTATATTTCAGCAGGGATTAGTTGGCTGATTGAGCACAAATAATCAATCTAAAAATTAAAATCTGCTTTCATAAGCATAAAATATGTGTGACCTACTTGCACACTTTATTACACAAAATAAAAATATGTAAAAACAATTATCTGTTCTCAATTAACAAAACTCAACAAACCCAGTAAAAACAGAACCTGTAGAGAAAATACATTTTTAAAAAACAGCACTTATTTAAAATAAAAACAAGCAAGCTAAAAAAGTTCTGTTTCCTATTTTTACATCTATAAATTCGTATTTTAGCTACCAATCAAAATAATTAAATACACAAAGTCGATATGGCAAAAGAGACCAACGAAAAAGATGCTAAATTAAAAGCGTTACAGCTTACCTTAGATAAATTAGACAAAACTTACGGAAAAGGTGCGGTAATGAAGATGGGAGACATGGCTGTTCAAGATGTAGAAGTAATTCCTTCTGGATCTTTAGGAGTTGACTTAGCCTTGGGTGTTGGTGGATACCCTAGAGGTCGTATTATTGAAATTTACGGACCTGAATCTTCTGGTAAAACAACGTTAACATTACATGCAATTGCCGAAGCTCAAAAAGCAGGTGGAATTGCCGCTTTTATTGATGCAGAGCACGCTTTTGATCGTTTCTATGCAGCAAATTTAGGAGTAGATATTGACAACTTAATTATTTCGCAACCAGACAACGGAGAACAAGCTTTAGAAATTGCTGAAAATTTAATTCGTTCTGGTGCTATTGATATTGTAGTAATTGACTCGGTAGCAGCCTTAACTCCAAAAAGTGAAATTGAAGGAGAAATGGGAGATTCTAAAATGGGATTACACGCTCGTTTAATGTCTCAAGCTTTACGTAAATTAACAGGAACTATTAGCAAAACTAAGTGTACTGTAATATTTATTAACCAATTACGTGAAAAGATTGGTGTAATGTTTGGAAACCCTGAAACAACCACCGGAGGTAATGCATTAAAATTCTATGCTTCTGTTCGTATAGATATTAGAAGAAGAACGCAATTAAAAGATGGTGACCAAGTAATTGGTAATGCTACCAAAGTAAAAGTGGTTAAAAACAAAGTAGCTCCACCATTCCAACAAGCAGAATTTGACATTATGTACGGGGAAGGTATTTCTAAAGTAGGTGAAATTTTAGATATTGGAGTAAACTACGGAATTATTAAGAAAAGTGGTTCTTGGTTTAGCTACGGAGATACTAAATTAGGACAAGGTAGAGATGCTGTTAAGAGCTTAATTAAAGACAATCCAGAATTAGCAGAAGAACTTGAAGCTAAAATTATTGATGCTATTAAAAATCCTGAAGGAGAAGAATAGTCTATCTTTAATAAACATAAAAAATCCCGATAGCAATGCTATCGGGATTTTGTTTTATATGCAAAAACTAATTATTTTTTAGTTTTGTCTTCCAAGTCTAATTTTTCTGCAAAATACTCGCAAAAGTCACGCATAGTTGCCGACATTTTTTCATCATTGGTAGCTCTTTCAAAAGTATCTGCCATTTGTACTAATGTTTGATGAAAGAAAACTTTCATTTCATCAACCGGCATTTTTTTAGTCCACAACGGTAAATACAAACTTTCTTTTTCTTTAGAGTCCCAAACAGAAACTAATATTGCCTTAGATGAATCTTTTGTTATTCCACCATCTGTTGCAGACCAGTGGATGGTTTCTGGAATCTTATTTTCATCCAAACCTACTTCAAATTCTATTTTTGATTTATGTGCTACTGCCATCTTCTTATTTTTTGAATTGCAAAGATATAGAAAAACTACTTCTTAGGCTTAAAACCTGATTGACTTAAAATTGTTTGTGCATCTAACTTCATTAATTGTTGCGGACTTACATTTTGCTTAGCCATAAAAGCTCTTACAATTTGCAAACCTATGTATTTTGCAATTCCACCAGGAGAATCTTTATCAATAGTCATGTAAAATTTAGAAAACGGAGCTACATCTATAAAACGTTGTTTTAACTTAGGCTCATTGCTATACAACAATTCGTTTTTAATAAAATAACTCCATACAGGAGCTTCATTATTTTTCGCCCATTCCATTTTTTTTGGTGTATATCCCAACAAAATATCATCAGAAATAGTAGGTAAAAACAACTGTTCTAAATACAATTTTTTCCCTTCAAAAATAAATTGTCCTAAAAAAGTTCTATCTCTTGTAAATCTATACTTAGTTGCTATTATTTTTTTAGCTACATCGCTAGTTAAGTGTTTTGGAGTAAATGTTTCTGCCAAATAAGCTGGATATCCTCCATACACTTCATGCTTTTTTCCCAAATACATATCCAACGATATTAATACTAAATTATGAGCATACAGGACTCTATCTTCATAAGAAACCCCAGTAATATCTGTAACTATTGTAGGTGTTTCAAAATCATTATAGTAATAATTAATGTGTTTAAACAAATCAATCAACTCCTTTTCTTTTTTATCAAACGTAGGATATATCTTTTTTACTTGCTTGTATAAAAATTGCTGAATAGTATCTTGTCTTCTTTCTACTATCAAACTATCAGACATTTGAGAAGGAAACATATAGGGGTATTCTTCTTTTATTTTAGGCAAATCACCTAATGCTGCAGTAAAAAAAGCATCGTGAAACAACGCAAATTTAACCTCTACTTTTACCTTGGCTATTTCTTGCTCTTTTTTATCTATTGATGTACAAGCAACTAGAATACTAATTATAAAAGATAAGCCAATCCACTTTTTCATGCTGATTATATTTTGAGTAAATTTGTGTAACCTCAAAAATAAGAAATAAGCAACATGGAAACTCAAAAGATAGCAGAACATATTATTGGCTGGTTAAAAAACTATGCAAATAAAGCAGGAGTTAAAGGATTTGTAGTGGGAGTATCTGGTGGAATAGACTCTGCCGTAACCTCAACACTATGTGCAAGTACAGGCCTACCAACTGTATGTGTAGAAATGCCTATTCACCAACATCCAGACCAAGTAAATAGAGCCCAAGAACATATTACACAATTAAAAGCTCGTTTTAGCAACGTAAGCGATGAACGTGTTGATTTAACCGAAAGTTTTGAAACTTTTAAAAAAGCTGTTCCTACCAGTGGTAACGAAGCCATTTTAAACCTTACACTTGCCAACACACGTGCCAGATTAAGAATGACTTCTTTATACTACATAGCTGGTTTACACAGTAGTCTAGTAGCAGGTACCGGTAATAAAGTAGAAGATTTTGGTGTAGGATTTTACACAAAATATGGAGACGGTGGTGTAGACGTAAGCCCTATTGCCGATTTAATGAAAAGTGAAGTATTTGCTTTAGGTGCTTATTTAGGAGTACCAAGCGCTATACAAACCGCTGCTCCTACAGATGGTTTATTTGGAGATAGCAGAACTGATGAAGATCAGCTAGGTGCTAGCTACGATGAGTTAGAATGGGCTATGAAACAACAAGATGCAGGAAAAACGGTAGAAGATTTTACAGATAGACAACAAGAGGTTTTTGCCATTTACAGCAAATTAAACCGTGCTAATCAACATAAAATGGAACCTATTCCTGTTTGTGAAATTCCTGAAAACTGGAAGTAATAGAAACCTGAAACAATAACTCACAAAGAATTAAACTCGTTTTTTGCTAAGAATTTCGTACATTTGCATTCTCAAAAAATAGATTTTCAGGTGGTTTACTTTACTATTAACCACTTAAATACGACCACTATACTTCAAAACATAGCTATTCTTTGAATTAATAAATAGATAGGATATTTAGTTTTTCACCTGAAAAATAAGATATCATTCACATAACACTAAATAAAAAAGCGAAGATGGCAGAAAGTTTCGAAAAAAAAGAACGTGAAAAGAAAAAAGCAAAAAAACGTAGAGAAAAAGCACTTCGTAAAGAACAATTAAAAGAGTCTGGAGAAAAAACTGCTGAATTTATGTACATGGGAGCTGATGGTCAGTTAACTACTGAAAAACCAGATCCTACTATTGTAAGAGAAGAAGTTTCTTTAAGCGATATTCATATTAGTACTCCTAAAAAAGAAGATTTAGAGCAAGAAGATCCTGTTAAAATTGGAATTGTTAAAAACTTTAACAACGATAAAGGATACGGATTTATTGACCAAAAAGATACTGGAGACAGTCTTTTTGTACACATAAACAACATAGAGGGAACTATTAAAGAAGGAAACAAAGTTTCTTTTGAAATAGAAAGAGGAGCTAAAGGTTTAGTTGCTGTAAAAGTTAAGTTATACGTAGCTTAATCTCTTCTAAATTCAACATAAAAAAAGCCTTCAATTCTTAATGAATTGAAGGCTTTTTTATGCGCAAAACTTATCATTAAAAGAACCTTTCGTAAATTAAAACAGAGGTTCTTTTTTTTATTTAAAACTTTCATAGCTTTTAAAGGTCTAACTAAACATACTCATAACAAAAATTAAATTATGAAAGGTTTACAACAAAAATATACTATTGCTATTACCTGTTTTATCATGTGCATTAGTAGCCAATTATTTTCACAGCAACAATTCCAAGGAAAAGCTTATTACATCTCTAAAACAAGCTTAGACATGGATAATTTTGGTCGTCCAGACATGAGCGAAGATCAGAAAAAAAGAATGGCTGAACGCTTAAAAAGTATGTTTGAAAAAACATATACACTAGACTTTAACAAAACAACCTCTATTTATAAAATTGAAGAAAAATTAGCAGCACCTACACAACAAGGTGGGAGTCCTGGAGGGGGGCGTTTTGGCTCTATGATGTCTGGTGCTATTGATGGTGATAAATATAAAAACACCGATACAAAAGAATTACTAGTTTCTCACGAATTGTTAGGTAAAAAATTCTTAATTAAAGATGAACTTCCTAAGTTGGAATGGAAAATAACTGGTGAAGTCAAAAAAATTGGACAATACATGTGTTTTAAAGCTACTGCAGTAAAAACATGGGCAGAATTTGAAATGCCAAGTTTTGGAAAGCCTCCTAAAAAAGAAGACGAAAAAACAGAAAAAAAAGAGCCTATAGCTACAGATGTAACAGCTTGGTACACTTTACAAATCCCAGTAAATCAAGGACCTGGAGACTATTGGGGACTGCCTGGTTTAATTTTAGAAGTAACTGTAGACAAAACCATTATTCTATGTTCTAAAATTGTATTAAACCCAAAAGAAGACGTTGAAATTAAAAAGCCTAGCAAAGGAAAAGAAGTAACTCAGGCTGAGTATACTGAAATTGCGACTAAAAAGTTCCAAGAAATGAGAGAGAACTTTAGAAAAAGAGGTGGTAATAATTCTAGAAGAAGATAATAATGAAACTTAAAATAATAGCATTTTTTATTAGCATTTGCTCCCTTTCTTTTGCACAAGTAAAAGTAGAAGGAATTGTAAAAGACAGTATTGGAAATCCATTAGAATTAGCCAATGTAGTTGCCATTAACCAAGAAACTAAACTAATGGATTCTTATGGAATGACTGACAGCGAAGGACACTATAAAATTAACCTTAGCAGTAACACCGCCTACACACTACAGGCTAGTTTTATAGGAATGAAAACCAAAGAAATTTCTATTAAAACAGAAAAAAACACCCTTTCTCAAAACTTTAACCTACTAGGAGATAATGTTTTGGACCAGGTAGAATTGGTTTACGAAATGCCTGTGGTTATTAAAGGAGATACTTTAATATACAATGCAGATTCTTTTAAACACAAAACAGATAGAAAATTAGGAGATGTACTTAGCAAACTACCTGGTGTAGAAGTTAATGATGATGGAGAAATTGAAGTAGATGGTATTGCTGTTAGAAAAGTAATGATAGAAGGTAAAGACTTTTTTGATGGAGATTCTAAATTAGCCACTCAAAACATTCCCGCTAATGCTTTAGATAAAATTGAAGTTTTAAAAAACTACGACGAAGTTAGTCAGCTAAAAAGTGTACGAAATAACGAAGAAAGTATTGCTATTAACATTCGTTTAAAAGAAGGAAAAAAGAACTTTTGGTTTGGTGAAATTACTGGTGGTGTTGGACCTAATGATAGGTACTTGGTACATCCTAAATTATTTTACTACAGCCCAAAATACAGTTTAAATCTTATTACAGACTTTAATAATATTGGAGAAGTTCCATTTACACGAAAAGACTATTTTAAATTTTCTGGAGGCGTTAGAGGATCTAACAGAAACAGTGGAACTAATTTTGACGTAGCTTCATCAGACATAGGCTTCTTAACACTACAAAATAACAGAGCCAAAGCTATTGAATCTAAATTTGGAGCGCTTAATTTTAATTATGCTCCTAAAAAAACATGGGACATTAGCGGATTTGCTATTTATTCTGGTAATGAAACTACTATGCAACAAAATAGCGATAAAATATATTCCTCTAATGATAATCAAAACGAAAGCACAACAAGTGATACTCGACAAAAATCAGATTTAGGATTATTTAAATTAAGCTCTAAGTACATTCCTGATGCTAGTAACCATTTAGATTACGACATCTTTGCTAGAGTATCAAAACAAAGAGAGTATAAAGATTTTTTCTCATCTGTATTGCAAAACATAGACGAAACTCTGGCTCAAAACCCATATAGTATCACTCAAAACATAAACTACTACTACACCTTAAATCCTAAAAACATTTTTGCTGTGGAAGTTCAATCTTTAACACAAGATGAAGATCCTTTTTACAATGCAATACTAGATGTTACTAATGAATTTAAATTTTCTGACGATTTAAATATGAACACCACACAATCGTCCTTAAACATTGCCCAAGACAAAAAAATTAAAACCAATAAACTAGATGTTAAAGCCGATTACTGGTATGTCATAAACGACAAAAGCAACATCAACTTTACCTTAGGACTTTTATCAAGCTCTCAGCGTTTTAATTCTGAAATCTATCAAATTTTAGACAACAACAATACTTATGAATTAAGTAATGTGGATGGAAGCGTATTTAATGATATTAACTATTATTTTAACGACACCTATATTGGAATACAATATGCTTTAAAAGCTGGAATTTTCACCTTTAGACCTGGATTATCAGCACATGCATACTACACAAAAAACAGCCAGTTTACCAATATTGTTACTGATAACTTTCTTCGTTTATTACCAAGTTTCAATACTAGAATAGACTTAAAAAAGAGCGAAAACATTTCTTTTAACTATGCTATGACTACCACTTTTACAGATGTAAATCAATTAGCAGAAGGATTTGTATTTAACAACTACAACTCCCTTTTTAAAGGAAACAGTCAATTAGATAATTCCTTAGCTCACAATGTCCGATTGAATTATTTTAGTTTTAATCAATTTAGCTATACCAACATATATGCCTCTATTAACTACAACAAACGTATAAATCAAATTAGAAATAAAGCTACATTTATACCTGGTTCTAACAACAAAACATCTACTCCTTTCAATTCTAATTTTGAAGACGAAGTGGTAAGTCTAAACGGAAAAGTGGAAAAAACAATTGGAAAGATTAAAGGTTCTCTAGGCGGTAATTTTTCTTACACAAAATTCAACCAATTAATTAACACAGAACAAAGAGTAAACGAATCTTTTACACAAACATATCGCACTAAATTTAACACCAATTTTAAAACCGCTCCAAATTTAGAAATAGGATACAATTTAAAAGTAAATGAGTATAATCAAGGAAATGGAAATACTAAATTCTATACTCACAGTCCTTATGCAAACTTAAGTGCTTATTTCTTAAAAGGTTTTATTTTTAAAACAGGCTACTCTTACTACAATTATAAAAACAATGAAAGAACATTAAACAACTACACTTTTTTTGATGCTAGTTTAGGCTACCAGAAAGAAGATAGTAAATGGGAATACAAATTAGCAGCCACCAATCTGTTAAACACCAAATCTTTAAACAGCGATAATATAAATGCATTATATACCAATACTACAGAATACTTTATTCAACCAAGATACGTAGTACTTAGTGTTAAATATGATTTGTAAATTTGTCTACTTTTTTTTAACAAAAACCTAACTTACAAATAAGTTAGGTTTTTTTGTTTAGAAATATAGAAAACACTCACCTAGCATCAATGGGTATTTATTGGTAAGATTCTCTATATTTAGAAGGAAACATTTGTATGTGTTTTTGAAACTGTCTGTAAAAAAGTATGATTATTAGAACCTACTTTGTATCCAACTTCTGAAATAGACATATCGGTGTCTATTAACATTTTACAGGCAATGCTAATTTATTATTAAAACTAGAACTGTTGAGAGTGAGCCTTTATCACTTTATATCGTTTAGGATACCTTTCTATCAACTCTAAAAATTCAGCTTTTTTCATAGACTTTTTCTTTTTTAGACAATTGTCCTATCAAATAAAACCTCTGTTGCACACTTGTTTAATTTTCTATTGTAGCTTCGTATAAATTGATTCCAAAACAAACCTATTTTAACACATTTTAATCATGATCAAAAAAACATTTTTTTTTATCCTTATCTGTTTTGTCACTTTGTTGCAAGCACAACCGCCAAAAGTAGAAGGTAAAATATGGAAAAAAGTAAAAGCATTAAGCGATGAGTTTAATGGAAAAAAAATAAACACAAAAAAATGGAACATTGAACCAGATGGACATTATGAGTTAAAATGGACAGGACGTGCACCAGCTTTGTTTCAAGAAGAAAGCTTTGACATTAAAGACGGTTATCTAACTATTGAAGTTGGAGAGCTACCCAAACCAGTAACCTTAGGAAAACACACCTATAAATACCATGGAGGAATTTTACGTTCTTACAAAAAAACAAACATTGGACACTATTACGAATGTAGAATGAAGATGAACAAGACTGAAATGGGTGGTGGATTTTGGTTATGTCATCAAGGAACTTGTGAACAAAAACACGAAATAGACATCACCGAATCCGTAGGAGTATTGACCGAAAAAACACACAAATGGGCTCATGATTGGGATCGAATTATGCATTCTAACGCTATTCATAGAGGAAGCTCTTGCAATAAGTCTATAAGAGACCAAGGAGCTAAATATTTAGATGTTAAAAATCACGAAAAGTTTTATACTTATGGATTTTACAGAAAAAGTGCTACTGAATTGTTATTCTATTTAGACGGAGAATACGTATACACCCTAACCCCGCCTGTTCCTTTTGACCAGGATTTAATATTGCAATTTTCTATAGAGGCCTATGACTGGAACCCTATTCCAGAAAAAGGAAGTAAAGTTGCTACAGGAACCAAAGAAGAACGTACCACTTTGGTCGACTATATTAGAGTTTACGAATTGAAAGACAAATAGAAATGAAAAAATTAGCCCTTTTATGCTTGATCATACTAACCGTTAGTAATACACAAGCAAAGAAAAAACCTAATATTATTTTCATCATGTCCGATGATCATGCAGCACATGCCATTGGAGCCTATGGTGGCCGCTTGTCTGGTTTAAATATGACTCCCAATATTGACAAATTGGCTCAAAATGGAATTCGTTTTACCAATGCCTTTTGCAACAACTCTATTTGTACACCAAGTAGAGCATCTATTATTTCGGGTCAATACCCGCAAACTAATGGAGTGTTAGATTTAGATGATAAATTAGACACCATAAAACAATACTTACCTATAGAATTAAAAAAACTAGGATACAGTACTGCGGTAGTAGGTAAATGGCATTTAAAAAATGAACCAATTAACTTTGATTACTACAAAGTACTGCCAAGTCAAGGAAAATACTTTAACCCTACATTTTTAGAAAAAGGAAAAGGAAATTGGCCAAAAAATAAAGTGAAATCTACAGGACACTCTAGTGATGTTATTACAGATATCTCTATTGATTACTTAAAAAATAGAGACAAAGAAAAACCTTTCTTTTTAATGCATCATTACAAAGCTCCACATGACTTTTTTGAATACGCCCCAAGATATGAAGAATTTTTAAAGGATGCTGAAATTCCAGAGCCTTCAAGCTTATACTATCAACCAAACTGGGGTTCTGAAGGAGTAAGAGGTATTAACGATTCTTTAAAAACATATATTGGTACTTCGGTTTCAGACAGACATATGTACCGTAACTACAACTGGATGTTAAACGGAGGCAAATACAAAGGAAAAGAATCTGCACATCAAGGATATCAAACCTATATGAAACGTTACTTACGCTGTGTAAAAGGAGTAGATGACAACCTAGGACGTTTATTTGACTACTTAAAAAAAGAAGGTTTATGGGAAAACACGGTGATTATTTACACAGGAGATCAAGGAATGATGTTGGGTGAACACGATTTACAAGACAAACGTTGGATGTATGAAGAATCTATGCGCATGCCTTTTATTGTACACTACCCAAAAAAAATAAAACCGAATCAAATTTCAGACCTGTTAATCAACAACACAGATTATGCTCCAACCATGATAGAATTGGCAGGAGGAAAAACTCCCGAATACATGCAAGGAAAAAGTTTTATTAGAACTTTAAAAGGTAAAGAAGAAATAGACTGGAGAGAAACTACTTATTACCGCTATTGGATGCACATTATTCACCACTATGTACCTGCACACATGGGAGTAAGATCTAAAGACTACAAATTAATTTTTTACTATGGAAAGCACTATTTGCCTACTTCAGAATTTAAAAAGCACTATTGGGGTAAACAATACTACGGTATAGACAGAGAAACTCCACATACTTGGGAGTTCTATGATTTAAAAAATGATCCTCAGGAATTGAACAACCAATACAACAACCCTAAATACAAGGACATTGTTGCCAAATTAAAAATGCAATTAAAGAAACAAAGAGAAGACTTAAACGAAACGGATAAAAACTATCCAGAAATTAAATCCATTGTAGACAAGCATTGGAATGATTAAAAAAAGAACTCTTAAAAAAACACCCCCCTTAAAACTTAGTTTCCAAGAGGGGTTGTTATAAATTGTGGAGACGCCGAGTATTTTCGCTTTTATTTGTTAATATGAATAATTGTCCTACATTAACTATAAACACTGAGTTTGTAGGATATTTACATAGCAAAACACAACCTATATTTATATTTAGATATAACATTTTTGTCAACCAAATTGTCAACTGCTCAGAATCTTATTTTTTATTCAAATAATTTTCTATGAAACACACATTTTTTTTAAAACATCCAAAATCAGACAAAGAGACGCTAATTTTATTTAGTTGCTACTTTAAAAATGAAAGAAAAAAATTAGTTTACTCTACTAGAGAAACTATTCATCCTTCTCAATGGGACTTTGAAAATAATCAACCAATTAAGAAAGGAAAAAATCGTTCTTTATACTCGTCCAATATAAAATCAAAGTTAGATAGATTTTCTACTTGTTTTGAACAAACAATTACTTTTTGTAATCAATCAAAAATAAACATTACCTCTTCTTATATAAAAGAGCAGTTAGATATTGAATTTAATGTCATATCACAAACTAAAAGTTTTTTTAATACTTATGATGAATTTACCGAAGAACAAATCAAAAGACAACTTTGGCAAGAAGCAACCATAAAAAGATACCAAAACATCAAAAACATCTTATCTGAGTTTCAAGAGAAAAGAAAGTATAACCTAAACTTTAATACTATCAATTCAAGATTTTTATCAGAATTCACAGATTTCTGTTATGTATATAGAAAACACTCAACAAATACCTTTTCTAGAAATTTAGGTCTATTCATCACTTTTCTAAACTGGTCTTTAAAAAACAAACACACCTTTAATGCAGAGTTTAAAAACTTCAAAAAACCTCAAAGAGTATTAACAAGACAAGAAGCTCTAACAAAAGAAGATATCGAAAAAATATACAATCATAAATTTGACTCAAAAAAACACGAAATCACTAAAGACCTGTTTATCATTCAATGTCTTACAGGTGTAAGGTATGAGGACGTACATCGTATTGGAAGAGCAAACACTTTTGAAGAATATATTATGGTAAAAGACGGTAAAGATCCTACTAAATCCGAAAGATCTATCCCATTACTACCCATAACAAAAGAAATATTGATAAAATACGATTACAAACTACCTGAGAGAAGTAACCAAAAACAGAATGATTATATAAAAGAAATATTAAAAGAATTAGGTTTTACAAGAGAGGTAGAATATACCGTTGCTAAAGGCTCTAAACATATAAAATATACTAAACCCTTTTATAAGAGAATTACCACACATACCGCACGTAGATCATATATAACTATTATGAGAAACCATGGCATAGCCGATAAAACAATTATGAGCCTATCAGGCCACAAAGATATTAGAACCTTTAATATGTATCATCAGGTAGATGATAAAGCAAGGATTGATGCTGTTAATAGTGTTTTTGGGTAAACCCAAAACAATGGTATTAAGAGAGCCAATAAAGATCCTGATTCCTAGAATTATCCTTAACGATACGATTAACCCACTTATTAAAATCAAATAGAACTAAAAATGAGCCGATTAATGTTATTAATCGGCTCATTTTTGGTTGCAATAAGAATAATTTGATAAAAAGATTTAAATCTAAAACTTCACCTATCGTATTCTATGACTCATCTAAGACGTTTATTTTTGTTATTGTACTTCTTTTTCTATAGTACTCAGGATTCTCATGACAAACTCTCCCTCTAATAATTCCTGGGTGAATACGGTAAATATCTGAAAATTCATAAATTATATCATCATTAAAAGAATCATTTCCATATATAAAATCCATCCATAAATCATACGGAATTAAAGCATTTCTAGAATACCTATCTGCTTCTAACTCCATTAAATCAATTTCACTATCTGACAACTCTTTTGAATAATATTTTTCTGAATATAGATGATGATAAACATGAAATAATTCGTGTAATAATGTAAATGCAAAATTATCCAGTCTTTTATATTTTAATGACATCACAATTACAGGATTACCACAAGAAGAAACAAAAGATTTACCGTCTGCATGAGTTTTTGTTGGTCGGTCTAAAACTAAAAATTTAATTCCATACTTGTTTAATATCTTCTTAGTACTGGATATTGTTTTTTTATTCTTGTAAAAAACATCTTTAAGTTCATTTACAACTTTTGATAAAGTGTTTTTATCGAAACTAGGAACATTTTGCTTTTCAGCTTTATACTCAGCCAATAACGACCAGGCTACTAAATTATTATGTTCCGAAGTTAATTTTAAAGATTTTCTAAAATGTGATAATTTATAACTACTAATTACATCAGCCAGTTCATTATAATTTTTCACCTTATAAATTTCATATATTTTAGAGATATCATCTGAATTAACTATATCTAAAGTATCATCTTGCTTAAAAAAAGAAAACGGCACTAGCTTTGATACTTTCGTCCATTCTTCTAATTTCTCTTTTTTCTTTACAACGTCTTTTTTCTTTAGCTCATTAGCTAAAGAATATTTTAATTGTAAATCAAGCCAATATTTTGCTTTTTTAAAACCTATAGCCTCTAGCGATATAGCTATAGAAGTCGTTATATTCCTATCTCCCTTTAAGATACCATTCAAAAGAGAAGGAGCAACTCCTATTTCTTTTGAAAGATCTTTCTGAGAAATACCATTCATTTTTATTAAATCTTGCAATTTAACTCCAGGGTGCATATACAGGTTAGATTTGTTTATGCAAATATACAAAAAAAATAAACATTAAAAAATTTACAATTTTGTGAATATAAACAAAAACATTAAAAAAACTTTATTGTAATTTTTTAACAACAAAACGTTTTAATATAATTATTTTATTATATCTTTGTATATAAGATGTGTAAACATTGGAAACAAAAAAAGCCCGAAAATATTGTTTCAGCAATATTATATCGGACTATAATTTCTTAAAGAGTTAAAGATTCCTACGTCTTCTGCAAGCAATTTAGAACTTCCAAATGCTTACAACCTCTTGTGGTTGTTAATGTAAAAATAAGGTTTTTTAATGTTAAAAGCAAATTTATTTCTACCTCTAACAGCCTGAACAACAGACTCAGTTGTTTTAAAGCTAAAGAGTGCAACCCAGCTTAGGGGAAATAAATTTATTAATGCATAAAATTATAAACATGCAGACATTTAACATTAGAGTCAATCGCACGACCTTAAATTCGCCAAAACAATTATTAACAGGTAAAGAAATTTTAGAACTAGCCTGTTTAACACCTGTAGAAAGTTACGAATTACTTCTAGAAACAAACCGTAAGGGGTATGAACCAATTCAGTTAACAGAAACTGTTGATCTATCAGATCCTGGAATTGAACATTTTGTTGCCAAGCTTTACAATTCAATAAATATATTTATTGACGACGTAGAGTATTCGGTAGATGAATGTAATTCTACTCCTACAAAACTACTTGAGTTAGCAGGATATAATAACACCAATTATTACTTAACTCAGATTAAAAATGGAGATATAGAAATTGGATACAAAGAACAAAATGATGCGGATCATAAAATTTCATTAAAAAATGGTTCTAGATTTTGCCTACATCCAAAAGAAGAAAATTATATTGATATAAATGGAACCATCCATTCATGGAATACCAAAACTATTTCTTATGAGCAAATTATTGAACTATTTACAGGTTCAAAAAACATCCCTCCTAACAGAGCTTTTACTATAACTTATCATAATGGAGTCTTAAACAAGCCTAAAGGCTCACTTACACCTGGAAAATCAATTAATGTTAAATTTAAAATGCTATTCCATGTTAGTGAGACCAACCAATCATAAAGTAATTATAGATCAATTTCATAGCATAGGCTATGAAATTGATTTAAAAGATGGATGTATTCTCGTTTCTAATATACCATATATTAATAAAGACAAAACAATAAAGAAAGGAGTTTTAGTATGCCCTCTCAATATTATACAGAATAATATTGTACAACCTAAAGATCATGTAATGCATTTCATAGGTGAAGAACCATGCGATAAGAATGGTACTAGAGTGCCCGTATTTATCATTGGACAAAGTCATAAACTTAGTGCTAATATCTTAAGTAATTTCACTTTTTCTAACAAACCTAAAACACCTTTTAAAAGTTTTCTAGAAAAATTCGAGAGTTATATAAGACTAATATCGAGTTATGTTGAAGAAGTTGATGAAAATATAAAACCTCAGAGCTTTAGGGCATTAAATATATCTAGCAATAATAGTTCTCTAAATTATTTAGATACTAATTCAACTAGATCTTCTGTGCTACATATAACTGAAAAAGTCAAAAACATGAAGATTGGTTTAATAGGATTGGGAGGCACAGGGTCATATATACTAGATAAATTAGCTAAAAACCCCATCGAAGAAATCCATTTATTTGATGGAGATGATTTTTTTCAACATAATGCTTTTAGATCTCCTGGAGCAGCTTCTTTTGAAGAACTAGGTGAAAGCACTACAAAAGTTAATTATTTTCATCGTACCTATTCTAAAATGCATAATGGTTTAATTAAACATAATTATTATATAACTGAACAGAATATCAATGAATTAAATCATTTAAATTTTGTGTTTATTTCCATTGATAAAGGAGAAATTAAAAAACTTATTATTGAACACCTACAGAAACTAAATATTCCATTTATAGATACTGGTATTGGTGTTTCAAAAATAAACGAAAAACTGAATGCTTCAATAAGAATCACTTCTAGTGATAATCTAAATAAAAATCATATTTGGGAAAGCAAACGAATTTCTTTTTTTGATCCAAATCAAGATGATATATACCAATCAAACATTCAAATAGCTGAATTAAATTCTTTAAATGCTGATTTAGCAATAATAAAATGGAAAAAAATGATTGGTATTTACAGTGATAATATTTTTGAGTATCAGACCATTTACAATATCGCTCATAATGATATCCTAAATGAAGATTATGGAACATAGATTTGTAAATTACATACCTGATTACTTAAAAGAAAACATTATATATATATCAAACAACTCTAATATAGTAATTCATCTATGTGCTTGTGGCTGTAAAAACAAGGTTGTAACACCAATATCACCAATACAATGGTCATACACCTACAACGGTGAAAGTATTAGTCTTTCCCCATCCATAGGGAATTGGAATTTTGATTGTAAATCTCATTATTGGATTAGAGATAATCAAATTGTCTGGGCTGAAAAATGGGGTAATGGTAAAATTTCTGAAGTTCAAAAAAATGAACAAATAGAAATTGATGATTTTTACAATAAAGAAGTCGTAGACAGAAAAGACTCCTCTTTTAATAAGTTTCTTAAATTCTTGAAACTTAAATAACAATAAAGCCAAGCATTATCTTGGCTTTATTGTTTGAACAAACTACCTTCTTCTACAATTAATGTTATTACAGATCTACCCCATAACATCTAATTAATATGTCGTTAAGTTGTTTTTCCCAAACATCCCAAGAATGATTTCCGCCTTTAACTTTTTCTACATATAAATCATATCCTTTTTTTTCTAGAATATCAATAAAAGGCAAGTCTTGTTTTTCAGTATCTTTTCCAGTTCCATAACTTAAATACATCTTAAAATCTTGTTTAGATTTTGAGTTATATAAATTATAAATATCTGGACAAGGATGAAAAGCAGGAGATTGCAATAACACATTCTCAAAAAGATTTGGATTCTTTATGGCTAAATAGGCTGCGGAAAGTCCTCCAAAAGAAAGTCCTAAAACAGATCTATTTTGTGAAGCTGTATATGTTTTCTCAATGGAAGGAAACAATTCTTTTGAGAGAAAAAGGGAATACGAATCATTACATAAATATAATTCTTCTCTTGTTTTCCACCTTTTTTGTTTTGGAAAATTAATGTCTTTAGGCTCAATAAAAACCACAATAATAGGTACTATTTTTTTAGCATAAACTAGACTATCTACTTTCCTAGCTAGTTTTCCTTTTCTTAAGTAAGGTACTCCATCATTTACAAATAAAACAGGTAACCTTTGGCAAATTTTATTTAATGGAGGCTGATATACATAGTAAAGAAGTCTTTTTCCTAATACGCGACTATTAAAGCTTTGTCCATTTGACAAGACACCATAATAACCAGTATCCCTTTTTACTTTATCGTAGATTTTCAAATATTTTTTAGCTCGGTTTTTATAACTATCTACTTGTAAAGATGCTATTTTAATAGGTAAATCTATAATTTCTTTAGCCATTAACACAGCATTTGAAATATCTTTATACTTAGAGTATAAATTAAAAAGATCTATTCTTGCCTCATACCTATAGGGCTCTACCCTCTTATTGTAATTAAATATTTCTATTGCTTTTTTTAAGTTATTGTCTTTTAAGTACTCTAATGCCAAATATCTACCTATTAGAGGCATACCACTTTTTTGAAAAGCAATATTTAAGTATTTTATACTTTGTTCCCTATACCCTTTCTTTTTTAACTCAGAAGCCACATAAAACTCTGCTCTCCCATTATTATTAATATATTTTAAGTTATTTTCTAGTTTTGATAAATCTACCTCTTTTAAAGGTGTTTTTAATTTTGATAGCGAAATTTCAGCATAAACTCTTAAAGGAATTACAGTCAATAAAAACAATAAAGGAATCAATAAAACAGTATTTGTGTATATATTATTTTTCAATTTAAATATTGGTTTACAGTTTATTTGTTTTATTATAATACTCATAAAAAAAAGAAATATAATCATAAATACAGGGACTACTAATATTGAGTTTGTACAAGCATAAACACTTAACAGCAACAATACTGATGTAGCTATTTTTGTTTCAAGAGTATCTATTTTTTTTCTTAACACCGTTATTAAAAATAAAATCAAAAGAACTATCCAAATAACTCCCATCTCAAAAGTTAATTCTAAAAAATCATTAAAAGCAACAAATACAAAATCACCATTTTTTACTTCCTCCCAATTTCTTTCAGTGTCAAAATAAACTGCTTTGTTTTTATTATATTCTTTAGCAAAAGAATCAATTCCATACCCCCATGGATTTTTAACAATTTGAGAAACCGTTGTTTTTGAGATAAATGACCTACCATTGATAGAGCTTGGATTTATTTCATATAGTTTTTTTCCTACAATAATAAAAACTAATAACCCAATAACTCCAATTAAACCAGTCGTAAGCTTAGATATTCTTTTCAAAAACAAATACATATTTTTTTTATACAATATCGTTACTCCAAAAACTAAAGCCAATGTAGAACCCCTAGATTTAGTCAATACTAAAACATATAATAAAAACATAAAAGCTAATGAATTTATTAAAACTGCAAAACTGTGTTTTACTTTTATTATTTTAAGAATTGAACACAAAGATAAAACACCAAGACTAATTAATAAACCTAACTGATTAGGCGAATGAAACATGCCTAAAACCTTAAAGTATTTATTTTTTTCAGAAGGAATCCAGTCTAAGTATTGAAACACCCCTAGAAAAGCATTTATAAGTGCTAAAAAAAGAAGGCTATACAACATAATTATACAAGATTTTTTTAAGTGTTTAGATAAAAAAATCTTTAAAAAAAAATAAGTGATAAAATATGCTGTGTAATTCCATATTTTAATATGAAACATATTTATAGTTGAATTGAACAAAAGCTGTATAATTCCTATAGAAGCGATTCCAACAATAAAAACGTCAAAAACATTAATAGTTATTTGCTTATTATTATTTTTTATAAAATAAAAGTTCACTAAAACTAAAAAAAACATCCAATATAAAAATTTACTTTTTAGAAATATTAAGCTATCAATAGAAGTATAAATAACAGATGAGATAATCAAAAAAAGAACTATGGTTAACTCTTGTAGATATTTACTAAAATATGACATTTGAATATTTTTCATTTTAACAGAAATTATAAAAATCAAAAATAACTACATATACTCAAGTAGAAACCTGCGAATAAACACATGTTAATAATAATGTTTTATTCGATATTTTTGAGCGCTTTATTTTTTTAAAAAAATGATCTTAAAAACAACATATTTAATATTTTTTCTGCTTTCTGTTGAATTTTTCGCACAAACCAAAAAAGACATTTTATCAAACACAATTCTATCTCATTATCCAAAAAATGAAATAGAGAAAATAAATGCTGCCAAATTTTTAATAGCTAATATTAATATCCATAAATCTATCAATTACAAATGGTTGGATTCATTAAATCATGAAGTTCCGTTTTCAGAATTGAATTATGAAGACATCGATAAAGCCTTGGATGCCTTTACTGTCTTAAAAGATAGTGTTAAAATCCACCCAAAAACTTATACAACTAGAGATGAAGACATTATAACTCCTGAGTTACTAATTAAAAACATAGACCTAGCCTTTGATGTTTGGAAAAACAACCCTTGGTCAAAATCTTATGACTTTAAAACATTTTGTGAATATATTTTACCATACAGAAGTTTAGTTGAACCTTTAGAAGATTGGAGAGAAGAATATCAATTTCTAAGTACAAGACATATAACAAATGTAGCAGATATTGAAAATCCTGTAGAGGTTGCAACACAAGTTATTTTGGGTCTAAAAGATTATCGTTTTTTAGGCAACAGACCAGACCCCATTCCTATATTAAGTCCCAAACAATTATTATTTAGAAGATCCGGAGCTTGTCCTGATTTGGCAAATCTTGCTCTTCTTGCCTGTAGATCTATAGGTTTGGCAACTACCTTTGATTTTACACCTCAATATGGAGCATCGTCCAATAGACATTTTTGGAATACGATTATTGATAAAAACGGAAAACACATTCCATTTAACGGAAATGCATATGGCAACAACGGAGGTCTACCTTTAGCATATAGCCCAACAAACAAAAGATTAGCAAAGGTATTTAGAAAAACCTTCTCTACTCAAAAAAATTCGTTAGCATATTTAAAAAACAAATTAGAAATACCTGACAAGTTATTTTTACAAGAATCTAATATTATTGATGTTACTAAAGAGTACCTACCAGTTAGTAATATATCATACAATTTTGCAAGTAACAAAAACAATAGTGATGTGGCTTATTTAAATGTATTTAACATAGGCAGATGGAGAGTTGTAGATTGGGCTAAAAAATCAGATCAGAAATGTAGTTTTAAAGACTTAGGAACCAACCTTGTTTACCTACCTAGTACTTATATCAACCATAAGATGATTAACGAGCCATATCCAATACTGTTGAATAGTAAAAAAGAAACAATATTGCTAAAGCCCAACTATAAAAATACGTTTAACTTTCTTTTTGATAAAAAACAAGCAGAATTTAATCCCTATAAGGAACACAACTCATTAGAAATTCAAAATGGGAAAATTTACTTATTATTAGTATGGGATCATAAATGGAAAAAAGTGGCTGTGTCTAAAGCAAAAGAAGGTAAGTTATTATTTAAAAATGTTCCTGAAAACGGACTATTTCTAATTGCATCTAAAAACAGTAATGGGTACGAGAGAACATTTATAATTAATGACAATAGAGAAAAAATTATATGGTACTAAATTTAAACAAAACTACTAAAACCAAATAAATCTATGAAAAAAAAATATTTATTAATAGCAACTTTTCTAGTTGCTAACTGGGGACTCTATGCTCAAGAATTTAAGAAAAATGATCTTTTTAATTTCACAAAAATCACAAAATTTATTACTGATATTAGTGATGTACAAAAAACAGCAATCAATCAAGCTATCGAAAAAAGGAAAGAAAATTTAAAAAACATTAAAAACCCAGAAGATAGAAAAATTCACAATAAAGAATACAACAGAGCCTTGTTACATATACTCACAGAAGAACAAGAGACAAAGCTATTTGGAGCATCCATTAAAACCGAAAAATTAAAAGAGTTTACAAAAAAAGAAGCTAACTCTAAGTTTGATAATTTTCCAGTTGATTATAAACAAATACTACTACAAAAATTAGAAAACTTTAACTATCAAATTCAGTTAATAGAAAAAAAATTCCCTTTTGATTTTCAAGAAATGCAAGTTAGAAAACAAGAGATTAAAACAGCAAAAAGAAATTTTGTACAATCAGAAATGAATGAAATTAAAAAAGTTCTTTTTTTTACACAAAAAAAAGAAAATGATTGTACTCAATTAACTAAACAACAAAGCTCCTTATACAGAGATTACCATTTTTACTTACTAAAAGATAAAATAAAATACAAGCCTGAACTTACAACTATTATAAATAATAAAGGTTTTAAAAACTTAAAGAAAAAACTAACCAATTGCGGTGTCACAAAAAAAATTGAAAACACCAAAATTATTAGTAAACAAGACTCTATTACTCAGGCAAAAATAATAACACAATTACAAAAAGAAATTAAATCTAAAATAGACAACACAATAGATCGTTTAGAAAGTTTAGATATAAACTATAGAGATATTGATGCTTTTTTAATTTCTAAAACTATTATAAATAAACAGAAAGTAAACAGAGCTAAAAGAAAGGAAGAAGATGCTGAAAAATCTTTTTACGAAAAAGCACAAAAAGCAGGACTAAATAACAACAAAACAGAAAGGTTACTAGAACTAATTAAAGAAAGAAATGAAGCTCTTACTAATTATAAACAATCTCAAAAACAAGAACATCAAACAGCCTTGTTTTCACTTACCGAAACCTCTGAAATAAAAAAGCCTTTTATCATAAAGAAAGAATTTGCTCAAAAATTAAACGATTTACTTACTTACAAAGAATATATCTCATTTGTTGGTCAAGAATTCAGAAAAAAATCTCTTAATCAAGCAAAAAAAGAAACAAAAGAAATAATCGGAAATAAAGAATTGAGCGAAGAACAAATTAAAGAGTTGCACAAACTAATTTATCTGTATCATTTCAATCAAAACATTAGCAAATCTTATTATGCTCATGACAAGCAATTGTTAAAACAAAAATTAGGAGTCTTAACCTATCGTTTTGAAAAAGAATATCAAAAATTAGCTAAAGAACTTGAACTACAACCTTCCCAGAATTCTAAAAAAATTGATAACCGAACATTTCAATGGAATTAAACTAACTAAAAAACTATGAAAAAAATTATTCATCTAATTTTAATACTGTCCTCTTTAGGAGTATTTGCTCAAGAGCAAAAATCTTGCGAAGAAACACTATTAAAAGTAACTAAAATTTTAAAGGAAAATTCTCCTTTTAAAAACTACACAAACTTATTTAAACAACTTAAACCTTGTGCAGATGCAGGAAATGTGCAAGCTCAAAACTACATTGGAGGATTTTATCTAGAAGGTTTAGGAATAGAAAAAAATGAAAAACTAGGTTTTCAATATATAGAAAAAGCCGCTTTGGCTGGCTATGCTATTGCACAAGGAAATTTAGGTAGACTCTATAAATATGGAACAGGTTGTACTATTAGCATGGCTAATGCTGTAGCATGGTTTACAAAAGGGGCTTATAATAAAAATAGCAAAGCAGCATACTCCCTTGGTTATATGTATTACAAAGGTTTAGGACTAGATCAAGATTATAACCAAGCCGTAAAATGGTTTAAATTAAGCAAAGACCCTATGGCAAAACATTGGTTAGGGGTTTGTTATTATTTTGGCTATGGAGTTTCTCAAAGCACCAACAAAGCTGTAGAATATTTAACCCTTAGCGGAACACCTAACAGTAAGTATTTTTTCAATCATGTAAAGGCTGAAAAAAAGAAACAAGAAGAAACTAAAGTAGAACAAGAACTAATACAAACTGCCAGTTCAGAACAGAAAATAGAAACTCAAGCTATTGAACATGCACCCGAAATAACAACCACTACAGAATTTTTAGATAATAAAGATTTAGTAGGTGAATGGACTGGTAAGTTTATAGAATATGATGAGTCTGGAACACAAATACAACGCATATTGCCCATTAACATTGCATTTACTCAAGATGATTTTGGTGACATAAAAACAACTATTGAATTTAACCAACAAAAGTTTAGTAATTATGTATTGTTTGAAGATAATAATTTGTTTGTAGATAATTTTAAATTCACGCTAAAGAAACAATACACACACAACCTTAGAGTACCTAATTTAAACTACCATGTCTTAGGTATGGACTTAAACAAACAGACCTACAATAACATTTCTTATTTGTTAGCAAATTTAGATACTTATATAGAAGACTGGCAAGAAACAGCTCCCCCAATGTCTATAGTGCTAAGACCTAAGACTACAAAAGCAATAAGTAAAGATGAAGAAGAAAAATTAGTGGCTTTAGCGCAACAAAAAGAAGAGTTTATTAAACTATATCCTGTCCCTTTTGAAAACCAATTGCACATAACTTTTGAGTTAGAAAAAAAAGAAACAGTACAAGTTAAATTAACAGGGGTAAACAATGCACAAACCATTGTTTTAGAACCTGGTAAAATATTACAAAAAGGAAACCAAACCTATACTGCCAATACTAGTTATCTACCTAGTGGCTTGTATGTAATAAAAGTAATAACAGATGATAGAGTATACACCAGAATAATAATAAAGCAATAAAAATGAAAAAAAATAAATTAAAACAACTATTTTTTGTAGTTTTATTGTGCACGTTCTTTGTTAATAATGGGTACTCTCAGTATGGAGAAGTTGATGATGGTATTGATCTTGGACAAGATGAATATGGTCACGATTGGTTCGTAAACAACCATGGAGACATTACAGAATCATGGGTTGATGAAGATGGTGTGTTAAATTTGGTAAATCACGGTAGTCACTACAACTCAGGCGGAGACACTTATGATCCTTGTGAAGGTCTAACTGACTGTCAATGTTATGGTACATGTGATCCAGAACCTAATCCAGAACCTCCTATTGATTGTCCCTCTGGAGATTGTGAGGGTGGTGGTTCTAATGGTAATGAGGGAACTAGCAATGAGGGAACTAATGATGAGAGCACAAACGAGAGTCAAATAATAAATGATGACTGCAATAACAAAAGATCATTGTTTGATGCTATAATGGGAACTTTAGGAGGAGCCTTAGAAGTAGGGACAGGTGTTTTAACAGAGCCTGTATCGCTTGGGACAAGTACTATTTTAATTGTAGATGGAAGTTACAGAGTAATCGCAAATGGTGCGGATGTAATAGCGATAATTGGTCACTACGATTATGATATACCTAATAATTTAGGTGCATTATTAGGATCTGCACTAGATTTTTTAACAAGAACAGATTCTAATGATCATTTACACGAAGATGTTTTAGGTTATGCAAATGATGCTTATACCTTTGTTGCAACAGGTGGTACTGTAGGGAATGCTAAAACCTTAGCTGCTGCGGTTGAGAAAGGTAATGTAATTATGGGGACGGCAGCAGTGGCTAATACAGCTGTATTTTTAAATGATTTAGATAATTTAGATGAAATAATAAATGAAGATTGTCAATAAAAAAATTAAAAATTCTATATCTAAAGAGAATCGAAAATATTTTACTTTAGTAAGCATACTATTATTTTCATTAACACTAGAGATAACTATATTGGTACTTGTATTATTGAGGCATGAGTTGGTTCTAAATGAACCAATTCACAAGATAATATTTATGTGTTTGATATTTATTGGAACAATTTGGTCTCTTTATTCTATAATAGCTACTCGAAAGAAAATAATTGTTAGCATAAAAATGGAAAATAATCAAGTAGAAATAACTTCAATAGGTTTGGGCTCTTCGGTTCATAAGTATTTAGTGACTGACTTAAATATTAAAGAAATGCCAAATGAGTCTAAAAAAAATACAACCTTTGTCAAGGTGTGTAATTCTAATGGAGAACTGTTGTTTTTGTGTTCATCTGATTTCCTTAATACGGATGAATTACAAAATTCAGAATTTAAGTTTTTAAATGAACTAGGTAAAAAATTAATTACATGAAAAAAAATTTAATTATATTATGTTTTGTATTTGTAGCTTGTAAACAAACTAAGCAAAAGAAAGAGGTTCAATATGAAAAACCTGTTTCAGAGGAATTACAGTTTTCTATAGGTGATGACAAGGTTAAAATTTCGTTGCCCAAAGATATTCATGAGCTATCTACTGAAAAAATTGAACTTAAATACACATATGAACCTAGAAGACCTAGTAAAATGTTTTTAAAAGAAAGTGATTCTTCTTATGTGTTCAATCTTAACTATAAAGTTGATAAAAAAAATAATACTTTAGGGAAGATTCAGAAACTATATACTAAGCTTTATAAGTCTAGGGAGATAAAATTACTTTCTAATGAAATAAAAAGAATTAATGGTAAAGAGTTTTTATGTATGAAAATGTTGATGCCTCCGCAATCTGTCAATACTTCCCCCGTTGATGAAATCTCTCATTTTTTTGTAACATTTACAGATGCTAAAATTTTAATAGCTAGTATTAGATATCCTTTGAGTAAGGATGATAAGTATAGTTCTGAAGCTTTGGCATGCTTAAATAGTATTTCTTTTGAATAGAAAAAAAGGAAACGGTACAAATTTAATTAACAGGGGTAATGACAATTTAATTAATCAGATTAATAGCTTTTTAATGGATATCAACCTGTAGAATAAATAAAACTATCGATGGCACTTAAACAAGAGGTAGTAAATAAAGAGAGCGTTTTTATTAAAAGAGTTCGAATAGCTCATATTATATCATATGTGATATTCCTATTATTGTTAGTTTTTGAAGATCTTCGGTCTGTAGCAGCGTATTTCTATATTGGAATCTATATATGGGTAATGATTTTATATGCAATTTTTGAATTGAGATATATAATTATCACTAAAAAAAAGGATTTGAAATACCTTTTTTCAAATAGATTATTTCTTCTAGGAATTGTTGTTTTAATTTTTAATATAATTAGACTTCTTAAATAGGTCAGAAATATTTGATTAAAAAAGTGTGGATTTAATTAAAGTCTATAACTAGCACAACATAAAACAGAAACTTCTTGCAAGGAGTTTCTGTTTTTATGTTTAAAGAATCGACTGAATTTTTCTTTTTGCGATAAAAGTATCAATAACGGAGAAAGTATGGTTTTTGTCTTCTTCGTTAAACTTGGAAACCTCTAAGATACGTCTAGTATATTTGCAATTTTACGAGCAATTTCTACAGAAGGTTTTACTTCATCACGTTCGTAACGTCCTAATACATTTTTATGAATACCTAATTGAGGAGCCAAACCTGTTTGAGATCTTTTTTTTCTTTTCTAAGCCTTGCTAATTTTTTAATAAAAGTCTCCTTTTCACTAACTTTAAAAGGCTTTTTTTAAACCTGTTTTATCTATATTTACGATACTTAGTTTTTATAGAAACAGTCGGCTTTTCCATCAATACCAAAGATCAAGAGCCTCGTCAGGCAATAATGGAGAAAGATATAGAAATAGACTATTGAACGATGTGTTACCTACTTCTCTTTACATAGGAGCAAATAGTACTATGCAACATCTAATTAACGCTTTAAAAGATTCATTAGGATGTCCTTAAACAAACTTTCCAAATAATCAAAGGATCAGTGAATTAACATTAATTAAAATCATGAAAAAGACAATAATTATATTATTATTCATCCTTACTGGATGTAATTCAGGGGAAAATAAAAATAAATGGGTAAATGACCCCACTGAAATTAAATATTCTAAAAAAAGAGAAAAAGAAGTATGGGGGAAAATACTCAGAGGAGATGATAAAGAAATTTTTTATGGTACTCCAGTTTATGATGCAGCTTCTAAAATAATAATGAAAGACAATGAAGAATTGAAAAAAATCATAGCTAATCTTTCAAAAGAAGAAATTAATTATCAAGAAGATAAATTTAAAACTACTTTAGGTCATCTTTCATTAAGAAATGAAAATTTTGAAGCAATAAAACTTCTAATTGAACGAGGCTTAAATCCTAATATAATTAGTTATGATGGTGCTTCTATAATGACAACTATAAATAACACTCATTACAGTAGATTACCAAATTCTTTAAATACATTAAAGTTTATTATTACAAATGGTGGTGATGTTAATTTATTAAACAGCAATATGAACACGTTAGATAGAACTCCTTTGATAGTAGCTTCGGGCAGTAATATAGAAAACACAAAACTGTTGATTGAATCTGGGGCTAATCCTAATTTTGTATATAAAGATAACCCTAACGACCCATATCCTGAAACTTCTTTAATCAGTGCTTTAGAAAGAAAAAGAATAGACATTGTATGTTATTTAATTTTTGAAGCTAAAGTCAATTATAAAATATTTAAAAACACAGAAAACGTCAAATACAACTCAGGAGGATATCAAATTTTAGGTTATTTAAGAACAATGACTTTTGCATTAAACACTGAAGAATATAGAAAAAAAATGAAATTAGTAAATTATTTATCTAAGGAAGGTCTTGATTATTGGAATACTCCAATACCGAGTTATATTGCTAAAGGAAGAACAAAAGAGTACTTATCTAAGTATTGAGAATGGTACACATAATATTTTAATTATCAAAAAATGGAGATATAATATATGGACCCTCGAGATAGACCTCTTCATATAAGGTTGTAATAACAGGAAAAAAATCATTATTCTAGCCGTAAATTTTAACACTTTTTCAAAAGATTTAGACAAAAATAACTATACAGTAAACAGCACAACATCTGTATTTAATATTCAAAATTTAAAAATAGTGTTTGGGTTTATACTGGTACAGAAAAATTCATATAATGTTTGCTTACACAAAAAAGAATAGTTATTGGGATAGAACTCACTATGCAGAAGTTAATTCCCCAACACTATTGTTTCATCAGCTAATTATGATGCAAGTAAAACAAGAAATTCTAAAAGAACTCTATATAAATAGTAATGTGAACAAACTCCTAATTTAGTTTTAAAAGTTATACAACCACAAACAAATTTATTGTTGCAGAGTTGTTTGCAAAAGTCTGTGTACTAGTAGATAATGATGGCATAATTAATTGCTTAGATCTTAATTAAAACTTACACACTTTATGAGATAGTGTCAAAATAATTTTAAGAATAACATAATCAGCCAACAATCCCTAAAGAATTTAGTCTTTAGGGATTGTTAGTTATTCAAATATATCCCCATATAACTTTTCTATTGCTTTCACTTCTTTTTCAGTCAACTCAGAGAACTCTTTTTCCTTAGCTCTTCTTGAAAGAACACCATTATTTTGACCTAGAAACTTTACCAATAAAGCAATCAATCTATCAGGCATTTCATAGGTGTCATCAATCTCTCTCTTAAACTCATCATAATTGGTTATGTATAAAAGCTCCGTAGGGATTATATTCTCTATCGTGTCAAAAACACAATCATATAAAAATTCTGCTTGTACTGTAAAATCAAAATATCTGTAATAATCAACCGTTTGGTTCTTTACAATTACATTATGGTCTTTAGTTTCTTCCCATTCAATATGGTCTAACAATGGGTGTGAATAAGCCTCAAGCACCTTTCTATAATCATCTATATGATCTAATATAGAAGCAGAAACAGGAAAAATAATTCCTTGTTGTGAAAACTGCTTCTTTGCCAAAATATGATGAATTAAATACCTATGAATTCTTCCATTTCCATCTTCAAATGGATGTATAAACACAAAACCAAATGCAATGATTGTGGCTGCTAAAACAGCATCAATTTCGCTATTAATCAATATTTTATTTGCTTCTATTAAACCGTGTATCAACTGTGGTACATCTTCCCATTTTGCAGATATGTGTTCTGGTAAAGGATCTCCAGTTACTCGGTCATGTTCCCCTACAAATCCTCCTTTTTTTCGAATTCCCATTTCTATAAATCGAGAATTCTCAATCACTACTTGCTGTAATCTGCCTAGCTCTTCTTCTGATAATTCTTTTGTTCCCGCTTGCCCTATCACTTGTCCCCATCTTGCAGCTCGTTTACTTTTAGCACTTTCTCCTTCTATTGAAAAAGATGCTTTAGAGTCTTTTAACAACAGAAACGCAGAAGCTCTTTGAATGATTTCCTTATGAACTCCCTTAAAGTATTCATTTTTACGATTTGATAAATGATCGTTAATGTAATTTTCTAGCTTTTCCGTTTTTTTTATCATTGGACAAAAATCAGGTGTTCCTGGAAAATTATTAAGTACCAAATGTCGGCTAGACTTAACCCCTTCAACCGAATATTGTTGATTGACATCTACTACAGACACATAACTTTTTTTACTCAGATTTTCTTTGCCTTCTAATTCTTTACCAAGCAACCATTCTATAATAAACCATATTCTTCTGCTATATTGGCCTGTTGGCTCAAAACTCACCAGCTTAGTCAATCGATCTTCTGAATAATACTTAATCAGACAACTAAACAGTAATAGATTAACCCCTTCATATTTAAGAGCAAAAACTAAATGCTTATAAAGTGCTTCTACCTCCTCTAATTCCTCGTTATCTTCAGGTAAATAACTTTTAGGTAAAATAAGCCATTCATTGGTTTGATAATTTTTGTTTTGATCACAAACCAACGCTATTGGGCTTACCATTGGCATTGGTAAATTCAACGTATCTACAATTGCTGCATACCCAACAATAGTTCCTTTCTCTGGAGATTGTTTTCCATGAAAAATAAGTTTTTCTTGTGAAAAATGAGCGCTATGATCCATTTAGTATAAATTACAAGCGCAATGTATAAAAAAAACAAGCGCTCAACAATAATAGCGAGCGCAAATACATTAATACAAATAAAAATAAGCGCAAAACAAGACTAACAATATACTTTCAAACTTCAACAAGTCTAATTTTTTGAGACAATATCTTTATGTTGTGTATTTACTCCATAGACAATATGTTAATATACCATCTGTTCTAAATGCTAGAAAAAACCTAAAAGGCAATAAAATCAGTTTGATTTTATTGCCTTTTGTCTTACTACACAACATATAATTGGTTTACTATAATTGATTCTTAAAAATTCATTTCTATTTTTTTGATGTTTTTACTTTTTAAGCACTTATCTCCTTTTGGATTTAAAACAAAATCACCTGTATAAGCGGATGATTTGGTCTCTCCTGGTTTGATAGCAGTGAAATGAACATCTGCTTTTTTACTTAATATTTTCTCAGGGCTTTCAGTTTTATACGGTTCATATAACTTGAATTTCCACAAAACTATTTCATCATATTTTTTTTGAAGTTTGTCTCTATCATAAGTAAATCTTTTCTTTAAAGAGCCTGCCACTACAGCATCTAAACCTGTTTTTCCTTCTTGCTTTTTAATTCCATCGTTTAAAGATGCAATTGACTTGGTTAAAGAAGCTAATTTTTGGGTTTTGTTTTTCTCAAAACTATCTTTTAAAATAGCAATACTATCTTGAACTGTTATGGTTGATATTTCAAAGTGTGTAAACGCTACTTTAAGATCATATTTAACTCCTTTTACAGTTTCTAAATATTCTTTAACAGCTTGTTTTTCTATTGTTTGAGCATTTAATAATGAACAAACACTAAATAATGTAATGGTGAATAATATCTTTTTCATGTTTTCTTTTTTATATTTTTTATGTTGTGTTGTTTATTGATAAATCTTAAAAAACATAAGATTTAGGAGTTGAACTAGAACCTTTCACGACCTCAAAATCTTGATTAAAAATTTCTTCATCATCTTTATAAACAGTCATATTGTAAGTAACACCAACATCTGTTATGGAATATCCTGAAGTTGTTACTACAATGTGTACAGACTTTGTTTTTTCTTCAGTAAGAAATGTATAACTCCCCTCTTTTCTTTCATGCATATTTACAATAGCAGTTCTACCTAAAAAAACTTCTTTACCATCTACCACTTCTAAAGTGTTTACATCGTAAACATCATCTGACAAACCAGAAAAAAAGAGTGCCCCTGTAAAGTTCTCAACCTCTCCTCTTTGAGTAAAAACCAATTTATAGATGCTTTTTTCTGTAGTTACAATATCTGTTGTATCATCTTGATTGATGGGTTCAGAATCATCTTTTGAACATCCTATTAGTAGCATAGTCATAACAACTATAGCTGAAATCATTTTTCTTTTCATATCTATTTATTTAATTTTTGGATTTAAAACAGCATCATTATTACAAGGATACTTTTATGTTGTGTTGTGAGTTTTAAAACATTAAAAAACATAAGCCACTGGACTAGCTCCAGAACCTTGTAGTATCTCAAAGTATTGATTAAAAATATCTTGATTGTTTTTATACACCGTTAGATTACAGCTAACACTTTCTTCTGTAAGAGTATTATCAGAGGTTACTAATACCACTTGTAATGATTTGGTTTCTCCATCCGTAACAAACGTATAACTACCTTGCTCTCTTTCATCCATATTGATATACTTAGAGCGACCTACACAAAACTCTTCTCCATTTACCAATTCCAATGTATCAACATCATAATCAATATCGGATATGCCTGACACCGCTAGAATTCCTATATAATTCTGTACATCTCCTTTTTGAGTAAAGACCAATTTAAAATTGCTTTTCTCAGTTGTTTTTACAACAGGTTTTTCATTTTTTAAACTTCTACTTCCAAGAATAGCCAGTATTGCTAATCCTAGAACATCCTCTCTTTTTGTCATATCAATTTTTATTTGAAAATATTTACAATTATTTTTAAGTCAGTAGGTATTTACACACTATACTAAAGTGTGTGCCATTGTAAAGTTCAGGTTGATGAAATTGTGAGAAAAACATAAGTAGAACTTCAGACAATTGCTGAGTCCTAAATGTTTTAAAATGTGTAGAATGTTGTCGGAAACTATTTTAGTAAAGCAGAACTCTTTTACTAAGTTTTCTTGAAGATTAAACTGGCGATTTTTCATTTTTCACGTATAAAAAAAGCGTGGAACTGAACTCACTAGACTCTAGGTATCGCCAAACACCTTTCCCCAAATGAGAAACAGCCCACGCAGTACGTGGGCGTCTCAACATTGATTTATGGGGAATTAAAATTGGCGATTTTAGAGTTCCTAAATCAAGCTAAACGCTTTATATTTTAAAATTTTCTTTTTCTATTTACAAAACTATGTTTTTATAGAATAATAGACTCAATTATTATTGGGAAATTAATAACTAATTTTATACACAATAGACAACAAACAATAATTCATATGGAATACAAAAAATTTAAAGGAGAATATTTTTTTTCAGAACCTGATAACGTTTTTGCAGGTCAGGTATCTAACCTTAGTGATTTAATTTCTTTTGAAGCTGATGAGGAAAAGGGTCTTCAAAAAGAATTTGAATTAGCCGTTGATGATTATATTGAAACATGTAAAATACTTAAGAAGGAAATAGTTTTTATGGATGGTACTAAACTATAGAGTATAATATTAATCCCCTTTACAAACATAAAACACATGGTTATGTTGTGTATAATCATTAAGAGCAATAAAGTACTTTACTTTATTGCTCTTAGGTTTTCTTTAGCATTTAGAACAATTGGTATATACAACCTATTTATTTCCATTGTTTAAACCGACTGTTTTTCCAATTACGTTTGTTTTTATGGGTAGTTGAGTTACACGTCTCAATGCCATGAGGGAAACAAAATGGACATCCTCCCATTTTTTCAAAATTAGAAATTCTTGAAATTTTAACATTCGAAAATTTTCTTGGAAAATCAATAAGTCCAAACTCATTAACTCCAAATGCTTTTCTGAACTTTTTATACTGTTTCATTTTACAGTTGTTTTTAAGTGAATACTTAAAACACTGTGTTTTTCATCTTATTTATACAATTCATTTTTAACCTGATCTTTAGCGGTTTATGAATAATCCTAAAAATAATAATACTACACTAAGCAATAAAACTATTGTAAACATTAAAAAACGTTTATTTTGATGCTTTAACTCTACAATAGATTGGTTGAAAACCTTAGTATGTTCCTGATTTTGATTATTGATATGCTCAATATGTTTACTTAAAATTGCTTTTAACCTATCTGTATTAGGCTCTATCTTAATTTTTTTAAGAGCTTCTTTTTCTTGTTTGAACTCTTTTACTAAAACTTCCATATGATTGATTTCATCAACAATCATTTCTGTTACGGTTTCTATCTTTGCCATGTATTTTTTCTTTTTTTATTTCTGTTTGGTTCATGTTCTCCTGAATAGTCGAATAATAAATTACTGAAGTTAAAATTTTCTTTATTGTTACTTAATTCTATTTTCTGCTCTCTAGGAGCTTCAAAATTCAATTTATTAATAGACATATTTCTATGTACCTCTGAGCCTTTAAAGCTTTGTTTATTGTACTCATACCTAAACCCTTGGAGTTTATTTTGCTTGTTAATTACAGGTTTTACGATTACATTGTTATTTTTCATTTTTTTGATATAATCTTTTAAAGATCTAGGTCTTTGTTTCATGACTAAATCATGAATGGATTTAATTTCTCCTCTTATTAATTTTGTATTTTCTTGTTTTTGTTCTTTAACCTGATCAACAGTGGTTAAACCCATTTGCAAAGCCACATTTTTTGCAGCTACTTGAGATCTTTTTCCTATCCTCCAGGCGTCAAAAGCTTTACCTTCAAATGATATTCTATTGACGTACAAATGGACGTGTTTGTGATTTTTATCATTATGAATATAACCAACTGCTTGATGTTGATCCAGTTTTAATTCTTTCAAAAAAAGCTTGCAAACTTTTTCAAAATCTGATTCATTCATTTTTTTACCATCCTCTATTGTTGGACTAATAATGAAACTAAAAGTATTCTTCTTACAATTGGTGTTCTGATCTTGAAACAGTTTAAATTCCTTACTTATTTCAGTAGGTAAATGACTATGTAAATAATTGCTATAAACAATTGATGCACCTTTATTTATGTCGTCTCCATAAATTAATGCTACCTTGGTGTTTGAGAGGCAGTTTCCTTTAGCTACCATTAGTTAAATTCTTTTAAATGTGCTTTAAATTGATTTGCCAATTCTCTTACTTCTAAACTTAAATTTGGATTATTTTTAGAGAACATATTACCAATTCTCTGAAAGTGGTGATGATATTGTAAAAGAGATTTATACAGCTCTATTTGTTCATCTGTAAAACGCTCTATTATCTTTTGGTTATTTACACTTCTTCTACAAAACTCACTAACTGTTAGTCCACTTAATTCTGCATTCTTTTTTATGAGTTTTCTCTCATATAGAGAAACTCTAATTTCTATTCTATAATTTTTCATCTTTTGCGAATTTCAATGAGCAAAAGCAAGATTTGTACGTAAGTGCATCCATCTTGCTCTACTCACACGTGTTAATGTTTTTCAATTAAATACTCATTCAAATCTCCATACCCTTTATAAAGACTTCTCTTGTCATAAAATTTTTTAGGGTAATGGTTGTTTAACAAACCAGTTACTCGATCTCCCTCCGAATCCAAATCTAAAAACCCAAAAATTCTTTGATGTTTATTTAGAAAAACAAAAGACTTTTTAACTTGAGAAGTTGAATTTAGAATTAAGTAATTACTCTCGAAATTTGGATAGAGAGTTTTGAAAGAAAAAAAATCCATAAACCCTTCAAACAAGCACACATCAGAATACATAGAATTATAATATGTTGTAATATCTTTATTTATCAAACATCCTTTCCGCTCTTTAGAATCCTTAAAACGGAATTCATACCCTTCGCTATCGTTTTTAAAACCCAATGCTTTTAAAGGGTATCTTTCGTAGTATCCATAATGGATTTCTACACAATATTTATCAAGTACCTGTTTTGCTATTTTTCTTTCAAAAGCATATCTAAATAATTCTTCACTTACTACTTTTTGAATTTTCCATATTTTATTTTCTAGCTTAATGTTAATCTTTTTAGTTTTTGACTTAGCATATACAACATGACCGTTATTCATGTAAAATTTTAACACTTTTAATCCGCCACCTTTTTGTATCGAGAAATCATAAAAAACATCCTTTATATAATCTACTTTAAAAGAGGCTTTTCTTTCATATCTTATGGGAGATAAGTACATGCCATATGATGATCTATAATTTCTTTCAGGGTATATGTTATGTGATTCTAAATATTCTCTTATACTAGTTTCTGACATTTTTACGAAGTTTTGAGGTTTTTCGATTTTTACCAAGACATTTTTACGAAGTTACATGCCTGATATACTCTACAACATGTAACTAATAGCCCTTTTTTCTTTCATTTAAAAGCTTATTCTCTAAGGTTAAATTATATTTAATTATGGTTACCTATTGTGCACCCCCATAAAAAACTAATAAACAATCACTTACACTACTTGTCTCTGACGTTTTTACGAAGTTTGATGAGATTTGTCTGACATTTTTACGAGTATTTCCTGACTTATTTACGAACTTCAATATTATATTCTGGAAATATTACATTATTGAGTAAATTAAGAGTGCTTTGTTTAGATTTTTTATCATGATAATACTCTGACATCAATCTCTCTAACCTAGATCTAATTAACATCGTATTTTCATTTTCAGCTATTTTTTCAGAATAATGGATCGCATTGTCATTCTTTGATGATGGATAAAATTTTAATAAAAAATTAAATATCTTCATAAGTTCATCATTTTTCAAACTATGAATTGATTGTTGAACATTTGAAGAAAGAATTTTAAACCTAAAAAACACACCATCCTTTCTTTTATCAATACTATATTCAAAATAAATATCTGAAACTTCTTTTAACTCTCTCTTTGCAACTTCAATGGCACGTCTTTTTAAATCACTTACAGTTTGAAGAGTCTCTAAAGCCCCTACCAAAGATCTAAGTTCTTCCTCATAATAATTGAATCCTCCAAGATTAGCAAACCTGCAACATAGCTTATACAGCTTTATTGAATATTTACTTTTCAACCTCATAAAAACAAAGAAATCAATATCCGAATATCCTCCTTTGAGATACGTTAAATATTCAATAGTAAACCCAGGTAGTTCGATTATAACTTCTCTATTATTTGGTGTTTTTCTAACTCCTGAAATAAATTGAGTAACTGTTTTTTCTAACTTATTATCAACTAAATTTTTCACATAATAAACACTTGTCTTACTAAGCTTTTCTATGGAGTCCATGTATTGATTATAATTCCTTTTAGAATCAAGTTCATTAACCTTAAGTTTTATGAACTCCGATTTAATAGCTACATATTTATTAAAATGCTCTTTGTGTCTTATTTTTAAAGCAATATGAAGTATTACAATTTCATCAATTTTAGATAATTCATTATTATATATTGCAGTTATAATATGATTAGGATGACGAATAATTATTTCGTTACTCATGGAATTTCACAATTGAAGTATTAAATAAGTTTAAGTATTTTAAGAAATTCTCTTGTACTTAAATTCTTTTATAGTACCATCATTGTTATAAATCTCAGTATGAGCAATGTGTTTTTTAGCACCAATTAGAGTTTCTTTTAAAAGTCCTTTCTTTATATAAGAACGTACAGTCTGAATATCTACTCTAATTATTATCGAAACCTCTTTTGTGGTATAAAGCTTTGATAAATGACCTTCTTTTAAGGTCTTTAATATTAAATGTTGTTGGGATTTTACTTGGTCAATTTCTTTTAAAATAGCACCAAAGGGATCTACGTAATTACTCATAATTTATTAATTTAAATTTATGAGGCAATAATATAAAACAGGCTATTTAACTATTGGTTTTACTGGTCTCGAGAGTGGTTTCAGGTTTAATTACATCCAAAACCGATAATTTATCATAAAAATCAGCATCATTTTCCGTAGTACCATAGTTAAATTTCTTTCTAAAATGACTCAGAGTAATTCTTACATCAAAAAGCTTTTCTGACATAGGATGTAAAGAATTTTTCACTCCACCACTATTTTGAATAAATTGATGATTAATCACTCCTAAATCATTTAATTTACGAACAAATACACCGTAGTTTTCAAATCTGTTATAAACTTCATCAAAAAACTTTTCCCCATTGGTGTCATAAATCTTATTCTCAATCAGTAGAGTTGATAAAGGTTTCCTGTATTTTTTCTTAATACATTTCTCAAAAAATTCTGTTTCTAAAAGTGAGCTGTCTTTTGATGAGATTGAATGATCGTTAGCTTCAATAGGCTTGCTAGTTATGCACGTCAAACTATCATCATATTGCTCTTTTTTATTGTCTCTCTGTATTATACTCTCTTGTTCAAAAACCAAAATTAAATACGGTAGTACATTATCTATATTTTCAATTAACCCTCTATAGTTTGACTCATTAGGTTTATACTCTTTCTGAATATAATCTTGGAATATTTCATTAAGTGCATTTATAAAGTTTGGGGTTGTTAAAGTATAATTTGAGTTCATCAAATTATCAAACCTCTCACTATGAAAGAGATCACAATCAACAGTTTCATTCAGCTCTATATTTAATCTTTTCCTAGCCTTATTTATTTTAATCTGTTTTTTAATTCTCTTTTCAATGTAATCATGCCTGTTTATTAAAAGCTGTGTATAATACTTTGTTTTAAAAGACTCTTTATTTAATGAGAGATTAAGTGTGTTAAAATTCATAATGATTAGCTATATTTGATTATAAATTTAATCAAATTTTAAACCAAAAAACAAGAAACTGAGATTTTAAAATTGTCAACCAAATTGTCAACTAAAATAAAAAACCCCTACAAACACTGGGTTTATAAGGGTTAAAAGTGGAGACGCCGAGAATCGAACTCGGGTCCAAACGAGCAATCGCGTAGCTTTCTACATGCTTAGTTTCTATAGAATTGTCGGCAGAGGGCTGGCTAAAAACGACCTACCCTTAGCTTAACTTATTGAGCTTCAAAAACGCAGCTAAGTTATACGTTTCCTATTTAGACTTTTACGACATCTCTAAATTGCACGCGGTCTATCAGCGCTGGCATGAGATGCATAGCTTGCTCACCTTGTGAGCCTAGGCCTTATCGTACTATTAATTCAGATAATTAGGCAGCCATGGCGAAAGATTCTTCACCGTTTATTGTTGTGGAACCTCGATTTACGAGAATGAGCTCCATCTCTCGGCATGCTTACTAGTTAATTGACCTCGCTGTCAAAACCAGTCGTCCCCATTATATCAAAGAAGTTTGCAAATGTATATATTTATACCTTCAAAACATATACCAATATACAAATAATGAACAATTTGTCAGATCATCAATACCTTATTAAATTAGCAAACACTAAAATGCCGTTTGGAAAGTACAAAGGACATGATTTAATCAACCTACCAGAACATTATATTGTATGGTATAAAACTAAAGGATTTCCTCCTGGAACCTTAGGTAAAATGATGGCTGAAGTATATGAACTAAAATTAAATGGATTAGAAGATATTATTCGTAAACTAAAAAACAGCAATTAGTATAGTGTTAGTAAGTATTAAGAGCCAGTACATAGTATACATCCCCTTAATACTCACGCTATTTTCTCTCTAAAAATCACAAAGTATTGATTACTTTTCTAATAGCAGATAAATCTGTTAATAGTTTTTCTAAATATTGAATATCTAACATGTTAGCTCCATCTGATTTTGCATTTGCAGGATCAAAATGAGTTTCTATAAACAAACCATCTACTCCGGCAGCAATTCCTGCTCTAGCAATAGTCCCAATCATATCGGGTCTACCTCCTGTAACACCACTTGTTTGATTTGGTTGTTGTAAAGAGTGAGTTACATCTAAAACTGTTGGAGCAAAAGCTCTCATTTCTGGAATCCCTCTAAAATCTACAATCATGTCTTGGTACCCAAACATAGTTCCTCTGTCTGTAATCCAAGCTTTATCAGAACCTGCATCTTTTACTTTTTGAACTGCATGTTGCATAGCTCCAGGACTCATAAATTGTCCTTTCTTTAAGTTTACTACTTTACCTGTTTTGGCAGCAGCTACTACTAAATCTGTTTGACGAACTAAAAAAGCAGGAATTTGTAAAACATCTACATATTCTGCAGCCATGGCAGCATCCGAAATTTCGTGAATATCTGTTACCGTAGGTACATCAAAAGTTTCAGAAACTTTACGTAATATTTTTAAAGCTTTTTCATCACCTATTCCCGTAAAGCTATCAATACGAGATCGATTTGCTTTTTTAAAACTTCCTTTAAATACATAAGGAATCTTTAATTTATCTGCAATAGTTACTACTTGCTCTGCAATTCTTAATGCCATTTCTTCACTTTCAATAGCACAAGGTCCGGCTAGTAAAAAAAAGTTATCGCTGTTTGCGTGTTTAATTTTTGGGATTAGATTTAAGTCCATTTCTTAGTTTGTTTCTATGGGTTCAAAGATACATTTTTACAGATACATATAAAGGCTATTTTACCTCTATACGAATTCCTTTACTATGACTGCTAAACTCTGGAGCATACATACTCTGAATAGTTGTAATTCCGTTACTAAATACTCCTTTATGACTCACTCTTAAATCGTATTCAAAAACATAAATTCCTTTGTCAATTCTATCAAAGAAGAAATGAGTACTTGCATCTTTGGTACTTTGATAATATCCCAATCGGTCTTGCCATTTATAAGCAGATAATACCTCAACAGGTTCTAATCCGGATGCTCTCATATCTTTCATATGAATAAACTCCATAGCTCTATCTGTAGACAATTCTATCCTTACCGTTAACAAATCAGCCACTTTTAAAGTGGTATTATTTGCTACCTCTGTTAACAACGGTCCGTTAGCAGTATTGGTTTTTACAAATACTTTTTTGTTGAGTTTTAAAGGTGTGTTTGCCGTTTTAATTTTATCCAAATCTTCAAAATACTGCCAATACAAACCACCCCAAGCAACACCTTTGTCCTTTTTAGTTAAAGTAACCGTTGCCATGTTTGTATTTATTTCTGCGGGTTTCCATTTGGTTTTAAAATACCCTGTTCCTGCTTCTACTTTTGCATTTTCTAAAGTACTTACCTCTAGTTTTTCTCCCCCAATGTTAATAGCTACAGTATCCTCAGCCAACCAATCCGATCCTTGTAACAACAACGCATAAATTGCTTCTGAAGTAGCTTTGGTGGTTTTCCATTGTTGTGTTTGCTTATTCTTTAACAACCACTTTTTTAACTCATCAACTTTTTTTGTATTGTTTGCTACTTCCGAAAACACTTCTATTAGCAAGCTTTGTGTTTCTATAGGAGATTGATACCAATACCAACTTGCTTTGTTTTCTTTCCAATACATTCCCATTTCATCACTTGTAACGCTATTTTCTTCTAAAGATTTTAACACATTATTAGCCGTTTTTAAATGGTTATTTCTGTGTTGAATTAACGTAATTAATCCTTTATTATACAAGCTTTCTTGTTTCCAATATTTTATAGTTTGATGAAAGTAATAATCTACAGCCTCTTTTAACTTTTTATCTGTAATTGGCTGTATGTTAAAACTACGGATGTATAAATATTGCAACTGAACACTGTACAAGTGTTTTTTATTTAAATAATCTTGAGCCAACAACACTCCTTCTTTTTTAGTTTTTGCTTTAGATTTTATATTTTCTGCACGTACTAACAATCTTTCATAATCTTCTAACAATTCCGCATTTACATAAGCCTGTGCTTTTTCAATAATTTTTTCTGTTTTTTTATGATTGATATTTACTCCCAAATGTTTTAAGTGTGCAAAGCCTTGCAAAATATGTTGAGTAATATATCTGTTAGAATGGTCAGATCCGCTAAACCAAGGAAATGCACCACTAGAAAACTGCATTTTATCTAGCTTATTAATAGTTTGTTCTAAGCTATTTTCTAGTTTAGACAAATCAAACAATAAAGCAATTCTTTTCTTTTGTTCGGTTTCTGATTGCGCATCTCTTAACCAAGGAGTTTCTTGAATAATAATGGATTTTAACTCTTGATTTTTTTCCAAATTACTAATCAAAGTTTCTGAATTTGCCCATTGATCAAACACCTTTTTAATTTTAGGATTGGAGTTTAAAATATGACTTGCCAATTGATTTGCATAATACCTAGCAAAAGTTTGCTCTGCACACTCGTGCGGATATTCCATTAAATACGGCAAAGCTTGCACAGCATACCATGCAGGATTAGATGTTATTTCTAAAGTTAATTGATGGTGTTTTAAACTTTCTGAAGTATTATTTTTTAAACCATTTAAAACAAACGTTTTGGTTTCTCCACCATTTACCCACAAAGGCAACGTTTCTGTAACCAACATTCTGTTAGACAATACAGGCAACACATTTTGTTCTCCATCTGAATAGTTAGTACTCGCTGCCACAATTTTGTACTGTACAGCAGAAATATTTTCTGGAATTTGCAATTGCCAAGACACCGATGTATTTCCTTTTCCAACAACCTTAAAATCTTTTGTGGTTTGATGGTTTTGCAACAAAGCATCTATGTTTTTACCCGTAGTAGGATCGGTAAGCTCTAATCTTACTTTTCCTTGCTGAACACTAGTTGCTAAATTTGCAATTTTTGTACTAAATGTAATTTCATCTCCTTCTCTTAAAAATCTTGGAGCATTTGGAGTCACCATTAACTGCTTTTGTGTAACTGTAGTTAAACTTTTTACTCCGGTATTTAATTCTTTGTCATGAGCTAATAATTGCAATTTCCACTTGGTTAAATCTTCTGGCATGGTAAACTCAAAAGATACTTCTCCGTTTTCATCGGTTTTAAGCTGTGGAAAAAAGAAGGCTGTTTCGTTAAAATTGGTTCTAGCTTTTATATTCCCTAACTGCTCTTCTAGTTTTTTTGCTCCTGATTTTGTAGTCACTATCACTACTCCATTTGCACCTCTAGTTCCATATATAGCTGTAGCCGCTCCATCTTTTAACACATCAATACTACTAATTTCATCAACATTTAATTGTGGATCTTTATCATAAACTACTCCATCAACTACATACAAAGGGTTGTCGCCAGCCTCTAAAGAAGCCATTCCCCTAATTTGAATGTTATCTTCAGCCTCCGATCTTGTTGTACTTATAATATTTACTCCGGACACCTGACCTTGTAAAGCCCCTGTTACTTCTTTCTTTTTTTGAGTACCGTAACCAACTACCACAACCTCATCTAAACTTTTACTGTCTTCTTCTAAAACAACTACATAACTATTATAGGATTTTTCTATTTTTAGTATTGCTTTTTGGTAACCTAAATAACTAAAATACAATTCTTTGTTTTCTAGATTTTCTAAAATAACTACTCCATCAAAACCTGTTAATATAGGTTTTTCTCCACCAACAATAGTTACTCCTGGAAGAGGTTCATGATTAGCATCTACAACAGTAATTTTCACCTCATCTTTTGCTAAAGAATCATTATGGGATTTTTGAATATTATTAAATTCAAAAAAATAATTTTTTATCTCTCTAAGATAATTTCTATTTACCCAAGAATCATTTGTAAAACTAAATCCAAACCAGTTAAATTGATGAACAGCCAACTGATAGTGATGATAAAAATATCTGTAATTAGAACTTCTAATTGTTAATGTATTTGTTCTAAAATTATTAAAACTATTTATATAATTTGATGTTCTATAAATTGGTAATTGTACAGGATTAAAACTCCAAGTATGAGGTTTAAACTGATCTAAAGAAACATCATACATAGATGCTAACACCTCTGCTGTTGCCTTTTGCTGATTGGCTCCTTTAATTTTAAAACTCCACTTTTGAGTAGCTCCAGGTTGTAACAAATCTCTAAACGTAAGGGTTTCTATACTTAAATCTTTAGGTTGATATGGAACCGAAACATGAAGAACACCACTAGCTATTGCATTGTAATTTACTCTGTGCCATTTAATGGCAAAACCACCTCTATCTTTTTCTGATACAGGAATTTTTATTTTCTTAATTTGATTATTTAACTCTATTTGATGTACCGAAACTGTTTTGTGATTTTTTTCTACCTCCACAAAAACAGTCATCCCTTTAAAAGATGAACTCACAGAAAGGATTACATAATCTTTAGGTTGATACACTTCTTTGTCTATAGAAATTTGAAACAACTGGTTGTCGGCAACTTTTTTAGCTTTGGAATTTAACAACGTAAACAATTGTTCATCTTTTACCAATTGCCCCCACTTATCTTTAGAAGTAGCAACTACTATATATTTTCCTAACTCCCATTTTTTAGTTTTTCCCAAACTAATTTTAGGTTCTTTTTCCGTATCAAAACTTTTAGAGAATACTAATTTTCCTTTTTCCCATTTTTTAGGATCCAAATCTTCTTCTTTGTACGTTTCAAAAGGAAATAATTTGGCATATTCTTCTTTAGAAAAAGTTTGCACATCTGGACTAGACCAGGGTCTATTTCTATACACCATTTGCGGAGCTACTAACTTATAAATTTTTAATTCTCCTTGTACAGCAACAAATTGTCCGTTTAAGTTTTCACTATCAATAGTTAGTGAGTTTTTATCACAACTATCTATCTTATTTTTAAGTGATACTTCTAGCCTTAAGGAATGATATCCTACAGCAACTTCTGTTTCTGCACTTCTGGTTTCTCCATTTATATCTGTAACATCGGCATAAATAGTATAGTAAAAAGTCGGCTGATTTTTTTTATCGACATTCACATCTGGAAAAGCTTTAAACTTTACTTTATAATCCCCATTGCCATCTGTAATAATTTCTCCGTTTGCTATTTCTGTTGGATTAGAAGGACGACCCCACCAACACCATCTTGGAAACTTAGCTTTTCTTACCACTCTATATACCACTTTTGCATTGGTAATTTTACTTCCAGACAAAGCAATTGCTTCTCCATTTACGGTTACAGAATCGTTTACTTTATACGTTTCTTTTATGGGTGTAAAGGACGTTTCAAACTTTGGTCTTTTGTATTCTTCTACAGCTATTTTGGTAGATACATATTCTATTTGTTTTCCGTTTCTAAATACCTTAAAGCTGTACTGCCCATTTAATCCACCTGTTGGCAATTCAAAAGTAGAAGCTACCGTTCCAAATTCATTCAGTTCTAAAGTTGCCTTTTTTACTTGCTGATTATTTACATCGTACAAAACAACCTCAACAGATTCGTTACTAACCACCTCTGTATTCTTCCCTTTCTTTTTTAACACAATGGCCTTAAAAAAAACTTTTTGGCCAGGTCTATAAATACTCCTATCTGTAAACACAAATGGTTTGTAACTAATAGCTGAACTAGTGTTTCCTGTATAATTATTATAGTTATACAAATAGATATTCTCAAAAAAAGCGGTATCTGTTTTTGTAACTACTTTTGCAGTTACATTTCTGTAATATTGATGATTTTCAAATTCAAAAAAACCGTTTTCATCAGTTACAAAATCTTTATCAATTTTAGATTCTCTTGTATTATATGGTTTATTTTTTAAATAAACTTTAGCCCCTAAATAAGCACGTCCAGTTTGTCTGTTTAACACCTGAAACAAACCTTTGTCTTTTTTAAGATATGTAAGATTGGTTATTTGAAAATATTGTAAACGACTGTTTTTATTATTCTTTATAAAATTCCCTTTTAAAATATATAGTCCTTGTGGAATTTTTGGTAACAAAATTTCTGTTGAGTGTTGCTGATAATCATTTTTATTGGGTAATTCTGATTTCCATTCTTTATAAACAGGCAAAAGATTTGTTAAAGAATCTTTTTTACGAGAAACTCTTTCCTCTTTTATTTGTTGGTATTGTGTTGAATTTACCTTGTAAATAGTCCCATAAAACTCGGTTACGTTCCTATATTTTAGCATTGCTTTTGATTGTTGATTTACAGGCATATATTCCTCTGTAACACAAAAAACTTCTTTTGATTTTATAGCATTGATCAACTCTTTGTTCTTCTGAAACAACTCATGATCCTGATCAAGATTCTCCAATTCCTCACAGATTTCTAACGCCTTTTTAAAAGCATATTGATGCGTTGTATTAGACTTAGGATTGTACGTTTCTCCTAGACTATAATACGTTTTTGCAATTTCAAAATCTATATAAACTCTTGCCTTAGATAGACTGTATTTCTGTTGTAGTTTTTGTAAAAACGTTAGTTTTACTTGTTTAAAATCCTCAATATCTGATTTGTTCTGCACATACTCAACAGCCAGTAATAAAGTTTTAAAATAGTCTTCTTGATTGGTTTGCTTTTTATGAAACTGAATTAATTCTTGATACAATTTTAAAGACAAATACTTGTTAGATAAACTATCTGTAGTGCTAAAATGATAGGTTTCTATTTCTGATAAATATTCCTTTTTATCTATTACAAAAGGCTCTTTAGGTTGTGTAATACTGCTTTCGCTTTTATTATAAAAATCTAAAGCATTAAAAACTAAAAAATCAAACAACGTACTTATTTCATTTAACTGATTTTCTTTGATTAAAACCTTATAATCATCAATTTTGATAGTTATAAGCAACTCTTTTTCTTGTAAAGAAGCATTAAAATGTTTGTGAATTTCTGTATATAATGTTTTTAAATCCCATGTTCTAAAATCATCATCATTTACTTTTTTAGCTGTTTGAGTTCTGTTGTAAAAATCCCATCTATGAGCTTGAAAATAATCTAAATACATCTGTCCCAACAAACTGTGCAAAAGTGCTTTTGATACTTTATTGTTTGTTGCTTTTATTTGCAATTTAAAATTGTTCACAATTTTTAACTGAGCATTCTCTTCTAAGGTTAATGCAAATTTACTTTGATACAGCAAGCATCTTATTTTTTGCACTTCGTTCTTTTCTTTTACCGCTTTACTATAAATAGCATCTACCTTTTTTAAAGAGGATTTTGGCAAAAGTTTTAGCTCATCTTCATATACTTTTACCCACAAATTATCATAGGAATTAAATTTACTTTGAGCTTGCAATACGCACGATAAGAATAGAAAAACAACAAGAATACTCTTTTTCATAATAGCAGTTTTTTAATGGCAAATTAACACTTTAGAAGGACTCTATTAAAACTTACATCAATTAGAATACCAACTTTATATACCTCATAAAAAAAGCCCCTGTAAACACAGAGGCTCTAAGTAAAGTTTTTAAAAATAGAATTAGAATTTATAACGTGCTCCTAAAGCTATTTCTAAAGACAAATCGTTGTTACCATTAATAATTCCAAGTTCTGGTCTTGTGTCTAAAGATAATTGTAATGGAAACTCAAAATTATATTCAATACCAACAGTTCCTGCAGCATTGATAAACGTTTCACTATCACTCCCCATAGTCTCTATAGTTCCTAGTCCAGCACCCGCACCCGCAAACCAATTAAACCCATCAGCCAAAGAGCTTAAGTCCCATACCCATTGGTAAACACCAGATAACTTATAAGCATCTACATTATCGCTACTTCTTATTCCTAAATCAAACTGTAATCTGTTAGCATCAGACAAAGCTCTCTGATACGAGATTTCATACCCTAAACCATCATTATCACCTAAACGCAAACCAATGGCATGTTTAGACAAATCTTGAGCTTGTGTTGCAAAACCTGCTAACAACAATCCCAAAGTAAAAATTGTTTTTTTCATAAGTACTTATTTTATATTCAACGCTAAATATAGCAAAACAAAACAGTCAATACAGAATTCATTTCTTAAATTTACTTTTTAAGATTATCAAAAAAAAATCTCACATGAACATACATTTTATTGCTATTGGAGGTAGTGCAATGCACAACTTAGCTATTGCTTTACACAAAAAAGGATATCAAATAACAGGTAGTGATGATACTATTTTTGAACCTTCAAAATCCAGATTAGCAAATCATGGTCTATTGCCTTTAACTTTTGGATGGTATCCTGAAAAAATAACCAAAGATATTGATGCTATTATTTTGGGAATGCATGCAAAACCAGACAATACAGAATTGTTAAAAGCACAAGAGTTAGGGTTAAAAATTTATTCTTATCCTGAATTTTTATACGAGCAATCTAAAGAAAAAACAAGAGTAGTTATAGGAGGATCTCATGGAAAAACCACCATTACCTCTATGATTTTACACGTTTTAAACTACAACAACATTCAGGTTGATTATATGGTAGGTGCGCAATTAGAAGGATTTGACACCATGGTACACCTAACTAAAGAAAATGAATTTATAGTTTTAGAAGGAGATGAATATTTATCTAGCCCTATAGACAGACGACCAAAATTTCATTTATACAAACCCAACATTGCTTTGTTAAGTGGAATTGCTTGGGATCATATTAACGTATTCCCAACTTTTGAAAACTACCTAGAACAGTTTTCTATTTTTACAGACTCTTTAACTCCTGGTGGAATTATGGTCTACAATCAAGAAGATGAATATGTAAAACAAGTGGTTGAAGGTTCTGAAAATACTATAAAAAAATATCCATATACCACTCCTACTTACACAATAGATGATGGTACTACTTTATTAGACACTCCTGAAGGAGATTTGCCTTTAGAAATTTTTGGAAAACACAACTTACAAAATTTAGCAGGTGCCAAATGGATTTGTCAGCACATGGGAGTTGGAGAAGAAGATTTTTACGAAGCTATTGAAAGCTTTAAAGGAGCTAGCAAACGATTGGAGAAAATTGCAGAAAACAACAACGCTGTTCTTTTTAAAGATTTTGCCCATTCGCCTAGTAAAGTTGCTGCTACAACTACTGCTGTTAAAAATCAATACAACAACAGAACCGTAGTAGCTTGTTTAGAACTACATACGTACAGTAGTTTAAATGCTGAGTTTTTAAAAGAATACGAAGGTGCTTTAAACAAAGCTGATAAAGCCGTAGTTTTTTATTCTCCAAAAGCAGTAGCTATTAAACAATTAGAAAAAGTAACTGAGCAGCAAATTAAAGATGCTTTTAAAAGAGATGATTTAATTATTTACACCAATCCAGACAATTTTAAACAGTTTTTGTTTGAACAAGATTTTAACAATACCGCAACCTTATTAATGAGTTCTGGTAATTACGGAGGTTTAGATTTTGACGAGCTAAAAAAAATATATTAATCAAAAAAACAGCCATTTAAAACGGCCATTTTTTTTAATGCTTTTTTCTTTTTTTCTTAAAAAAATTCTTTTCTGGATTGTAATCTTTATTTACTGTAGGCATTTGCGCATTTACGCTTTTTCTCCAAGTTTCTAAGTCCTTTACTAATTCTTCTGTCTTTTCTGGATACTTAGTAGCTAAATTAGTAGTTTCTCCAATATCTGTTTTTAGATTGTATAATTCTAAAGTATCATGTTCAAAAACCTGAATTAGTTTCCAATCTCCTTTTCTAATTGCACTATAAGGTTTTGCACCTCCTGGATGATAATGTGGATAATGCCAATACACAGCATCTCTTTTAACAACTCCTTTGTTTAATAACAACGGACTTAAATCTACCCCATCTATATTTCTAGGGGATTTAACAAAACTGTTGGTTAATCCCATTAAACTAGGAAATACATCTGCCGAAATAGCTACCGTTTCTGTAACAACTCCTGCTTTTATTTTATTTGGCCATTTAAAAATTAAAGGCACTCTAACACCCCCCTCGTACACATCTCCTTTTCCCGATTTTAGAGGAGTATTTTTAGTGGGTAGTAAATGTCCTCCGTTGTCACTATGAAAAACTAAAATGGTATTTTCTTCCAATCCATTTTCTTTAAGAGCTTTTACAACTGTTCCTAAAGCAGTATCCATATGCTCTATCATGGCTGCATAAGTTGCATTTTGATGAGTCATTCCTTTTTTAACCAACGCTTTGTATTTCTGAACAACTTCTTTTTTAGCCTGCAACGGCATATGTACATTGTACAACCATAAGTTCATAAAAAAAGGTTCTTTTTTATGTTTCTGAATATAAGCTACAGCTTCTTTAGCCAACCTATCGGTAAGATACTCTCCTTTTTCACCATCGCTTAATCTAGGATTGTTGTACGGTGAAAAATATCCTTTACCTCCATCTGCCTTAGGAGAACCTGCACTAAACCCTGCAATATTCTTATCAAACCCTTGGTTTTCGGGCCAGTATTTAGCATCCTCTCCCAAATGCCATTTTCCTAAATGAACGGTTTTGTATCCGTTTTTTTGAAACATTTCTGCAAGCGTTACCTCATCCAAATCTAATTTTTGATTCCATTCAGGAATTTTCAATTTAGCATAAGGTTTTTCATGTCCCTCAATCCAATCCGTTACATATAATCTAGCAGGATATTTACCTGTCATAATACTAGCTCTTGTTGGAGAACAAACTGTACAAGATGCATACGCATTTGTAAAAGACATTCCATCAGAAACTAATTGATCAATATTTGGTGTTTGGTATAAATCACTTCCAAAAACACTAGCATCTGTCCACCCCATGTCATCTACCAAAAAGAAAACAACATTGGGTTTAGGTCTATTATCTTTTGATGATGAATTTGATTTACAAGAATTGAATAAAAAAGTAAAAACAATTGCAAAAAGTAATATTGTGTTTTTCATTTATAAAGTAAAAAATAAGAATGTTCAAGCTACTAAAATAAAACTAGTATCCATAAAAATGGAGCTACCGAAAAAGATTCAATAGCTCCATTTACGAACAACTATATAACAACGAACTTAAAAGCTCTTTCCTATTCCAATTCCAATAGATATATTAGAAATACCATCAGTAGCATGATCGTAGAAAAAACTTGGAGCCACATCCCAATGATGTCCTAACGTTAAATCGTATTCCACTCCTACTCTTATTAAATCTTTTACTTCTCCGTTTTCAAAAATAACCCCTGGACCAAACACAAACTCCACGTGTTCAATAGGGTTCCACAAAGCATCTAATGTAACTACCACTGGATATCTTCTGTCTATAACACCTCCATGCAATTCTGAAGATTCTTTGCTAGAAATTAATTCTATATCACTAAAAATTCCCACTCCCCATTTATTCTTAAACCAGTATTCGTAATCCAATCCAAAAGAAGGAATAGACAATACATCTTTGTTTCCTAATTCAAAACCTAAGTTTAAATAAGAATGCCCCAGTACAACACTAACTCTGTGTTTTTTTTCTCTTACCTCTTCTGCTTCTTGAGCTGTTAGATTTGCAATTCCTAAAACTAGAAATGCAATTAATAAAATAGTATTTTTCATGTTTGTTTTGTTTTCTTAGGCAAAAATATTAATACTTTTTAGTCTTTTAATACTTTACATCGGTTATTTTACGAAATCGTATGCATAAAAAAAGAGCCTAAAATCTCTACCTAAAGAGACCCTAGGCCCTAAACAAACTAAACTACATGAAAAACAATCTTAATTCCAACCTCCACCTAATGCTTTGTACATATTTACGTACGCATTCATTTGGTTCTTTTTGGTTTCTATTAATTCAAACTTAGACTCTAAAGCATCTCTTTGTGTTAACAAAACTTCCATATAATCTGCTCTAGCAGATCGGAATAGTTTGTTAGAAATTACAATAGATTCTGCAAGCGCACTTACCTCTTGTTTTTTAAGATGAAAGCTCTTTTCTATGTTACTCATTTTAGACAGTTTATTAACCACCTCTACATAAGCATTTAAAATAGTACGCTCGTAATTGTACACCGCTTGTATTTGTTTTGCATTTGCATTGTAATAATCTGCCTTAATTGCATTTCTATTAATTAACGGTGCTGTTAAGTCTCCCGCTAATGAATATAACAACGACTTAGGTGTGTTTAACAAATACTTTGCATTAAATGCTTGATAACCGACACCTGCCGAAATTCCTAAAGAAGGATAAAACCTAGCCTTGGCTACCTTTACATCTAACTTTGCTGCAGCCAATTCAAACTCAGCCTGCTTAATATCGGGTCTGTTTACCAACAATTCTGATGGAATTCCTACATGTACAATATCGGGTTCTAAATCTACAAAGCCTTTGTGGTTTCGTTTTATAGGACCTGGATATTCTCCTACCAAAAAGTGAATTCTGTTTTCAGTTTCTATTATATTCTGCTCAATTTCAAACTGAATGCTTTTGGTACTAAACACTTGTGCTTCAAACCTACGAACAGCAAGCTCTGTAACTCTAGCCGATTGTTTTTGCAATCTTACAATTTCCAAAGCATCGGTTTGAATTTTAATGTTTCGCTTTAAAATAGCCAACTGATTGTCTAAAGCCAGCAATTCATAATAAGAATTGGCAATCTCCGCAATTAAATTGGTTACCATAAAATTCTTACCCTCTACACTTGCTAAATAACTACTTACTGCAGATTTTTTAGCATTGTGCAATTTGTTCCAAATATCAATTTCCCAGGTAGCATATGCACCTATCATAAAGTCTGGTAAAAACTCCGGATTTTCTTTATTACCTCTAATTGGAGTGGTAGCATCATTAGCACCTTGGCTAGTATATCTTCCTATTTTTTCGCCACCTGCACCTGCTTTTAAACCTACAAAAGGTAAATACTCTCCTTTTTTAGCTCTTATTTCGTTTCTAGAAATTTCTATTTCTTGCTTTATAATATTCAGTTCCTGATTATTTTCTAAAGCCACATCTATCAACTTAATTAAATTAGGATCGGTAAAATAATCCTTCCAATTCATAGTTCCCACGTTTAAAGAATCTTTAGACGTATTAAAACTTTCTGGAACTTTAGTGTTGGCTGTTTTCTGAATTAATTCAGGAGTTTTACAGGCAGACATGGTAAGTAACACTCCTATTACCGTTAGCCTATAAAAGCCTTTTGTTTTATTTATCTTTTTCATCTGTCTCTAAATTTGAATTAAAACTATCTACTTGGTGAACAAAATCTTCACTTAAAGAACTATCCTCTTCATCTTGAATTAGTTTTCTTCCTTCTGCTAAAGAGGCAAAAATGTAATACAATCCAGGTACTACAATTACCCCGAAAACAGTTCCAAATAACATTCCCCCCATGGCAGAAGCACCTATGGTACGGTTTCCAATAGCTCCCGCTCCAGTAGCTAGAATTAAAGGGATTAATCCGGCAATAAAAGCAAACGAAGTCATTAAAATAGGTCTAAAACGAACTTTAGCCCCTTCAATAGCTGCTTCCAAAATAGTAGCTCCTTCGTGATGTTTTAACACAGCAAACTCTACAATTAACACCGCATTTTTACCTAACAAACCAACCAACATAATCAGTCCAATTTGAGCGTAAATATCATTTTGAAGTCCCATTAATTTTAACAACATAAACGATCCAAACACCCCAACAGGTAACGATAGAACAATAGCCAAAGGAATAATAAAACTCTCATATTGAGCCGCCAACACAAAATAGACAAACACCAATACAATTAAGAATATATATAACGATTCATTCCCTCTATGAGATTCATCGTAAGAAAGTCCTTCCCAGGCAATGTCATAATCTTTTGGTAAAGATTCTTTAGCCACTTCTTGGATTGCTTTAATAGCATCTGCCGTTGTATATCCTTTAGCTGGCAACCCTCTAATAGCTGCCGAATTATACATATTATAACGTGTAACCTCGTTAGGTCCTTGTGTTTTTTTCAACTTCATAAAAGCTGAATAAGGCACCATTTCATCACGATCATTTTTAACATATAAATTCAACACATCTGATGGCAATCTTCTAAACTTAGGATCTGACTGAACATATACTTTAAAGAAACGATCAAACTTAATAAACCCTTGCTCATAGGTACTACCAATTAAAATGTTAAGGTTTTCCATAGCTTTACCAACAGACACTCCTTTTTGCATGGCCAATTCATTATTAATTTCCAATTCGTATTGTGGATAATTGGCTGCAAAGAAGGTAAACAGTCCTGATAATTCTTTTCGTTTACTTAAATTATCCATAAACTGTTTGTTCACCTTATCAAATTGTTGATAATCTGTAGTGGTTGTTTTATCTAACAAACGCATAGAAAAACCTCCTGAAGAACCAAAACCTGGAATTGCTGGCGGTTCAAAGAACTCTATAACCGCTCCAAGACCTTTAGACTCTTCTTCTAATTCTTCCATAATCTCGGTTACTGTATGTTCTCTTTCTGACCAAGTTTTAAGGTTGATTAAACACGTTCCCGCATTAGACCCTCTACCTTCGGTCATAATTTCATATCCTGCTAGAGAAGACACAGACTCCACTCCTTCTACCTCTTCACAAATTTTTTGAAGTTTTTTAGAAACCTCATTTGTTCTTTCTAACGTTGCCCCTGGAGGTGTTTGAATAATAGCATAAATAGTTCCTTGATCTTCACTAGGAATAAATCCTGAAGGTAAAATCTGATTCTCTACTAAAATACCCGCACAGAATGCTAATAGAATAGCAAAAGTTAACCATCGTCTGCTAACCATCACCTTTAATAATCCTACATATTTACCTGTTAACTTATCAAAAACACTATTAAACTTATCTAACAACCTAGTTAATATGTTACTCTTCTTCTCTTTTCCATGATTGTTTTTTAACAACATAGCACATAAAACAGGTGTAAGCGTAAGGGCAATAAGTGCTGAAATTACAATAGAACTTGCCATGGTAATAGAGAACTGTCTGTAGAAAGTTCCTACAGGGCCCGACATAAATGAGATAGGTAAAAACACCGACACCATTACTGCTGTAATAGCTATAATTGCTCCACTAATTTCTCCTAATACTTTTTTAACGGCATTGTAGGGAGATATATGTGGATATTCTTCAAACTTAGCATGTACGGCTTCTACTACCACAATAGCATCATCTACCACAATACCAATGGCTAAGACCAAAGCAAATAACGTTACTAAGTTAATGGACAACCCAAAGAATTGGATAACAAAAAAGGCTCCAATTAAAGAAACCGGAACGGCTAAAATTGGAATTAAAGTAGATCGCCAATCTCCTAAGAAAATAAACACAACAAGAGCTACTAAAATAAAGGCATCTCTTAACGTATCTATAACTTGTTCTATAGAAGCATCTAAGAAATTAGAAACATCATAACTAATTTTATAATCCATTCCTGGAGGAAAACTAGCTTTCATTTCCTCTAGCTTTTCTTTTACTTCATCAATTACATCACTGGCATTACTACCATAATTTTGTTTTAATACAATGGCTGCTGATGGATGTCCGTCTAAATTGGAATAAATATCAAAAAACTCACTTCCTAATTCTACTTTTCCAATATCTCTTAAGTGTAAACTCTCTCCTTCTGCATTGGCACGAATAATTACATTTTCGTATTGTTTAGGCTCGTTATATCTTCCTTTATAAGTAAGTACATATTCCAAAGACTGAGCTTCTATACCTGAACTTCGACCAATTCTACCCGGACGACCTACAATACTTTGTTGTTTTAAGGCTTCCATTACCTCATCTACAGAAACATCATAAGCTCTCATACGATCTGGATTTAACCAAACACGCATTGCATATCTACGACTTCCTAATATTTGTGATCTTGCAACTCCTTTTACCCTATTGATTTCAGGAATCATTTTTACATTGGCATAGTTGTATAAGAATTTTTCATCCATATTCTCACTCTTAGAATACAAATTCACATACATTAACATACTTGGCTGAATAGGTGTAATAACAACCCCTTCTCGCTGAACCAATTCTGGCAACAGTGGCATTACTTGATCTACCCTTGTTTTTACTCTAATAACCGCTTCGTTAGGATCGGTACCAGGTTCAAAAATAATTCTAAGTGTAGCTTCTCCCGCACTTGTGGCATCGGTTGCCATATAACGCATTCCTTGGACTCCGTTAATTGAGTTTTCTAAGGTAATAAGCGTTGATTTTACCAACACGTCTGCACTTGCTCCAGGATATGCAACAAAAATGTTTACGGTAGTAGGTGCAATTTTAGGAAACTGTGATATTGGTAATTTTTTTATCGCTAAAGACCCTACAAAAACTATAATAATAGAGATTACTATAGCTAATACAGGCCTATGTATAAATTTATTAAACATAATTTCTTCTTTTTAATTGTAGATTATTCGGCATATAAATCTAAATGAGCCAACACTTTTTCTGGATTTTCCAATTCATAAGTGATTTCATCATTTTCTCTTACTAGACGTAATCCTTCTAAAAGAATTTTATCATTTGCAGACACTCCTCCTTTTACAATATATAGGTGTTGAAGTTCTGCCTCTATTTCTATTTCTTGAGATTTGATTTTGTTGTCTTCTGTAATTACATACACGTATTTTTTGTCTAAAACTTCAAACGTTGCTTTTTGAGGAACTAATAATGCTTGATTGTGTTTTATGGTAGATAAAATAGTTCCTGTTTCTCCATGTCTTAACAATCCGTCTGGATTAGGAAAAGTAGCTCTAAAAGGAATATTTCCTGTTTCATTATCAAAATCAGCAATAATTGTTTTTACATACCCTGGCTGATTGAACAATTTTGAATTGGCCATTTTTAACTCCACTTTTAAAGGATGCTCTTCGGTTATTTTATTGTTAAACTCTAGATATTCTGCCTCAGGAACGTTATAATACACCCACATTTGACTGTTGTCAGACAAACTAGTTAACAATTCACCTTCATCAATTAAACTCCCTAATCGTACATGAAAACGATCTATAATTCCATCAAAAGGAGCTTTAATTTGTGTAAACTGTAAATGCACTTCTTTTAATGCTAGCTCAGCATTTGCTTGTGCTAGTTTGGCTTTAGCCATACCTAATTCATTAGAAGACACTACATTTTGCTCTGCTAATTTTTTTGTGTTTTGATATTCTATTTCTGCAAAATTTACTTCAGCTTTTGCCTTCATCATTTCTGCTTCGTAAAGTTTTGGCATAATCTGGAATAGCAACTGTCCTTTTTTAACATGCTCTCCTTCATCAACGTATATTTTTTCTAAGTAACCTCTTTCTTGAGCCCTTAATTCAATATGCTGAATGGCATGAATTTGAGAAACATATTCCTTTTTAATAATAGTGTCCTTTCTAATAGGATTGGTTACTAAGAAACTTTCTTCTTTTTCTTGTTTCTTTTCGTGTTTACAGCTTGTGTGGCATAGCAAGACACACAAACCCATCATAAGTATGAGTACTTTTTTCATAATAATCTGATTGTATTTTAATAGTATTTTGTTCGTTTTGTTTTAATGTCTAGACATAGCAAGACATGCAGATGCTTTAGGACCAATAAAAGCCATAAGCATAATTACAGTTTAGATAAACTGAGCAAAAAGAATAAGCAAGAGTTGCTTATCAATAAAATTAAAGGAATCAAATTCTGATTACACAGAATAAAAGGTATCTTTTAGAAGATACATAAGAAAAGCTCTTTTGAGTAGCGCTAATTAATGATACAAAACCTAGATTAGGTTCTTGTGTAAAAACACTGGTAAGAACACCAAGTGCTTTGGTATTTTTTTGATGAAGTTCTATTTCCTCATCTTCCTCTTCATTATCAGCTTCAAAAACATAATCGTTATTATGCTCGTAAGAATGAATTGGATTGATAACAAATTCTCCTTTGTCTAAAGAAGCATCATCATTAAAAAACTCTTGAAGACTTGCTACTGAATAATAATCAACATTGTTCCCTTGTAAGCTTGCATAGCTTTGGCTATATCCGCTAAGGAAAACAAATATTAATAATAAAATATTAGTAAATAACTTCTTCATTTGAGCACGAAATTAAATAAAAACCATTTCTAAGACAAATAACTTTTTAAAAAAGATAAGTTAACTGAGAATCATGTGCTTGCTACAAAACAGGCAACTACAATAAGTATGTTACTTTTAGTAGGTAGAATGGGCGGGTTTGGAATAACAATTTTACATAAATAAATCATTAAATTTTTGAAAGTCATAACAATTCAGCTATAAAATTAGCCTTTATTCAGTTGAAATATTATATTTGCGGACTTACATAAAATTTAGTTGAGAAAACACACATAAAAAAATGCAAAACAAGGGACTTATCAGATTATTTGCTATCCTTTTCGGATTAGTTAGTTTGTACTCTTTATCTTTTACTTTTTTCGCGAATAAAGTAGAAAAAGAAGCAAAAACTTACGCAAATGCAAATGCAGAAGAAAACAATGGTAGAGAAATTGCTAGATTAGAGAAAGCTTATTTAGACTCGGTAGCAAACGTACCAGGAGTTTTAGGATTTGGAGACTTTACCTACAATGACATTAGAGACAAAGAAATTAATTTAGGTCTTGACTTAAAAGGTGGTATTAACGCTACTTTACAAGTATCGGTTAAAGACATCTTAATTGGTTTATCTAACGATTCTAAAAACCCAATTTTTAACAAAGCTTTAGAGGCTGCAACAGCTGCTCAAAAGAATTCATCTCAAAGTTATTTTGAGTTGTTTTACCAAGAGTTTGAAAAAATTGCTGGGGATACAAAATTAAGCGATCCTTCTATTTTTGGAACTAAAAACTTAAGAGAAAAAATTAAGTTTAGTACTAGTAATGGTGAGGCTAAGGAGATTATTGCTAGCGAAATAGATGCTTCAATATCTACAGCTTTTCAAGTATTACGTTCTCGTATTGATAAATTTGGAGTTACACAACCGAACATCCAAAGAATTGGTACTTCTGGTAGAATCTTAATTGAATTACCTGGTGCTAAAGATGTAGAACGTGTTAAGAAATTATTACAATCTACTGCAGAATTACAATTCTGGGAAGTATACACAGGACAAGAGTTGGTACAATTCTTAGTGGCTGCAAACCAAAAAGTAGCTGAAACTATTGAAGTAGAAACTCCTGCTAAAAAAGAGGCTAAAGAAGGTGATGATTCTATTAACGATTTGTTAGGTGATGTAGAAAATGACTCTATCAATCAACCACAAGTGGTTAGTTTATTTAGCTTTTTACAACCTACAGGTCAACCATCATCTGTAATTGGATACGCTGCTGTAAAAGATACAGCTAAAGTAAACCAATACCTAAACAACAAAGAAGTTAGAGCATTATTAACCGGAGAATACAAGTACACTAAATTCTTATGGGATGCAAAAGCTACAAATGATGTTTTACCATTATATGCTATTAAATCTAACAGAAACGACAAAGCTCCTATAGAAGGTGATGTAATTTCTGATGCAAGTCAACAATTTGACCAATTAGGAGCAAATCCTGAGGTAAGCATGAGTATGAATGGTAACGGAACAAAATTATGGGCTAAAATGACTGCGGATAACGTAGGAAAATTTGTAGCTGTAGTTTTAGATGATTATGTATATACTGCACCAAGAGTAAACGATGCAATTACAGGAGGTAGAACTTCTATTTCTGGAAACTTTACTATTGAAGAAGCTACCGATTTAGCAAACGTATTAAAAGCGGGTAAATTACCTGCTGCTGCTCACATTATTCAATCAGAAGTTGTTGGACCATCCTTAGGTCAAGAAGCTATTAACGCTTCTATGATTTCTTTTGCTATTGCTATTTTCTTAGTATTAGTTTGGATGATTCTTTACTATGGTAAAGCAGGTTGGTATGCTAATGTTGCTTTATTAGTAAACATCTTATTTATTTTTGGAGTATTAACTTCTTTTGGAGCCGTATTAACATTACCTGGTATTGCAGGTATTATTTTAACCATTGGTATGTCTGTAGATGCCAACGTTATTATTTTTGAAAGAATTAAAGAAAACTTATCTGCTGGTCAAGGAATTGGAAATGCAATTGACAATGGATTTAGTATTAAAGGAGCATTATCTGCTATTATAGATGCCAACATTACTACTTTATTAACAGGTGGAATTTTATATGTATTTGGAACAGGACCTATTCAAGGTTTTGCCTTTACTTTAATTGTAGGTATTTTAACTTCATTATTTACAGCTATCTTTATTACAAGAATGTTGTTGGATGGAGCTACTACAAAAGGAAAAACGTTAGCTTTTGCTACAGCAACTACTAAAAATTGGTTTACAAACATTAATATTGAATTCTTACAAAAACGTAAAGTAGCCTACATTATTTCTGGTGCTGTTATTATTATTGGTATTGGATCTTTATTTACAAACGGATTAAACTACGGTGTAGATTTTATTGGAGGTAGAACATACACTGTTCGTTTTGATAAAACCGTAAACGCTTCTGATGTTGCCACTTCTTTAAAAGAGGTATTTGGTTCAGCTCCAGAGGTAAAAACATATGGATCTAACAACCAATTAAAAGTAACTACAAAGTACTTAATTGAAGAAGAAGGTCCTGAAGTAGATGTTAAAGTACAAAAAGCTTTATACAACGGATTAAAACAATATTTACCAGAAGGAACAACTATTGAAGACTTTAAAGGAGGTTTTGATGGACAAACTATTGGTATTTTCTCTTACGCTAAAGTAGAACCTACTATTGCTGATGATATTAAAGAATCTGCAGGTTTAGCAATTATTGGATCTTTAATTGGGGTATTCTTATACATCTTATTAAGATTTAAGAAATGGGAATTCTCTTTAGGAGCAGTAGCTGCTGTATTCCACGATGTATTAGTGGTATTAGCTGTATTCTCTTTAACTTATAAATTAATGCCGTTTGACATGGAAATTGGTCAATCATTTATTGCTGCAATCCTAACAGTTGTAGGTTACTCATTAAACGATACGGTAGTAATTTTTGATAGAATTCGTGAATTTAAAGACGAACACCCAAAGTGGACTTTCTTAGAAGTTGTAAACAAAGGATTAAGTTCTACATTAGGACGTACCGTTAACACTTCTATTACTACTTTAGTAGTATTATTAGCCATCTTCTTATTTGGAGGTGATAGTATCAAAGGATTTATGTTTGCATTAATTGTTGGAGTTGTAGTAGGTACTTACTCTTCATTATTTATTGCATCACCTATTATGTACGATACTGCTAAGAAAAACGCAGAAAAAAAATAAGACATCGTCTATTTACATAATAAAAACCGCTTCAATTTATGAAGCGGTTTTTTTATATTTTTAAATTATGGACATTCAACTACACAATAAAACTTTTACTCCCTTCTTATCCTCTAAAGTTATATCAGAGGCTGTATCTAAAGTAGCAAATCAAATAAGTAAAGACTATCAAAACCAGACACCTTTGTTCTTGGGAATTTTAAATGGTTCTTTTATGTTTTGCGCAGACTTGTTAAAAGAATACAAACACAACTGCCAAATAAGTTTTATCAAACTAGCATCTTACCAGCAAAACAGCTCAACAGGAGTTGTAAACCAACTAATTGGTTTAAATGAAGATTTAACCAACAGAAGTATTATTATAGTAGAAGACATTGTAGATACCGGTACTACTTTAGAAAAAATTGTAGCACTACTTAAAGAGCACTCTATTAAAGAATTTAAAGTAGCAAGCCTATTCTTAAAACCAACTGTTTATAACAAATCAATACCAATTGATTATGTAGGACTAGAAATACCCAACGAATTTATTTTGGGTTATGGTTTAGATTACGACGGATTAGGAAGAAACTTACCCGAAATATATAAACTAAAAGAAAACTAAGTTTTTAGATTTCTTTGTTTTAGGAATTCATCTGTTATCCGTACATTTGCATTCTGTTATTAAACAATTATTATTTCCTGACTAACAGGATTTTAAACTTACATAGATGAAAAACATAGTTTTATTTGGCCCTCCAGGAGCAGGAAAAGGAACTCAAGCAGACGTTTTAAAAGACAAATACAATTTAGTACACATATCTACAGGAGATGTGTTTCGTTTTAACATGAAGAACGATACTGAATTAGGTTTGTTAGCTAAGTCTTACATAGACAACGGAAACTTGGTGCCAGATGAAGTTACTATTAACATGTTAGAAGCAGAGGTTGAAAAAAACCCAGAAGCTAACGGATTTATTTTTGATGGTTTTCCTAGAACAGAATCTCAAGCAGAAGCTTTAGATGCCTTTTTATCTAAAAAAGGAGCTACTATTAATGCAATGATTGCTTTAGAAGTAGAAGAAGATGTTTTGGTAACTCGTTTGTTAGAGAGAGGAAAAGTTTCTGGTCGTGCAGATGATCAAGACGAATCTAAAATCAGAAATCGTTTTAACGAATACAACACTAAAACTGCTATTGTAAAAGATTATTACGAAAAGCAAAACAAATACTACGGTATTAACGGAGTAGGTTCTATTGATGGAATTACTGAATTAATATCTGAGGTAGTAGACTCATTATAATATTTTATGGCTAATAGCCATAGCAACTGGCTATTAGTGTTTTTATGCAAACACTAATAGCTTTTTTATTTTATTACTCATTTGCTAACGGCAAAAGCCAATAGCCAACAGCTACAATCATGACGGACGGAAATTTTATTGACTATATTAAAATATACGCTGCTTCTGGAAAAGGAGGACAGGGTTCTATGCACTTACATAGAGAAAAATTTGTTGAAAAAGGAGGACCCGATGGAGGTGATGGTGGACGTGGTGGTCACGTAATTTTACGTGGAAACAAAGAAATGTGGACCCTGCATCATTTGCGTTTTTTAAAACACTCTAGAGCAGGTCACGGTGGTTCTGGTAGCGCTAGTAGAAGTACCGGTGCAGATGGTGAAGACAAATATTTAGAAGTTCCTTTAGGTACTATTGTACGTGATGCGGATACTCAAGAAATTTTGTTTGAAATTACAGATCATGGAGAAGAGGTTATTTTATGTGAAGGTGGTAAAGGTGGTTTAGGAAACTGGCACTTTAAAAGCTCAACCAATCAAACTCCAAGGTATGCACAACCAGGAATGCCTATTGTTGATGGATGGTTTCAAATTGAGTTAAAAATATTAGCCGATGTTGGTTTGGTTGGATTTCCTAACGCAGGAAAATCTACTTTGCTATCTGTAGTTACAGCAGCAAAACCAAAAATTGCTGATTATGCATTTACAACTCTAAAGCCAAATGTTGGAATTGTAGATTACAGAAACTACCAAAGTTTTGTAATGGCAGATATTCCAGGAATTATTGAAGGAGCTAACGAAGGTAAAGGATTAGGGCATTATTTTTTACGTCATATAGAACGTAACTCTACCCTATTGTTTATGATTCCTGCAGATTCTGATGATATTAGAACTGATTATAAAATTCTTTTAAACGAATTAGAATTACACAATCCTGAATTACTACATAAAGACCGATTGCTTGCAATTACAAAGTCTGACATGTTAGACGATGAATTAAAAGAAGAAATGGAACAGGAGCTTCCTGAAGGAATTAAAACCTTGTTTATATCTTCTGTTGCTAACATAGGTATTACAGAGTTAAAAGATGAACTTTGGACTATGATTAACAAAGAAGTTAAATAAAACAAAAAGCCCGATGTTAAAACATCGGGCTTTTTTTATGTGTTGTTATTTCTTACAAATTAATTCCTACAAACACTTGATACAAGGTATTAAAAGCATCTGTATCTTCATAAGCTGATGTTAATCCGTGGTAATATCTTACCCCAACAGTAACACCAGGATTAATTGCCAATCCAATACCTCCATTTACTCCAAAATCAAAAGTATTAGGTGCTGATGTTTGTGTAGAAGTTCCAAAAATTAAATCCGTTTCTTCTTTTTTGTTAATGTTTACACCAAACTGAGGCCCTACTTCTACATATAAAGGTTTTGCAATATATCCTTTAAACATTAAGGGTACTTGAATGTAATCCATTTTTACAGTTTTAGAAGCACCATCTTTAAATCCTAACTGAGAATACACAATCTCTGGCTGAAAAGAAAAGTGATCTGTAATTTCATGCTCTCCATATACACCAATATGAAATCCATTTCTGTTATCAACATTATCATCTGCTCTTAATGATGATAAGTTATAACCTGCTTTAATTCCAAAAAATGATTTACCTTCATCATCTTGCGCAAAAGCAAATACTCCAACAAACAAGGCCAATACTAAAACTTTAACTTTCATAATTTCTAAATTTATAGGTTAGTACTCTCATTAATCCAAAAAACATACCAAATCAACCTTACTTGTCAATAGGCACAACAATATGTACGGTAGTTCCTTTATCTAATTCTGAAGAAATTCGCAACTCTCCACCAATGTAATTTACACGTTCTTTCATAAAACGTAAACCATTTCCAGTACCCTCTATGGTACTTGTTGCATTTTTAGGATCAAACCCTACTCCATCATCCTCTACTTTAATTTTTAAGTATGAATCTGTATGATCTAATGTAATTAAAATATAATCGGATTCTGAGTACTTTAATGCATTGTTTACAGCCTCTTGCACTACTCTATAGATGTTTACCTCTACATTGTTTTCTAAACGCTTATCAAACTCAGATATGTTTTCGTACAATACTTTGTGTCCTGTAAAATTACCTACCATATTACTCATTTTTCGAATGGCTGATGCCACTCCATGATCTGTTAATTCAGGCGGAGCTAAACTAAAAGTAACAGCTCTAACATCTTTAATTAACTGTCCAAAAACCTCTTTTAAAGACGTTAAACTTTCATCTGCTTTTTCTTGATTGGTTAAATCTATTCCATCAATATTAAAACGCAAAGCTGTTAGCATTTGACCAATTCCATCGTGTATATCTTTCGCAATACGTTTACGTTCGTCTTCCTGAGCAGTCATAATTTGTTGCGATAAATCTTTTTGAGATTGCACTTCTGCCACAAATTTATTTCTACTAACACGTTGCATTTCTAAACCAGCGTGCTTACGCTTGGTAATATCATGACAAACAATTAACCTACGCTTAGAGTTTTTAAGATTATCCATATTAATAATAGACATTTCAATCCAAAAAATATCTCCTTTATGGTTGGTTAATCGCAACTCTTTGTTTACCAACTCACCAGTAGCTGTACTTAAAATTTTACGAATTCTATGATGCTGATTGTGTTTATAGGTAAGTACTTCTTCAAACTTTCTAAACGTTAAATCTTCTTTGTGCCCTAAATACTCTTCAAACTTTTTACTGATGTAAGCAATTCTATTCTCATCTGTGATAGTTGCATACAACACAGCATTATTCACTGCAAAATTTAATTCTCTAAAACGAAGTAAAGTGTTTTCTCTTGATGACAAAGGTCTGTCCGTATTATGAACATTGTTTTTAATAGCTAATAAATCTGTAATTAAATCTAAATAGCTAATATATGTGGGTCTAATTAGTTTAAACAAAATCCACCCTAAATATCCCATTACAAAAATGGAAATCAAAGCTAAATTTCGTTTTAAATCGCTTATATCCTCTTTAGTCATTAAGACCGTATTCTCCTCAGAAAGTTGATTTTGTATGACGTAACTCATTACCACCACCACCACAAACAACAGGAAAAATGCTCCTGATATTTTGGATCTTCTTCTTTGTAAGAGTGATCGCTCCCTATCTGATAAATACGTATCTAATAAACCCATATTATTATGCTAATGCTTTTTGAACTATAGCTAAACCTGTAGCAGAAAATGGTAATTGCATAGCTGCTTCGTGTCCTTTTTCAGACATTTTACCCCAAGTTTTCTGAACAATATCAACCATTTTTTCTTCGCTATGTTTGGCAGCAAATCCATCAAAATAAAACTCTAGAAAAACTAAACAAATTACATCTTCTAATGCCTGAGTTAATTCATTTTTCTTTAGTTGTTTCTTTAACAACATCATTTTTACTTCTTCTATTACTTCTTGCTCATAACCTACAGAACTTAAAATTTCTTCAGCTTTTTGAGCGTGTAATTTTTTCAATTCGTTTCTCCAAGTTAAATAACCTGGTCTATCCATAGGATATGAATCTCTAGGTATTTCCCATCTGCAAATATGCTGACATCTAGCGGCTAATTTTAAAGACTCTGGAGCATCTGGCATAAAAACCTCCAACCTATCAGTCATTCTTACTCCATATATATATTCTTTAGCATAGGTTTCTCCGTTAAAGACCTCTTTGTTAGGGTCTTTTTTATTTGCCTCATCAAACTTTGCTATTGCATTTTGGTATCTCATATCGTCCTATTTTACTAACTATTAAATAACTTATTTTAGCAAAGTTCGTTAAAAAGCAACAAACTATACTGCTAAAGTATAACATATAGTAGTGATTCAAAAAATTACGTAGTTTTTTTGTGTTTTTACGTATTTTCGTTGTAGTTTTACGTAAAGTTTTATTAAGTATCTGATATTATATTATTTAAATGAATCAAATTAACATTCTACTGGTTGATGACCACTTGCTTGTAAGAAATGGATTACGATCTTTATTAGAAAGTGAGCCCAATTTTACTGTTGTAGGAGAAGGAACTAATGGGCAAGAAGGAGTTGATTTAACATTAGAATTAAACCCAGATATCTTAATTATTGATGTAAGAATGCCAATTATGAACGGAATTGAAGCCGTTGCAAAACTTACAGAATTGGGTACATCTACAAGATCTATTATTCTATCTATGCACGACTCTGAGGAGTATATTTTAAAAGCTATTTCTGCAGGTGCTAGCGGATATTTATTAAAAGACACTAACAAAGACGAGTTTGTAAAAGCCATTACTAGTGTACATGGTGGAGGAAAATACTTTAGTGGAGACACTACAGATGCTATTGTAAAAAGCTTAATTAATGGAGTTGGAAGTCAGACTAAACCTAGCCCAATTCATTCTTCAACTTCTGAAGTTTCTAAATTAACTAAAAAAGAATCTGAAATTCTAGAATTTATTCTAAACGGATTTACCAACTTAGAAATTGCAGAAAAACTAGGAAAAAGTAAACGTACTATTGAAACACATCGTTTTAACTTGATGAAAAAACTAGACGTTAAAAACTTAGTAGAGCTATCTAAAAAAGCTCAAGAATTAGGTTTCCAATAAATCAGATTATTTTAATAACTTTAGTAAGAAAAAGAAATTTGACTTGCTATGTTAGAAAAAGTTTACGCTGCTGCCTTTTTAGGAGTGGATGCCACTATTATTACCATTGAAGTAAATATAGACAAAGGAGTTGGCTATCATTTAGTAGGATTACCAGACAATGCTGTTAAAGAAAGTAATTTTAGAATTCACGCTGCATTAAAAAACAACAACCTTCATTTTCCGGGAAAAAAAATTACCATTAACATGGCTCCTGCCGATATGCGTAAAGAAGGTACTTCTTACGATATTTCTTTAGCTGTAGGAATATTAGCAGCATCTAAACAAGTAAATTCAGAAAAGTTAAAAGAGTATATTATTATGGGTGAACTTTCTTTAGACGGAAGTTTACAATCTATAAAAGGAGTTTTACCCATTGCTATTGAAGCCAAAAAACAAGGCTTTAAAGGAATTATTCTGCCTGTAGAAAATGCTAAGGAAGCTGCTTTAATTGATGATTTTGAAGTTTACGGATTACAAAACCTAAAAGAAGTAACTGACTTTTTAGATGATACAGCCATTTTTACTCCTCTGTTATTTGATACTCAAAAATATCTAAACGAAATAGAAAACAAGTTTAGTTATGATTTTATGGATGTGAAAGGACAAGAATCTGTAAAAAGAGCTTTGGAAATTGCAGCATCTGGCGGACATAATGTTTTATTAATTGGTCCTCCCGGATCTGGAAAAACTATGTTAGCTAAAAGACTTCCAAGCATATTACCCTCTATGTCTTTACACGAAGCTATAGAAACCACCAAAATACATTCCGTAGCTGGTAATACTAAAAACAAAGAAGGTTTAATTTTAGAACGTCCTTTTAGAGCTCCACACCATACAGTTTCTGACGTTGCCTTAGTAGGCGGAGGACAATACCCACAACCAGGGGAAATATCTTTGGCACATAATGGAGTTTTGTTTTTAGATGAATTGCCTGAATTTAAAAGAAGTGTTTTAGAAGTAATGAGACAACCTTTAGAAGATAGAGAAGTTACTATTTCTAGAGCTAAATTTACCATTACCTATCCTAGTAGCTTTATGTTAATGGCTAGTATGAATCCATCACCTAGTGGAGATTTTATAAACGATGACAATAAAATACAATCATCTTCATTGGAAGTGAAGAAATATCTAAATAAAATATCAGGTCCGCTATTAGATAGAATTGACTTACATATAGAAGTGAATCCGGTTCCTTTTGATAAGTTAAGCAATGAAATTCCTGCAGAATCAAGCAAATCTATCAAAGAAAGAGTGCAAAAAGCTAGAAATATTCAGACCAAAAGATATGCCGACAAAGACAACATTCACTACAATGCACAAATGGATGTAAAGCAAATAAAACAATATTGTAAATTAACTTCTGAAACTAAAAACCTATTAAAAAAGGCCATGGAATCTTTAAATCTATCTGCTAGAGCTTATGACAGAATTTTAAAAGTTAGTAGAACTATTGCCGATTTAGACAGCTCTGAAAACATACAATCTCAACATATTGCAGAAGCTATTCAATACCGAAGTTTAGACAGAGAACATTGGATTTAAGACTCACTTTTTTTTCGTTTTAAATACACATTGTAAATTAAACTAATCATAATTAACAAAACACCTAAAAGAGTCCACAAATTATAGGTTTCTTTATACCAAAAGGCACCAATTAAAATCATAAAAACCACTTCTAAGTACTTTAAAGGAGCAATTACATTGGTTTCATAAGACTGGAACGCTTTAGTTAAATACAATTGTCCCACATATCCAAAAACCCCCAAACTAAGCAACAACCACCACTCTAGCATATTTGGATCTTTCCAATGATTGATTGACATTACTCCTCCAAAAACAAAGGCCATTACCATAAAGTAGTTAATAATAACAAGTGGATTTTCTGAATTTCCAATTTTTCGAATCAACACAAAAATTAACCTTAAAAAAATAGCAGAAAGTAGTATAAAAATTAACCCTAGAGAATTAACATCTACACCAAAACCTTTAATAATTAAAACTCCAACAAAGGCCACTAAAAACAAAAACCATTGCATGGGTTTAATTTTTTCTTTCAAGAAAATATATGCTAAAATTGCCGCAAAAATAGGCGAGGTATATCTTAAAGTAACAGCAGTACCTAAAGCTAAATAATTTAAAGATTGAAAAAAACATGTTAACGAAATTACACCTGCTAAACCTCTAAGTAATAACCATTTTTTGTTGTTACCAAAAATTGGAATCTTCTGTTCTATAATTAATGGAACGGTAAAAAACAAAGTCCCTATAGACCTAAAAAACACAATTTGATAGGCACTAAAATCGTTTAAATACTTTACTACAGTGTTCATTAATGAAAATGCAATTACACTAAAAATCATGTAAAAAATTGCTTTTGAGCTTTTCATAAAAAAGTATTTTATTGTTTAAACTAATAAGAGTGTATAAAAATAGTATTTAAAAAAACTTTAAATGCTTAAATATTCATTTAATCTACTAGGTATACACCTAAAAACTCAACAAAAAAAGTGAGGTTTCCACCCTTTTAAAACGTTATAAAAACACATAAACCAAAAAGACACTTTATAGAAAAGTTTAGACAAAGAACATTGGTTTTCAATTTTATAAAATACTATCTTTATTTTAACATAATACCCCCTAAAGAACCCATTAAATTGAAATATATCAAACTGCAGTCATGCACAATACTAACAACTGGTGTTATTAGCATACTTATAGGTTCTACTGTGCTACTTGGCTGGTTTTTAAAAAAAACCGAAATAGTACAAATAAATCCTGCATTTGCCCCAATGCAATTTAATACAGCACTAGGTTTTACACTAGCAGGAATAAGCATTTTAATGGTTTATTTTAACCAATGCACTAAAGCAAGAATATGTACCGCTCTTGTAGGACTTATTGGATTTATTACTCTTTTGGAATATCTATTTTCTATCAATTTGTTTTTGGATGAATTGTTTATGAAACATTATATCACCCTAAAAACATCAAATCCGGGGAGAATGGCTCCCAACACAGCTCTATGTTTTACACTTACAGCACTTTCTATATTTTACATAAATACACGTTCTAGAATAAATATTAGCTCTTTAATTGGCTCTTTAATTTTTGGTTTAGGACTTACTGCTTTTGTTGGTTATTACATAAATACAGATCTTACTTATGCTTGGGGTTATTTTACACAAATGGCCATTCACACAGCATTTGGCTTTATGTTTATTGGTATTGGGGTTTCTTTTTTAAGTTGGAAAGCTACTAACAGAATTCTAGGACAATCAAAAACATCATCTTTACTAGGTTATTTAATAGCCATACCAATTACCATTCTATTAATTGACATAAACTCTCCTTTAGGTATTGGAGTTGGTACACTGTATGTAATATTAGTTTTATTAGGTTGGTTTATTGACCTGCAGAAAATTACAATTTATTTAGCCTTAGTTGCAACACTTTTAATACTTATAGGTTATAAAAATTCTCCTACAGGTAACCAAGAATGGATGGCTATAATCAATAGAAGCCTCTCAATTATATCTGTATGGATTGTTGCTATATTACTTTACAACATTAAGAAAAACAGCAATCTATTTAGAAAAAACACAGAAGATTACACTAAAACGTTAGAACTTAAAAACAAAGAATTAGAACAGTTTGTTTACATTTCGTCTCATGATTTACAAGAACCCTTAAAAGTAATTAGTTCTTTTACATCTCTTTTAGAACTAGAGCACCAAAAAAAATTAGATGATGAAGCCAACTTTTATATTGCATCTATAAAGCAATCTTGCACAAAAATGAGTAGCCTAATTAATGGTTTACTAAATTATGGAAGAATTGGAGCAAACCACGAAAGAACATTGGTAGACTGTAATCAAATTTTGAATGATGTAACAGAGAGCATAACACCTCTTATTAAAGAAAAAAACGCTGAACTAATCGTAAAAAAACTACCTAGACTACACGCTAACCAAAATGATTTATTTCTATTGTTTCAGAATTTAATTACAAATGCAATTAAATTCCAAGCTCCCAACACAATACCTAAAATAAAAATTGATAGCAAAGAAGAATTAAGCCATTGGAGAATATCTGTTGAGGATAACGGAATAGGAATTGAAAAAGAGCATTTAAATAAAATTTTTCTTATCTTTAAAAGACTGCACAATGTTGACGAATACGAAGGCATTGGTGTAGGATTAGCTCAATGCTCAAAAATTGTAGAACAACATAACGGACAAATCTGGGCAACTTCAACCCCTCAAAAAGGAAGTGTTTTCCATTTTACCCTAAAAAAATAACATGAAAAAATTAAACAAAATCTTACTAATTGACGATGATGACCTCATCAACTTTATTCATAAAAAAATTATTTCGGTATCTGGTTGTGCCAACGAAATAGTTTATGTGAGAAGCGCTATGGATGGAATTGAACATTTAAAAACAACAGACACCATTCCCGATTTAATTTTATTGGATTTAAATATGCCAGCCATTGATGGATGGGGATTTCTTGAGCAAAGGAAAAAAATAAACATAAACCCTTCTCCTAAAATAATTATTCTAACCACATCTGTAAATCCAGATGACAGAATTAAAGCTTCAAAAATTAAAGAAGTAGACGACTATTTAAACAAACCCCTTAATCCAGAAACAATTACAGAGGTTATAAACAAACATTTTGAGCACCTATAACTAATAATAGTACACCTAGATGCTTTTATTACTTGATAAACCCATTCCTTTTTATTATTTTAGGAAGAGTCAAGTTGAAATAAAACCTTAAAACATATTATTATGCTGCCATTTAGAACCGAAATTAGAAATAGTCCAAAACACCAAACCATTAAAGTTTACATTAATGACACGTCTTGTGATAAAGAGTGTAAAGACTTATTAGAAAAAATTAGTGGTATTGATTTTATTGAAATTCAAAAATCTTTAAGTAGAAATAGAGTAGAAGAAAATCTGACTATTTTTGTAAAAGACGATGCAGATGTAAACAGAGTACAAAAACTTGTAGAAAATAAACTAGATGAACATTTTGCTTTTGATTAGAACGGCAAACATTTAATTATAGCATAACAAAAAAGCGTTTTCAAAATATTTTGAAAACGCTTTTTATATGTTTTTAGAATTTTAGTTCTTATTTGTAAACTTCTTTTACAAACTCTTCGTAAGAAACTTCTTTTTCATCAAAAGAAATTTTCTCTTTAAACAAGTCTAACATTTTAGAACTAATTAATTGAGATTGTAATCTTTTAGCTTCGTCTTGGTTTTGTAACACGCGCATTGCAATGTCTTCTAACTCTTTATCTTCTGGATTTGTTTGTCCAAATTGAGCCATTTGTTGTCTAATGAAACCAATCGCATAATCTTTTAATTCTTGGAAATCAACTTTTACATCGTTGTCCGCCATTAATTTTCCTTCGATTAACTGGTAACGTAAACCTTTTTCAGATTTTTCGTATTCACTAGCTGCTTCTTCTTCAGATAAAGGCTTTTCTCCAGCTGTACCTAACCATTTAATTAAAAACTCTTTTGGTAAATCAAAAGAAGTAGTTTCAATTAAGTTTTCAGTAATTGCATTTAATAAGTGCTGATCTGCTTGTTGAGCAAACTGTCCTTCTGCATCTTCTTTAATCTTAGTTCTTAACTCTTCCTCAGAAGAAACAACTCCTTCTCCAAAGATTTTATCAAAAAACTCTTGATTAATTTCTGCAGGCTCAGTAATGTTAATTGCTTCAATAGTAAAAGTTAAAGGAATTTCTAATCCTTCTACCTCATCAGCTTGTAATCCTAAAGATTGAGCTAATTTGCTAGCTTCGTTAAATAAATTCTTAGATTTTAATTCTAAAACATCACCTACTTTAGATCCTATGAATTTTTTAGCGTTTAATTTTCCTTTAATATCTTCTAAAGTCACAGAAGCTTTCGCTTCAATTTCTTTTTCTTCGTTTTTAAAAGTACCTTCAATAGTAGAGTTTTCTGCAACCTCTTCTTGATCTATTTTGTTACCTAAACGAGTTTGTAAGTTTTCAACTTCTTTGTTAATCAACTCATCGTTTGCAACAATATTGTACTTAGCTACTTTTGCAGCACCTAAATCAACATTAAACTGAGGAGCTAATCCTAACTCAAATTCAAAAGAAAAGTTTTCAGCATCCCAGTTAAAATCTCCATCTACCTTTGGTAATGGATTTCCTAAAATATCTAATTTTTCTTCAACTAAATAGTTGTTTAAAGACTCTTGTAATAATTTGTTTACTTCGTCAACCATTACAGATTTTCCGTACTGCTTTTTCACCAATCCCATTGGCACTTGACCTGGTCTAAAACCTGGTATATTTGCCTTCTTACGGTAATCTTTTAATACAGAAGCAACTTTTTCTTGATAATCTTCTGCTGTAATATCAACTTTAACTACTGCATTTAATGCATCGATATTCTCTTTAGTAATATTCATTTGACTATTTTATTTAAAATCTCTAAAAAATTGGGTGCAAAAATACGATTTTTTTGTTAAGCAACAAAAGGTATAATTAATTGTTGCTCAACTGCTTTAATTCTTTTCTTACTTATTTTAGAAAGTGAATCAACTTATTGTGAAATTCTGTTGGGTTTTCTGCATGCAACCAATGCCCTGCATTTGATATTGTTTCAATTTTTGAATTTTCAAAATGTGCTTGAATCAATCCAAAATCATCATCTAAAATATAATTAGATTTTTGACCTCTTAAAAACAAAGTAGCTCCATCATAAGTAGTAAAAGAAGGCAAAGCCTCTCCTACTTCAGCGTTGTTTTCTGTTAAACTAGCCAAATTAAAACGAAAATCCATTTCTGTTTTGGTTTTTCTATACACGTTTTTTAACAAGAACTGACGAACTCCTTCCTCGGGAATGGTTTGTTTTAAAATAGCATCTACCTCTGTTCTTAATTTTAGCTGAGAAAAATCGACACTATTTAAAGCATCAATAATTGCATGATGGTGCGGTGCGTAGTATTTAGGTGCAATATCTGCCACAACCAATTTTTCTACCATTTCTGGATATTCCACAGCAAACAACATGGCTGTTTTTCCACCCATAGAGTGACCTAAAATAATAGCTTTGTCTATCTTTTTAACATCAAAATAATGCTTTAAATCTTCCACCATCAACTCATAGTTAAATTCATCAGCATGAAAACTACGACCATGATTACGTTGATCTATCATATGCACTTCAAAATCTGTAGCCAATTTGTTTGCTTGAGATTTCCAATTGTCTCCCATTCCAAAATATCCGTGAAGAATAAGCAATGGAAAACCCGATCCTACAATGTTTGAGTGTAATAATTCCATTATAATACGTCTTGTAATTTATACAAATACATACTTACTACATTTTGCAATCCGTAGTACAATGCTTCTGATATTAAGGCATGTCCTATAGAAACCTCGTCTAGCTCAGGAATATTTTTAGCAAAAAAATTAATATTCTTTAAACTTAAATCGTGCCCTGCGTTTACTCCCATTCCTAATTGCTTGGCTAATTTTGCAGCCTCAGCATATTCGGTAATTACGCCCGTATTTCCTTTTCCATACTCTACAGCAAACTTTTCGGTATACAATTCTACTCTATCTGCACCTGTAGTTGCTGCAGCTTCTATTAAAGCAGGATTTCCTGTATCTATAAAAATAGAAGTTCTTATTCCAGCCGCTTTAAACTCTGCAATCACATCTGTTAAAAAAGATTGATGTTTAATAGTATCCCAACCTGCATCCGAAGTAATATTATCATCACCATCGGGCACCAAAGTTACCTGAGCGGGCATGGTATCTAAAACTAGCTGTTTAAATTTAGGAATTGGATTTCCTTCTATATTTAACTCTGTTGTTACAGATTTTTTTAAATCAAAAGCATCTTGATAACGAATATGTCGTTCATCCGGTCTAGGATGAATGGTAATTCCCTGTGCACCAAACTCCTCTATATCTTTTGCAACTTGTACTAAATTAGGCACATCTCCTCCTCTAGAATTTCTTAATGTTGCTATTTTATTAACATTTACGCTTAATACCGCCATATTCTGTATTTTTATGACTGCAAAAATATTCAAAATAGCAGGAACAACTAATAAATTTCATTAATTTGAACATTATGGAACTAACAGATTACATTTCTACAGATAAAATTACAGTCAGCAACCAGAAAACAATACAGCAAATACTGGAACTGTTTAACGATATTAGCTACTCTCACATTCCTGTAACTCATCAAAAAAAACTATTAGGAAACGTAGCCAAGGAAGATTTAATGTGTATTGATGACAAATCTCAAAAACTGGCTGAATTAGAATATTTGTATGAATTTTTCTTTGCAAAACTTTCAGATTCTTTGCTAGAACTTTTTTCTAATTTTGCGGTAAACAATACAAGCATACTTCCTATTGTAGATGATGATAATAATTATGCAGGTTATTTAGATATTAATGATTTGTTAGATTGTTTTGCAGATACTCCTTTTTTAAGCACCGAAGGAAATATTATTCTACTACAAAAAAACACAAAGGAATATTCTATGTCCGAAATTTGTCAAATTGTAGAATCTAACTCCAATACCGTTTTAGGATGCTTTCTATTTGACCAAACCGAAGAAACCACCAAAATTACCTTAAAAGTACAATCTTTAAACATCAACGAATTAATTCAATCTTTTAGAAGGTACGATTATTATATTTTAAACGATTTAACCGAAGATTCTTACTTAGAAAGTTTAAAAAAACGCTCAGAATACTTTATTAAATATTTAAACATTTAAATTCGCAGTATTAAAGTTAATCGGAATGAAAAAAGTAGCCATTTTTGGACAAGTATATAAAGATTCTCATGAGAAATATTTATCTACACTTATCAACACTCTTAACAAAGCAAAAGCCTCTATTCATATATTTAAAGACTACGCTGCTTCTGTACAAAAAACAGGACTTACTTTTGTTGATAATCTTGACTTTTTTGATGGAGATACTCAACTAGATGAATCTTTTGATGCTTTAATTACCCTAGGCGGTGATGGAACTATTCTAAGAGCTTTTAATTTAATTAACAGATTAAACATTCCTATTTTAGGAATTAACTTAGGCCGATTAGGTTTTTTAGCCACAGTTCAAAAAAACGAGATTCCACAAGCCATTACAGCTTTTTTAAAAAGTGAGTATACAGTAGATGAGCGTGTAATGCTAAAAGTAACAAGCAACCAAAATAAAAAAGAATTTACCACGCTTGGGTTTGCCTTAAATGATTTAACCATTGCTAAAAAAGACACCACCTCTATGATTGGGGTTGATGCCTACTTAAACGATGAATATTTAACAACCTATTGGGCAGATGGATTAATCATATCTACCCCAACAGGATCTACCGGATATTCTTTAAGTTGCCAAGGACCTGTAATTATGCCTAACACTAATAATTTTTTAATTACACCGGTAGCTCCTCACAACTTAAACGCAAGACCTATTGTAATATCAGACAACACCATTGTTAAATTAAAAGTATTAAGAAGAGAAGATCAATTTTTAGCCTCTTTAGATTCAACAGTAACCGCTATAGATGTAGAAACTGAGTTAATTGTTTCTAAAGCAGATTTTTTAGCAAAAATAATCACTTTAAAAGACCACACATTCATCAACACCCTTAGAGATAAACTTTTATGGGGTCAAGACACTAGAAATAAATTTTACAACAAAGAATATTAAAAAGGTTTATACGTTATTAATTATATTTGCCTCGTTTTTACAATGATTATGAGAAAGTTAGTCTACTTACTTCCTTTATTTTTTATCCAAATAGGATTTTCCCAGGTATACGAAGCAGGTCTTACGTACAACCTAGGAAATGTTATTGGTGAAAACGACGAGGTTTTTCCTATTGGAGGCTCCAATAAAAACTTTGGAGTTATATTTAAAAAAAATATGAACCCCAGAATTGCCTATAGACTTGGAGTAAACCTAATAGAAAGTGACATTACCCAACTAGCAGAAGTATCTGCAGGTATAGATTTTAACTTTACAGATTACAACCTAATTAGAACCAATTCTAACAAAAAACAAACTGCTTACCTTATATTCGAGGTAGCTTCTATATTTTACAACACCCAAACAGAAACAAAATTTGCTGTTGCATTGCCTCTGGGTATTGGGTACAAACAAGCCATAACAAAAAGGCTAACTAGCTCAATAGAAGCTAAAGTTAGAGCAACCTTTACAGATGATTTAGATAATATCAAAACAAATAAGAGCACTTTAGATGCTTATTACTATATTGGGGCCTCTATTTATTATACTTTTGGCTGGCCCAAGGGTAGTAAAAACCAAATTAGATTCTAAATGAGTTTATTAGAACAAATTAAAAACAATAAAATTCCTAAGCACATTGCAATTATCATGGATGGTAATGGTAGATGGGCTAAAAACCAAGGAATGGCTAGAATTTTTGGCCACAGAAATGCCTTAACCGCAGTAAGAGAAGCTGTAATTGGGGCATCTGAAATAGGAACAGAAGCAATTACTTTATATGCATTTTCTACCGAAAACTGGAATCGTCCAAAATTGGAGGTAGATGCTTTAATGACATTATTAACCAAATCATTAAAAAAAGAAGTTCCTGATTTTCAAAAAAACGGAGTAAAAGTAAACGCTATTGGTCGATTATCTGATTTACCTAAAAAAGCGCAAGAAACTTTAAATTACGTAATAGATACCACTAAGAACAATACTAAAATTACATTAACGTTTTCTTTAAGCTACGGGAGTAGAGAAGAAATTACAACGTGTATTCAAAAAATTGCAACAAAAGTAAAAGAAGGAACTCTAGAAATTGATGCTATTAATGATGAAATTGTTCAAGAAAACTTATATACTTACAACCTACCTGATGTGGATTTAATGATTCGCACAAGTGGAGAACAAAGACTAAGTAATTACTTGCTATGGCAAATGGCCTATGCCGAATTGTACTTTACAGAGGTACTTTGGCCTGATTTTAGAAGAGAGGATTTGTATAAAGCCATTTATACATATCAAAATAGAGAAAGAAGGTTTGGAAAAACCAGCGAACAATTAGAAGGAGAACATGAACAAACTACTTAAGAATTACTTATTTACACTTATTTTATTCGTTACAAATCTAGTATTCTCTCAAGACGGTCAGCCAGATTTATCAACCCCTAAAAGATATCTTTTAGGAGGAGTTACAGTTACAGGAACAAATGAGTTTTCTGAAGAGTCTGTAATTTCATATTCTGGATTAAAAACAGGACAAGAGATTAAAATACCCGGAGACAAACTAACAAGTGCCATTAAAAAACTTCACAAATCTAACAAGTTTAGCGATGTTGAAGTGTTTGCCACCAAACTAGACGGAAACACTATTTACCTAGAAATAGCTATTAAGGAGCTTCCACAAATAAACAAAATCACCTTTTTAGGAGTTAGTAAATCAAAAGCAAAAACATTTCAAAAAGACACAGAACTTGCTACTGGTAAAATGTTAACAGAAAATTTAATAACCTCTACAGAAAACTATATTAGACAGTTTTATGTAGACAAGGGTTACTTAAAAACTACCGTTAAAATTACCACCAAACCAAACGCTACCAATGCAAACCAAAGAGATGCTATTGTAAGAATAGACAAAGGGGAATTGGTAAAAATTAAAGAAATTGTAATTACAGGTAACGAACAATTTACAGACAAAGATGTTCGTAAAGCCCTTAAAGACACTAAACGTAAGTTTTGGGGTAGATTTTGGAAACGTTCTAAATATGTAGAAGATGCTTTTGAAGAAGACAAACAAAAATTAATTGATAAATACAGACGTAAAGGTTATAGAGATGCTAGAATCTTATCTGATAGTATTAGTTGGAACGAAGGTAAAAACACCATCAACCTACACTTAACAATAGAAGAAGGTATTAGATATTTTTACAAAGACATACTTTTCTTAGGAAACAAAACTTACCAAACAGACTTTTTACAAAGAATTCTAAAAATTCAAAAAGGAGATGTTTACGACTCTAAAGCTTTAGAAGAAAGAGTAAAAGGAGATGGAACTCCAGATTCTGAAGATATTTCTACGCTATACCAAAACAACGGATACTTATTTTCACAAATTAACTTGGTAGAAACCAAAGTAGAAAATGACTCTATTACAGTAGAAATTAGAATTCACGAAGATGATCCCGCAACTATTAGTCACGTATCTGTTACAGGAAACGAAAGGACTAACGACCATGTAATTTTTAGAGAACTAAGAACTCGTCCGGGAGATCTATACAGTAAAGACAATATTATTCGTTCTATTCGTGAATTAGGTCAAATGGGATTCTTTGATGCAGAGAATATTACTCCAGACTTACAGCCTAACTACGCAGATAAAACAGTAGCTATAGAATATAGTTTAGAAGAAAAAGGATCTAGTCAAATAGAACTACAAGGAGGTTATGGTGGTGGATCTTTTATAGGTACATTAGGATTATCTTTTAACAATTTTTCTATCCGTAACATTTTTAATAAAGATGAGTACAAACCACTTCCTTTAGGTGATGGTCAACAATTATCTTTAAGACTACAAGCAAGTAGATTCAACACTTCTAACAGTGTTTCTTTTACAGAGCCTTGGTTAGGAGGTAAAAAACCTAGATCTTTTACATTCTCTGTCTACAACCAAAAACAATATGGATACGGTAGTTCTTATTACGATGTTGATAAAGGACAACAATTAAATATTTTTGGAATTTCTGTAGGAATTGGAGAACGTTTAAAATGGCCTGATGATTACTTTACCATTTCTAATGCCATTAGTTATAGACGTTACAAAGTAGACAACTTTAACTTTGGATCTATTATTGCTTTTGACAATAACCAAGGGGTATCTCACAACTTATCATACAACATAACTTTACAAAGAAACTCTGCAGGACCAAGTTTAATATTCCCAAGATATGGTTCTACATTTAGTGTAGAGGGTAAATTTACACCTCCTTATTCTCTGTTTTCTGACAAAGAATATAGCTCTAACAACGAAAGATTTGAATTGTTAGAATACTACAAAGTAAACTTAAAAGCTAAATGGTACACTGCCTTAATTGGTAAGTTTGTAATGATGACCAACGTACAGTTTGGTTATTTAGGAAGCTACAACAGTAAAAAAGGAGAAATTCCTTTTGAACGTTACTTTGTAGGAGGAGATGGACTAAACACAAACAGTTTTGACGGTAGAGAAGTAATTGGATTAAGAGGTTATGAAAACTCATCTCTTTCAGGATTTGCTACAACTAGCGATGGAAATGTTACCTCTGGAGACAACGTTTACGATAAATTCTCTATGGAAGTACGTTACCCTATTACTCTAAAACCATCCGCATCTATTTATGCTCTTGGATTTGTAGAAGCTGGTAATTCTTACAGTAGTTTTAGTAACTTTAACCCGTTTGATATTAAAAAGTCTGCTGGTTTAGGAATTCGTATTTTTATGCCTGCATTTGGATTACTAGGAATTGACTTTGGACATGGATTTGACAATGTTCCAGGAGCGGTAGAAAAATCTGGTTGGCAAACGCATTTTATTATCGGACAACAATTCTAAAAAAAAATGGCATGATTATTTCTAACTACATATATAAGTTCTTTAAAAAAATATTTTTATTTTCACTTTTTTGTGTGGCCTCTGTAAATGCACAACAACTACAAAGAATAGGTTTTGTTGATATAGAGTATGTTTTAGAAAAAATACCATCCTATGCAGAAGCACAGAAAAAATTAAATAACGAAACAACTACATGGAAAACAAATTTAGATAAGATGTATCTAAAGCTAGATACCATGCAAAAGGAATTTTTAAACGAAAAACCGTTATTAACAGAAGATTTAATTAAAGAACGTGAAACTGAAATTAAAGCATACGAAAATGAGATTACTAAAGCAGAAAACACCTACTTTGGTGTAGAGGGTAAACTTTTTGAACTAAGAAAACAATTAGTTACTCCGTATCAAGATTTAGTATACAATGCAGTACAAACAATTGCTAAACTTCGTAAATATGACATGATTTTTGAAAAATCTTCATCAATTGTTATGTTATATACAAATAACAATTACGATATTAGCGAACTAGTTTTAAGATATATTCAGAAATCTGAAAAAGAAATAGAACAAGAAGAAGCAGCTATTAAAAGAGAAGAAGCAAGAATAGCTAGAGAGAAAAGAATACAAGATCAAAGAAAAAAACGAGAAGAGGCTCTTAAAAAGAGGGAAGAAGAACGTAAAAAACGATAAACAAATAACCAAATGAAAACAGTAAAAACTACATTATTAATTGCAATTATAGCTTTAGGGTTCACTCACTTTACACAAGCACAAAAAATTGCTCACATTAACCTAGACGAAGTTGTTGCATCTATGCCAGAAGCTAAATCAATGCAAGCGGATATGGAAAAACTAGGTAAAACTTATGAGTCTGAAATTAAAGCTGCATCAACTGCTTTAAAAGCAAAATTTGATAGATATACTGCAGAAGAGAAATCTAAAACTCCAGAAGAAAATCAAAAAAGAGCTGTTGAAGTTCAACAAGAACAAGGTAAAATTGGTCAGTTACAACAAGCTGCTCAACAAGAATTACAAAAGAAACAAAACGAATTGTTAGAGCCAATTATTGAAAAAGCTCAAAACGCAATTAAAGCATACGCAAAAGAAAAAGGTATTCAGTATGTATTAGATGCTAGAACAATTATTTATGCAGAAGGTGGTGAAGATATTTCTTCAGCAATTAAAACAAAATTAGGAGTTAAATAGTTTTACCAAACTTTAAACTTATCAAAGCGCTATCATTATTAAATGATAGCGCTTTTGTTTTATAAAAAATAATATCAAAACTGATTCTATAGCTTCTTTTTTTTATCGAGATTTGTAAAAGAGATTAAAAAAGATGAGCAACAACCCTATTGGTGTATTTGATTCTGGTGTAGGAGGCACTTCTATTTGGAAAGAAATTATCCAAAGGTTACCCTATGAAAACACCATTTATTTAGCAGATAGCAAAAATGCTCCTTATGGACAAAAATCAAAACAAGAAATAATAGACATCTGCATAAAAAACACAGAAATACTTATTTCTAGGGGAGCCAAAATTATTGTAATTGCTTGCAACACTGCCACCACCAATGCTATTGATGTACTTAGAACAAAATACAACATTCCTTTTATTGGTATAGAACCCGCTATAAAACCAGCAGCCTTAGCAACTAAAACTAAAGCCATAGGAATTTTAGCAACCAAAGGAACTTTAAGTAGTGATTTGTTTCATAAAACTACCAATCAATTTGCCTCAAACATATTGGTTATAGAACAAGAAGGAACAGGCTTAGTCCCTTTAATTGAGCAAAACAAAATGGATAGTTTAGAAATGAAAACTTTGTTAAAACAATTTCTAAATCCTATGATCCAAAAAAACATAGACCATCTAGTCCTAGGATGCTCTCATTATCCATATTTAATTCCTCAAATAAGAACACTAGTAGGAAACAATGTGCATATTATAGATTCTGGATTTGCAGTTGCCAAACAAACCGAAAAAGTTCTTGCAGAACTTCAACTACTAAACAATAATACAAAGGCTGGCAAACACTACTTAATGAGTAATAGCAACACTCAAACATTGGCTACATTAACTAACGGAATAAAAGAAACTACGGTTGAATATATTCCTTTTTAAGCAAGAGTCAATATTTAGCTAATTATTGTTAATAGTGTACTTATTTTAACTTGCTTATTCTCGTATTTTTAAAAGTTCAATACATTTTAAATATGAAGAAATTAATCGCTGTTTTTATTTTCACCTTTATACTATCTTGCTCTGCTACCAACGAACCTTTAGCAAGTTCAAAAAAAGTTAATGATCTTACAGAATTACAAAAAAACCAAACACTTGTAAATTCAGGAAACGTATCAGACTTAAACAACTATCCATCTAAACCCTATACCAAAGAAGGAGCTGGCTACCAAGGAACAGATTTTAAAAACTTACCTAAAGAAAGAGTTATTACATTTACTCATCGTAATCAACAAAATGTTACCAAAGAGCTAAACAACATAATTACAGATTTACATAACATTGGAGGTGGAATTATCTACATCACCAAAGGGAATTACACTATTAAAGAAGTTACTTTAAAATCTAACATACACATTATAATAAATAGTAACGTTACCTTTCAAATGGATCATTCTAAAAGAGGTAAAAACTTTTTATTTAATGTAGGAATGAAAGAAAATCAACCCTTAGTAGAAAATGTAAAAATTATAGGCTTAGGTGATGTTACTTCTAGACCTAAATTAATTTTAGACAAACCCAAAAACACCTTTTACAGAGCCATAGCTTTAGGATATGCTAAAAACGTATTGATAGAAAATTTAACTATTCAAGACAATTTGACCAAGGGAGCAGCCATTGCTTTAAATCCTGTAAAAATTGATGATAACAATGCCAACATTCCAGAAAACATAACCATTACCAATGTAGAATTAACAGGAGGTTCTATTGGTTACGGATTGGCTCAGACTAATGTGGGAAAAAATATTTTATTAAAAAACTTGTCTTGCCAAGGTGGAATGACTTGTAGAATTGAAGCTCACACAGGTAGACAATACAATTTAGGAGTTGATAATATTGTAATTTCCAATGTAGCTAGTATTAACGGAAAAGCTGCTGTACTACTACAACCACACTCAGTTCTTAACGGACGTATTTTAGTAGATGGTGCCAAATCTGAAGGAAGTACATGGACTTTATTCCTAAAAGAAGGGTTTGTAGGTAAAGATTCTAAAAGAAGAGCCAAAGGTGTTTTTGCTCCCACCTCTTCTTTTAAAAACATTAGTCTACACGCTACAGATCATACAGCAACCCTATCTTATAAAAACTTTAAATTAGTTCCAGAAGATTTACATGCTTTTTATAAAACTCCAGACTTTACACCTATAACAGAAGATGCTAATTATGCTGTAACCAATGGTGTTTATGCTAATGAAAGTGCTGTAAAAGGAGCAAGTGTTGCTGCTATTTATACAGATGCAACCTATCCGTTACAACTACCCAAAGAGAATGAAATTCTAATTACAGGTAAAACAAAACACCGATTAAAAATTATAGACAACAAATAACAAAACATAGGCTCCAATAAATTGGAGCCTATGTTTTATTCCTTATACCAACCTGAATATTTTACATAAGCATCCGCAATTCTATTTACTTCGCCTTTTAAAAGTTCTTCACTAAGATCTTTTATTTTTTTTGCCGGAGTTCCTGCATACACACTTCCAGACTTTACAATAGTCCCCTTAGTTACAACTGCTCCAGCAGCAATAATACTATTAGACTCCAACACACAATCATCCATTACAATGGCTCCCATTCCTACAAGAACATTGTCGTGAATAGTACATCCATGTACAATTGCATTGTGTCCCACAGAAACAGAGTTTCCAATAGTAGTTGGCGATTTTTTATACGTAGCATGTACTACAGCACCATCTTGAATATTCACCTTGTTTCCCATTGTAATACGATGTACATCTCCTCTAATAACCGCATTGTACCAAACACTACAATCATCTCCCATAGACACCTCTCCTATTACCACACAATTCTCCGCTAAAAAACAATTTTCCCCAAACTGAGGTTTATTTCCATTTAATTCTTTGATAATCATCTTTAAAAGTTTTAATCAAAAGTAAATAATTGTAATATTGTAAAAAACAATATCTAGTGTCAATTCCAAATCATCAAACAATAATTGCTGTAGACTTTGATGGTACCATTGTAAAAGATGAGTATCCTAAAATTGGTCCTCCACAACTTTTTGCTTTTTCTACACTTAGAAAAATGCAAGAAAGAGGATATAGATTGATTCTATGGACTTTAAGAGACGGAAAAAAACTTGATGAAGCAGTAGCTTACTGTAAAGAAAACGGTGTTGAATTTTATGCTGTAAACAAAAATTATCCTGAAGAAATTGTAGACAATAACAGTATTCGTAAACTCCATGCTGATTTGTTTATTGATGATAGAAATATTGGCGGTTTTCTTGGATGGGGAAAAATTCATCAACTCCTTTTTAGCGAAGATGCAATTGAAGAACCAAAGAAGAAAGGATTCTTCGGTTTCTTTAAATAAATACTATCTTTGCAATCCATAAAACAGGATTATGATTACCATTAAAACTCGTGAAGAAATAGAATTAATGCGTGAAAGTGCGCTAATTGTTTCTAAAACCTTAGGAATGCTTGCCAAAGAAGTAAAACCTGGAGTAACTACTCTAGCGTTAGACAAAATGGCCGAAACTTTTATTAGAGATCACGGGGCTATTCCTGGTTTTTTAGGTTTGTACGATTTTCCGAATACTTTATGCATGAGTCCTAACGAACAAGTTGTTCATGGAATTCCAAATAAACAACCTTTACAAGAAGGAGATATTATTTCTATTGACTGTGGTGCTTTAAAAAATGGATTTTACGGAGATCATGCCTATACTTTTGAAGTAGGTGAAGTTGCTCCAGAAGTAAAACAACTATTAGAAATTACCAAACAAAGTTTATACGTAGGAATTGAGCAATTTAAAGCTGGTAACCGTGTAGGTGATGTTGGATATGCTATTCAAAAATTTACCGAAGATCACGGATACGGTGTCGTTAGAGAATTGGTAGGACACGGTTTAGGTAAAGAAATGCACGAAGATCCACAAATGCCAAACTACGGAAAACGTGGTAGAGGTAAAAAATTTGTAGACGGAATGGTAGTAGCTCTTGAACCTATGACCAACATGGGAACTAAAGATATTGTACAATTAAATGATGGTTGGACTATTTTAACCAAAGACAACAAACCATCTGCTCACTTTGAACATGATATTGCCATTATTAATGGGAAACCTGAAATTTTATCAACATTTAAATACGTAAACGATGCTTTAGGAATTGTTACTGATGTTGAAGATAAATTTAGAATAACACCTTATGGTGCTTAAATGGGCTTGTTTAAAACTATATTAAACGTAATTCCAAGACCTTGGTTAATTAAGGCTAGCTATGCAGCTAAGCCTTTTTTAAATTTATACTATAAAGGAAGTAATTATACAGACCCTATTAACGGAAAATCGTATCGTAAATTTTTACCTTATGGTTATGAGCATCAGCGTGAAAACGTATTGGCTCCCGGAACATTGTCTTTAGAAAGACATAGATTGTTGTGGTTATATCTTACTAATCACTCTGATTTTTTTAAACAACCTAAAAAAGTATTACACGTTGCTCCTGAACAATGTTTTTACAAACTTTTTAGAAATCAAAAAAACCTAGAGTACACTACTACTGATTTGTTTTCTCCCTTAGCAGATGTAAAAGCAGATATTTGTGATTTACCTTTTGCTGATAATTCTTACGATGTTATTTTCTGTAATCATGTTTTAGAACACATTACTGATGATACTAAAGCAATGAATGAATTGTTTAGAGTTTTAAAACCAGGAGGATGGGGAATATTTCAAATTCCTCAAGACGTAACCAAAGCAGACACCTACGAAGACTTTACTATTACAGATCCTAAAGAAAGACAAAAACACTTTGGTCAATATGATCATGTAAGAATTTATGGGTTAGATTATTTTAAAAGATTAGAAAATGTAGGTTTTCAAGTACATCAATTTAAAACAACCGAACACTTTTCATCAGCAGCTATTAAAAAATACGCTTTAATGAAAAATGAAATTCTTCCCGTTTGTGCTAAGCCTTTCTAGATTTAATTCTTAAACTCTAAATTTGGGCTTGCATACGTTTTTAGCTCATTATGTTCTAAATAAATAAAGAATACTTTCATTTTAGGAAATTTACTAGCTATTTCTTTTGCCTTATCAAAACCCATTGCCATAAAAGCGGTTGCATAAGCATCTACCTCTGCACAACTAACTGGAGCAATTACCGATACACTTAACAAGTCCGTTTCTGCAGGGAATCCTGTTTTTGGATTTAAAGTGTGTGCAATTTTTTTACCAGTTGCCTCATCTATCCTAAATTTTCTGTAATTCCCAGAAGTAGCAATAGCTTCATTTGTTAAATGTGTAATCTTTTGTAAACTTCTAGTTCCATCAAAATTAGGTTCCTCTATTCCTACAGACCAATCATCTCCTTTCGCATTTTTACCTCTAGCTCTAATTTCTCCACCAATTTCCACCAAGTAATCTGTAATATGCTTACTTTCTAAAAACAAACCAACTACATCTACTCCATATCCCTTAGCAATGGCATTAAAATCTAAATAAACATCCGAATTTGTTTTGGTAATTGTACTAGCTAATAAAGTAATTTTATCAAATCCAACATATTGCATTAAACTATCTACTTGGTAATTTGTAGGTTGTTTGTCTATTTTAATAGGACCAAACCCCCAAGCGTTTACCATTTTACCCACAGTGGGGTCAAAATACCCATTTGTTTGTTGATAAACTTCTTTGGCTAGCAAAAAAACGTTCTTAAAATGATGATCTACCTCTGCATTTAGTAGACCTTGGTTGATTTTACTAATTTTTGAGTCTGCATGATAGGTAGATAAAGAATTATTTATGGTTTTAAACAAAGAGTCTATACTTTGGCCTAAATTTTGATTATTATTATCTGAGTATTTAATATGGAAGGTGGTTCCGAAGACATTTCCTTGAAGTTTTAAATACTCAGCCTGTTTTTGTTCACAACTAATAATGGAAAAAAAAATACATATTCTAAACAAATGTGTTTTTAATAGTTTAAAAGAATTAGTTACGTGCATATAAAATAGGTTTTTAATAGAAAGTTATTATATTTGTTTAAACAAAAATACAATTTATAGACCATGAAAAAAGTTTTGATATTAATCGTTTCAGTTTCTTTAGTTGCAACATCATGTGTATCTAAGAAAAAGTATACTGATTTACAAGCTGAACAAGCTGCATTACAAGACAAATTAGCTACTTCTCAAAAAGATTTATCTACATCTAAAGTAGATTTAGGGAAAGCTGACAACCAAATCAGTTCTTTAGAAGACAGAATTAAATTCTTAGAAAAAGGAAATGAAAAATATTTAGAGAATGTTGATAACTTAATCGCAGTATCTAAATCAGCTACTGAGAACATGAGAGAAACATTATCTCAGTTACAAAAGAAAGATGACTACATCAAGTACATCAAAGAAGCTAACTCTAAGAAAGATTCAATCAACTTAGCTGTTGCTTTCAACTTAAAGAAAATTTTACCTAACGGTTTAAATGACGAAGACATTTCTGTTAACATCGAAGGAACTAAAGTATTTATCTCTATTTCTGATAAATTATTATTTAACTCTGGATCTTACAGAATTTCTAAGAGAGCTGAAGCTATCTTAAAGAAAGTTGGTACTGTTGTTAACGAATACCCTAACATGGATGTTATGGTTGAAGGACACACTGATGACAAGTTAGTTAAAGAAGGTGCTGCTATTAAAGATAACTGGGACTTATCTGTACAACGTTCTGCTGCTGTAGTTCGTGAGTTACAAACTAAGTACGATGTTTTACCATCTAGATTAATTGCTGCTGGTAGATCTCAATACGCTCCTGTTGCAGAAAACACTACTGCTGCTAACAGATCTAAAAACAGAAGAACAAAAATTATCATCATGCCTAAGTTAGATGAGTTCTTTGAATTATTAGATTCAGAAAAATAAGAAGTAAACATTTTTACATCATATCAAAAACCTGCTTTAATTAGCAGGTTTTTTTTGTTTATACGAAACCCATGAGCACACCACCTACTAAAGAAGAAATTAAAGAAATAGCCAGTCATTTAAGGAAACCTGAAGGTACAAAAGGTATAGAGATAGCTAATATGATGAACGATGGCAATCAACCCATGAATCTTCATACACTAGCCGTAGTCAATCCACTAGCTATTGGCTGTTTTAGAAATAGGAATGGCCAATGGTTATTTTGTTAAAAGACTCTAAGTTAGATTAGATACCACAAGAACAAATAAAACCTCATAATTTACAACTTAGAACAGCTCTGGACACAAACACAACTATCAACATAACACGATGGAAAAAACAGCAATAAAAGAACATAAACAAAAACGATGGAAAAAAATTCCCAAAGAGAAAGTTAAATTCTTAAATATAGCTTACAAAAAAAGAGCCAACCTAAAAGGTTGACTCTTTTTTTACGTATACTATGTAATCTATTTTCCAAAAAGTCCTTTTAAAAGCTTTTTCCCAGCTTCTTTTACTTGCTCTTTAGCAGAGTTTTGTTCTGTTTGAGTACTATCTGTACCTTGTTCGTTTTTAATTCCTAACAAGTCGTTAATTTTCTTTTTAGCTTCAGATTTTACTTTCTCTTTTGCCTTATCTTTTTCGTTGTCAATTGCTTTTTTAGCTAAAGACGAAACTGCATCTTTTATCCCTGGTAAAACAGTTGGCTTAGTTACCATACCCCCAACTTTAACATCTAAAGGCACTGTGATTTTTTCTTGATCGGCACCACTAAGTTTACTTAAAATACTTTCTGCCTGATTTCCCAAATACTTAGCGGGTAAATCGAACTTTAAATCATAATTCATGGTGTTGTCAAAACCATGAGAACCTCCAATAGTAACAGGCATTCCTTTTAGCTTTAAAGTAAACGGAGCTACATTTACCTTACCATCTTTAAAAGTAACTTTTGTTTTTAGATCTTTTAAATCTGTTTTGTCAAAATCTAAAAAGCTCATTTTGCTTTCTGCCAAACTTAGAAACTTGTTTTTACTAGCATCTACTTTATCTACTTGCAAATTTGCCAATGCCCCCCCCGTTAACTGAGACAACACAGGCATAAAATCATTTCCTAAAATTCCATTTAAATCTAACTCCGTATCAAAACGACCATTAAAAGCTCCTACAATTGGAGCTATTTTTCTTAGCATTTCCATACTATTAAAAGCACTAGCAATATCAACTTGCTTTAACTTCATCTCAAAATCGTATGCAGTTGGGTTTGGTTTTGTATCTACAAATCCATCTATAGAAACAGTACCCTGAAACATATTAGCGTTGGCATTTACAAAGATAATTTTCTGATCTTTTACAATTGTTTTCCCTATAAAATTAGTCAAAACAATATCATCATACATTACTTTTTTAGCATTTACAGTACCCGTAAATTCAATTTTTTCAGGAATTTTAAATTGTTCTAATGCAACACTATCTGTAGCAGTAGTTACAACAGCTGTGGTATCACTTTCATAAAAATCGCCTACTTTAAACAAAGTAGAAGCTACCGCTAATTTCCCTTTTAAAGTTCCATCAGAAAAAGCATAAGCATATAGATTGTCTAAACCTCCATTTAACAATAAATCTGAATCACCAGAGTTAATTTTGGTATCAACAACATCTACATGATTTAAACTAAACAACATTTTAGCTCTTTCTACCAATAAAGGTTTTGGTGTATAATCTGAACCAATAGAAACTCCTGACAAGGTAATAGTCCCTTTACTGTCTATTTTGTTGTACTGCTCTTTTTCAATAGCATTCATATCAAAAGAAGCAGAAACATCCGCCTTAACAATTCCTTTTAATTCGTAATCTAAAGGAGGTATTGGATACGCATTTTTAAGATTCCCTAAATTAACTTGTCCATTAATGTTAGAAACAACCGTTAAATTAGAAATTGGTTTTGTTACCGTTGCATTGGCTTTAAAAATATCTTTTGCTATACGGAATCCAAAGTTTTTAACATCTACTTTAATATCATCCATTACCCCTGTAGTATTGGTAATACGAGTATCTACATTTATGTTTTCGATCTTATTAGGTAAATCTGGATATTTTAAACTTGCATTTTCAGTTTTTAACACAATATCTAGCGTTGGAATACTAGTTTCAGAATACTTACCTTTAATAACACCTTGCAAATCTAAAGCTCCCGTAGTTTCTACTTTAGGAAAATCTGCCGTGTAAGCATTGGGGATTAGTGATAACAAACTTTTAAATTCAGACTCTTTTGTGCTTACCGTAAAATCAAGATCATAAGCATCTTTTAACATGGTAAAAGCACCCTCAAAAGCCAAGTTTAAATGATTAATATGAGCAATACTATTCTTAAAAGTAAGTTTTAAATCACTTCCGTAATCTACTCCTACTTTGGCATCGTATTTTAATTGTAAATCTTTTAAGTAAGCAACCTCATCCATCATAAAAGTAATAGTATCTGCAGTAGTGTTAGTATCTAATTCCAATACGTTTTTAGACAAATCTCCACTCCCGTTATGATTAAAGTTGACCACTTTAGCGCTCATATTCCCCACTTCATCTACATAAGATAGATTGATGTTTTCTAAACTATAATTGGTAATTGCCAAAGAAAATGGAGCCGATTCTTCTACAACCACTTCTTGTTCTGTTTCTGATGGTAAAGCAATATCATAATTAGCAATACTATCTTTATTTACTTTTACATTTACAAAAACGTCTGCTAGCTTTACACTGTTAATTTTAGGAGTATCTCCCATTAAACTACTCAAACTAACATCTACATAAGTATGAGCTATAGCCACTAACGTATCTCCTAAAAAAGGAGCTTTGTTAATTACCGATAGGTTTTGCAAGTCTACAGACACATCTGGAAAACTTCTTAGTAAAGAAATAGACAAGTCTTGAAAATCTACAACTGCATTTACATTGTTATTGATTTGTTCTTTGGCTATTTTGGTTATTTTTCCTTTAAAAGCAAATGGAAGTATTAACAGTAACAGAAAAACAATTCCAATAAAAATTGCCAATCCTTTTAATATTTTTTTAAGCATGATTTTCTTTTTAATAGACTAAAGATACTATAGTCTTAAATGTAGAACAAATTAAACAGATTGACCTTAGTCAATCTTAACATTATTTAACAAAAAAAAGCCCTGTTACAATTGCAACAGGGCTTATACACTATATTTACAACTAAGCTTAAGCTAACTCTACAAACAAACCTTCGTCTGTTTTATTTACAGCTGCTAAATCTTTACCTGTTAATCCTTTAATGGTTTTATCCCACTTTTTGTTAGACAATCCAGATTGTGCTTTTAAATCATTTAAAGCAATTTTCTCTGATTTTTCTATCAAAGCAAACAATGCTTTTTCATCTTCGTTTAATTCTACAGAAGGAGCTTTTTTCTCTGGTCTCATTTGAGGAAAAAACAACACTTCTTGTATAGATTGATTATTGGTTAAATACATAATTAAACGATCCATTCCAATTCCTAAACCAGATGTTGGAGGCATTCCGTATTCTAAAGCACGTAAGAAATCTTCATCTATAAAGTTAGAAGCTTCATCATCTCCTCTTTCTGCTAATTTTAATTGTGCTTCAAAACGTTCTCTTTGGTCAATAGGGTCATTTAATTCAGAATAAGCATTTGCTACTTCTTTACCACAAATCATCAACTCAAAACGCTCTGTTAATTCAGGATTATCTCTGTGTTCTTTGCACAATGGAGACATTTCTTTAGGATAATCTGTAATAAATGTTGGTTGAATGTAGTTTCCTTCACATTTTTCTCCAAACATTTCATCAATTAATTTTCCTTTCCCCATGGTACTGTCAACCTCAATACCCATTTCAACAGCAGCAGCTCTTAGTTCGTCTTCGTTTTTACCAGTAATGTCAAAACCTGTAAAGTGTTTAATAGAATCTGCCATGGTTACTCGTGCAAACGGAGCCTTAAAACTTACTTGGTGTTCTCCAAAAACAACATCTGTTGTTCCGTTAACCGCCAAAGCACAATGCTCTAACAAGTTTTCGGTAAAGGTCATCATCCAGTTGTAATCTTTATAAGCTACATAAATTTCCATAGCCGTAAACTCTGGATTGTGGGTTCTATCCATTCCTTCGTTACGGAAGTTTTTAGAAAATTCATATACTCCATCAAAACCACCAACAATTAAACGCTTTAAATACAATTCATTTGCAATACGCATGTATAATGGAATGTCTAATGAATTGTGATGTGTAATAAATGGTCTTGCCGATGCTCCACCAGCAATAGGTTGTAACACGGGAGTTTCTACTTCAAAATATCCTGCTTCGTTAAAGAAATTACGCATAGCGTTAAATAACTTTGTACGCTTTACAAATACTTCTTTTACGTGAGGATTTACTACTAAATCTGCATAACGCTGACGGTAACGTAATTCTGGATCGTTAAATTCATCGTACGTTTTTCCTTCTGCATCTGTTTTAGGCAATGGCAAAGGCTTTAAAGCTTTACTTAGTAATTTAAAATTACGAACCATTACAGAAATTTCTCCTACTTGAGTTTTAAACAATTCTCCTTCTACTCCAATAAAGTCTCCTAAGTCTAATAATTTCTTAAAAACGTCGTTGTACAAGCTTTTATCTTCTCCTGTACAAATTTCATCACGATTAAAGTAGATTTGAATTCTACCTTCTGCATCTTGTAATTCAGCAAAAGAAGCTTTTCCTTGAATTTTCTTTCGCATTAAACGTCCAGCAATTACTACTTTCTTTCCTTCTTCATAAGCCTCCTTAATGTCTTTAGAATAGCTATCTACAGGAAATAAATCTGCAGGATATGGGTTAATTCCTAAAGCTCTTAATTTGTCAAGCTTTTCTCTTCTTACAATTTCTTGTTCTGATAATTGCATGCTGGTACTTTTTTAATGTATAATGCGTTAATTCCTAGCCGGCAAAGATAATGATTTAGGACCGAGTACTGAGTATTGAGTCTTAAGAATTTAAAGCTGAATGTAAATTGAAAAAGAATTTTTAACCATTACACAGAAAATAAACAAGTTGAAAATATACATAATCCATCAAAATAAGTACCTTTGTACTGTTGTTGTAGAACTACAATTGTAGTTTTTAGGTTTAATTACCAATGGAAAGCTTCCCTTTTATGGGTTGCTTTTTTTATTTACAGCAATTTCTTCTTTAAACACATTACTTTTAAATGATGTTTAAATTTATCATTATAATATTCATTAACTTTGATATTATGATGAAAGATTTAACAAAATCTGCTATTGACAGGCAAAACATATTAAACAATAGTAAGGCTATAGAACTAATTCAAAACAAAACAGGCCTAAGAGGTTTGTTCTACAAAGATGAATTTAAGTTCACAACCAAAATGGTTGCTGACTTTTATGATGTTGACACAAGGACAATCAAAAGATATGTAGATAAATATGAAGAAGAAATTATACATAATGGCTATTGTGTATTAAAGGGTCAAAAACTTAAAGAGTTTAAAGAGATGTTTGGTCATCTTATATCTGCGAATGACGATGTCTCACAGAGGGACATGAATGTCCCTCTGTCAAAAAAAGCGACTGAAAATCAGTCCTATAAAAAGATAAAGGCCTTAGCTGTTTTTAATTACAGAGCTGTTTTAAATATTGGAATGCTTCTGACTGAGAGTGAAAAAGCTAAACAAGTACGTAGCTTAATGTTAGACATTGTTATCGATATTATTAATAAAAAAATTGGCGGTTCTACTAAATATATTAATCAAAGAGACGAAGAATTTTTACTTGCAATAACTAGAGAACCAGAATATCGAAAAGAATTTACTAGTGCATTAAACAACTACTTAGATATGGGTTTTGTAAAATATAGCATTTATACAGATGCTATATATAATGCCATCTTTAAAGAAAATGCAAAAGAATATAAAACCATTTTAAAATTAGAAGCAAAAGAAAGCCTTAGAAACACAATGTACTCCGAAGTGCTAAAGCTTATAGCTTCCTTTGAAATAGGTCTGGCTGATGAAATGCGTGAAAAATCTGAAGAACTTAAAAGAAAATTAAAACCTTCTGAATTAAATCTTCTTATTAATAATTTTGCTAATAAAAGGTTTTGGATTCCTCAAATTGAAGATGCACGTGCAAAAATGGCAACACGAGATTATGGTTTACGTAATATTGTTCATGAACGTTTAGAAAACTATATAGGGTCTTTAAGTAAAGAAGATCATAATAAATTCTTAGGAGAAAAAAGTGACGATTTAATTAGTAGAGTATTGGATAACCCTCAATTAATTGATGTTTTCAAAAGGTTAAAAGATAGATGAAAATTAAATTCCAATATTTTACTACAACTTACGCTATTCAAGTACATGATAATATCATCAAAGAATCAGGTGGATTAATGGGGATAAAGGATACAGGCCTAATAGACAGTACTCTTTACCATATTCAGCACGAGTTATATTACCCAGATATAGAACATAAACTTACACATATATTATTTTCATTCAACAAAAACCATTGTTTTAATGATGGTAACAAAAGAGCTTCTTTAGCTCTTTCTGTGTACTTCTTAGCTATAAATGACTTAGATTTTTTAATAGATAAATTTATTATTAAAATGGAAAACATTGTTGTTGATGTGGCAGACAATAGAATCAATAAAGAACTGCTTTTTGACATTATATCGTCTATCTTATACGAAGATGATTATTCGGAATCTTTAAAGTTAAAAATTATTAATGCTAAAATTAATGGTGAACCTATATAACGTTTCACGTAAAAAATAAATATTTACTTTCCGATAAATACTTCATAAAATAGCCTAAAAAAACTACGCTTACCACAAACTTAATTCCTGTAGAAAAGAAAAAACCTAACACAGAACCTAAAGAAGCTTTTATTGCTTTTTTTACATCTTTTCCATCGTTGATTAACTCCCCTATAAAAGCACCTAAGAACAATCCTAAAATCATTCCTATAGGTGTAAAAATTAATCCCACAATTAAACCAATAGTAGAACCCCAAACTCCATATTTACTACCTCCAAACTTTTTAGTACTTAGCGCTGGAATAATATAATCTAACACAAAAACAAGTACCGCAACAACAAAAGTAATTCCTAAAAACGTCCAATCGGTTTCTACTTTATGAGTTAAATGAAGCAACAGCAAACCCAACCAACCTGTAGGCGGACCCGGTATAACAGGCAAAAAAGAGCCAATAATACCTCCAACAACCAATAAAAAACCAAAAAACAGTAAGATATAATCCATAAAAGCCTTTCTTTTAAAGCAATATACAGCAATCTTCTTAAAAAAATGTATTTTTGACCTGACCTAGGTTGATACTATGAACAAACTGATTGCCATTCTTTTAGCACTATCTCTTTTCTCTTGTCAGAAAATATGCTCGGTGGCTTCTGTTTTATGCAAAGGAAAAGTAGAAAAACAAGAACCTATTGACTTTACACAGGTAGATCAATTTCCTCAATTTAAGGATTGTGATGCCATGCTTAATTTTGAAGAAAGTAAGGCTTGTTTTCAAAGCACGTTGCACGCAAAAATTAGTGAACGTATTCAGAATCTAAAATTCAAAACAGACTCAAACCTTACAGATACTGTACTTATTCATTTTAGCATTACCAAAGAAGGACAATTTGTTTGTAACAACATAAAAGCAAACGATTCTCTAATTTTGGCTTTGCCCAATTTATCAGCCGAAATTCAAGAAATTATTTTAGGATTGGCCACCGTATCTCCCGCACAAAAAAGGGGAATTCCCGTAACTAGCACTTATACGCTTCCCTTGGTTGTAAATACCAAATAGTAATTTTAAAGTTTTTAAAACTTTTTACGCAACCCTTTTTTATCATTTCCATCTACTTAACAGCTACTAATTAAAAAAGATGATGATGGTATTAAAAACAACAGTACGATTTATTTTTACACTTAGTTTTATTTACATTTTATACTTTTTAGATGTTTTAAACGCAACCTTTCGCAAAATGGTGCATCTATACAATAGAAACTTTAAATAAAGAATTATGAAATACGCACTTTTATTATTTACGCTTACACTCGGACTTATTTCTTGTAGCAAACAACAAGATTTTCCAAAATTTCACTTAGAAGCTATTCAAGTTGATGATTTAATCATTCCCGACACAATAACCTATCAATCGGAACTTGATGTTACTTTTAAATACACCTTACCTAATAGCTGTTATTATTATAACGATCTTTATTATGTAGCTAATGATTCTGTAAGAACCACAGCTATTATTGCCTATGTTGATGAGGAAGCTATATGTACTCAAGCAACCAAAGAAGAAGAGGTTACCATTCATTTTAAAGTTGAACAAGAAGAAGATTACATTTTTAAACTTTACAAAGGAGTAGATGAAGACAACAAATCTATTTATGAAGAAAAAATTGTTAGAGTTATTGAAGAAGATGAAGTTCAATAAGTAATTTAAGAGCTAGAAACCCAACGAGGTCATAAAACATGCATCTTAAAAAAATCATAAAGCAATGTCAGCAAAACAACTCAAAAGCGCAATCTGCGTTGTACGAGTTGTTTGCTCCTAAACTTTATGCGGTTTCTTACAAATACTCAAACAATCAACAAGAAGCAGAAGATAATTTACACGATGGATTTTTAACCATTTTACAAAAAATAGATCAGTTTAAACACAAAGGATCTTTTGAAGGATGGATGAAACGGATTGTAATAAATACCGCTCTTGAAAAATATAGAAAAGACAAAATTTTCCCTTTAATAAACGAAGAAATTAAAGACGAAGTTGTTCTAGAAATTGAAGATGAAGATATAGATTTAGAAATACTTTTAAACAGCATTCAAAAACTACCAAACAGATATAGACTTGTCTTTAATCTATATGTTTTAGATGGTTATTCTCATAAAGAAATAGCCAAGATGCTTGAAATTTCTGAAGGGACTTCTAAATCTAACTTATCTAGAGCCAAAGCAATTCTAAAAAAAGAATTAGAAAATAAACCACAGCAAAACCAAAACAATTTTTAACCATGGAACCTAAAAACTTAGAAAGGTTATACCAAGAAAAATTGAAGGATTTAGAAATGAATCCTAACCCTGTGGTATGGAATAAAATTGAAAGTTCTTTGCTAGCACAGCAAAACTCTACAAAAGGAATTCTTTGGTACTGGACCTCTGGAACCATTGCAGTAGTATTACTTCTTGGATTTTTTATCATCAAACAAAATGCTTTACAACCTATTTACAGCCACGTATATTTAACACAAACAGATAGTGTTTTAACTCCAAAAACAACGGTAAAAGATTTAAATATTAATATTTCAGCCACCTCAACACCCTACAAGAAAAAAGCTAAAAATCATCAGCTTAAAAAAGAAAAAACGCAAGCTGTTCATTCCAAAAACATAATTGCAGAAAAAACATTTGCTCCTTTACAAAACAAAAAAACAAGTGCTACATTAAAAAAGCTATCAAAAGAAAAAACAATTGTAAGCACTAAAAAAGAACCTCTTTTAAACTTCCAAAAGGATAAGCCCTTTTTAGCTCAAAAAACTCTTGCAGATTCTAAAACCAATACAAAGATTGCGAATAACAAATCGTCTAAAAAGGAATGGAGTATTGCTCCAATTATTTCACAATATTACTACGGTGCTTTTTCTAACAATTCCCCTGTAGACAACAGGTTAGACAATGCTAAAAAAACAGGACAACTATCTACTTCTTACGGTGTAAACGTTGCCTACCAAGCAACTAACAAAATAAAGATAAAAACAGGAATTCATAGAATTAGTTTGCTTCAAACTACAGATGGAAATTTAGTATCAGGAATACAAAGAACCTCTTCTTTTGCAAACGCAAGCAAACAAGCTCCAAGCAAAAGCGCATTAATGCTAGATAATACATCCGCTAATTTTGACAGTAAATCTGAACTTACTTTTATTGATAATTCCAGCAGTCAACTAGAACAAAGTATAGGTTACATAGAAATTCCTGTAGAAGTTAATTTTAGCATTTACCAATCTAAAAAATTTAAAATGTTTGCCGTTGGCGGACTTAGCACCTTATTTTTAACAGAAAATAATTTGCAAATACAGAGCGGACAATTTTCTTTTTCAGAAGGAGAAGCTAACAATTTAAACAACTTAAACTTTAGTTTTAACCTTGGGACAGATTTTGAATATCATTTTTCTAGCAAGTGGTTTTTAAACCTTGCTCCGTCTCTAAAAATTCAGACACAAACATTTAGTACCTCTAACAACAACCCATATTTAATTGGAGTTTCAACAGGTGTTAATTATAAATTCTAAACTTATGAAAAGTATTATTTTCCTGTTTACAGCTCTTTGTCTGCTTTCTTGTTCCCAAAAAGACGATCAAGAAAAAGAAATAAAAGAAGTTTACAACAACGGCACTGCCTTTAACACCTTTCTAAACAACAGCAAATTAGTAGTTACAGATAAAGAGGGTGTTTACACCAAAGAATCTGCCATTGAAACCGGAAACAATATTGTTTTTGAACACAAATTTGTTGCAGATGACGAAGAAGGTATAGCCGATGATGAGTATTATGAAATTATCCGTTTTGAGATTAATGCCAATCTTACCCAATTTTCTTATGCCAATAAAGCATTAACCAACATAAACCCAGTGCTATCTAAATATTGTTATTGTTACTTTCCTACAAGTCCAGAAAAATCTGTAGCTCCTACAGGGAGTGTAACGGGAAAAAAACAATCTAACAATAAATGGGAAATCAATCTAAATCTTGTTTTTTATGGAGATGAGGCAAGAAATATTACAGAAACGTTTACCTTAAAAAATTAGAATCTAAATTGTTTACACAAATCCCACAAAACAACTCCTGTGGTTACCGATATATTTAAAGAATGCTTGGTACCAAATTGAGGAATTTCTATACAGTAATCACAAGTATTTATAACCTCTTGCTGTACTCCTTTTACTTCGTTACCCATTACAATAGCGTACTTTTCTGATGATTGAACACTAAAATCTTGCAACTTTACACTGTTTTCTGCTTGCTCAATAGCTGCGGTTACAATTCCATCTGCTTTTAACTTATCAATCAAGGTTAATGTATCTTCTACATATTCCCATTCCACAGATTCGGTAGCTCCTAAAGCCGTTTTATGAATTTCTTTGTTTGGAGGAACTGCTGTAATTCCACACAAATAAATTTTCTCAATGGCAAAAGCATCACTAGTTCTAAATACAGAACCAATGTTATTTAAACTTCTAATATTGTCTAAAACAACAATCAAAGGTGTTTTTTCTGCCACTTTAAAAGCGGCCACATCTAATCTATTTAATTCGTTGTTTTTAAGTTTACGCATCTCTTTAAATTTAAGAAGTCTCAAAATTAGGTTAATTTCCGCTAAAAGTGCATAAATTGTCAATAGAACCTTAATAACTTTTGCTTGTATCTTTCATCAGTTTCTTTAAAAAATTTAATTTCGCCTAGAATCCCAAAAAATCATCATTGTGGCTAAAACCAAAGTAAAAAAAGAAACTCCTTTAATGAAGCAGTACAACGGTATTAAAAAAAAATACCCAGATGCTATGTTGCTTTTTAGAGTTGGTGACTTTTACGAAACTTTTGGAACCGATGCCATTAAAGCTGCTCAGGTACTAAATATTACCTTAACCAAACGTGGTGCTGGTAGCGATTCTGAAACTGCCTTGGCAGGATTTCCACATCATTCCTTAAATACCTATTTGCCTAAATTGGTAAAATCTGGTTTGCGTGTGGCTATTTGCGATCAGTTAGAAGATCCTAAAATGACCAAAACCATTGTAAAACGAGGGGTTACAGAATTGGTTACACCGGGTGTTGCTTTAAATGATGAAGTACTACAATCTAAAAACAACAACTTTTTAGCGGCAGTACACTTTGGAAAAAAAGAATTAGGAGTTTCTTTTTTAGATATTTCTACTGGAGAATTTTTAGCAGCTCAGGGAGATGCTAGTTATGTAGATAAATTATTACAAAACTTTGCTCCAAGCGAAATTTTGGTAGAAAAGAAAAACAAAGTGTTTTTTAACGAAACCTTTGGAGATAGATTTCACACCTTTTATTTAGACGATTGGGTTTTTCAGATAGAATTTGCCACCGAAAATTTATTAAATCACTTTAAAGTAAATTCTTTAAAAGGATATGGAGTAGAAAACTTATCAGAAGGAATCATTTCTTCTGGAGCTATTTTGTATTATTTATCAGAAACGCAGCACAATCAACTAAATCATATTACAAGCATTCAGCGTGTACATGAAAACGACTATGTTTGGATGGATAGATTTACCATTCGTAACCTAGAATTGTATCATTCTACCAACGAAAATGCCGTTACACTTTTAAGTATTATCGATCAAACCAACTCTCCTATGGGAGCTCGTTTGTTAAAAAGATGGTTGGCTTTACCTTTAAAAGAAGCTAGTCAAATTACCAAAAGACATGAAGTAGTAAACTACTTTATGAATCACGATGATTTTTACAAAACCACAGAATATCAAATTAAGCAAATTAGTGATATAGAACGTTTGATTTCTAAAGTGGCTACCGGAAAAATAAACCCTAGAGAAGTTACTTACTTAAAACAATCTTTAGATGCTATTATTCCTATAAAAACAGCAGCTCAAGAAAGTGATAACATCACCTTAAAAGCTATTGGAGAACAATTACAGGATTGTACTTTATTAAGAGAAAAAATTGCCACTACCCTAGTAGCGGATGCTCCCGTGAGTATTAATAAAGGAAATGCCATTGCTCCTGGAGTTTCTGCTGAATTAGATGATTTAAGAAACATTTCTAATTCTGGAAAAGAATATTTAGAAAATCTTTTAAAACGAGAAACCGAACGCACAGGAATTACCTCTTTAAAAATAGCCTTTAACAACGTTTTTGGATATTATATAGAAGTTAGAAACACCCATAAAGACAAGGTTCCAGAAGATTGGATTCGTAAACAAACCTTGGTAAATGCAGAACGTTATATTACCGAAGAATTAAAAGAATACGAAACCAAAATTTTAGGTGCCGAAGAAAAAATTGCCCAATTAGAACAACAATTATTCTCTGGATTAATTCAATTTTTAATTGATTACATTCAACCTATTCAGCTAAACGCTAGCTTAATTGCTCAGTTAGATTGTTTGTGCGGTTTTGCAACCTTAGCTATTAACAACAGCTACGTAAGACCTAGTATTGATGAAACTACCGAAATTGAAATTAAAAACGGTCGTCATCCTGTTATTGAAAAACAATTAGGTTTTGGAGAAGAATACATTGCCAATGATATTGTTTTAAACAGAAATCAGCAACAAATTATTATGATTACCGGACCCAACATGTCGGGTAAATCGGCCATATTAAGACAAACTGCCTTGATTGTTTTGTTAGCTCAAATGGGAAGTTATGTACCTGCACAACAAGCCAGAATTGGTGTGGTAGATAAAATATTTACACGTGTTGGTGCTAGCGATAACATTTCTATGGGAGAGTCTACTTTTATGGTAGAAATGAATGAAACGGCTAGTATTCTAAACAACGTATCAGAACGCAGTTTAATTTTATTAGATGAAATTGGACGTGGAACCAGTACCTATGATGGTATTTCTATTGCTTGGGCTATTGCAGAATATTTACACGAACACCCAAGTCAGGCAAAAACATTATTTGCTACACATTATCACGAATTAAACGATATGTCTAGCACCTTTGCTAGAATTAAAAACTTTAACGTTTCTGTAAAAGAATTAAAAGACAAGGTAATTTTCTTGCGTAAACTAACTGCTGGGGGTAGTGAGCACAGTTTTGGTATTCATGTAGCTAAATTAGCCGGAATGCCACAAGCCGTAATTCACAGAGCCAATAAAATGTTGACTCAGTTAGAAAACAGTCACGGATTAGAAAACAACAAAGCAAAAATTGAAAACGCAACTCAAGAAGACGATTTTCAATTAAGTTTTTTTCAGCTAGACGATCCTTTGTTAGAAGGTATTAAAGATGAAATTTTAGCAACTGACATTAACAACCTAACCCCTGTAGAAGCGTTAATGAAACTGAACGAAATTAAACGAATGCTAATAGGCAAGTAACTATATTATGATCACTATTATTGAATACCTAAATATTTCTGGATCTTTTGTTTTTGCCATTTCAGGAGCATTAATTGCCATTAAGAAAAAACTAGATCCTTTTGGAGTTTTAATAGTTGCTTTTATTACAGCTGTTGGCGGAGGAACTTTAAGAGATATTTTATTAGCCAAAGAAGTCTTTTGGCTCTATAACACCTCTATGCTTTATGCCGTTTTTACAGGAGCTGTACTAGCCATGTTTTTAAAAAACAAATTAGATTTTTTCTCTAAACCCATGTTTTTTTACGATGCTTTAGGTCTTGGTTTATTTACCATTACTGGAGTACAAATAGGTATACAAAACCAACTAGACAACTCCATTTGTATTTTACTAGGAACGGTAACAGGTGTTTTTGGTGGAGTTTTAAGAGATGTGGTTGTAAACAGAATTCCTGTAATATTTAAAAAAGAAATTTATGCTACTGCTAGTGTATTAGGTGGTTGTTTGTATCTTTTATTACTAAAACTAAACGTACCCAATCCTTACTCACAAATTATTCCTGTGCTATTTACTATTATAATTCGTTTAGCAGCTGTTTATTTTAAAGTTTCACTTCCAACTATTTACAAAAAACAACATGGTTAACAATTTAGAACAAGGTTATTTTGGTATTGGTATTTATAATGGTAAAACTCCTGAAAACCTAGGTGTTTTATGGAGATCTGCTCAAAACATGGGAGCAAGTTTTATTTACACCATAGGAAACAGATATGCTAAACAAGCTTGCGACACACACAAAGCCGTAGGTGCTATGCCTTATTTTCATTACGATAGTTTTGAAGAGTTTTACAAACATTTACCCAAAAGTGCTGTGTTGGTGGGAGTAGAATTAGATGATAAGTCAGTTCCGTTAGAAACGTTTCAACACCCAAAAAGATGTGTTTATTTGTTAGGAGCAGAAGACCACGGTTTATCTAAAGAAGCTATTGATAAATCACATTTTTTAGTTAAATTTAAATCAACCTTAAGCTTAAACGTAGCCGTTGCTGGTAGCATAGTAATGTACGACAGAGGAGCTAAAAAACCAATCAACTTATAATGAAGCCTTTCTTTCGTTTTCTAAAATCAAAACAAATGCTTTTGATTCTTGCTACCGGAATAGTAAGTATCATTTTATGGTATACCTATATCTTTTTTAATAGTTTTCAAAAACAAGAAGCTATTAAAATGGAAATACTAGCAGATGCTTATTTTCAATTTAACAAAGCCTCTAACAATGAAGACATTAGTTTATTGGTAAAAATTATAGAGAACAACAACTCTATTCCAATGATTGTTACAGATGCTAAAGACCATATTTTATTAGATCAAAACATTACATACAAAGAAGCCAACAAACAAAAGGTTCTTTCTAAAAGATTAGAGGAAATGAAAAAAGTTCATCCTCCTATTGTCATTAATATTTCAAAAGATAAAAATCAATACATCTACTACTCCAATTCCGAAATATTAAACAGATTACGATTTTATCCACTAGCACTTGCTGCCATCTTTATTATTTTCCTTTGGATTATTTATACTGTTTTTAATGCCTCTTCTGTTTCTGATAAAAACAAATTATGGAGTGGAATGGCTAAAGAAACAGCACATCAAATAGGAACTCCACTATCCTCTTTATTAGGTTGGGTAGCCATTTTACGTTCCGAAAAAATAGACCAGAGCTATGTAGATGAAATTGAAAAAGATGTAGAACACTTAAATATTATAGCCAATCGTTTTTCTAAAATTGGTTCAGAACCTGTATTAGACTCCCACAATCCTTCTAAAATTATTGAAGACACTATTAGTTATTTTAAAACTAGAAGTTCTAAAAACGTGGTTTTTAACTACAACAAACCAGAAACCACACTTTCTGTAAAACTAAACAAAGACTTATTTGGGTGGGTACTAGAAAACATTATTAAAAATGCTATTGATGCTATGTTAGGTAAAGGAAACATAGACATTCAACTACTAGATACTCCCAAAGAAATACAAATCTTAATTACCGATACTGGAAAAGGAATTCCTAAAAACTTACATAGAAAAATATTTGAACCTGGCTTTACCACTAAAGAACGTGGTTGGGGCTTAGGACTCTCTTTAACTCGAAGGATTATTACCCAATACCACAACGGAAAAGTATTTGTAAAACAATCTCAAAAACACACTGGAAGTACTTTTCAGATTAATATTCCTAAATAAAAAAGGAGCTCATAAGACCTCCTTTTTTATTGTTTTCATTTACAAATAACTTGCTATTTTTTCTGCCAAGGCTTTAAATTCAGCTTCGGTTAACTTTACTTTTTTTCCAAAAGTAGCATCTGCCATTTCGTTTAAAGGAACCAAATGCACATGTACATGTGGTACTTCTAAACCAATAACAGACAAACCAACTCTTTTACAAGGCACTGCTTTTTCTATAGCAGCCGCAATAGTTTTAGAGTACTGAAATAACTTTGTATATAAATCATCTTCCAAATCAAAAAGTTTATCTACCTCTTTTTTAGGAACTACTAACGTATGTCCTGCTGCATTAGGATTGATATCTAAGAACACAAAAAAATCTTCGTTTTCTGCTATTTTGTACGATGGAATTTCTCCTTTAATTATTTTTGTAAAAATGCTCATGCTTGTAATCTTATTTTATTGGGTCATCGAGCGAAGTCGAGATGTAATATCATTTAGAAAGTAAAAAGTTCTCGACTCCGCTCGAACACCTTAAAAATTTATCTAGAAATCTCAACAATTTCAAACTTCATCACTCCATTTGGAGCCTGAATTTCAGCAATATCACCTTGCTTATGCCCTAACAATCCTTTTCCTATAGGAGAATTTACAGACAATTTTCCATTACGAATGTCTGTTTCAGAATCGGCAACCAACTGGTAATTAAACTCCATACCGTTAGCTACATTCTTTAATTTCACCTTAGAATGAATTAAAATTTTAGAAGTATCCAATTGAGATTCATCTAAAATACGAGCATTTGCTACAACATTCTTTAATTTGGCTATTTTTAATTCCAACAAAGACTGCTCTTCTTTGGCTGCATGGTACTCTGCATTTTCACTTAAATCTCCTTTGTCTCTTGCCTCTGCAATTTCGTTCGTCACTCTAGGACGTTCTACTTGCTCTAAAAATTCTAACTCTCCTTTTAATTTCTTAAGTCCTTCTTCTGAATAATATGATACTTCACTCATCTTCTCTAAATTTTTATAACACAAAAAAATCTCATTACCACTTTGGAAATGAGACATACACAAAGATATAGAAATTATTGGAAGCTAAAAAATTCTGTATCTTTACCTCATAAATTTTATACACAACTATCCCGTGATTAAAAAAATCATCTTATTTACCCTATTTATTGCACTAACAGCTTGTACCAAGCAAGGGTTTAACCAACAAAACACCATGGTACCTAGAAAAGCTGTAAACATAAAAATTTTTGATCCAATTACTAACAGTGCTGGTGTTGGTGATTATACCATCATTAAAGATCAAGGCTACCAAGGAATCATTGTATTTAACCTAGGTAGTGATCTTTATACTGCTTTTGATTTAGGTTGTCCTTATATTAACCCTAATGAATGTCAAACTCCTATGACTGTTGAAAACGGAACTGGCCAAATGTCTTGTGCCAATTGTAGCAATGATGATATTTCTTTTACTCAATACCAAACAGCAGTAACAATTGAAGAAGGTGGTGTTGAAAAAACATATGCACTAAGACAGTACTCTGCTTTTTTAGAAGGAGGAGGACTTAGAATCACTAATTTTTAAAAGTGTAGATTCCCTCATTTATTTGTACTTTTGTGCCCAAATATTACTCAATGGAAAATTATTTTTCTTCTAGCTTTAAATTGGGAGTCCTTGGTGGAGGTCAATTAGGAAGAATGCTTTTAGCAGAAACTCAAAAATTTGATGTTCATACTTGTATTTTAGACAGCTCTAAAGATGCTCCTTGCGCACCTTATTGCAATGAATTCTTTTTAGGAAATTTATTAGACTATAACGATGTTTATAATTTTGGTAAAAAAGTAGATGTGCTTACTATAGAAATAGAGCACGTAAACATTAAAGCTTTATACAAATTAGAAAAAGAAGGTGTAAAAGTGTATCCGCAACCTCATGTAATTGAGACTATTCAACACAAAGGAAAACAAAAAGACTTTTACAAAAAAAATAACATTCCAACCTCACCACACCAAAGATTTAGTTCTTTAGCAGAGTTAAAAGCTGCCAACCTAACAGATTTTCCTTTTGTTTGGAAAGCTGCTCAGTTTGGTTACGATGGTATGGGGGTTAAAATAGTTCGCTCTATAGACGACCTTAATAATTTACCCGATGCAGACTGTATTGTAGAAGATTTAATTCCATTTAAAAACGAATTAGCAGTTATTGTTGCTAGAAATGCTGATGGAAAAGTAAAAACATATCCTGTAGTAGAAATGGAATTTCATCCAGAAGCTAACCAAGTAGAATACGTAATTTGTCCTGCTCGTATTAGCGATGAAGTTGCTGCCAAGGCAAGAAGAATTGCTATGAATGTTGCCAATTCTTTTAAACATGTTGGTTTGTTAGCTGTAGAAATGTTTCAAACAGAAAATGACGACATTATTATTAACGAAGTAGCTCCAAGAACACACAACAGCGGACATTATAGTATAGAAGCATCTCACACCAGTCAGTTTGAACAACATTTACGTACAGTATTAAATTTACCTTTAGGAAACACCGAAAGTAAATTAGCCGGTATTATGGTAAATTTAGTAGGTGCAGAAGGTTACGAAGGAGAAGTTATTTATGAAAAAATTACCGACATATTAAAGATTGATGGAGTAACTCCACATTTATATGGTAAAAAAATAACCAAACCTTTCCGTAAAATGGGACACGTTACCATAGTTAATAAAGACATTAACGTAGCTCGTAAAACAGCAGAATTGGTAAAGAATACCGTTAGAGTCATTAGTAAATAACAATTAAACATTAAGTCAAAAGATTTAAAGATAAAAGTCAAAGATTTTTTCATAACACACAAAATAATTTTACTTTTTACCTTTCCTCTTTTTACTCTTAAAAACACAATACAATGAAAGTAGCCATCGTAATGGGATCTGATTCAGATTTACCAGTAATGCAACAAGCTATAGATATTTTAAAAGAATTTGAAATTGAAGTGGAAGTAGATATTGTATCTGCACACCGTACTCCAGAAAAATTGGTAGACTTTTCTAACAACGCACACAAAAGAGGTGTTTCTGTAATTATTGCAGGTGCTGGAGGTGCAGCTCATTTACCAGGAATGGTAGCTTCTATGAGTCCGCTACCTGTAATTGGAGTTCCTGTTAAATCTAGCAATTCTATTGATGGTTGGGATTCTATCTTATCTATTTTACAAATGCCAGGAGGTGTTCCTGTAGCAACTGTAGCTTTAAACGGAGCTAAAAATGCAGGAATTTTAGCAGCTCAAATTATTGGAGCTACAAACAGCACTGTATTAGATACTATTGTTGCTTATAAAGAAAGCTTAAAAACTAAAGTAATAGAAGCTGCAGAACGTGTAAAAGCTTCGCAAGAATAAACTTTTTTGATTAAGTTTATAGCTCTAAAAAATCGATCCGCTAGGAATGAAAATAACAGAACGAATTCAACAACCTATTTACCAAGAAATGGCGGCCTTTGAAAACAAATTCAAAGAAGCCATGGCAACTAAGGTGCCGTTGTTAAATCGTATTACGCATTATATTGTTCGCAGAAAAGGAAAACAAATGCGACCAATGTTTGTCTTTCTAGTGGCCAAAATGGTTTCTAACGGAGATTTTAACGAACGTACCTACCGTGGTGCGGCTATTATTGAATTGATTCACACCGCAACTTTGGTGCACGATGATGTGGTAGATGATAGTAACAAACGTAGAGGTTTCTTTTCTATAAACGCACTTTGGAAAAACAAAATTGCTGTTTTAGTAGGTGATTTTTTATTATCTAAAGGATTGTTATTAAGCATAGACAATGATGATTTTGACATCCTAAAACTAATTTCTATCGCTGTGCGAGAAATGAGCGAAGGGGAGTTGTTACAAATTGAAAAAGCAAGACGTTTAGATATTACCGAAGAAGTATACTTTGAAATTATCCGTCAAAAAACAGCTACACTAATTGCGGCTTGTTGTGGAATTGGTGCTGCTTCTGTTGGGGCAGAAAAAGAAGAGGTGGAAAAAATGAGACGATTTGGAGAATACATTGGTATTGCTTTCCAAATAAAAGATGATTTGTTTGATTATTCAGATGCTCAAATAGGGAAACCTACAGGAATTGACATTAAAGAACAAAAAATGACACTTCCTTTAATTTACACCTTAAACACTTGTACAGATAAAGAACGTAAATGGTTAATAAACTCTGTTAAGAACCATAATACAGATAAAAAAAGAGTAAAAGAGGTTATTCAATTTGTAAAAGACAATAACGGATTAGAATACACAATTACCAAAATGCACGAGTATAAAAACTTGGCTTTGGAAATTTTAAACACATATCCTCAATCTGAATACAAAGATTCTTTACAAACTATGATTGATTACGTGGTAGAACGTAAAAAATAATCATTCTGCCAAAATCCTCTAACTTTTTAAAGGATAGTTCACTAAATTAGTTTTATACGGTTGGTTGACTAATGAAAGTAATACACATCCTTCTTACTTTTCTGTTTTTCTATAGTTCTTACGGGCAAATAGTGAATAAAAACCGTGTGTCTAAAATACTCACTACTAGTATAGATACCATCAACCTAGAAAAGGTAGCCATTAGCCCTGTTAACTTTAACATTAAAAACAAACAAGGTCAATTAATTTCACCTACCAAATACTTTGTCAATTTTCAGAAAGGACAATTGTATTTTTACACTCCAAAACCTCAGCAAATAAAGGTTAACTACTTTAAATACCCTGATTTTTTAACACAAAGCTATAGTCCTTTTGATAAAAAACTCATCATTGCTAAAGCAACTCCATCTGCTCAAACTTATTCTTTAAAAAAAGAATATAACAAGAGCGATTTTTTTGGAGGTATTAATACTTATGGAAATATTACTCGAGGAATTACCGTAGGAAACAACCAAGGATCTGTGTTAAACTCTGGATTAGATTTACAGATTACCGGAAATTTATCAGAAAACTTAAAAATTAGAGCTAGTATTAAAGACTCCAATGTTCCGATTCAAGAAAACGGGGTTTCACAGAACATTAATGAGTTTGACAGAGTGTTTATTGAATTGTTTACAGATACATGGAACTTAAAGGCTGGAGATGTAGATTTAACCAATCAGGACAGTTATTTTTTAAACTTTACCAAAAAAATTAATGGAGCCAAGTTAGATGTTGTTTTAGACCATGGAGATCAAAAAACAACAGTTACTGCTTCTGGGGCTTTGGCCAAAGGACGATTTAACACCCAAAACATAACTGCACAAGAAGGAAATCAAGGTCCTTACAGATTATTAGGAGTTAACGGAGAACAAAACATTGTTATTATTTCTGGAAGTGAAGTGGTGTACGTAAATGGTGTACAACTAAAGAGAGGAGAACAGTACGATTACACTATTGATTATAACATTTCTGAAATTACTTTTAATCCTACATTTCCCATTAACTCATCACAAAGAATTATTGTAGACTATCAATACAGCGATCAAAACTACAACCGATTTGTAACCCACGATGGTGTAAAATATGAAACCGAAAAATTTAGCATTGGAACTTACTTTTACAATGAAAATGATGTAAAAAATCAGCCTATTCAGCAGAATTTAAGTAATGATCAAAAACTTATTTTACAACAAGCAGGAAATGACCCTAATCAAATGATTGCTCCTAGCGCACAAATAGCTGCTTACAATGAAAACAGAATTCAATACCTTATAAATAACGAAGGAAATTTTGAGCAAAGTAACAATGAAAACCAAACACTATACAATGTAACTTTTAGTTTTGTAGGTAACAACAACGGAAATTACATTATTAGTGAAACCGTTGCCACAGGTACTATTTACGAATATATTGCTCCTATAAATGGAGTTCCACAAGGTAACTACGCTCCTATTACCCAATTGTTTGCTCCAACTAAAACACAAATGGCCGTAGTAAATACTGCTTATAAAATTAGTGAACAATCTTTTGTAAATGCAGAATTAGCCTATAGTAATAATGACCAAAACTTGTTTTCTACCTTAGATGACCATCAAAATAAAGGACTAGCTACTACCCTAACCTGGCAGCAACAAATTAAAACGGGTACATGGAATAGTTCTAACCTTTTTGAAGGTGATTTTGTTCAAAAAACATTTAATAACATTGAAGGTTTGTACAATGCTGAATTTAATAGAGACTGGAATATAGATGTAAATTTAACCCCCAATTTTTTGGGTAATCAAACCTATGTAAGAAATACATTTGTGTTGGAAAAAAACAACTCTCAAAAAATTTATTTAAACAGTGCTTATCTAAATCTAGGAGAAGCATTTAAAGGAGTTAAAAATGGAATTACCACTTTAAACTCTGTAGGAAAAACTACTTTGGCTACAGAAACTAGTTATTTAAAAAGTACAAATAGTACCGAAAAAGGAACCTTTTTAAGACATGAATCTAATCTTAAATACAACTTAAAAAAAGCCTGGTTACAAGGACTACTAACCTATGAAAACAATCAGCAACAAAATGAACAAACCCAAGTTTTTCACCAAAATAGTCAGAAATATATTGCTACCGGAATGCATGTAGGTTTAGGAGATTCTACCAAAGTATATTCCAAATTTGGTTACACCATTACACAAATAGACAGTATTAAAAACAATCAACTAACAAGGGTACAAAACACCCAAAACTACACGGTAGAAAGCCAATTAATTAAAACCAAACAAACCTCTTTAAATACATTTGTTAACTACAGAAAGGTACATCATTTATTTTCTGATGATGTAGATGTTGTGAATGCAAGAACACTCTACAACCAACAATTATTTCATGATATTATTCGTTTGTCAACGGCTTATGAAACAAGCTCTGGGAGTACCGCTCAACAAAACTTTACCTATATAGAAACAGAACCCGGACAAGGATATTATTATTATTTAGGAGATTTAAACAACAACGGTAAAAAAGATTTTGATGAATTTGAAGTGGCACAATTTACAGATCAGGCTAATTATTTAAGAGTTGTTTTGCCCAATCTTAACAGAATTGCTACACAAAAGGCAAAACTGAGCCAATCTGTGTTTGTTAATTTTCTTCAATACAGTAATCACAGTTCTAAATGGCTACAAACCTTGTCTCATTTCTCAAACCAGTCTAGTATTTTAATCAATAAAGATCAACTTAAAAAAGGAAAAAAATTTAACATTAATCCTTTTAACACCACTGGTGATGATGTGGTAGGTTTGCAACAAAATATATTTACAAGTCTTTATTTTAATAGAGGTTTACAGCATTATAGTACCACCTATACGTATCAAGACAATCAAAATACGCAAAACATTTCGTCAGACATTCAGGTGGCAACACAACAATCTCACGAAATAAATTTTCAGCACAACATTCAGAGTTCTTGGGTATTGGGAGCCATTGTAAATACAAAGAACAACAAAAACACTAGTAAAGAGTATGCTAGCAGAAATTTTAATATTGCATCACATAAAATAAATCCCTCTATCAACTTTTTAAAAGATGAGTTTTCTACACTTAAAACCAGTTATTCTTACAGAAATGAGAAAAATAAAATTGGAGAAGAAGCGTTAATAAGTCATGATTTTGGAATTAACTACACCTATAACAACCTTGGAAAAGGATCTATTTTAGCAAGTCTAAACTTAATAGAGAACAAGTACACAGGACCCGTTAATACTCCGGCATCTTATAGAATTTTAGAAGGTTTGCAACCTGACAGAAACTATACTTGGTCTTTAATTGTACAAAGAAAATTAACCGAATTATTGGACTTAAGTATTAATTACAACGGAAGAAAAAACACAGCAACAAACACCATTCACGTTGGTAGTGTACAATTAAGAGCTAACTTTTAAAAGCAATTAGGCAAGCTCATAGAAATGCGCTATTTTTGACGTGTAAAAACAAAAAAGCATGAAAAAAATACTTTTCTTATTTATCTTATTCATCACCTTGGGTGCAAACGCTCAAAACAACCAAATAAAGGTAGATTTATTTGATATATTGGTTCTAAGAACCCTAGATGTATCGTACGAAAATCAATTAAATGATGAAGCTTCTATTGGTTTGTCTGTATTCATCAATTTTGAAGATAAAGATGCTAAGTTTAGATATAACGAAGATTTTCAGATTACTCCATATTTCCGTCAATACATTACCAATAGTAATGGCTTTGACTTTTTTGGGGAATTATTTGGAACCTTAAACTTTGCGGAAACTGAAGAAAAAACAGAAAATGATGTAGTGGTAGAAGAATCTCAAAACTATTCAGACTTTGCCTTAGGATTAGGTGCAGGTGGAAAACATGTTTCTAAAAATGGTTATGTTTTTGAATTTAATGTAGGAGTGGGTAGAAACCTATTCAACTCTAAAATATCTCGCCAGTTTGTTCCTAGATTTGGAATTAGCGTAGGAAAACAATTCTAAAACCTAAAAATGAACGCTATCCGTAAGCAATACTCACTATCAGAATACCCAACTATTATAAAAGAGTTTTTAAAATGGCTGGTTTTATCTGTTGTTATTGGTACGTTGGTAGGTGTAGCTTCGGCTGCTTTGTTAGCCTCTTTAAACTGGTCTACAAACTACAGAGAAGCTAATAAAGTTATTATTTGGTTATTACCAGTTGGAGGTTTGTTTGTGGGGCTTTTATACCACTACTACGGACAGTCCGTTGCTAAAGGAAATAATCAATTATTAGAGGAACTAAATACTCCCAAAGATATTATTCCTTTTAAAATGGCTCCTTTTATTTTTATAGGAACTGTTGTTTCTCATTTATTTGGAGCTTCTGTAGGACGTGAAGGTACTGCTGTGCAAATTGGAGGAGCTATTGCCGATCAGTTTTCGGGTTGGCTAAAAATGAACAAATCCAATCGTAGAATTATTATACTAATGGGAATTAGTAGTGGTTTTGCAGGTTTGTTTGGAACTCCATTGGCTGGTGCTGTTTTTGCCTTAGAAGTTTTATTGATTGGTAAAATAAAATACAATGCTATTTTGCCTTGCTTGTTGGTTGCTGTGGTTGCTAACTTTGCGTCTAGAGAAGTAGCTCATTATTTACACGTACCCCACACAAATTATGTTATAAACTTAGTTCCCAAATTAAGCATTAGCACTTTTTTTTGGTGTGTATTGGCTGGAATTATTTTTGGAATTGTAAGTACTTTTTTCTCTAAAGGAGTTCACTTTTTTAGTCAATTTTCTAAACTTATTAAATATCCTCCACTAAGACCTGTTGTAGGTGGAACTGCCATTGCTGTACTTGTTTATTTTATTGGAACCAAATACATAGGATTAGGAATTCCTACCATTTTAGATTCTTTTGTTACAAGTATGCACAGTTACGATTTTGCTATAAAATTAATTTTAACCACTTTTTGTATTGCCTTTGGTTTTAAAGGTGGAGAAGTAACTCCCTTGTTTTTTATTGGAGCTACTTTAGGGAGTGCTTTGGCCTTCTTTTTTCCTTTACCAATTGGTTTGCTTGCCGGAATGGGATTTGTAGCCGTATTTTCTGGTGCTACCAACACCCCTATTGCTTGTACGCTAATGGGAATTGAATTATTTGGTATGGATAGTGGAGTTTATATAGCCATTGCCTGTGTAACCGCTTATGTATTTTCGGGTCACACAGGAATTTATACTTCTCAAATTGTGGGTACTTCTAAAACTGACAAATACACTACAGAAGAAGGAAATACTTTAGGAAAAATTGATCGAAAATAAATTTACCTAAATTGATTTTTAATAACATCTATCACTCTTTTTCCTTGTGGTGTAAACGTTTTTGATTTGTTTCTAAACGTGGTTTCTGTTAAATGCCACTTCCACAAAAAGCCTCCTGCAAACCAATTATGATTGTAAAATGTTTTGTACAAAGCTTTATAAGCATTGGCTTGAGCTTGTTCATTTACAGCATATATTCCATTGCTCCCCCAAGTATCTTTGGTATTAAAATCACAACTTTCAAAACCATATTCTGTAAGCAAAATAGGCTTGTTATTCCTTTTGCTTAGTTCATGTAAATTCTGTTTTATAGGTTGCCAAGCTTTAATTAATTCATCAACACTAGGCTCTTTTTTATTGGACAGTGTGTAATAAGCATCTACCCCAATATAATCTAATTCTTGCCAAAAATTTACACCTTCTGCATTGTCCCAATTGGCTGCGTAAGTTAGTTTTCCTTTGTAGATTTGTTTTACTTTTTTAATTAATTCCTTAAAAAATAAAGGTCTTTTTAACACTACTTGTTTTAACTCTGTACCCACACAAAACAATTCTACCTGTTGTTCTTGTGCTACTTTGGCATAGCTTAAAATATAATCCGTGTATTCTTTTTCCCACACCTCCCAATCTTGTTCTGTTTCTAGCGTAAAATCTCCTATCCACCCTTTTCTATGCCATACATGGGGTTTTAAAAACACTTTTAATTGCTGTTTTTTTGCAAAATTAATCATAGCCACAACCCCTTCCGTTTTTTCTCCCCACCACTGACGGTCGTGATCAAAATAAACATTTGGAGCTGTATCTTTAGAAAAAGCAAACGGAATAATAGCTACCCAATTGGCATTAATTTGATGTAAATCCACAAAAGGAACCTCATTTACAGATTTTGGAGGAGACACCAAACTAACTCCATTTATTTTTTTTTGAGAACAAGACACTACAGTTAACAAACTAAAGACAATAAACAGATACTTTTTACAAAACTTCATTTCTATGATTTTTAAATCGATTTAAAATTACTCAAAAACATATCGATACTTATCTTTGCTACAAATTTTATACAAATGATTTTTACAGACACCCATACCCACTTAAATAGCGAACAATTTGATGAAGACAGAAATGAGATGATTCAACGTGCTATAAACGCAGGTGTACAGCGTTTGTTTATTCCTTCTGTAGATTCTGAATACACTCAAAGTATGTTTAACGTTTCAGAGGCTTTCCCAAACAACGTACATTTAATGATGGGGGTTCATCCTACACATATTAAAGAAAATTATAAAGAAGAGCTTAACATAGCTCGTGAATGGCTAGAAACAGGAAAATTTGTGGCCGTGGGGGAAATTGGAATGGATTTGTATTGGGACGATACGTATGTAACACAGCAAAAAGAAGCTTTTAAGATTCAGGTACAATGGGCTAAAGAATTGGGATTGCCAATTAACATACATTGTAGAAATGCTTTTAAAGAAGTTTTTGACGTTTTAGAAGAAGAAAAATCTAACAAACTATTCGGAATTTTTCACTGTTTTACAGGAACCTTAGAAGATGCTAAAAAAGCGATTGGATACAACTTAAAATTAGGAATTGGTGGAGTTGCTACTTTTAAAAACGGAAAAATAGACAAATTCTTAGCCGAAATTCCTTTAGAGCATATTGTCTTAGAAACCGATGCTCCTTATTTAGCCCCTACTCCTTTTAGAGGAAAAAGAAATGAATCTGCCTATGTAATTAATGTAGCCGAAAAACTAGCTACCATCTATCAGAAAAGCTTAGATGAAATTGCAGCAATTACCACACAAAACAGTATAGATGTTTTTGGAGTGTAATATGTATCTACTCAAAAAACATCAAACAAATTCTGTAACAACAAAACTCTTATTTACTACCACAAATCTTTTAAAACGGGACTTGTCCTAATAATGTCCATCGTTATTTTTCTTGTTTTCTAATTTCTAAAATTACATTTGAGAATAATCATTTTAAAACGTTTATTCTTATGAAATACTTTAAAACAGCATTATTGACTGCGTTTTTATTCTTACTAAGTTTTGGCTCTTTTGCACAAACTTGGAAAAATCCGAATGCAAACATTAATGATAGAGTTCAGGACTTACTGTCCAAAATGACTCTAGAAGAAAAAATTAGCTATTGCGGATCTAGAATTCCAGAAATTAAAAGATTAGGAATTCCATCTTTTGAATGGTACGGTGAAGCTTTGCACGGAATTATTGGATGGAATTGTACTCAATTTCCACAAAACATTGCCATGGGTGCCACTTGGAATCCTGATTTAATGTTTGATGTTGCTACTGCTATTTCTAACGAAGCAAGAGCTTTAAAAAACATGGGGGAAAAAGAAGTAATGATGTTTTCTCCTACTGTAAATATGGCCAGAGACCCTAGATGGGGTAGAAATGGTGAATGTTACAGTGAAGATCCTCACTTAATGTCAGAAATTGCACGTATGTATGTTAGAGGAATGCAAGGAAACGACCCTAACTATGTAAAAACGGTTACCACTGTAAAACACTATGTAGCTAACAATGTAGAAACAAAAAGAGAGTGGATACATTCTAACATTGGCAAAAAAGATTTATACGAATACTACTTTCCTGCATACAAAACCTGTGTTGTAGATGAGAAAGCAACAGGAATTATGACCGCATTAAACGGTTTAAACGGAATTCCTTGTACAGCACACAATTGGTTGGTAAATGATGTATTAAGAGACGAATGGGGATTTAAAGGATATGTAATTGCAGATTGGGCTGCTGTGCAAGGTCTTGAAAAAAGAATGAAGTATGCAAAAACACAACCCGAAGCTGCTGCAATGGCTATAAAAGCAGGTGTTGATCAAGAATGTTTTAGACATAAAGAAAAACAAGCTCCAATGGTAAGTGCATTGCCTAAAGCACTAGAAAAAGGCTTGTTAACAGAAAAAAAATTAGACATTACAGTTGCCAGATTGCTTAGACTTCGTTTTATGACAGGTGATTTTGATGATCCTGCATTGAATCCATATTCTAAAATTCCTGCTAGTGTTTTAGAATCTGATTCGCACAAAGCTCTGGCATTAAAAGCTGCTGAACAATCTATTGTATTGTTAAAAAACAATCAAGTACTTCCTCTAAAAAAGGATTTAAAAAACATTGCCATGATTGGTCCTTTTGCAGATAGATGTTGGATGGGAATATACTCTGGACATCCTAAAAGCAAAGTAAGTCCCTTAGACGGTATCAAAGCCCATACCCATGCCAATGTAGCATTTGCAGAAGGTTGTAATGTAACTGCTAAAAACGATGATGACTCCAAAATAGCAGAAGCTGTAGCTTTGGCTAAAAAATCAGATCAAGTAATTTTAGTTGTAGGGAATGATGAAACTACTTCTACAGAAAACACCGATAGAAAATCGATAAAACTACCGGGGAATCAGCATAAATTAATCAAAGCCGTACAAGCTGTAAACAAAAATATCATATTGGTATTAGTTCCTAGCGGACCTACAGCTATTGCTTGGGAACAAAAAAACATTCCTGGTATTGTGTGTGCTTGGCCAAACGGACAAGAACAAGGTACTGCCTTGGCAAAAGTATTGTTTGGTGATGTAAACCCTGGAGGAAAATTAAACGCTACTTGGTATGCATCCGATAATGATTTGCCAGATTTTCACGATTACAAAATGGCAGGAGGAAACAGAACTTATATGTATTTTAAAGGAAAACCTTTGTATCCTTTCGGATTTGGTTTAAGCTATACTGATTTTAATATTAGTGATGTTCAGCTAGACAAAAAGAAATTAAAAGCCAATGAATTTGTAACAGTAACTGCTACTGTAAACAATACAGGAACTTTACATGGTGATGAAGTTGTTCAAGTATACATTCGCAATGTTAAATCTTCTAAAAACAGACCCATTAAAGCTTTAAAAGGATTTAAACGTGTGTCTGTAGCAGCAGGGAAACAAACCACTGTAGCTATTCAAATTCCTTACGAAGCTTTTTCTTATTACAACACTAAAAAAGGAAAGCTAATGGTTAAAAAAGGAACTTTTGAAATTTTGGTGGGTAACTCTAGTGAAAACATTATAGCTACCAAAACTATTGATGTTAAAGGTGGTAATTTACCAGAAATTAAAGTCGGACAAAAAAGTGCTTACTATAATTTTGATGCCGAAAAACACGGTAAATCTTGGGATTATTTGTACCAAAATAATACAACAAAAAATACCGTTGTTAAAAACAAAGAAGACAACTCTAAGTGGATAGAATATGAAATTACGTTTGTAGATCCAGGATTTTATGTAAATACTTGGAATGCAGAATTAAACTTTAAATCGGCTAGTAAAGAATCTATTATAGAAACGTTTATGGCAGGCAACGCTATTAAAACCTATACCATTTTAAACAATCAACGCACATTGGCTATTAAAATTCCAATTCCACCAGAATATGGTAAACCAGTACGTTTAAAAATTAAAACTAGAAGTGGAAACGTAGAACACGAGTCTATTAAAATTATTCCTCCTGGTGAAGAAAAGCCTTTTGTAGTTTCTAAAATTATTGATCAATCTAAGTAAAATAGATTACAGTTTTTAGTGAACTTATAATAAGTACAAACCTCAGATGATTTTATATTGTCTGAGGTTTTTTTATGCTGTTAGGGTTCTTGGGTGATTTCTACTTTTTGGAAGAAGTGTGACTATTATTATATGGCGAACATTTTCTGTATCAATAACTAGGTAGGTTCTCAACTTTGCTCGAACACCTAAAAGTTAATACATTGAACAGAATCTAGATGCTTAAATACTATTAATATAGGCAACCAAATTATCATCTCTATTTAAAGCCAGTTTTTTTCTAAGTCTATATCGGGCTTTGTTAATACTGTCTGCAGAAACACCTAAAAGTTGAGCCATTTCTTTGGTAGAAAAGTTAAGTTTTATCAATGCACAAAGTTTCAACTCATTTCTACTTAAATTAGGATGTTTGTGACTTAACGATTCATAAAAAGAACTATTTACTTGTACAAATCGGGTTTCAAATTCTTCCCAAGTTTTGGTTGCATTTACTTTAATGGTACTTTTTATTTGTTCTACAGAAACATCGTCTTTATCTTTTTTAACATTCTCTAATCCTTTCTTTATTTCCTCTAGCAATTTGTCTTTTTGCATTAATTGTAAGGCTGTAACTGCTAATTCCTTTTCTTTAATTTCAACCTCAGCACGAGCTCTTTCTCTGGCTAACTTTTTTTCTGTAGCATGTTTTTTACGAATTAATTTCATTCCAAAAAACGATACAATTACCGTAAGAATAAATAAAATAGTTGAGAAAATTAACTGTATGTTTAACTTCTCTTTTTGAGTTTTGATGAGTTTTAACTCTTGTTCTTTTTGAATTCTTTTGTTTTGTAATATAGCTGTTCTATAAGAATCTTTAATTTCGAACAGCTCCTTGTTACGTTCACTTTGCCCGCCAAACAAACTATCGCCTAAAACTTTAGAACTTGTCATTTGTTGAAAAGCGATTTTATACATTCCTAATTTGCCATTAATTTTGGCCGTTTTTTCTAATAAACCTACTTTTAAACCAACTCTGTTTTTTTTCTTAGATAAAATTTCTAAACTTCTATTGTAATACGTGAGTGCTTTTTTATTTTCTCCTTTTTGAGCATACAAATCACCCAACATTGAATTGATAATAGATGCATAATGATGCTGTTTAGAAACCTTTTGAACTATTTCTGTTAAAAGTTTTTCGGAAGCGCTGTAATTCTTAGTTAATGTGTACAAATGAGCTTTTTCTGTAAGGACATACAACTTATCGTTAAAAGAACTATGTAGTGAATCCAAAATATGTTCGCTAATAGCTAAATATTTAGTGGCCACATCATACTCATCATTCATTCTATACGTTAATGCAGCAGTGTAATATAAGTTAGATTTTACCTTGGGGTTTGTAAACACCTTTTGTTGTTTTGCATATACAAACATAGAATCTATAGCCATAAAGGCTTTTTCTTTTTCATGAAAAATAGAATATAACTGAGATAAATTTTTATATGCTTTGTATTTAATTTTAGAATTGTGTAATGAATCTGATAGAATTAACACATTCCAAAGCTTGTCATAAGCCTCCGGATAATAGGCATGTGTTGTTAAGTCTTTTGCTTTTTGTAAATCTTGTTCTATACTTTTTTGTAAGCTGTTTTGTGCCAACACACTACTGCTTATCAACCAACAACCAACCACTAAAAAACGAAGAGAATTTAACATGCTACAAAGTTAACTAAAAACAATACTCAACTTAATCAAATACTACCATATGAATAACGTTTGTGGTAATTATGGATTTCTATTTTGTGTTTAAAAAAGACAGAGGAAAGAATTGATCCGACTAGATTCTTTTGAAATTTCTGTAAAAGAAATAATCTACTTAAAATAACAAATAATTTATTTAACACTAACTTTTTTAACAAGTTTAACAATTACATAAACTACTACTAATATAATTATGAACACAAAACCCAAATCCCTTTTTTAAAACATATAACATCATCTTTACACTACTGATATACAATACCAAATCAATAAGTTTTATTTATTCTTTTTACGAATACAAGATAATTAACGTATCAAACATATTATAGTTTTAATACTAAGCTAAGCTTCATCTAATATGCTATAAATAAATTACACCTCTTTTTAATTTATATAAAATAGATATGATAAACCTACGTTCTGCCACTATTAGAAAATTTTCTGATTTTAATGTTTTTGAACATTTAAAAGAAAACTATCCTGATATAGATTTATATGTAACCGAAACCATTAAACTAAAAGGAAATTACGTTTATAAAGCTGTTTTTAAATCTAAAAAAATATATGAAATTGTAAGAGGTGCTGTAAAATTGGGAAGCTACAACCAAGAAGGAACTCCGTTTGTATATGATATTATTGGAGATGGAGATTTTTTTGGAAATTTTGAATACCTCAACAACAATCAATTCTACGAATATTCCAAAACCATTGTAGACTGTAAAATTAGAGTTTACGATTTAGACTTTATTAAATCTGCTATTTTACAAGACCCTATACTTACCGATTGGTTTATTCGCTATTTGGTAAAACGCTGGTGTAATGCAGAAAAAAAGGTAAAAATGTCTAACGAAAAAGGAACTTTAGAAAAGCTCCGTTACCTTAAAAGTTATTTTAACAATCAAATTCATGACTATGTAGGTGATGAATATATTCTATTTGATTTGTTAACTCAAAAAGATTTAGGAGATTTAATAGGAACCACTCGTCAAAGTATTTCTCAAGCTTTAGAAAAAGTTTAAAAATAAAGGGAGCTTAATATAGCTCCCTTTATACTTCTACAAAACTTAAAAACTAAACTTGTTTTTAGTACAATATATTTAAGGATACACTTGTACTATTTCTTGTTGAACCTTGTTATCATCACCACGCATTTGCATAGTTACTTTGTTCTCATCAAAATTAAATTGTAAAACACCAAAACTAAGCGTGTGAACTACTTCTCCTTTTCTTAAAGAGTTAGGTTCTCCTTTAAAGTTAAAACTTGCATGAGTTAATCCACTAGAGGTAAAATCTATTAACGGGTAAGCAATTCCTTCACGTTCTAACTTAGAAAATTCAGAAATATGACGATCTCCCGATAAAAGAATTACGTTATTAGCTTTAGATACTGCAATCATGTTTAACAGTTTTTCTCTTTCGTTCGGAAAATTTGCCCATTTTTCATAAGGATGATCTTGGGCAATTGTTTGAATACTACTTACAATTACATTAAAATTAGCTTTAGAATTGTACAACTCATTATTTAACCATTCCCATTGTGCAGCTCCTAATATAGTTCTTCCTTCTTGTAGTCCATTAATTTCTGCCTTAGAAATTCCTGTTCTAAAATAACGAGTATCTAATAAAATTACTTTAATACTTCCTTTATCGGTAGTAAACACTTCTGATGAATATACCCCTTCTTGAGTTCTTCTAGGAGAATCTTTAGGTACTCCAAAAAAATCTAACATCAATTGTTGGCTTTCTTTCTTTTTAGGAAATTCTACTCCAGCATCGTTTTTTCCAAAATCATGATCGTCCCAAGTTCCAATTACTTTGGTGTTTTTAACCACCTCAGCATATCCGTTTTGTTGGTGTTGCAACTCATAGTCCAATTTAATTTTATTCATGTCTTCAGAATCACCATAAATATTATCTCCTCCCCAAATCCATACATTTGGATTTAATTTTAGTACATCATCCCATAAAACATTGGTTTTACTAGGTTTGTTACAAGAACCAAAGGTTAAGGTAAAATCGGAAGTAGCTTCCGTTTTATTTGTAGAACCAACAGGTGTTGTTGTATTACTTTTATTGTTCTTACAAGAGAATAGCAAAACCGTTGTAAGTATTAAAAATATATTTTTCATGTTATTTGTCTTTTTTATTGATTAACGATTTAAAACGAATACTTGGCACCAACTTGTAATCTCCAAGGAGTTCCTCCTATAGGTTCTGTTCCTGCTCCTGTTTGTACAGTATAGTTGTAAGATTTTGTTGCTTGATCAAATCCATTTACTTTCATTAATTCTCTGTTTCCATAGTTGTGATTTACTCCCCAATCTTTATTTAATAAATTGGCAAAATTGAACACATCTGCAGACAATTGTAAATTGTGTTTTTTATACAGTTTAATATCTTTTGTTAAACGCAGGTCTACTGTAAAATAGAATGGATTTTTTCCTCCGTTTCTTTCCGCAAATCCTCCGTAGCTATTTTTTAAGTATTCTTTGTAACTCTCTGGAGTTTCAGGGTCGTTTAAAATTTGGTTGTAAGCTTCTACAATTTCTGCTGGAGTGTTTGGATCTTTAGGATCGTAGATATAAGCCATATCATTACTAAGGTTATAATCTCCGTTAACACTTGTGGTGTTATCTACTTTAAAAGAATATCTTGATCCTCCTGTACCAATAGCAGTAACTCCTAATTTAAACCCTTCCCATGTTGGTGTTGCTCCGTTTACAATTACTTTGGTATCAAAATGATTGTCAGAATATCCATAGTTTAAATCTCTAGGATCTCCTTTTACTGGTAAAAATGTAGATGTATTTGCTACACAACAGTTGTAAGAAGAATTGTCTTTGGTTTTGTTAAACGTTACACTTGCGTTTATGTAACCGTCTTTTCCTATTTCTGCTCCACCATTAATAATTAAAGCTGTTTGATCTAAAATTCCATCAGACGTTAACAACAAAGCTCTACCTACTTTATCAGATTTTCTTGATTCTTTCCAGTCTACATTTCCGTTTACACCAATAGTATTTGCAGGTACAAAAACCTCTCTTCCTTCTGGAGTAATAAACTCAGGTTGGTCTTTTAAGTTGGCTTCTTGATACGTATAGTTGTTTGTTGTGTGGCTTAACAAAGCATTTACTCCTAAAAACATTCCGTTATCAAAAAAGTGAGTATAGTTTAAATTGGCTTTGTACGTAGTTGGTACTTCAAAATCATCGCTCACTGCGTTAATGGTAGAAAAAGGTGTTTCACCATCTGGTACTCCAGGAACAGTTGATGGATCTTGTCTGTAAGCTTCAAAATCTGGTGTAGGTACATTGTTACCTGTTACATCTATAGCTCCTAGTAACACTCCACTATTTTGAATGTTGTTTACTTGTGCATAATAATGTGGTTGAGAAGAAAACATTCCTCCTCCTAATTTTAAAATATCTTTATCTTTTCCGTTGACATTCCAAGTCATTTGCAACCTTGGCTGAATGTTGTTAAAATCCATTGGTTGGTTGTCTGTACGGATTCCTAGTTCATTATATACCACTGGGTTGAATGCTCCTGCTTTAGAGAAAATAGTTGCATCCCAACGTAAACCTGCAATTACATTAATGTCTTTATGAATGTTAAAATCAGCTTCGGCAAATAAAGATAAATCGTATACGGTTTGTTCTACTATTGGAGCAACTCCATTTAAAGGTACTTCTCTTGCATATCTGCTTGCTACTCCGTTTTCAAAATCATCTAAAGAATCAAAAAAGAAACGTCCGTTTTGTTCGTTAGACAATAATGTTTCTAGGTAAGTAATAGTATTATCTGTACCAAATGTATAGTTTACTTTATCTAAGTTTAAGTATGTAGTATTGGCAATGTGTACTTGTTTTTCTAAGTTAGTTTCTGGAGAATAACGTTGTCCCCCTAACTGAACCGTTCTAGATCTTGTGTTACCGTTTGGCAAATCTGATGTAACATCTACAATAGCACGTGGAATGTTGGCATCTGGTAACTGAGAACTTGGTAAATATCCACGTTCTGCATGTTGGTATTGTAATTTAAACTCATTAGTTACTTTTGATGATAATTTTGAACGTAAAGAAAGTAATGTACTATTTTCTTTTGATTCAAAATCTGACCAAGTTTCTGCAATTTCAAAATCTGAATTATCGCTGGTATTCATTGGACTTTCATACTTATTAAATAAGTTTCTAAGTGTTAATGTGTGCTTGTCATTAATTTGCCAATCTAATCTTACAAATAAATTATTTGCTGTTGTTTCTCTATCAAATTGCCCTACTTGTTTTGCATTGCTTACACCATATTGATTTCTAGCAATGTTTAAAAAACGATCTAAGTTATCTTGAGTAATTCCATATCTATTTTCATCATCTTCAGACTGAATATCTGCAATAGTTACTGGGCTTCCTGCATCTTGTCTTTCGTAGGTTGCAAAAAAGTGTAATTTATCTTTAATAATAGGTCCTCCTAAACTAACACCTGTTTGTAGCGTATAAAAATCGGCTTCTCTTTTTTGTCCACTAATGTTATACTCACTTTGCAAAGCATCTGCTCTGTAAAAAGAAAAAGCGCTTCCGTGAAACTCATTTGTTCCAGATTTTGTTACGGCATTTAAAGACCCTCCACTTTGACGACCTTGTGTTACGGTATAATCGTTGGTAGAAACTTCAAATTCACGAATTGCTTCTTGAGAAATGGTAAAAGGTCCACGTCCTACTTCACCAGCTGTTAACGTATTTCTTGCATTGGCACCATCAATGGTAACATTAGTAGATGTGCTTCTTTGTCCTCCTAAATTTAAAGACCCTCCTCCTTGTAATGGAGATAAACTTGTTAATCGGGTAAAGTTTCTTCCTTCGGCAGGCAAACTTTTAATTTGTTGACTACTAATTTTAGTAGAAGCTCCTAATTGTTTAATACGTTTTACTATACCATTGCTTTTTAAGACCACAGCTTCTAAATCGTTTACGCTTTCTTCCATTTGAATTTTTAGCGTAATTTCATCGTTTTGATTTAGTGAAAGATTGTTTTTGGTAACAGTAGCAAAACCTATGTAAGAAGCTTTAAAACTATAAGGTCCTAAAGGTAATTGTTGTAAAATAAATTCACCTTCCATGTTGGTATTAATTCCTGTTTTAAAACCAGTATCTGTATTTTGAATTAACACAGTAACTCCCAATAAAGGCTCTCCTTGTTTGTCTGTAAATTTCCCTTTTATTGATGCGTTGGTCGACTGAGAAAAGAGATTTACTGAATTGCATAAAATTACAAGTAAAGTTGTAATAATTTTAATAGTTTTCATTTTGTTGTGTTTGTTTGTTTTGATGCGACAAAACTATTTATAGCATCAACAAACAGGATGTTAATTTTTAACACTTACCAATACTTAACTTTCTAATTATAATTTGATAACATTTCCCCTTTCTTTAACACTCAACAAAAACAATTTAAATAGCTAAACACCACACCCTATAAAACACTTAAGCCCAACCAAATACTAAAATTTGATTGAGCTTAAGAAACTAACTAAATTAAAAAAACTATACTCTAATAATTATTTTGAGTTAACACTCCTTGCGACAATTGTACTTGATTAAACGGAATTGGCATGATTTCATTTTTATTAGATTGATAACCTTGACCTCCTAAAATAGCTGCGGCTCTACCTGTTCTAATCAAATCATGATACCTAAGTCCTTCTCCTGCTAATTCTACACGTCTTTCATGGTAAATAGCATCTAACAAAGGTTGTCCGCTAAGTGTTAATGGTAAGTCTGGAACTACTGTTGGCAACGCTGTACCTCTTGCACGAGTTCTTACTTTATTTACATATTCTACTGCCGTAGCAGGATCTGTATCATAAATAGCTTCTGCATACATTAAATAGACATCTGCTAATCTAAGTACTCTAATATTAGTATCGCTGTTTCCTGCTCCACCTACATTTGGTTTTGAATAATTACTGTATGGATCCCATGAATATTTTCTATTAAACCATTCTGTTCCATATCCTCCTGTAACATTGTAAAAAGAAGCATCATGCCTAGGATCATTTGGCTCAAACTCATTTCTTAAATCCTCTTTAATTTGTCCAAAACCAATTCCTCCTTTACTCCTAGGAGTCATCATATGTGTTAATCTACTACCTAATTTACTAGTGTTAGAAGCATAGTTAATTTCAAAAACTGAACCTGTTCCCCACTCTCCTTCTGGATTAAAAATAGTTCCAAAATCAGCTTCTAATTCGTAACCTGGCAATAATAAAAACTGCTCTCCGTAAGTTTGAACCTGACTCATTTTATTTTGATACAAAGATACACGCATCATTAATCCTAAAGCTGCTCCTTTATCTGCATGCCCTAAGTATTCTGCTCCTTTAGTAAATCTAGAAGGTAAATCTTGAATAGCAATTTTTAAATCGTCTTCTATAAACGTATAAATAGCTGCTTCTGTAGCTCTTGGAACTGCATATTTACCTGGCTCTAAGGGTTCATCTATTAAAGGTACACCACCAAAAGAGTTTACCAAATCAAAATAATAATAGGCACGTAAAAAACGAGCTTCAGCTAAAATTTGTTTCTTTTGATCTGGATCATCAAAAGTAATTGGCGGAACTTTTTGCAATACTAAATTAGCATACAGCACCCCCTTATAACTTACATCCCACACTGCTCTAATAGAGTTGTTTGAAGTTTGTAATGTATATGTTTCTTTTTCAAATAACTGAGGCCCATCATTTACTCTAGCCCCTCCTTTTAAAATATCATCTGTTCCAATGTCTCCAAACAAAAAATCGTTTGAGTTAGATGCTAAAAAATTTTCTACACCATACATTTCTCTCATTGGAGAATAGGCTGCGTTTAAACCTTGCTCTGCATCTGTTGGTGTTTCGTAAAAGTTCTCTAATAAAGGGGTTCCATAGGCACCTACCTCTAAATAATCATCATTACAAGATGTTAAACCTGCTAATAATACTATTGAACTATATTTTATGGTCTTTATAAGTTTACTATATAATTTCATCGTCAGTATTTTTTAAAAGTTAATATCTAATCCTAGTGATACCGTTCTTACAGATGGATATCTTCCTCTGTCTATTCCTATATCTAAAGGATTGTTTTGTGATGAATCTATACCTACCTCTGGATCTAAACCATCATATTTAGTAAAGGTTACTAAGTTTTGACCTGCTACATATACTCTTAACTTGTTGATAAAAACTTTGTTTAATACGTTATTAGGAACTGTATATCCTAATTGTACGTTTTTTAACCTTACATAAGATCCATCTCTTACAAATCTGCTAGACAATGCAGTGTTTACTCCATTATTTGCAAAAGTAACTCTAGGTACAGAATTAGAAGTTTCTTCTCCTGTCCATCTATCTAACATACTTGTTCTTAAATTGGTACCTAAATCTCCTTCTAAATAATAAGCACTTGCATTAAATATTTTGTTTCCTTGACTTCCTTGAAAGAAAGCTGTAAAATCAAATTGTTTGTAATTCATATCGATATTAATACCATAGGTAAATTCTGGAAACGGAGATCCAATGTTTGTTTTGTCTTTGTCATCAATAATTCCATCATCATTTAAATCTTTGTACCTAACATCTCCTGGCTGAGAGTTTAAAAATGTAGGTCCATTATCTACCTCATCTTGATTTTGATAAATTCCATCCATTACGTATCCATAAAAAGAGGCTAATGGCTGGCCTGCTTCAGTTCTTGCTATGTTTTTAAAACCAGAACCGTCACCTGTTTGAATAATACTACCTTCATCTGCCAATTTGATTACTTTGTTTTTGATAAAAGAAATATTACCTCCTATGTTAAAAGAAAAATCGTTAATGATTTTTTTGTAATTCGCAGAAAATTCAAACCCTTTGTTTTCTATATCTCCTGCATTGGTATATGGACTTTGAGCATATCCTGCATTGGTAAGTATAGGGGTTGCCATTAGCATGTTAGACGTGTTTTTTACAAAATATTCTGCAGTAAATGTAATTGCATTGTTAAGCAAAGCCATATCAACCCCAATGTTGGTTGTTTTGGTTGTTTCCCATTTTAAATTAGGATTTCCTGGTTGTAATGGTGCTACTCCTAAAGCTGTACCTTGGTCTGATCCGTATAAATAATTAGTTCCAATATTTAAGGTATTATACGTTGCTGTGTTTGGAATATTCTGATTACCTGTTTCTCCCCAACCTGCACGGAATTTTAATTGATTGATAACATCAACATCATAAAAGTTTTCTTTATGAATGTTCCATGCTAAAGCTAAAGAAGGGAATTGTGCCCATTTGTTATTAGATCCAAAACGAGAAGATCCATCAAATCTGTAAGTCCCTGTTACTAAATAACGATCATCATAATTATAATTTAATCTACCAAAAAAGGACAATAATTTTGACTTAGAAATAGTTCCATCCGCAGAAGCTGTAGAAACATCTCCAGAACCTAAGGTTGGATTTGCAACACTTTCTGGAATACCATTACGTTGGGTATTTACATTGTTTGAGTTTAATTCCTGAATTTCTTGCCCCAACAAAGCATTAATGGTGTGTTTTTTATTAAAAGTTGTATTGTAATTTAAGGTATTAGACAAAATCATCACTCTATTTTCTGACCTGTTTAGTCTGTAGGTGCTTACATTAGATAAATAGGTTGGTGACACAAAATAGGATGGCTGAAAATTATCTACCATAGTATTGTTAATTTGCAAACCATAATTAGACTTAAAGGTTAAGCCTTTTATAATAGTAGCTTCTAAAAAAACATTTCCAAAAAAACTTTCTCTAATTTGAGGTGATTGACCGTATTGAACCAACCCTAAAGGATTTATTGCTGATGAATAAGAAGTAACTCCAAAAGTACCATCTGTATTATAAATAGGAGTTACAGGGTCTACCACATAACCTGCAAAAGCAGCTCTTGGCCAAGCATTTCCACTATACTCTGGTACCGTAGTTTTTTCTGCATTTGCATATTGTAAATTATGTCCAATTTTAATTTTTGGTTTTATTTGATAAGTGTTGTTTACTCTAAAGTTGGTTCTTTTATAATCTGAATTTTTAACAATTCCATTTTGATTGATATAACCAAATGAAATATAATACGTAGACTTATCTGACCCTCCAGAAACAGACAACTGATGATTTTGCATAAACCCTGATCTGTACACAGCATCTTTCCAATTATAAGATGTTAATGACGATGGATTTGCTAAACTTGCATCAATAGGCTGACCATCATTTACCTTAGCTTCATTGTACAAGGTTGCCCACTGCTCTGCATTTAAAACATCTACATTGTTTATTTTGTTTTCTACTCCTGCGTACATTCTGTACGAAATTGTAGGTGTTCCTTTTTTACCTGATTTTGTTGTAATTAATATAACCCCGTTAGCTCCTCTAGAACCATATATAGCTGTAGCAGATGCATCTTTTAACACTTCTATAGATTGTGCATCTTCCATATTAATACTTGAAATATCATTAATAGGTACACCATCAACTACATATAATGGATCTGAATTGTTAATTGTTCCTGTTCCTCTAATTCTTACCGTAGGTGTGGCTCCTGGAGAACCTGTACTTTTAGATACGGTAACTCCTGCTGCTCTACCTTGAATAGCTTGTGCTATTGATGTTGTTTGAGTTTTACTAATTTGCTCTGTATCTATAGATGATAATGCTCCTGTTACGTCAGATTTTTTTACCGTACCATACCCAACCATTACAACTGCATCTAATTCACTAACATCTTGCTCTAAAACAACATTAGCGGTTGTTTTTCCATTTAATGGAAGTTCTTTTTCTTTATAACCTACATAAGAAAATACTAACGTAGCAGTCTTATTAGTTACAGATAATGTATAATTTCCGTCAAAATCTGTAATGGTTCCTTTTGTAGTTCCTTTTACAACCACATTGGCACCTGGAATAGGCATACCAAATTCATCGCTTACCATTCCTTTAACAACAAATTGTTGTTGTGTTATTAGATTTTGAGTATTAAGAACTGTTTTTCCTTTTACCAACACAATCTGTTTCCCAACTGTTTTATAGTTAATATCTGTATTGCTAAACAAATTATTTAACACACTTGTTACCAATACATTTCTAACATTTACAGAAACTATTTCTTTATCATTAAACTCGTTATTGTTATATAGAACTTTAAATTCTGTTTGGGCTTCAATTTCTCGGAACACTTTTTCTACGCTTACATTCTTTAGATCTAATGTTACTTTTGCCTTTTGGGAATAAGTATTAGCGTGAATATTAAAGAGTGAAAACAAGAACAGATAAATAGTCAATTTCATCTTTAAATCTAGTTTTAGGGAATAGAAATTCCAATCCCTTAATTTGTTTGGATTTTTCATACTTTTGTATAAGTTTCGTGGTTTAATAAATTTGGTTAAATCACCTTATTCTAATCGGGGAATGTGCCAGCATTTTCCGATTTCTTTTTTTAAGGTTTTTCTAGTTTCTCTAAATAAGTCAAATCATATATTTAAAATTTAGTTAATGCTTAATTGTAATTTTATTTCCTACTATGGTATAATTAAAAGGATAATTTGCTTTAAAAGAATTTAAAACTTCTTGAATGGTTTCTACCGTAAAAGAGGCTGTAAACACTTGTTCTGCTAATTCTTTATTTTTATTATCAATAACAATATTATAGTGTCTCTCTAGTTTTTTAACAATGTTTTTAAACTTAACAGCTTCAAAAACAACTTCTCCTTTTATCCATCTTGTATAAATAGAAGTGTCTACTTTTTTAAATTTAATTTGTTTGCTTTTTTTATTCCAAACCGCTTTATTTCCTGGAGTTAACAATGCAACATTTTGCTTGTTATAAGTTTTATTATGATCGTATAAAGCTACAGATCCCTCTACTAATACCGTTTTTATAGAACCATCTTCTGGATAAGAGGAAACATTAAATTGAGTACCTAATACTCTAACATTTAAATTGTTTGCATTTACCACAAAAGGATGTGTTTTGTCTTTTGTTACATTAAAATAAGCCTCCCCTGTTAAGAATACTTGTCTCTTTTTTCCTTTGATAAATTTGACAGGATATTTTAAAGTAGTTCCAGAATTTAAATGCACCTTGGTTCCATCTGATAAAATTAGTTCAAACGTTTTTCCATAGGGAACCAACAACTCATTATAAACCAATTCCTGAATATTACTTAAAGATGCATGGTTACTATAATTTAGTTTGGCTCCCTTTTGAGTTCCTACTACTTTTCCTTTTTTATCAATAATTTTACTCTCACCACTCGCATTTATTATTTGAATGTTTCCGTTGGCAAGTTTTAAAGTAATTTCTTCTGAGGTTGTATTTGATGCAAATTCTAAAGTTGTTGAAGAATTTTTAGCCATATAAAAATAAGAGAGTCCAATACCTATCATAAACACAGCAGCAACTCCTCCTACCCATTTTAAATAGCGAAGTTTAGATACTGGATATATTTGTTTTTGAATTTTTTCCCAATCTTTTTTCTTTTGATTATCTATCTCTTTTAAAAGATGATTTCGTTGGTTTTGAGCTTCAACATCTTTTAATCTATGAATAATTTGTTGGGTATCGTTTTTATCAAACAAAGAATTTATTTTCTCTGATTTGATCTCTTTATTTTTAAAGATAGACTTTGCTAAATCTTTAGCAAGTATAAATAAGTTCTCTAATCTGTTCATGTCTAATTTTTAAATAACAACGGGTTATTTAATTACAAAACGACACAAAAACAATAGAGGGTGTAAAAAAAATAACTTTTTTTTACATTATTATCAGTAAAACAATAAAATAAATAAAGATTATTTAATCTTTTAATTTAACAACACTAAAAGTAAAGCTGCATAAGAACCTCTTAATAAAGGACGTAACTTTTTATAGGCAATCTTTTTTTGACTCTTAACTGTATTAATAGAGATGTTTAATTCTTCGGCAATTTCATCGTTCTGACGACCTTTCATGCTAAGCTCTACCACCTCTCTACATTTATTAGGTAATGTTTTTAAAGCATTATCTACCAGTCTAGAAACTTCTTCTATTAAAACCTCTTTTTCAAAATAAGTTTCCGATTGTAAAAGTCTAAGATCTACATTAGTAGCTTTGGTCTTAACCTTATACTCTTTGCTTTTTAAATAATCTAAACTTTTATTACGAACACTGGTATATAAATAAGCCTTAATAGCATCTTCTGGCTCTGTAAGAATTTTGTGATTCCAAAGTTTGATAAAAACTTCTTGAACAATGTCTTTTGACTTTTCAAGATTATCTACATATTTATTTGAAAAAACACATAAGGAACCATATAATGAATTGTAAAGTTCATCATATATGTTTTTTGTAGAAACCAATTTATTTGATACTAACTTTTTCAATCTTATATATAAAATTAATCCTCCAAATTTTAAATTAACAACGTAACTCAAAAATAGAGAGAATCAAATATACCTAAAATGTAATTTTTAACAGCTAAACATACCGTATAGCTTTGGCTCTAAAAATCCTAATATGTATCACAAATGGTTAATAAATAACATAAGTATACTATTGTTAAAATAGATTATAAATTTTGAAATCCTTAAAACAGTGTACTTTTTAAACCCTTTCTAGGTTTCTTTTATGTAAAATTAACTTTACTGTATTTAATCCATAATAAGCAAACACTCCAATTCCTACTGCAAAAATTAAATCCCAAAACACCGTTAATGTTAATACTAACAACATAACAAGAACTTCAGACCAGGGCTGTTTGTGTATTGTTTTTAAACTTTTAACATCCATAACTCCAATACCTACAGTTATTAAAATTCCAGCTAAAACAGCATTGGGTATTGCTGAGGCTAAAGGACCCAAAACCATTAATATAATCAATAATAAAAGTCCTGCCACCATACCTGATAATTTGGTTTTACCACCCGCATCAATATTTACAACCGTACGAATAGTTGCTCCTGCTCCGGGAATACCTCCAAAAACAGAAGCTATAGAATTCCCTATTCCCTGACCTATTAACTCTTTATTACTATTGTGTTTTGTATGAGTCATATTATCTGCAACTACAGATGTTAATAAAGAGTCTATAGTTCCTAACAATGCTAAAGAAACAGCTGTTAATAAATAAGGACTAAATTCACTTACAGAAAAACTAGTAAACATTTTTACATTTGGTTTTGGAAAACCATGTGGAATATCTCCAATAATTCCATAAGAACCTTTATCTAAAACTAGCATAGCACCTATACTAATAAGCAACAAAGCAACCAATGTACTTGGAATTGTTTTGGTAATTTTTTTAAACCCATAAATAATTGCTATGGTTAACAATGCTAACAAAAACTCTATAAAATTTATGTGAGCAATTGCATTGGGCATTGCTTTTATAGATGCCAAAACTCCTGATGCTTTATGACCAAATAAATTTGGTAACTGAGTGATTAGAATTATAAAACCAATTCCGCTCATAAACCCAGATACAACAGATGATGGAATGTATTTAATTAAAGATCCTAAACGAATAATTCCGAAAAGAATTTGAAACAAACCTGCCACAAAAAACACCCATAAAATATAAGGCAAAGCTTCGGTTACATTTCCTTGATGCTCACTAACTATTTTTGCAACAGCAAGTAAACTAACCGCTGTCATTGGAGCTGTTGGTCCACTAATTTGAGTAGCAGTACCTCCTAATAGTGCGGCAAAAAAACCTATAAATATAGCTCCGTACAATCCTGCAGAAGCACCTAAACCAGACTGAACTCCAAATGCTAATGCCAAAGGCAGTGCTACAATTCCTGCTGTAATTCCTCCTAATAAATCTCCTTTTATATTTGTAAACATTGTTTTGAAAGTTTGAATATTTAAAAATACGCAATCATCAAAATTAGTTCTAAACAAACTATAAAGTCTTCCGAAAACGATATTCTCGGAAAATAGAAGACAATGATTTTTATCACATAAAAACCCCTTTTTGATTGCTCAAAAAGGGGTTTTTAAAATATTTAATATAGCTAATACTTAGATATTTGCTTTAAAGAATTCACGGTTCATACGAGCAATGTTATCTAAAGAAATTCCTTTAGGACATTCAACCTCACAAGCACCTGTATTTGTACAGTTACCAAAACCTTCAGCATCCATTTGTGCTACCATGTTACGCACTCTGTCTGCAGCCTCTACTTGTCCTTGAGGTAACAAAGCGTATTGAGATACTTTTGCTCCCACAAATAACATTGCAGATGAGTTTTTACACGTAGCTACACAAGCTCCACATCCAATACAAGTTGCAGCATCCATTGCCTCATCAGCAGCATGCTTAGAAATTGGTAATGAGTTAGCATCTTGTGTGTTACCAGAAGTATTTACAGAAATAAATCCTCCTTGGTGTTGAATTCTATCAAAAGCAGTACGATCTACTACTAAATCCTTAATTACTGGAAAAGCTTTTGCACGGAAAGGCTCTATGTAAATAGTATCTCCGTCTTTAAACTTACGCATGTGTAACTGACAAGTTGTAATACCTCTATCAGGACCATGAGCTTCGCCATTAATATATAAAGAACACATACCACAAATTCCTTCACGACAATCGTGATCAAATGCGATAGGTTCTCCACCTTCGTTAATTATCTGTTCGTTTAATACATCTAACATTTCTAAGAAAGACATATCTGGAGACACATCACTTAAGCTGTAGTCTACCATTTTACCTTGATCATTGGCTCCGTTTTGTCGCCAGATTTTAAGTTTTAAATTCATATCCATGGTCTTTCTTATTTATATGATCTTGTTTTTAACTCAATATCGTTAAACTCTAATTGTTCTTTATGTAATATTGCATCAGCAGGTTCTCCTGTGTATTCCCAAGCAGAAACAAATGCAAAGTTTACATCATCACGTTTTGCTTCTCCTTTTTGAGGACCTTCAGTTTCAGCAGACTCTTCACGGAAGTGACCTCCACAAGATTCTTCTCTTACCAAAGCATCTTTTGCAAACAATTCTCCTAATTCTAAGAAATCTGCTACACGTCCAGCTTTTGCTAATTCTTCGTTATAAGTATCTGCAGATCCTGGAACTTTTACATCTTTCCAGAATTCTTCACGCAATGCTTTAATTTCAGCCATAGCTTCTGTTAAACCTTGTGCGTTACGAGCCATACCTACTTTGTTCCACATAATTTTTCCTAAACGTTTGTGGAAATGATCCACAGATTTAGTTCCATTATTATTCACAAAGAAATTAATTTGTTCTTTTACTGATTTTTCTGCTTCTTCAAACTCAGGTAAATCTGTTGGAATTTTTCCTGTTCTAATATCATCAGATAAATAATCACCAATAGTATATGGTAATACAAAATATCCATCTGCTAAACCTTGCATTAAAGCAGAAGCTCCTAAACGGTTGGCACCGTGATCAGAGAAGTTTGCTTCTCCAATACAGTAACATCCAGGAATTGTTGTCATTAAGTTGTAATCAACCCAAGTACCACCCATTGTGTAGTGAACTGCAGGATAAATCATCATAGGAGTTTCGTATGGATTCTCATCTACAATTTTATCGTACATTTGGAATAAGTTTCCGTATTTAGCTTTTACAACCTCTTTTCCTAATTTGTCTATTTTTTCAGCAGAAGGATTGTGATCTCCATGAATTAAAGCTTGCTCTCTTCCGTAACGCTTAATTGCATCGGCAAAATCTAAATAAACAGCTTCTCCTGTAGCATTTACTCCAAAACCAGCATCACAACGTTCTTTAGCTGCACGAGAGGCAACATCACGAGGTACTAAGTTTCCAAATGCAGGATATCTTCTTTCTAAGTAGTAATCTCTTTCGTCTTCTGATAAATCGGTAGGTTTTTTCTTACCTTCTCTAATTGCTTGCGCATCTTCTAATTTAGCAGGAACCCAAATACGTCCATCGTTACGTAAAGATTCAGACATTAACGTTAATTTAGACTGATGATCTCCAGAAACTGGAATACATGTTGGGTGAATTTGTGTGTAACAAGGGTTTGCAAAATATGCTCCTTTTTTATGGATTTTCCATGATGCAGAAACGTTAGAACCCATTGCATTTGTAGATAAAAAGAATACGTTTCCGTAACCTCCAGATGCAATTACTACTGCGTGTGCAGAGTGTCTTTCAACCTCTCCTGTAACTAAGTTACGAGTAATAATTCCTCTAGCTTTTCCATCTACTAAAACAACATCCATCATTTCGTGACGGTTGTACATTTGGATTTTTCCACGACCAATTTGACGGTTCATTGCAGAATAAGCTCCTAATAACAATTGTTGTCCTGTTTGTCCTTTTGCGTAAAAAGTTCTAGATACTAAAACTCCTCCAAAAGAACGGTTGTCTAACAATCCACCATAATCACGAGCAAAAGGTACACCTTGAGCTACACATTGGTCAATAATATTAGCAGAAACCTCAGCCAAACGATATACGTTTGCTTCACGAGCACGGTAATCTCCTCCTTTTACAGTATCGTAAAACAATCTGTAAGTAGAATCTCCATCTCCTTGGTAGTTCTTTGCAGCGTTAATACCTCCTTGAGCAGCAATAGAGTGCGCTCTACGAGGTGAATCTTGATAAGCAAATGCTTTAACGTTGTATCCTAATTCAGCCAAAGTTGCAGCAGCAGAACCTCCTGCTAAACCAGTTCCTACAACAATAACATCTATGTTACGTTTGTTTGCAGGGTTTACTAAATCGATATGATTTTTATAATTCGTCCATTTATCAGCGATAGGACCTTGTGGTACTTTTGAATCTAATGCCATAGTTAAAATGTCTTAGTGTTGATTGAAATGGTGAAACAAAGCAATAATGATAAATCCTACAGGAATACCAATTGCATATATTTTAGATACAGTCTCTAATTTTGCAGCACGCTTAGCACTCATTCCGCTAGATTGGAATGCAGATTTAAATCCGTGTAATAAGTGTAATGCTAAAAAAGCAAACGCAGCTACATAAGCACCTGTTCTTACTGGAGAATGAAACTTGTGAACTAATTCACCGTAATATCTACTAGGATCTTCTGGTAAGTTAGCAATGTATTTGTGGTTGATTTCTGGAAACCAAAAATCGATAAAGTGCAATACAATAAAAGCTAAAATTGCCAAACCAGAATAAATCATGTTTCTACTTACCCAAGTTGAGTTAGCAGCACCATTATTTTTTACGTATTTAACACTTGCTTGTTTGTTACGAAGTTCTAAAACGAATCCCATGACAAAGTGAAAAACAACACCAAAAATTAATACAGGTTGCAAAGCAAATTGTACTGCTGGATTTGTTCCCATAAAATGAGACAACTCATTAAACGCATCAGCACTAAAAATAGATGTTAAATTTATTACAAAGTGTTGCAATAAAAAAAACATTAAAAAGAAAGCAGAAGCAGCCATAGCTACTTTCCTTCCAATCGAAGAAGATAAAACTCCACTCATTATGTTATAGATTAATTTTGTTAATAAACGATAACAAATTTAAACCATTTGAATGATTAATACATGATATTGGTCATTTTGAATCTTAATTTAGATAGATTAAAAGCAAAAATTTAAAGAATTATCAAATCTCCATTTTTAATTAAAAATTTTAACACCCAATTAGAGCCATTTCTACGTATTTAATAAAAATAAGAAGCTAGATTTTCTAAAAACCTAAATAGAGTAGTCTTTATTTTAACTTTTCTTAGTTTCTAATTAAAATCTTAAAAATAAAATTCAACCAACTATTTTACAATTAGTTAGCGCTAACATTCGTTTATTTTTTTTGTGAAAAGTAAAAATTAGATGAAATTTTAACAAATCGTGTTTATTTTAAGCCTAGCATTATTTTACACCCCACATTTTTAGCATATTTGCAATCTTAAATTTTAAACAACTCGAAATTAAAACAATATAAATATGAAAGTAGCAGTAGTAGGAGCTACCGGAATGGTAGGAACGGTAATGTTAAAAGTATTAGCAGAAAGAAATTTTCCTGTAACAGAGTTAATTCCTGTTGCATCGGCACGTTCTGCAGGTAAACAATTAGAATATAAAGGTAAAAACTACACCGTAGTAACTTTAGAAGATGCTGTTAAAATGAATGCAGATGTTGCTTTATTTTCTGCAGGTGGAGATACTTCTTTAGAATGGGCTCCAAAATTTGCTGCTGCTGGAACTACAGTTGTAGATAACTCATCAGCATGGAGAATGGATCCTACTAAAAAATTAGTAGTGCCAGAAATTAACGGTGATGTGTTAACTGCTGAAGATAAAATTATTGCCAACCCAAACTGTTCTACCATACAGTTAGTAATGGCTTTAGCTCCTTTACACAAAAAATATAAAATGAAACGTTTAATTATTTCTACTTACCAATCTGTTTCTGGAACAGGAGTAGCAGCAGTTAGACAATTAGAAAACGAACAAAACGGAATTACTGACGGAGAAATGGCTTACAACTATCCTATTAACCGTAACGCAATTCCTCATTGTGATGTTTTTATGGAAAACGGATACACTAAAGAAGAAATGAAGTTAGTTAAAGAGCCTAAGAAAATTTTAGGTGATGATTCTTTTGCTGTTACAGCAACAGCTGTTCGTATTCCTACAGCTGGAGGTCACTCTGAAGCTGTAAACGTAGAGTTTGCTAACGATTTTGACTTGGCTGAAGTTCGTGCTATTTTAGAAGCAACTCCTGGAGTTATTGTTCAAGACGATTTAGACAACAATATTTATCCAATGCCAGCTTTGGCTCACGATAAAGATGAAGTTTTTGTAGGACGTATTCGTAGAGATGAATCTTTACCAAACACGTTAAACATGTGGATTGTTGCTGACAACTTACGTAAAGGTGCAGCTACAAACACAGTACAAATTGCTGAGTATTTATTAGCTCAAGGTTTGTTACCTGCTTAAACATTAAAAATATTTGATCAAAAGATCAAAATCTTATTTTTTAAAGGCTGAACGGTGTATAATCACTGTTCAGCCTTTCTTATTTAACACCACAAAATAGACCTAGACAAATACTAGATTAGCTTATCTATTTTGTATTTAAATCAAAAATAGCCTTAAAAAAACCACGCGTAACCTTAAATACATATTTTAAAAACTTACTTGTATATCTGTTTATCAGCTATCTAAACTTTAAAATATACAAATCATGAAAAAAACTACTATTTTCTTTTTTACAAGTCTATGCTTATTATTTACATCAATACATTTATATAGTCAAAGTAATGTAAAATATGGTTCTGATTATATAGTCTTTGAAGCTGAAGATACAGATACTCCTTTGGGTTCTAACTGGACCGTAAGACAACCTGGAGATCCCTTATATTTAAAATACCTTCTTAATACAGGCTCTTCTCCAGCTCCAATTAACAACACTTATCTAGATTATACCGGACCCTGGCTAGGAGAAGGAACAGAACTTGAATACAAATTTACTTGTCCTAAAACTGGAAAATACCAAATAGCCATGAGAATGCATTCTCCTTTAAGAGAATCTAACAACCCTAACAAAGGAATAATAAAAACAGTTAACGGAGAGGAAGTATGGTGGGAAAAAGCAGACCTGCGTAATGATTTTTTCATAAAGATGTCTGGTAATTTCACTAGTGGTTCTACCAAACACACAGAAACTGATCTAAGAAGTTTCCATAAGTTTTTTGGTAGAGGTGCAAACAAATGGGGAACCTGTATCAATTTAGAACACAATGGAAACAACGGTGCTTTTTACAACTTAACTGAAGGAGAAGAATATACTTTTTATTTAAAAGGGAGATCAGCAACCACAGGAGTTGATTATATTACGCTATATGACACTTCTTACTTAGCTCACAACATAGACAACCAAGGTCCAGATTTAGCACTGCAACTTCCTACAGAAATAAGACCTTATGAAACACCTACTGCTATTTCGTTAAGTAGCAATCCTACAGAAATTAGAACAGGTACTTCTATCCAATTTAAAACAAGTGTAACACCAACTAACGGAAACCCTAAAACAACATGGACTACATCTAATGATCAAATACTAAGCGTTGATGAAAATGGGTTGATAACCGCACAAGGTGCTATTGGACAAAAAGCTACTATTACAGCAACTAGTACAATTAACAATGCATTAACAACATCATTAGAAGTTATCATTATTGATTTTTCTGCAATTCCTGTAACAGCTGTTTCAGTTTCTCCAACAGAAAAAGTAATAGTACAAGGAAGCTCAAATCAATTAACCGCAACAGTTTTACCTATTGATGCCGATAACAAAACCGTTACATGGTCTAGTAGTAATGAAACTATAGCCACAGTAGATCAAAATGGAAACGTAACAGGTGTTACCGAAGGGGTTGTAATGATAAGAGCAACATCAAATGATACAAATACCATTTTTGCTGAAGCTGAAATAGAAATAAGAGCCTTTTTTGCGCAGTCTATTAGTTTTGATGATGATTCAAAATATAAAAATGAAACTTTTTACAATACAGGAAACATGGAAGTAACCTTAAACTATCATGCAGGATCTTTAAAAACCATAAAAAGTCTTAAATTATATTTAAGAGAATTAAATAGTTCTTGGGAAGTCCAAAATGATGTTTTAATAGATCTTACCGAAACTATTGGTGAAACTTCGGGGACTATTACTACTAACATTCCTCTAGACAACTTAACTCCAACGGAAGACTTGCCAAGTGGAAACTTTTATTTTCTTTTTGCATTAAATGAAAACTCTGAAAGTGTAAAAGTTAATAAAGCACTTAATCCGATTCTTATTTTAAACAAAAATTTATTATCCTTTGAAAATGTACCTAAAGAATACAAAACAATTTCTGTTTATCAAGATTCTAATTTAGACGGACAATTAAACATTGATGCACTTATATCTGGTAATTATCATCTAAAGATTTATTCTGTTTTAGGAAAGGAAATTTATCAATCTTCTTTTATTGCAAATTCAAACAACAACTCTACAAGTATAAACAGCCTTAACCAAGGAGTTTATATCTTATTCATGGAAACAAAAGGAATTCTACTCAAAACTAAGTTTATCATTACTCACTAAGTTTAAAACACAAAACACCCTCGAAATGTATGTAACATTTTGAGGGTGTTTTTTTTATTTTAGAAATATAAGAAACCTATTTCATCATCTCTTTTATAGATTTTACCAATTCTATAGAAGCATCTATTTCTGCTTTACGAATAGCTACAGATTCTATATTAAAACCTATAGGCATGTTTTTTTCTTTGGCAAAACCAATCAAATCATTGGCAATGTATTTACAAATACCTATAGAAGCATTTAAAATATCTGGAGATACTTTTAACTCATTCTCTAACCAACGTTGAATATCAATTCCTAACCATTTGGTAAACTCTAATGTTTTTAGAGAACCAATAGGGGTTAATGTAAAAATAACTGGCATTGGTTTAATTCCTTTTTCTTGTGTATAAAAGTAATAATCAGACAGCATATCTTTTGCGTTATCTAAATTATAAACACACTGAGAAATAAAAAAAGTACATCCATTAGCTATTTTATTAGTCAATCTAATATGTTCGTCTCCTTTTACAAAATGCCGTTCTGGAATAGTAACTCCTCCCATTTTTATAGTAGAATCCGACTCTTTTTTAATTCTGTAAGCATCTTGCAAAGACAAGTTTACATGCTGATCTTTTGATGGTGCCCCAACAAACACTGTTAAGTCAATAGAATTTTCGTTTTCTTTTAACCAAGTTTTTAAAGACTCTTTGGTAAGTTTACCTACACTTTTGTAAATAATTTTAGGAATTTCTAAATCCGTTAAATGTGTGTTTGCATAATCATCTGGAGCCCAAGTAGACATAAATGGAAAGGGTCTAGGATTGTTATTTCTAGAAGTTTCGTCTTGTATATCATATAAAATCAACCCATCAATATCTAAACCTTGTAAACGATCTTTTTGACGTTGTGCAATTCCAGCTATTTTTTCGGTATCGGTAGATTTTTTGGGAGGTGTTAATCCATAAAAAAGATAACCTCCTTCTCTATTCTCTATTCTGTTTTTTAAATCTTGTGATTTCATAAAATTAATTTTGGCAGTCTTTTGTTAAGACTAAAAACATTAAACCCTTACACTCCAAATTGCTGAAAGTGATGATCTAAGTGTTTTTGAAATAAATTACTCCATTCTTTGGCTGTTAATCTACCAAAAGAAGCCGTTAACCTTCCTTCAAAATAAGCCTCTCCTTTTTCAAAAGCCCATTGCATGTTTTGTAAAAGTCTAGATTTTTCTTCTTCAAAAACTTTACTATCGGCAACTAAAAAATAAGGAGCTGTTTTGGCATTTTTAGGATAAGGTTTACTATCTACAATAGTTTTCTTTAAAAATGTTTTTACAAAAAAATGCATAAACGGATGTAGTTCTAACCGTACTCTTCCTCTAGAAGTATCGTAGGTTAAATTTAAATGGGCAAGCATTTGAGCCGCATCCATTTTTCCCCATAAAGGCTGAGAATCCGTAGTTAACTTGTCTAATCTTTTTTTATTCTCGGCTAATGTGGCAACGTTAAAAATACTTGGATAAGACATATCTAGGTTTTTTTGAGGTTGTAAATATAATCTTTATGACAACATCATTACAGCTTTTTGCAAAGCACTTACTAAAACGTCTATTTCTTGTTTGGTGTTGTAAAATGCAAAAGAAGCTCTAATAGTTCCTGGAATTTCAAAACGAGTCATAATAGGTTGTGTACAATGGTGACCTGTTCTTACCGCTATTCCTAATTTATCTACAATAGTACCTACATCAAAAGGGTGTAAATCTGCAATATTAAAAGAAATTACACTGGCTTTATTTTTAGCAGTACCGTATATTTTTAAACCTGGTATTTTTGTTAACTGTTCGGTTCCATATTGTAAAAGCTCGTGTTCATAAGCTTCTATATTTTCTAAACCAATTTCGTTTATGTAATCTACAGCAGTTCCAAAAGCAATTACATCAGCAATATTTGGTGTTCCTGCTTCAAACTTATGCGGTAACTCTGCGTACGTAGTTTTTTCAAACGTACAATCTTTAATCATTTCTCCTCCTCCATGGTAAGGTGGTAATTCATTTAAAATAGCTTCTTTACCATACAAAAATCCAATTCCTGTAGGTCCACACATTTTATGTGCAGAACAAGTAAAAAAATCACAGTTTAAAGCTTGTAAATCTACTTTTAAATGCGGACAAGATTGTGCACCATCTATCAATACCCAAGCCCCTACTTTGTGTGCTTTTTCTATGATTTCTTCCACAGGATTTACTGTTCCTAACGCGTTAGAAATATGATTTACAGCTACAATTTTTGTGTTTTCCGTTAATAACTCATCATACACATCCATTAACAACTCTCCTTCGTTATTCATAGGAATTACCCTTAAGGTAGCTCCTGTTCTTTCGCACAACATTTGCCAAGGAACAATGTTTGAGTGATGTTCTAAGGCAGAAATAATAATTTCATCGGTACTTTTAACTATAGATGTTAAAGTAGTTGCTATTAAATTAATTCCCTCTGTAGTTCCACGCGTAAAAATAATTTCGTGCTCGTGAGCAGGATTAAAATGTGCTTTTAATTTACGTCTGGTAGCTTCAAATTCATCAGTAGCTAGCTGACTTAATGTATGCACACCTCTGTGTACATTAGAATTTATAGTTGTGTAATAATTTGTAATAGCATCTATAACTACTTGTGGTTTTTGACTGGTAGCTCCATTGTCAAAATACACTAATGGTTTTCCGTTTACTTGTTGCTTAAGAATTGGAAAATCTGCTCTTACTTTATCAATATGTATCATAGATATAAATCTTTGTAACAAAGGTACTTTTTTAAGTCTTAAATCTAAAAACCTCAACCAACTCTTTTAAGTCTGTAATGGTTAAAAATTAGTAACTTGTTTAAAAAGTTTTTTAAAATGAAAATTCTAAAAATGATTGGTATTAGCCTCTTTATAATTGTACTTATAGTTTTGGGTTTTAATTACCCTAAGCTTAAATTAATATCTGGTTTTACGGCAAAAAACATGGCTAGTAGTTATTTTTTAGCCAAAAGAAGTGTTGATTATACGAATAAAACAGATAATCACGGTCCTTTAACCAAAGTAGCTACTACTGTTGTTAATGAGACTTCTAAAACAGCTATTGCCACTGTTTTTGGAATGTCTTCTAAAAAAGCAGTTTATAGAGAGGGAGTTGGAGCTGTTTTAGTAGCTAAAGAAAGTGATCTTACTAGTAATTACTTAAAACCCAACCGAGATTTCACTCCTATAAACAAACCCTATCCTTATGGAAATTTAGCTCCAGAAAAACATACTTTTCAAAATATTGATTATAAAACCTTAGATAGTCTAACAGGAAATTGTTTTATAGAAAATCATCCTGATGGCATAAAACAAACCCGATCTATTTTAGTGCTTTACAAAGGAAAAATTATATCTGAAAAATATGCTAAGGGCTTTGATGAGCATTCTCTTTTACAAGGATGGTCCATTACTAAAAGTTTAGTAACAACTTGTTTTGGAGTATTAGAAAAAGACCAAAAATTTAACATTCATAATCCTATTACAGATTTTTCTGAATGGTTGCAAGATGACAGAAAAAACATTACAACCAGCCATTTATTACGAATGGAAAGTGGGTTAGAATGGGAAGAAAATTACAGCAAAATTTGCGATGTAACCAAAATGCTTTTTGAGGATACCGATGTAACTAAAAGACCTTTAAGCATGTCTTTAAAACATAATTTAGAGACTGAATTTAACTACTCTTCTGGAACTAGTAATATTTTATCAGCTTTGCTAAAAAAACAATTTAAAACTGCACAAGAATACATAGACTATCCTTACCAAAAATTAATAGATAAAATTGGAATGCACTCTATGGTTTTAGAAACCGATTTGGCCAACAACTATGTTGCATCATCATATAGTTGGGCAACTACTAGAGATTGGGCTAAATTTGGACAATTAATGCTAAACAACGGTACCTGGAATAACGAACAAATTTTAAGTCCTAATTGGATACAATACATTAGCACCCCTAACAAAACCTCTAAAGGAGAATATGGAGGTCAATGGTGGTTAAACCATGGAAACTATATGCCCAATGTTCCTACAGATTGTTTTTATGCCGATGGTTACCAAGGACAACGAATTTTTGTAATTCCTTCTAAAGATTTAGTTGTTGTACGTTTTGGAGTTACTCAGCTAGGAAGAGTTGGTTTTTATCCTTTATTTGATCGATTAATTGGTGATATTTGCAATACAATTGAATAAATGAAACAACCAAAACAAAATACCGTAGTATCTGATTGTTTGTTAGAAATAGGATCTCTTTTAATGGGTTCTGGTGCCAGTACCAACAGAATTAAAGTGACCATAGAAAGAATTGCCGAAACCTTGGGCTATGAAACCGAAATATTGGTAACTCATAAAACAGTTCTACTACTTTTAAAAAACAAAAAAACAGGTAAAGTTTTTAATCGATTTAAAAAAACAGCTCCACACGGTGCCAACTTTAAATTGGTATCGGGTATTAGTAAAATGAGTTGGAAAGTTGTAGAAGAGCAATGGACTACAGACCAAGTAAATCAGGAAATTATGCGCTTGCAAAAAGCAACAAGATATCCTTTTTTACTTACATTATTTATGGTAGGCTTAGCTGATGCTGCTTTTTGCAGATTGTTTGGAGGTGCTTATGTAGACATGACAATTGCCTTTACAGCAACCTGTATTGCTTTTTATTTTAGACATCTTTTGTTAAAAAAACAGTTTAACTTTTATCTCTGCACAACCATTGTGTCTTTTACATCTTGTTTAATTGCCGGGTTAGCCGTTTATTTAAATATTGGTGTACAACCCAATTTGGCTTTTGCTACCTGTGTATTATTTTTAATTCCAGGAATACCATTAATTAACTCTTTTACCGATTTAATTGATGGAAATGTAACCAACGGTTTAGTAAGGGGAATTAATGCAATGTTGATTGCTTTTTCTATTGCCCTAGGAATGTTAGGAAGTATGTATATATATAATTTTTAAGATGATTCATCAACTAGAAATGGCCTTATGGCTAGCCGTAGCAGCCCTTGGGTTTGCCGTTTTATTTAACGTACCTAAAAGAACGCTAATAGCCATTGCTTTGCTTAGCTCTTTAGGAGGCTCGTGCAAATTAATTTTAATGAATTTTGATTTTCACATTGTAATTGCCACCTTTTTTGGAGCCTTACTTATTGGCGTATTAAGTATTCCTATTGCGCACAACAAACATGCTACTCCTCTTGTATTTTCTATACCTGCCGTAATTCCAATGATTCCCGGTGCTTTTGCTTACAAAAGTATGCTTGGTTTTATACAGCTTACTGGAAACATTAATCAAACAGCTTATGATTTAGCTTTAAACCAAACAATTAGTAACGGAATTAAGGCTGCATTTATATTATTAGCTCTTACAGCCGGAGTTTCATTTCCTATGCTAATTAGTAGAAAAGAATCTGTTAAAACAATGAAGCTTAGTTAAGTACTTTATTTTTTAACCAACAATACTTGTTCTTTTTCTAACAATAAATAACCTTCATCGTAACAATAAAAATATTGATTTCCTGTTTTTGTAGTGTAAATAGAAGTAAAAAGATTAAAATAAAAACCTTTTTCATCTAACACTTTTTTAGACACTTTAGTTTTACCTGTGATATTTAACTCACAAAGTATTTTGTAATTCTTTTTAAGTGCGTTGTTAATATTACGAACCAAACTCTTGTTTCCTACTTCTAATTTGTTGTTAAAAGCATTTCTACAATGGTCGTTGCAAAACTTTTTGTCAGATCGTCCTACAACCTTTTCTCCGCACTCTAAACATTTTTTTTCTTCCATAACAAATTGATTGTTTGTCAAATATACAAAACCGATTGTAAACGACTACAACCGTTTACATACGAAAACAAATATTTAGCTACCGAGTACAACTTTAATGACTTCTCACATTTGCACTGTTGAACAATAACAAATAATTATAAATCATTAAAAAAATACGTTATGAGTAATTTAAGAAACAGAGTACAGTTAATTGGACATTTAGGAGCAGCACCAATTATGAAAGAATTTGGAAAAGACAAAAAAGTTGCTAGTTTTTCTTTAGCTACCAAAGAAACATTCTACAGTAAAGAAGGTGAGCGCAAAGAAGATACACAATGGCACAATTTGGTGTGTTGGAACAAAACAGCAGAAATTGCCAATCAGTATTTAGACAAAGGAAGTCACATTGCAATTGAGGGTAGAATAACCACCGAAGAATGGGAAGACAAAAATGGTACAAAACGTTACACGACTAAAATTGTAGTAAGCGAATTGATGATGTTAGGTGGAAAGTAAAATAATTAAATACAAATGATGATGAAAATTGATAGAACCTTAGAGATATTAGAGGCATTAGCCTCAGGGTGCAACCCTCATACAGGGGAATTAATAGAAGATGATCATATTTTAAACCATAGAGAAGTAATAAGAGCCTTAGAGAGAACAATTTCTGAATTAGAAAAAAATAAAACCGTACCGCTTATAAATATCGATAAAACTGAAATTGAAAAAACAATATTATTATTTAAAAGTGTTAACTACAATCCGACATATAATAGATTGTCGTATTTCTTTACAAAACATAAACAATTTCACATTCCTGTATTAAATAATGATGAATTATATGGTAAGTATGCTGGCTATTATCATTTACACGATTTAAAAAATTATTTTAAACGCTATTTAATAGAAAATGGGTTTACTTCCTATGGACAAATAAAAAAGAAGACAAATCCTTGGGATACTATCACCTTTTTTAATCAGAAAAAATTTAATACGTTATCATCTAATTCAGTTGAAGAACTCAAAAAGAAAATAAATGAAATTGGAATTCAGAAGACAGAAAATTTATCAGAATATATTATCCAATCAAGAATTAAACATTTTAGAGCCTATGAAAAATGGACTGAAAAAGAAAAGAAAATACTACAAAGAGCCTTAAAACATACAAATGACCTTGAATTATTATCTAAATGTTTTCAAAGAGGAAAAGGATCCATTGAATCCTGTGCTAAAAAGTTAATTTATGAACAACAATAAAAAATCTTATTCTTCTCAAATTAAAAAAGGGATTGTTTACTTAGTATACAATCCCTTTTTTAAATATGTTTTAAAAATTACACCAAGTCAAACCCAATGTCTTTTCTGTAATTCATTTTATCAAAAGAAATTTTATCAATAGTTCTGTATGATTTTTCTAAAGCAGAAGGAATATCATCTCCAAAAGAAGTAACCGCTAATACACGACCACCGTTTGATACAATTTTTCCGTCTTTTAAAGCGGTACCTGCATGATAAACAATAGATTCTTGTTCGTTTTCTGTACCTGTAATTACATCTCCTTTACCATAAGCTTCTGGATACCCTCCTGCAACTACAACTACTGTAGTAGCAGTTCTAGGATCTACCTCGTAAGATTTAGAAGCAATAGTTTGTGTAGCAACACCTTCAAATAAATCTAACAAATCAGAAGTAATACGTGGCAATACAGCTTCTGTTTCAGGATCTCCCATACGTACGTTGTATTCAATTACAAATGGCTCTCCATCAATATTCATTAATCCAATAAAAATGAATCCACGGTAATCTATACCATCTTTTTGTAAACCTTCTACAGTTGGTTTTACTACTCTTTCTTCAACTTTTGCTAAGAAAGCCTCATCAGCAAAAGGTACTGGAGAAATGGCTCCCATACCTCCGGTGTTTAAACCTTTATCTCCCTCTCCAATTCTTTTGTAATCTTTGGCAGAAGGTAATACTTTATAATCTTTACCATCTGTTAAAACAAAAACAGACAATTCTATTCCGTCTAAAAACTCTTCAATTACTACTTTAGAAGAAGCTGCACCAAATTTTTCGTTGGTTAACATATCTGCTAATTCTTCTTTAGCTTCTTGTAAGTTGTCTATAATTAAAACTCCTTTTCCTGCTGCCAATCCATCTGCTTTTAATACAAATGGGGGCTTTAAAGTTTCTAAAAAAGCTTGTCCTTCTGCTACGGTTTCTTTTGTAAAAGCTTCATATTTAGCTGTAGGAACTCCATGTTTAAACATAAATTTTTTAGAGAATTCTTTAGACCCTTCTAATTCAGCTCCATCTTTTTTAGGTCCAATTACTGGAATATCTTTTAAATCATTATCTGCTAAAAAGAAATCGTGAACACCTGCTACCAAAGGAGCCTCTGGTCCAACAACTACCATACTGATGTTGTTTTCTAAAACTGCTTTTTTTACAGCAATAAAATCTGTAGGATCAATAGCAATGTTATTTGCAATACTAGCGGTACCAGCGTTTCCTGGTGCTATAAATAACTTTGATAATTTTTTACTTTCTGCTAATTTTTTTGCAAATGCGTGTTCTCTACCTCCAGAACCTAAAATAAGAATATTCATCTTTTATTTACCTTTTCCTTTAATTACTACCAATACGGTTAGTAATATTATTTTAATATCAGTCCACAAAGATAAGTTATCTAAATAAACTAAATCATAACGAGCCCTAATTTTCATTTGAGCAAATGTATCGGCATATCCAAAACGTATTTGACCTAAGGATGTTATCCCTGGTTTTAAACATTGTAAATCTGCATATGTTGGAATTTCTTTAATAATGTTGTCTAAAAACTCTTGTCTTTCTGGCCTTGGCCCAACAATACTCATATCTCCTTTTAATACGTTTACAAATTGAGGAAATTCATCTATTCTATATTTGCGTAGTATTTTTCCTAGTTTGGTAATTCTATGTGTTTCTTCATCAGACAGTAAAGGATCATTTACAGGAGGAAAACCTTTCATGGTTCTAAACTTATAAATATGAAATAATCGTCCTTTCTTCCCTACTCTTTTTTGAAAAAAGAACGGTCTTTCTCCAGTTGTTATAAAAATTAAAAAGGCAACTAATGGAGCCAACCAACTTAATACAGTGATTAGTACTACAAAAGAAAACAGAATATCAAATATTCGTTTTAGCATGAAATTAGTTAACTATTAAAAATTTGTTCAATAATGGCTTCGGTAATTGCGTATGTTGGAACAACTCCTTTCATACCTAAACCTCCTGATGCTAATGTACTACCTGAATGTAACGGATTATCAGAAGCATAATAAGCATATCTTACTTTTACATTTTTAGAAATGTGATTTCTTACTTTGGAAGCTATTTGAATGGCTTTTTGGTAATGTGCACCTTCCATTTCTAAACCTACAGAATTCCAACTAGTACTTTTAAAATAATTTAGGATAAACTTGTTTTGCAAGGATGTACCTAACACTGTAATCATATTTCCTGTAAAAGTCCTCAAATTTAATTTTTTGAATTGATTTTCATCCAATTCATTGATAAAAAAATAATTATCTGCCGTTCCTTCTGAAATATGAGCAGATGGAATCATGATATCTCCTTTATTTCCATACAAAATTCCAGCCTTTCCCATAATAGAAATTGAGTGTACATCTAACTTTATAGCTTCTTCTGTTTCATGATTATAAGGTTTTAACAACTCATCCATAGTTTCATATGCTTGTTCTCCAAAAGCATAATCCATCACCACAATTACTGGAGCTGTTTCTTTTTTTTGTTGGGTAAGATAACTAGTATCAATTATTTGAACATCTATATTGGCTCCAGACGTATCATCTACCTCTGTTAAACCTCTTTTTATAGCGTATTCTATAACTTGTTTTCTTTCTTTAGTAGCCGTTGCGTTACTTAGTGTTTTATAAAGCGTAAAGTTATCTTCGCTTTCATAATTTAAAGCTTGTTTTGCATACAAGACATTTAAAACAGAATGCATGTTAGAACTAATAATATGTATAGGTCTATTAAGCATTCCTTTGTTAAACAATACTTTTTTAATGCTTTTTGCCCAAATGGTTCCGTAAACGTGTTTTCCCACCTGATCTATTAAAGCATCACTAAAACGAATTAATCTATATTGATTATTTACTCTTTCTTTAGCTGCTAAATTTCCTAACCAATAAATAATATGAAACAAACGGTCTGGATAACTGTTGGTTGCTAGTTGATTATATACTGTTTTAACCTCTTCAAACCCTCTACCTAGTAAATTAGATAAATATACAAACAGCACCTCTCTATCTTCCTTAACAATTTCTTCACCAGTTAATACCAAAGCTTCTAATTTTTCCCATTCGTGAGAAACTTCTGATTTATACCCTACAAACATTCTGTTTAACAATTTGTGAGATTCTAAATACATAAAAGTTAAATGTGTTAACACATCATAAATATCAGAACGACCACGAGTAATTTCAATATTCATTTGCTCTTTGTCTATTCTGTAACAGTTACGTCTTCTTTTGGGTGGAACTATTTTATGAAAGTGAGCTTCATCTAAGCCCTCGGTAGCGGTAAGATTTATAAAACGACAGGTTTCTATGCCTTTAGGTAATCTATCTAAAACATATAGCAAACCTTGCAGTTCAAACTTTTTAGGATCTGCAATAGATCCATAAATTTCTGGTTGTAATTCTAAAAGGGCATTTCTTAAAGATTGCCCAGACAAACCCATAGGTTTATAATGTCCTCTATTAAACAAATGCAACATGGTTATGTACATTGTTTCAATAGCTCTTTTAGATTTTTGTGCTTGTAATTTTTCTTGTCTATCCATATACACTATGGAAGGTAACAATTCTATTTAAGAATCTGAAGCAGGATGTAAAGATTTAAACTTTAAGAACAGTTTTTTTAACTTAGACTCTACTTTATTGTAGTCTGGCATTTTAGGTTGCATGTAAATAAACATAATATTGTAGACTTGAGAATGGTCTTCAAAAAATTCGTGTTGATGCAATCTATAAGCTTCTCTTAACAATCTTTTGATTCTATTTCTATCAACAGCGTGTTTAAAGTTTCTTTTAGGTACAGAAAAAGCAACTTTGGTGATTTGTTCTTGCTCTTTGGGAACAGGTAAAAAAATCATTTTTATAGGAAATTCTTTTACAGATTGTCCTTCTATAAACAATTGACCTATTGCTTTTCTACTTTTTAATTTTTTATCTCTACCTAACGTGAATTTCATACGCTGCAAAAATAAGCAAAACCTATGCTACAAAACCTCTTTTAGAAAGAATAAGCTACGGCTGCCACTAAATTTCTTCCTGGAGCACTAATTGAAGAGCCAAATTCTTTGTAATGAATGTCGAATATATTTTGCAATTGAACTTGTATTTTTAAATCGTTACTAACTCTATAATTAGAATTGATGTTTAAAACTTGCCAAGCAGGAGTTCCTTCTTCGTTTGGAGTTTCGTCTAAATTATCTATTCCCTCTACTAAATTATAATCATCTAATTCTTTAGCCAAAGACATTTTATAATCTATCATTACATCAAACTTAGACTTGTACAAACCTAAAGACACATTGGCAAACAATGGTGGTATTGAAGACAAAGGTTGATCTGTATCGTAAGACTTTCCTTTGGTATAAGTAACACTTATATTTGATTTTAAACAATTGATGATTTCTGCAGACGTTCCAAAAGTTCCTCCATAAATATAAGCCTGTCCTTGATTTGTATTGGCTAAAATGGCATCATTTTCAAAAGTATCTCCATCATAATTAATACTTGTACCAAATTCCGATGAAGGAGATCTAGAAATATAATCATCTAACAAAGTATAGTATGTATTGATGTTAAACTTTAATCTTTTTTGAAAAAAGCATTTGTTATATCCTGCTTCTATACTATATAGATGTTCTGGTTTTAATTGTGTGTTAGGTACGGTTAGCTTTCCGGATTTTGATCTAATTTTACCTACATCATCTACATTAGGAGCTCTAAATCCTTTAGATACTACAATACTTATTTTGTCGTTAGTTCTAGGTCTGTGAATGTAACCTATGGAACCTGTTAACGCTGTGTTATGTAACTGAATGGCATTGTCTGGAATGGCAATAGCCACGTTATTATTCCAATTTGCTTTTAACAACGTACTAGTTAATCTAACTCCTAAATTTAACGTATTTTTTTTATCTAACAATTGTCTGTAAGATGTGTAAATAGCAGCACTACTATAAGTACTTCCTCCATCTGGATAACGAGTATCGGCATTAAAAGTTGAACTTACACCAATAATGTTGTTATTTATTACATCAATAGTTTCTCCTTTGGCTGTTGAATTTACGTTGTTGTGAACCAGTTCCATTCCATAAAACAACTTTCTGTTTCCGTCTTTGGTTAATAGTTTGTAAAAGTCGCTATTTAAAGAATATACATCTACTTCTTCAAACCTTAAAGTTCTGTCCAAAGAATTCATTTGCCTGTTAATCCTAGACTCTAAAACATTTTGATATGCCAAAGTAATGGTTCCGTTTTGCAACAAAGATTTGTAATCTTTAAATTTAGTTTGAGCAGAAACCAACAAACGTTGTTGAGGGCCATAGTACCATTCTGCAAACTTTAAATCGGCTCCTTTTTCATCATTTAATTTTCCAAAGTTTGGAATATTGCTAGATTTACTAAACTGACCATTTAACACAACATCTACAGCACTAGATATTGGAAATTTAAATTTTTGTAAGACGTCTAGTTGATTGTATCCCGTATTTTTTTGAATATTTGGATTGCTATTTGGAGAGCTTGTTGGATAATATTTAGTTGCTGTATTTCTAGAATATTTATAAACTTTACCCCAATTATCATAACCATGTGTTCTGTTTTTACCCATTTTTAAATCTCCAAAACTACTATAAGAAACATTAGAAAATGAAGCCCATTTTTTATGAGATGAATAAGAAGAAAAAGCAACAGTTTGCTCATTATTTACAGTGCTATGTCTATAAAAAACATCGTTCTTATTAGAAAACACACCACTATAATTTAATTTTTTGGTGTAATAATGAACAACACCTCCTAAAGCATCGGATCCGTATGCTACAGAAGTAGGTCCAAAAACAACCTCAGCTCTTTCTATAGCCAAAGGGCTTACGCTAATAGAGTTTTGTAAATGTCCGTTTCTATAAATAGCATTATTCATTCTAACACCATCTACTACCAAAAGAATTCTGTTAGATTCCATTCCTCTAATAACAGGAGATCCTCCTCCAAACTGAGATTTTTGAACTCTTACCCCAGGAGTATTAGCCAACATATCTGCAGAGGTTTGTGGCGATAAATTTTCTATATCTTTTTTAGTAATGATTTCTATTTTTTCTGGAATTCGTTGCTTTTTTTCGGCAACTCTAGAAATAGATAGAACAACACTTTGTAAACCTTCGTGTTTTGATTTTAAAAGTACTTCCTCATCAATATCAGCAAGCGTTATTTTTGATGGGAAATAATCATTATGCATAAAAACCAAAATAGCATTTTTGTTTTTTAATGATATTTTAACCTCTCCATTTGCATTTGTAATCCATAGCTTATTAGTCTCGGTATTAAGTACCTTAACTCCTTCTAATTTTTCTTGGGTATATTCATCTATCACTCTAATTTTTTGTGAAAATGAGCTAACGGAAATAAAAAAAATAAAAAATAAAACTCTCAACATTATTCCAACACTTTTGATAAAATATCTAAAGATTTTGGTCTACGAAACGAAACCATGTGAAGTTGATAATATTTTAACAAAAGGTCTAAAACAATAGCTCTCTGATTTTTATTAAACAACGTCTTGTCTAATACATCAAATTTTATGCCTAATGCCATATTAAAAAGATGAAGCTGTTCTCCTTGAATTACATTCATTCCCTGATTTGTAATGTATTTTCCTTCTAACAAATCAAAAAAGTAACCTTTCTCTTTATTGGTTTCATCAGGATAAAAACCTAAACACTTGGTTAACTCTATTAAAAATTTAAGATGAAAATTAGCTACTTGATCGTGATAATCTAACCAAACAATTGCGTTCTCTAAAAAATCAAATAACACATCATTCTCTCCTTCTTCTTCTTTTAAAACAGAGGATAAAAATTCTGACAAAAAAAACACAATAGATTGCTTTAACATATCTACATGTAGTGTTTGAAAAGGGTGTGAAATTTTGGCTTCGGTAATTCTATTTAAACTTCCTTTATTATTATGAGAAGCATTAATCTGTAATATGGATAAAGGGAAAAATTGAGATTTGTTTAATTTTCCTTTTTTCTTATTTAAAATTCCTTGTAATAAATAGTTTTTTACACCTTCTTCACTTGTATAGCACTTTACAATTAAGCTTGTATCACCATACTTTACCGCACTTATTACAATGGCTTTTGTAGCTACTTGCATTAATTTACAATGGCAATTTTAGTAGTTGTATTTTCAGTACCATCGGAGTTAGAAAGTAAAACAATATAAATTCCAGAAGCTACCGAAGTTCCTCTTAAATTCTTTTTATTCCAAACTACTTTACCACCTTGAGATTGCCCATTATCTGACACGTTTGTTTCAAAAACCAATCTACCTGAAACATCTAAAATTTTCACATTTGTTCCATCAGGTATTCCGTTACCATCTTTTGCAACAATTGTAATTTCTTCGTGTCCTATTCTATTTCTGATAGCTGGATTAGGGTAAGCCACTATAGAGGTTATACTAGTTCCAAAAGGCTCTGATTTATTATCATATACAACAACTCCTTTATCGGTTACCATATATATTAAGCCAGTATCTTTATCTAACTCTAAATCAATAACATTATCCGACGGTAGTGGAGAATTTGATGAGTTAAAAATGTTAAACGTAGTTTGTGCATCTGATGAAGTATAGATAACACCTGCACCACTGGTAGCAAACCATTTGTTATTTGCTTGATCAATTAAAATTTCGTTTACTTGTGTTTCACCTAAAAACTCTCTAGCAATTCCATTTTCTTCTATAATCACTTTATTTGCAGCTCTCTTTGTTTCATTAAATAAATTTTGATAATCATCAAAAACAACTAAACCTAAATCTGTTCCAATCCAAATTTTATTATTTTCATCAGACACTACCGATAAAACTTCACCTGAAGGCAACTCTCCTTTACCCCTTAAAGCATTGATAACTCCAAATTTTCTATCCTTTTCTTTCTCAACAGGATCTGCATTAAACACTAACACTCCATTAAAAGTAGTTCCTGCAAAAATGTTGTTATTAGCATCTACAAACATTTTATTAAGACCTTTTATTACTCCTCCATTATAAGCTAGTTCTGGAAATTGTACATTTTGAATCCATCTATCTACTCCTGACTTTGTTCCATCATACATTGTAAATATTTTGTTATTCTTGGCTCTTGAATTTCCCACCCAAACCATGTTATTATTATCTACAATTAAATCTGAAACCCAATCTACACTTGTATTATTAGTTTCATTATGTCCTGGTAACAATCCTGAGGTATTTACTTGATTCCATCTAGTTTTATACTCATAGTTATTAAATTCTAAAACCCCTTTAGAATAGCTACCTCCTAAAGCTATAGAATCATCAAAAGGATCTAAAATTATTTTAGTACAATCTTGACTAGAACCTATCTGATTGTAGGCTAAAGAATTCCATGTAGATTCTTTAAAATAATCTACACCTATTCTTTTTCCTAAACCATTGTAACCATCTGTAGCAAAACCACCATAGACGATCCATTTTTGATTGTTTTTTACTGTAATAGTAAAAGCATCATTTCTTGTTGGACCTTCTGGATGTATTTCCTGATACGTGTTTTTATCTGTTAAAGCTGTAAATAGAACTCCATAAGCGTTAGATTCAAAATAGATGTAATTATTGTTTACAATTGCTTTTTCTGTTGTGAATGAGTGACTTGTTGATGCACTTAAATTTACGTCATCAATTTTTTGATAATTTATGTTATCATATATGTTTACCAAACTAGCTGTAGTAACTACTATAGTATTATTATAAATACTTAAACTTTGAATACTATTAGACTCACTAATAATAGCAGTTGATGTATTATTAGTTGAATAAATTTTATTTCCTAAAGAAAATACAACCTCATTAGCCACCATCATTAACTCTTGAACATTTCCACTAATTACCTGATTCCAATTATTAAAATTAATAGGACTAGATGAATTGTTTTCTGAAAGATCAAAAGAATATAATCCACCTTCTGTAGCTGCATACAATATTTGATTATCTACAATTACTTTATTTACCTTAGATGGAATTCCATCATTAGATAATCTGTAAGAGTCTCCAAATTCTAAAGCATCAATATTTACTTCTACAATTCCAAAATCTCCATATATAAAAGCAAAATTTCCATTTCTATAAAAACCTTTAACCTCTTTGTCTACCAATATTAAATTGTCTTTAACACCTGTTAGTGGTGTTATATCATCAGTATTAGAAATAATTTCTACCAATCCGTTTTCGTAACCAATAATAACATTGTCAGAAATATGATCATAAGAAACACTACTTGTTGTATTTCCAGACAATCCATTTACAGATGAAAACTTGTTTATATCCTGCGTATCTAAATCATAAATAAACATGGCATTTTCAGAAATTGCATATAATTTATTTCCTACTATTGTAAAATCTTTTACATCGTTGTAAGAATATAGATCTTGCCATTGATTGGAAAAGTCCTTTTGAGCAAACAAAGAATGACTTAGTATAAGTAAGAAACCTAAAAAATATTTCATATTACTATTTATAATTTGAATTGTAACAAATGTAAAACATAATAAACAAATTAATATTGATTAAACCTTATGAATTACAAAGAAATAGAACGTAAATTTTTAGTAAACAATCTTGATTTTATAAAAGAAAGTTTCCAAAACAATAGAATTGAACAAGGTTATCTAAACTCTCACAAAGAAAGAGCTGTTAGAGTACGAATTAAAAACAATCAAGGATATTTAACCATTAAAGGAGAATCTAACCAAGCAGGAACTACAAGATTTGAGTGGGAAAAAGAAATTTCTGTTTCAGAAGCCACACAATTGTTAGCCATTTGTGAACCTGGAGTTATTAGCAAAACAAGATATTTAGTAAAAAACAATGAACACACTTACGAAGTGGATGTTTTTGATGGAGACAACAAAGGCTTAATTGTTGCAGAAATTGAACTGAGTGATGAACAAGAAGCTTTTAACAAACCAAATTGGTTAGGTGATGAAGTTACTGGGCAGGTAAAATATTACAACTCTCAACTAAGTAAAAAACCTTTTGCAAATTGGTAATTATTTTATGGTGTGGTAGTAAATAGAAATAAAGTGGCATAAACTACCTAACAACACCAAAATATGGAAAATAGCGTGGTTGTATTTTATTTTATTGGCAGCAAAAAAATAGGCTCCTACAGAATAAAATATTCCACCCAATAGCAACCAACGTTGTCCCCAAAGTGGTAAGTTTTGCATTAAGGGTTTTAGAAAAAAAATAATTAGCCACCCCATAATTAAATAGGAAAACACAGATATTATTTTATATCTACCTATAAAATATATTTTATACACAATACCTAAAATTGCTACTGTCCAAGAAATTCCAAACACCAACCAACCTAATTTTCCATCTAACACTATCAAAGAAATAGGAGCATAAGAACCTGCAATTAACACGTAAATTGCAGAGTGATCTAAAATATTTAAATAATACCTTACCTTTCTGTTAATAGCACTATGGTATAAAGTAGATGCTGCATATAATAATATCATACTTACTCCATAAATAGCATAACTAATAATAGTATTGGTATCCCTAGAAACAACTGCCTTGTACATTAAAAAAGGAAACACAAAAAGACTTAAGAAAAAACCAATTGCGTGAGACCACACATTCCATTTTTCCTCAACGGCTTCGTAATATTTCACTTTAAAGTCCATAAGGGTTTCTTTTCTTATTAATTTACGAAAAAAGCCATTAATTAACAATTGTTAAATTGTGTTTTTACTAAATAAATAACAGGGTTTCCTCGCTTATTTTTAATGAAAGTGTACTTTTGTAGCAAACATTATTTTTTAGAGAATATGGCAAGAATTTTAACGGGTGTACAAAGCACAGGAACTCCACATTTAGGAAACTTATTAGGAGCAATTATCCCTGCTATTGAAATGGCAAACAACCCTGCAAATGAATCTTTTTTATTTATTGCAGATTTGCATTCATTAACCCAAATAAAAGACGGAAACACCTTAAAACAAAACACCTATAGCACTGCTGCTGCTTGGTTGGCTTTTGGATTAGACATTAATAAAACTATTTTTTACAGACAAAGTGCAATTCCACAAACTACAGAACTTACTTGGTATTTAAACTGTTTTTTTCCGTATCAAAGATTAACATTAGCACACTCTTTTAAAGATAAAGCTGATAGACTAGAAGATGTAAACGCTGGTTTGTTTGATTATCCTATGCTAATGGCTGCTGATATTTTATTGTATGATGCAGAAGTAGTACCCGTAGGAAAAGATCAACTACAACATTTAGAAATTACTCGTGATGTTGCTAGTAGATTTAACCATCAAATGGGAGAAACTTTTGTGTTACCTGATGCTAAAATTCAAGAAGGAACCAAATACATTCCTGGTACCAACGGTGGAAAAATGAGTAAATCTCAAGGAAACATTATTGATATTTTTCAAGATGACAAAAAATTGCGCAAGCAAGTCATGAAAATTGAAACTGACAGTACTCCTTTAGAAGAGCCTAAAAACCCAGATACCTGTAACTTATTTGCTTTGTATAAAATACTAGCTTCTAAGGAACAAATTGCAGAAATGAGAGCAAATTACGAAGGAGGTAATTATGGTTACGGACATGCCAAACAAGCTTTTTACGAATTGTTAATAGAACAGTTTAAAGAGCAAAGAGCAAAGTATAACTACTACATAGAAAACACACAAGAAATTGACAAAGCTTTAGCTATTGGAGCAGAAAAAGCTACCAAAATAGCCAACGAAACGCTACAAAGAGTACGATTAAAACTTGGTTATTAATAAACTAAAAAAGGAGCTGATTTAAAATCAGCTCCTTTTTTTATGATTAGAATTATTTAAAGAACTTTTTTATTCTTTTATAACAATTGTTTTATCCTCTGCAGTAAAGTCTTTTGTATTTACTTTTATATTAATAACTCCATCCTTTATAGCCTTTACAAAAACAACTGCTTTTCCTTTATAAAAATCTCTTTTAGGAGTTGTTAACTTCTGTAAATTTGTTGGATCTCCGTTCCCAGAAGCTAAGAATTTACCTGCTCCAGAAACCTCAATATTTAATAACTTATCATAATTTGGTTGCCAATTTCCATCACTATCAACCACAGAAATTACATATACTGCTACTTCTCCTTTTTTGATGTTGATAACTTCAGGTTCAATTTTAATTTTTGTAGCTTTTTTTGCCGTTTTATAAATAAGTTCTTCTTGTTTTTTACCTCTTTTATTATAAGCAACTATTTTTATTTCTCCAGGAACATAAGTAATATCTTCCCATATAATAGCGTAAGCTTTCATTAAGTCAAAAGAAGCCCCTCCAGATCCGTGAATTTTAAAATCTTTATTTAAAAACTTAGAAGCATCTAATTTTTCTTTTGTTTTAACACCTTTACTCACACCGTTTACAAATAGTTCTGCTTTGGCATAGTTGGTATAACAAACTACCGGAAACTGAGTTCCTTCTTTTGCCGGATCTGACCAATGTGGAAAAGCATGTAAAACTTTTTCTTTTGCATTCCAACGTTCTTTATACATGTAAAACTTATCTTTTTCTAAACCTACAAAATCTATAGGAGCAAAATAAGAACTACGAGATTTGGCATCGTGATATGGTGATGGTTCTCCTAAATAATCATATCCGGTCCAAACAAATTCTCCATAAACCGTTGGGTTGTAATCTTGAGAAGCAAACTCTTTATACGCAGGATATCCCCATGGAACATTTGTTGTTTCGTAATTTCCTGGATATCCATCTTTATATACTTTTGTATTTGCAGACACCCCATTAGCTCTTCTTAAAGTATCAAAAACTACAGGAAATTTATAGGTATTTCTTAAACTTACAGCCCCTCCTGTTTCGCTTGCAAAGAACTTTAAATTAAGATATTTTTCACGAAATAAATGATAAGATCCTGGCTTGTAATTAAAACCTGCAACATCTACTTTTAAAGCCATACCGCTTTCTAAAGCAGCAATAGAATTGTTAAATCCACAAGTAGTAGCACGTGTAGTATCTATAGCTTTTACAATGTTGTTTAAATAGTCTGTAATATTATTTGGATCGTGTTTATATTGTTCCATAATTTCATTACCAATACTCCACATAATTACACTAGGGTGATTGCGATCACGGTAAATCATTTCTTCTAAATCTATTTTAGCCCACTTGTCAAAATGCTTTGAATATCCATTTTTTACTTTTCCTATTTGCCACTCATCAAAAGCTTCATCAATAGCTAAAAAACCATGTTTATCACATAAATCTAACGCTTCTGGAGCAGGTGGGTTATGAGAAAAACGAATTGCGTTTACTCCCATTTCTTTTAATTTTAGCAACTGTCTTTCGAATAAGTTTGGATAAAAAGCTCCCCCTGTAGGCCCTAAATCATGATGCATATTTACTCCATTAAAACGAACTTTTTTATCGTTTAAATAAAATCCATCTACTGCAAATTCTAGTTTTCTAATTCCAAAAGGTGTTATGGTTTCATCTACCACTTGTCCATTAGAAAGCAATGTAGTTTTTAATTGATACATATTTGGATTTTCAACACTCCAAAGTTTTGGTCTTTTTACCTGAAATGAGACGGTTGCTACTTTAGTTTTAGAAGCATTAACTTCTTTATCTGAAGATAAAATAGAAACTCCTTTAGCATTGATAATTTCATTTTTTACCGTTACAACTCCTTTTCCTACAATTTGAATTTCGGCATTTATTTTTGCTGATTTTTTTGTTACTACTGGAGTAGTTACAAAGGTTCCCCAAACAGGAATATGATTTTGTTCTTTTTGAATTAAAGATACTTTTCTATACAATCCTGCTCCAGGATACCAACGAGACTGACTGTTAAAGTTTTCTAAACGAACAGCAATTACATTGGTTCCTTTTTTTAAGTGCTTACTAATATTAAAATGAAAAGAAATGTATCCGTTAGGTCTTTGCCCAACGTAGTTTCCGTTTACATATACTTTTGCGTGGCTCATTGCCCCATCAAATAACAATTCGTAAACTTTAGATGTATCATTAATTGTAAAATGTGTTCTATACCAACCTACCCCTGTATAAGGAAGTGCCCCAGATCTACCCATACGAAGTCTTGGTTTTCTTTCTCCATCTTGTACCACCATTGTTAATTGTACATCATTAGAAAAATCAAAATCTCCTTCTGCAGCCCAATCATGAGGTACGGTTACATCTCTCCAGTCTGTAGTATCAAACTCTTCTTGAAAAGAAGCTCCATCATCATATTGAGAGAATTTCCAGTGTTCTAATAAATTCACTTTTCGTCCTTGAGCAATAGTTACACTAAATGAACAAATTAGAATTAAGAATGCTATGTGTTTTTTCATAAGTAAAGGGAATTAAATAGTTTTCTCTTGTTAAAAGCTTAACAGTTATTATTTTTTTACATCTACTAATTTATAGGTACGTATATAGTCTATGTAGGCTGTTCTATCTTTTTTATTAGCGCTAGCAACCTTACCTCCATCTTTAGGAATTGGATTCCAGTCGTAAGCTTCAATAGAAAAATGAATAAACATCTGTTGGTCAAATTCTGCAGGAGGATTTAAGGTATATACATGCTTACCGTCTAAATAGAAAAGTAATTCTGTTGGACTTTTCCACCAACATCCGTAAGTATAAAATTTCTCAGAGTTTTTTACCTCTGGCAAAATCATTCCTTGATCTCTTTCTGCTTTGTTACATTTTGTTTCTCTAAAAATGGTATTAGAGTGCATAATTTTATCCCACTTTTTACCCCATTCTTGAGCCAATGGAGAAACAGAACCTATAGATTCTGTAATATCTATTTCGTGTTTTTTTCCACAAATACCTCTAGACATTAACCAAAAACCACCTCCCATTTCGGTTTTACTCATTTTAAATTTACTTTCAAAATAATGACCGTAGCTTATCGCTTTAGAGGCTCTAATAATACCACCGTAATAATTGTAAGTAGATGGTTTTTTATATTTATGACTTACATACGTTTTTTTTAACGCTCCTACCTCAATAGTCATTTGACCATTTTTAACATTGATAGAACTTTCTTTAAAAAGCGCTGGAGGTCTACCTATCCAACCAAAATCTGGATGCCCTTCAGGATCTGCAATCCATTTTTTCTTATTTAAAGATTTTCCATCAAACTCATCAGATAATCCATCTATCAATTCCCAAGATTTTCCTTCCGGAGCTTTAATTTGGGCAAATAAGATTGAAAGATTGGTAAGTAAGCATAAAATAAATAGTAGCCTGTTTTTGTTCATTGCAATTAGTATTTTAATTAAACACCAGAACATCAAAAATCTACTATTAACAATGTATTATCTTGTTTTTTATTAACCAATAATTAAACTTTATTCCCTTTAAACAACTAAAAGCATCTCTAACGAGATGCTTTTAGTTGTTTTTTTTAAGGTGCCGGATTGGGCTGTAACTTATGGATTTCATCAATTTCTGTTAACAACTCTTCTGACAACTCTACGTTGATGGTTGCAATGTTTTGTTTTAATTGCTCCATTTTGGTGGCTCCAATAATTGTAGATGTTATAAAAGGTTGCTGTGCTATAAAAGCTAAAGAAAGTTCTACCAAGCTTAAATTGTGTTTTTGAGCTAACTCATTATATTTTTCGGCTAAAAACATAGCTTCTTTATTGCTATATCTATTGTAATTTGGAAACAAATCTATTCTAGATTTTTTTGGAATTTGATTGTTAAAATATTTACCAGATAAAACTCCAAATCCTAATGGAGAATAGGCCAATAACCCAACATTTTCTCTCATACTTACCTCAGCCATTCCCACTTCGTAACTTCTGTTTAGCAAAGAATATGGATTTTGTATGGTTTTACAACGCGTTAAATTGTTTTTATCCGACTCATTTAAATGCCTTATGGTTCCCCAAGGAGTTTCGTTAGACAATCCGTAGTGACGAATTTTTCCTTGTTTTACCAAAGAATCCATTGTTTCTACTAATTCTGCTATTTTATCATCCCATTGTTCTGTTGGATTATGCTTGTAATTTAGTTTTCCGAAAAAATTTACATTTCTATCTGGCCAGTGTAATTGATACACGTCTATATAATCCGTTTGCAAGCGTTTTAAGTTTTTTTCAACCGTTTCTAACACCAATTCTTTTGTGTATTGCTGTGGCTCTCTTATGTAAGAAAGACCTGGGTTAGGTCCTGCTATTTTACTTGCAATAACTAAATCTTCTCTTTTTTTGTTTTTTAACCAAGTTCCTATAATTCTTTCTGAACTTCCTTGTGTTTCTTTTCTACCAGGAATAGAATATAATTCGGCAGTATCAATAAAATTAACTCCTTGTTCAAAAGCATATTCTAATTGCTCGTGACCTTCGGCTTCGGTATTTTGTTCTCCCCAAGTCATACTTCCTAAACAAATTTTAGAAACTTTTATGTCTGTATTTGGGATTTTTGTGTATTTCATTTTATTTACTTTTTTGGGAAAATAAAAGTACAAAAAAAGCATTTGAAAAATTTCAAATGCTTTTTTAATATGACTTGCTTATGTATTTGGCTTTACTTTTTTTTTACGACCTCCGCTTGATTTGATCTTTTTTGAAAATATTCCAATACTTTTACAATTATCAAAATTGTTTTTACCATTTACTTTTACTACACCATCTGATGGAATTGAACTAGGAAAACCAAAAGCTTTTACATTACTAATAGCAATACCTGTAGTACTCCCATTTTTTATTGAGTGTAATGAAGGACCTCTATAACTTTCAAAATCTAATCCTATTTCTACAGCCAAACCTTTTTCTGGATTTGTAGGATCTGCTCCTTTATCAATTCTTAATTCACAGGGTAAATAACGAAAGTTTTTTGATTTAATTTGTGCATTTTGTCCAAAAATTGCAGTTACATTTTCTACTGTAGATACACCTGAAAAAGAACCTGGTGTAATTCCAAAAGCAGCAATATCTAAACCAGCAGCTTCTTCTCTACTAAAATTGTTTATAAACCCATAACCTGCATCTTGACAACTTTCTACATGAATATTTTTAATAAAAACTCTTCCTTGATGTATAGTGTGAGGAGACATAGAAAAAGCAGAATGTCCATCTTTACAAGAAATGTGATCCAAATAAACTAAATCAATTTTTGGTTGTTTATCAATCGTTAAAGGTAAACCTATACCATCTCTTGTATATACAGGGGCAGAACCCACAGGTCTAAACAATTGATTAATATTTAATCCTGATTCTAGTCTTACAATAATACCTCCTGTTCCACTTAAATTTCTGTAAACAATATTTTTTCCTGCCTGCATTTGTACCAAACCATAACCAAAAGCTCCATTTAAATTCTCTATATTTTCTATAATTCCTTTATTAGGAGCTCCATATACCTTGCTTATTAATTTTGATCTTGCAGCATTTTTATTGGCAGATTTTCCAGCTCCTTTTTCTACAGGAAATACAGTTATTGTACTAAACTCTGGAGATAAAGCAATAGAGGATGGTTGTGTATATTGATCTATAATGATAAAGTTTGACAGTTTAAAATTGGTAGCATTCCCAATTCTAATAACTGCACTTTTCTTGGTTTTAGGGCTTTTATTTCCGTACTTAAATTTAATGATGAATCTATCATCTTTTCCTCCTGTTTTTCTATTATCTGTTCCCAAACCTTGAAAACTAAAATTAGTTAACGGTTGTTCTGAGCCACTTTGAGCAGAAAATATAGTTCCGGTTCCATCTAACTCAAAAACAACTCTAGGCTCTACTTTAATATGAATATTACTTTTAAAAACAAGTCCGCCAGTTACTTTATAAGTCCCCGATTTAATTTTTATGACTCCTCCTTTTTTGGTAAATTCATTTATTTTTTTTGGATAACCTTATTAATAGCTTCTCCTTTAGAGTAATTTACTTCACTCTCAAGTATCTCAATAAAATTTGCCCCCTCACTAGGATTAAAATAAAAGGAATCCTTTTGTTGTGTTTGACTAAAACAACTTATAGATATTAATAATATAATTAGTTTCTTCATAATGTTCTACTTCTTTAATTTGATGATAAAAATAATTAAACCAACTATGCTCTATGTATTTCGTCATCAATTAGATGTGCATTTAAATTTTTAAAAAAAAAATGATGTTCTTTAGGGTTTTACATATTTCTATGAGTCCTGTTTTATAAAAAAGCAAGCCATTTAAAAGTTCAAATGACTTGCTTTAGCAAGTACAAAATAGATGTTTTTTATATCTTAATTAATTTTTTATGAGTAGTGCTTTCTCCATCATTTATATTTAAATAATAAACACCTGGTAACAAACCGGATAAATCTAATTTTAGCGTTTTATCTACTTTTATGTTCTTAACTAAGCTTCCTAGATTATTATAAATATTGATGTTAACTATTTTTAAATCCTCGTTTTTTAAATCAATCTGTACAAAAGAGTTGGTTGGATTTGGAGAAATTATATAATCATCAGAAGTTATTTTAGAAAGAGTAAGTGGTGTTCCTCCTTCATCTGGATTTAATGGGTTTGGCGTGTTTTTATCTTTATTAGGAATAAATGGGGTTTGAGAAAATTTCCCAATACTATTACAAGTTTCAAAATCGTTTTCCGGACCACTAATAACTCCATTTGCAGGAACTGTTCCTCCAAATCCATTAGCTGTTACAGTAGATTCATCAAAATTAATACTGTAAGAATAATCTACTCCATTAATAACATTTCCGTGTACAGATCCATAATCTATAGTTGCTAAAGAAGGACCTCTATAACTTTCAAAATCTAAACCTTTATTAACAGCTACTCCAAAATTAGGATCTCCTGCAATTTCTCCTTTATCTATTCTTAAAGAACAAGGAATTAAATCAAAGTTTTTAGATTTTAATTGAGCATTTTGTCCAAATGTTCCTTTTACATTTCTTACTACAGAATTTGATGCATAAGAACCTGGTAAAATTTGAAAAGAATCTATATCTAATCCGGCAGAAACTTCTCTAGAAAAATTATTTATAAAACCATCGCTTATTTCTCCTGTAAACTCACAACTTTTAGAAGTGATATTAATAAGGCTTACAAACCCTTGATTAATGGTATGCGGAGACATTGTAAAAGCAGCATGACCATTTTTACAACTAATATTTGTAGCAAATACCTTATTAATTTTTGGTTGATTGTCTATTGTTAAAGGCAATCCTTCTGTAATATTTGAACCTGATCCAGAAGAGGGTCTAACTTTATATCCCGATGCACTGCTATTATCTTTTATATAAGTTGGTAGACTATTTAAAGGTCTAAATAACTGAGTTAAATTTAATCCTGATTCTAATCTTAAAATAACCCCACCAGAACCGCTTAAATTTCTATACACTATATTTTCTCCTGCTTGCATTTGTACCAAACCATAACCATAGGCTCCATTCTCATTAGTAATGTTTTCTATAATTCCTTTGTTAGGCACTCCGTAAACCTTATTGATTAATTTAGATTTTCCTGCTATGCTTTTGGTAGGATCATTAGGATCTTTAGCATTAGGATACATTGTTTTTGTACTAAATTCTGCCGACAAAGCAATTGATGACGGTTGTGTATATTGGTCTATAATTTTAAAATTTGACAGTTTAAAATTAGCAGCATTTCCTATTCTAATTACGGCACTTTTTTTAGTATCTGAACTTACATTTTCATATTTAAATTTTATAACAAATCTATCATCTGTTCCTCCTGTAGCTGTATTGTCTGTTCCTAAACCTACCAAGCTAAAATTAGTTAAAGGAGTTTCTGAACCGCTTTGTGCAGAAAAGATAGTACCATCACCATCTAATTCAAAAATAACTCCCGCTTCTACTTTAATATGTACATTACTTTTTAAAACAATACCACTGGCAATTTTATAAGTCCCCGATTTAATCTTTATAACTCCTCCATTAGTGGTAAATGCATCTATTTTTTCTTGGATTTTAGAATTGATTACTTCTCCTGTGGAATAGTTTACATTATTAGCTTTAATTTTTGCAAATCCTGGTCCTACAGTAGGATCAAAATAAAAAGAATCTGCTTTTTGATTTTGACTAAAGCATGTTACTGATACAAATAATAGTAATAGTAGTTTTTTCATGATTATATAATTTGATTTTTAGTTTTCTAAACTTAAAGGAGAATACTAAAAAAAACGTACTAGTGAGTTCTTAAATTGTTAGTATAAGTTTGTAAATACTAGCCTATTGTAAAACTCATAAGTACATCAAAAAAAGCCTTACTGAATACAGTGCCCCCAAAAAGTTAGACACAATTTGGGGGCATTTTATGTATAGAAAGGTAAAGTTTAGTATTGAGTTTAAAAAAGAATGTATGACTTTAATATTTTTAAAGCATCGTTCAGTTAGTCGTGTTTCAAAAGAGAAAGGAGTTTCAATACGTTTATTAGGTCGTTGGAAAAATCTTTATGAGCAGAAAGGTATTAAGGGATTGATTCCTAAAAAGACCAAAATATATTCCTCCTTGTTTAAGTTAAAAGTTCTGAATGTTATCACTAAATATTCTATATCACTAGAACAAGCTTGTATAGATTTTGATATAGGAAGTAGTGCTTCTATTGTTAATTGGCAAAGGTGTTATAAGTCTAATGGTTTTGTAGGTTTGCAAAACAAACCCAAAGGAAAAGCACGTGTTATGAAGAATAAGTCATTAAAAAAGAAACTTAACCCTTCTCTGACAAGAGAAGAGGAATTAGTACAGGCGAACAAATCATTAAAAGCAGAACTTGATTACTTAAAAAAGTTGCAAGCTTTAGTTCAAGCCAGAGTGTCCAAAGAGAAAAGGCCTTAGCTATTGATGAATTAAGGCCTAAAC